>NZ_KB897948.1:0-447462 GCF_000377265.1 Thioalkalivibrio sp. ARh3
CCCGCCACAACCCGGACGTACGGCACCAGTACCACCGTCTCCTGAGGCGGGGCAAGGCCAAGATGGCTGCCATCGGGGCAGCCATGCGCAAGCTCCTGCACATCGCCTTCGGCGTCCTCAAGTCGCAAACCCCGTATCAACCCCGAAATGACACGCCTTGCACCTCATAGGGCAAGACGGTATCTACGCCCCTCATCAAACGAGGGGGGGGTAGCGTCACGTAGGATGCGATGAGCGCAGCGAATCGCATCACCGCCGCTGGAGGGGAGTTACGCGCCTGGGGAGACGCTGATCAGACGGTCGGCTGGGACTCGCGCAAGCGAGTCAGGTGAAGGACCAGCTGCACGCGGTCGTCCACGTTGAGCTTCTTGAAGATCGAGCCCAAGTGCATCTTGACTGTGCGCTCGGTCATGCCGAGCTGGCGCGCGATCTCCTTGTTGTTCGCGCCCGTCGTAACGGAGAGCGCCACTTGGCGCTCGCGCGGGGTGAGATCCTCGAAACCCTCCGGGGGTGTTTCCGGGTCGCGGGGCTGCGCGCTGCGAACCGTACGAATCATGCGGGTCATCAGGTCTGGGCCGACCCACAGCCCGCCACCCGTTACGGTCGCGGCAATCGTGCGCAACTGGGCCACGTTGGCCAGCGTATGGCAGTACCCGTGGGCCCCCGCGTCGAAGGCTCGGATGCCCTCTTCGTCGTACGGGTGGCGCGAGTGCACGACCACCCGATGCACCAGCGTCCTTTGTTTGACGTACTCCTCCCAGTCGGCCAAGTCCGTACCGATCCAGCAGGCCTCGGTCCCCTCCGGCAGCGTTGGCGGAAACGGCGGACTCAGCACCCGGGCATCCGGGAAGGCCTCTGTCCAGCGCGGCGACGGCCGCGACCCACGTTCCATCATGAAGATCTGCATGTCGTTCAGCGCTCCGTAAAAGCCAGATCGCCCGCGCGGAGGATCGGCTTCAGCAGGTACTGAAGGATGGTGCGCCGCCCGGTCATAATGTCCACTTGGGCGACCATCCCGGTCATGATTGGATGCTCCTCGTCGAACCCGGTCTCCTCGGTTCGCACGCGGACCTTGTAGTAGGTGTTGCCGTCGTCGTCAGTGATGGTATCGGGGCTGATATGTTCCACGGTGGCATCCAGGCCTCCGTAGATGGCGAAGTCATAGGCGGTGAACTTCACTTTTGCGCTCAGCCCTGGGCGCAGATAGGCAATGTCGCGCGGGGACACCCGCGCCTCGATCAGCAGCTCGTCCTCCAGCGGGACGACCTCGGCCACCTCGCGCCCGGGCGAAATAACGCCCCCGCGCGTGGTAATGAACATGCGCTGCACGATCCCGGACATCGGCGAGCGCACCTCGGACAACCGGACGCGGTCCTCCAGTCCCTCGGCGCCCTCGGCCAGCTCCTGCAGCCGTCCCAGCGTATCCGCCAGCTCGGAACGCCACTGGTTGCGGAAATTCAGTCGTACCTCGCGGATCTTCTCCTCCGCCTCCTCGATCGCGGCCTCCAGCCGGGCGATCTGGGCCGTGGCCTGTTCGCGATCCCCGCGGGCATTGGAGACCTCACGGCGCAGTCTCAGCACCTCCACTTCGGATACCGCCCCGCTCTGCACCAGCGGCTCGGTCACCTCCAGTTCGCGACTGGCCAAGTCCAGCGCGCGGATGGCCTGGCTGCGGCGCGCCCGAACCTCGTTCAGTTCCTCGCGCCGCTGCCGCAACTGCTCTTCGGCGATCCGGATCCGCGAGCGCATCTCCTCCAGGCTCTCCTCGTAAAGCTCCTGTTCCTGCTCCACGATGGCCGAAGGCCCTTCCTGCAGGTCCGGGGTGATCAGGAACGGCGTCTCGGTCAACAGGGCCATCAAGCGTGCGCGGCGCGCCTTTAACGCAAACTCGCTGGCGCGTACCTCGCCGAGATCGGACAGGAAACGGGTCGGGTCGACGCGCACCAGCACATCGCCCTCTTGCACGATATCCCCCTCGCGCGCCAGGACCTCGGACACGACACCGCCATCCATCGACTGCAGCACCTGCAGGTTCTGCGAAGGAATCACCCGTCCGTCGCCCCGGGCCACCTCGTCGATCTCGGCGACCGAGGCCCAGTAAACCAGCAGGCCCAGCGTGATCAGGATCCCGTAGAGCAGCGCGCGAGCGCGAATCGGACGTTCCTGAATCTGTGTCCAGTCAGCGTCCGAGGCCCAGTCGCGATGATCGCCCCCTCCCCGGGTCAGCCAGGGGCGAAAGATCCGGTCGACCATCGGGGCGCCCACCTTCCCGGCCTGGTCCATGCCGCGGCCGAGCGCCTCGAAACCCTCGCCGTCCTTGCGCGTGCGCTTGCTCATGTCTGCGCCTTGCCTACCCGGCCTTCCCGCAGAGCCTGGATCACCTGCTCCTTCGGTCCGTCAGCCACCACACGGCCCTGGTCGAGCACGATGATCCGGTCGACCAGCTCCAGCAGCGAGGTCCGATGCGTGACGATCACGGTGGTGCGCCCCTGGGTGAACTCCGCCAGCCGGCGCTTCATCCCCTGCTCGGTGGAGTTATCCATGGAGCTGGTCGGCTCGTCCATCAGCAGCATGCTGGGCTCGTGCAGCACCGCTCGCGCCACGCCGACACTCTGCTTCTGCCCGCCCGACAGCCGGCCACCGCGCTCCCCGACCTGCAAATCAACACCTTCCGGATGAGTGTTGATCAGATCCTCGATGCCGGAGATCGCAATCGCCTTGCGGATGGCCTCGTCGCTGGCCAGCGGATCTGCGGCCACCAGGTTCTCGCGCAGGCTCCCGTAAAACAGCGTGACCTCCTGACCCACGTAGCCCAGTGACCGCCGCAGTTCGGCCGGGTCCAGCTGGCGCACGTCGATCCCGTCCACCAGCACCGCCCCGGAGCTGGGCTGATAAAGGCCCATGATCAGTTTGGCCAGCGTGCTTTTGCCCGAGCCCACGCGACCCAGAACGGCGACGTGTTCGCCCGGCTCGATCTTCAGGGAAACCCCCTGCAGCGCCGGCGTGGCGGATTCGGGATACGCGAAGCTGACATTGCGAAATTCGATGGCGCCCTCGAACCGGTCGCGGCTCAGGAAGTGCGAATCGGCCGGGCGCTCCACGGGCAGTGCCATGATGTCGTTCAGCGAGCCGAGCGCGGTCGAGGCCTGGTGATACTGCATCAGCAGCCCGGCCGTCTGACTGATGGGCGCCATCGCCCGTGAGGAGATCAGGTAGGCGGCAATCAGCCCGCCCATGGAGAGTTCCCCCTCCATCAGCAGGAACACGCCGAGCACGATGATCGCGACACCGACCGTGTGCTGTGCCCACATCGCCGTGTGGGTCACGCTCGCGGTCAGCAGGCGATTCTGTGCATTGGTTCGCGCGAGGTGCGTCGTGGCGCGTTCCCAGGTCGCCTGTACCCGCCCCTCCGCGCCCAGGGCCTTGAGCGTCTCGGCGCCTGTCAGGCTCTCGACCAGGGTCGAGTTGCGCTGCGCCGCCACCCGATAGCTCTCTTCCGCGAGTGCGTGCAGCTTGCGGTGGATCGCGGTCGCGTAGAGCAGGAGCAGCAGCGCGCCGATCGCCACGGGAATCGCCAGCGGCCAGGCGATCAACGCGATAATGGCGATGAACATCAGCGCAAACGGCAGATCCACAAAGGCGATGATCGTCGCCGACGATATAAAGCTGCGCACTGACTCGAACGCACCAATGTTGGATGCGAACGAGCCGACCGAGGCCGGACGGTTCTCCATACGGAGCCCGAGTACGCGTTCCATGATGTGCGAGGAGAGCTTGACGTCCGCGCGCATCGCCGCCTTGTCGACGAAGTGGCTGCGCATGGTGCGCAGGATCAGATCCGCGATCAGGACGATGACCACACCCGCCGCAAACATGAACAGCGTCTCGGTCGCGTGATTCGGGACCACGCGGTCGTAAACGTTCAGCACGAAAAGTGGCATCGCCAGCGCGAAGAGGTTGATCATCACCGCCGCGATCAGCACGTCGCGATACAGCGGACGGTTCTCGCGAATGACCCGCCAGAACCAGTGCCCCTTGCTCTCCTTCGAGACACGCGGCGCGCGCGCATCCATGCGGAACTCGGGCCGCACATAGATGGCCCGGCCTGCGTAGCGTTCCTTCAGCCGCTTTAGCGGGACGTCGATGACCGCCTCACCCAACTCGGGGTCGATCACCCTGGCCACGCTCTTGTCGTCGTTCCAGCCGACCAGCACCCACGCCTCGTTCTGGTCCAGCAGCAGCAACGCGGGCAGCAGATCGTCCTTCAGGCCGCGCGCATCGCGGGTGACCGTACGCGTCGTGAGACCGGCGCGCTGTGCCGCCCGCGGTACCAGAGAGGGGCAAAGTTGCCCGTCATCCAGCGGCAGGCCCGCACGTGCGGAGTCCGGGGTCAGGCGCAGCCCGTGCATCCGGGCTATCAGGATCAGTCCGCCGAGCAGCGTGTCGGCGCGACCCTCCGCATCGAACACCGGGACGCGTTCGCGCTCGTCCGTATCACCCGTCGGCCCGCTCTCGGGACCGGAATCCAGGACCGGATCCCCGCGATCATCATTGGAAGAAGGCTGGCTAATCGGTACACCCCGGCGGCTGGACACAGAATCCCGGCGCTCGCGTACAAGCCATCGACTCAAAACGTGAACGCCTTCTCATATTGATCTGATTCTGCGCCCCAACGTGCCGCCGGGCAACGCCCGGGCATCACGCAGATCTAACGCTTTCGACGGAGACGAAAGAAATCCTTCAACAGGGCGGCAGAACGCTCCGCTGCGACACCATCGATGCATTCCGGCCGGTGGTTATGGGCTGGATGATGCAGCAGGTCAATCGCGCCACCCACGGCCCCTGTGCGCGGGTCCGAAGCCGCGAATACCAGCCGCCCCACCCGCGCATGGATTATGGCTCCCGCGCACATCGAACACGGCTCGAGCGTGACATAAAGCGTGGTGCCTGTCAGTCGATAGTTGGAACACCGTTTTCCCGCCGCGCGCAGAACCCTGATCTCGGCATGTGCAGTGGCATCATGCTCGCTGATCGGGGCGTTGTGGGCGGCAGCGAGACAATAGCCCTCCGCATCCACCAGCACCGCGCCCACCGGCACCTCGCCTGCCTCGGCTGCCCGCTCGGCCTGTACGAGTGCGGCATCCATCCAGTACGCGTGCGCACCCGGTTCTGTGGGCACCGGGCCTCGATCGCCCGGTTCCACAGTCCGGGGCTCGCGCTCGAGCTCAGCCGGCATCGTCCGGGCGCGGTACGGCGAGCGCGCGTTCGATCGCGTCGACCAGGTCCTGCGGCTTGCGCCGGGGGGCGAATCGGTCGAGTACCGACCCGTCGCGGCCAACCAGGAACTTGGTGAAGTTCCACTTGATGCCCTGCGTACCCAGCGCACCGGGGGCTTTCTCCTTGAGGTGCTGGTACAGCGGATGCGCCCCCTCGCCGTTGACCTCGATCTTGGCGAACACCGGAAACGCCACCCCGAAGCGCGCGCCACAGGCCCGAATGGTCTCCGCGTCACCGGGTTCCTGCCCCCCAAACTGGTTGCAGGGGAATCCGAGGACGCGAAAACCACGCCCAGCGAACTGCTCATGGAGCGCCTGCAGCCCTTCGTACTGCGGCGTAAAGCCGCACTCGCTGGCCACATTGACGATCAGCAGGACATCTCCGCGATACGTGCCCAGAGGCTGTTCGCTGCCATCCGCCGCCGGTACTGCAAAGTCGAAGACATCAGTCATCACGCATGGCCTCCGCATCTTCCAGAATCGCGTCTTCCAGATCGGCCAGCACCTCGGCCGTGGCACGGGACAGCGCCGCCACCAGCTGGGACGCGGAGCGCCGCTCCAGGGCCTGGTCCGATTCCAGATGCACCAGGCGGCTGCGCTCGCCCTGAGTCAGCTGCGCGCGCAGGCCCATGTGCCCGACCCCGGACGCACCCGGGCCGTTGGACTCAATCCCCGTCACCGCTTCCAGATCCCCATACAGGGCGGTGATCAGTACATGCACGCGCACGGCGGGGCGACCCTGCTCGCGCACCGCGGACGCGTTGTCCACGAGTTCCAGCGCGGCCCCGCTTCGCGTCCAGCGCTCGCGCAGCAGCTGCTCCACCTGTTCCGACGGCTTCAGGAACCATTCGTTGTAGTAGTCCGACTCGTACTGGTGGTTGCCCAGCCGGTACACCAGGCCATTGCCGGCGTAGGCCGGGGCAACCCGCACCGAACCCAGTTCGACCGCCACGGGCTCTTCCGCCGTGCGTGCGGCGGGCTCGTCCGGCAGCTCCAGCAGGTACCAGGCGCGCTCCACCGGCTCGCGCTCCGGCAGCAACGTGCAGCCGCCCAGTAACAGGATTGCCAGAATCAGGGATGGGCCTTTCCACCAGTTCATGCTCATTCCTCGTCCATGCGACTGCGGGGTGGCGGGGCGCCGAACAGCGCGCCCCCCGGGTTGCGCCGTACATCATCCGACAGACTGCGCAGACCCGAGATGGCCCCTTGCAGCTCGTCCAGCGTCTCCAGCAGTTTCGACTCGCTGACATCCATGCCCCGATCGAGCCGTGCGACCATCGAGTCCATGCGCTCGATCAGTCCTTCGACATCGGCCGCCTCGGCCGTACGGCGAAGCTCCCGTATCGCCTGGCGGGTTTCGGTTGGAAGGGCCTGGGTATCGGGATGTTCTACGAGCGCCTCCACGGACTGCATCACCCGATCCGCGGTCCGCATCGTCTGTTCCAGTTCCGAGATGAGCTCGTCTGTCCGCCGGTTGAACCCCTCGGTATCAAGCGCCGAAACGGTGTCATCCACGGTCACCAGCAAGGTGTTCAAATTGTCGACGATCGCCTCTATGTCCAGCCCGTCGATCCGCTTGAGCAGGTTTTCCGCATACTCCATGAACTGCACCGCGATACTCGGGGCCGACGGGATGTAGAGCGAGCGCGGCTGCCAGTCATGCTCCAGCGGCGGGTGTTCCTCGGGGTCGGAGAAGTCGGCCTCCAGATAGTTCATGCCGGTGATGCCCTGTGCCGCGATACGCACACGCAGGCCGGCCTCCACCAGGTTCTTCAGGATCTCCGGTTCGAACTCCTGCTCGCGCGCCCCAGCGGCAAAGCGGTCTGGCCAGAGGCGCGCCTGGACCATGACGTAGCGCTTGCGTTCGCGCGGATCGACGTCCCTCTCGTACTCCACCGAGGTAAAGCCAAGGTGCGTAACCTCGCCGATCGTTACCCCTCGGAACTTCACGGGTGCGCCAACCTCCAGCCCCTGGACGGACGCGTCAATGTAGGTTTCGATGGGGATCGATGCGCGGAAGAGATTGCCCGCAGTCAGGATCATCAGCGCAACCACCAGCGCCACCAGGCCACCGACGATGAACAGCCCCAGGCGGAAATGTTGTCGGGCACTCATGTAGATCTCTCTTCGGAGTCGGCCGGATCGGCCCGCTGGAGGAAACGCTGCACCCACGGGTGATCGGATGTGTCACGCAGAGTCGCCGGGTTCCCTTCGGCAACGATGCCCTTGCTCTCCTTGTCGAGCATAATCACCCGGTCGGCAATCGCAAAAATACTGGCCAGTTCGTGGCTGACAATCACGATCGTCATGTCCAGGCTGCGCGCCAGGCGCAGGATCAGCCGGTCGAGTCCCGCCGAGGTGATCGGGTCGAGCCCGGCCGAGGGCTCGTCCAGAAACAGTACTTCCGGATCCAGCACCATCGCACGTGCGATCGCCGCGCGTTTCTGCATGCCGCCACTGATCTCCGAGGGCATGAACTCCACGAACTCGCCCAGCCCCACCAGCTGCAAGCGCGCCCTGGCGATCTCGTCCATGGCCTCGCGCGGCAGGTCCGTATGGACCTCCAGCGGCAATCTCACGTTCTCGAGCAGCGTCATGGACCCGAACAAGGCCCCCATCTGGTACATCACGCCCACCCGCCGGAGGATCGCCTCCCGCGCCTTGCCCTCGGCAGCCGTGATGTCCGCCCCGGCAATCCAGATGTTGCCCTCGATCGGCGCGTAGAGCCCGATCATGTGTTTGAGCAGTGTACTCTTGCCGCTCCCCGAGCCCCCCAGAATCACGAAGATCTCGCCTCGCCGGACATCAAAGTTGATCTCCCGCATCAGCACCATGTCACCGAACCCCAGGGTGAGGTCCCGTACCTTGATCACCGGCTCCACGCCTGTCACCCGTCACACCCCCATGTGGTAGAAGAGGACGGCAAACAGGCCGTCGAACACCACGATCAGGACGAGCGATGTGACCACGGCGCTGGTGGTCGAGACACCAACGGCGGCCGCACCGCTCGCCGTCTGCAACCCCCGCAGGCACCCTACGCCCGCGATCAGCAGGCCGAAGATCACGGCCTTGAACAACCCTGAAAAGAGATCGGACAGGCTGAGCGCCACCGTCACCTGGTTAAAGAACGCAGTCCAGGGGATCCCGAACCCCTGCATCACCACCGCAGCCCCCAGCAGGCCAATCATGTTCGCGTACAGGGCCAGCAGCGGCGCAACGACAATGCCGGCCAGCACCTTGGGCAGGACGAGGAAACGCACCGGGTCGAGCCCCATGGTCTTGAGGGCGTTGACCTCCTCGTTCACCTTCATCGTGCCGATCTCGGCGGCGAACGCGGCCCCGGAGCGCCCGGCCAGCAGTATTGCCATCATCAACGGCCCCAGCTCGCGGAACAGCGACACGGCCACCAGATTGGCGACAAATATCTCGCCGCCGAACTGGCGCATCGCGATCGCGGACTGGAACGCCAGGATCACGCCCAGGAGGAAGGCAATCAGGGACACGATGGGCAGCGCCTGGAAGCCAGCCGCCTCGGCGACCCGGAAGGTATCGCCCCACCGAACCTGTCGGGGATGCAACAGCGCCGAACCCAGGGCCCGCGTCAGTTCGCCAATGAACCCGAACTGCGAATAGGCCGCCTGCCCAACGCGCGACACGGCCTCGAGCGACTGGGCCAGCAGTCCCCCACGAGTCTCGTGACGCGCCGGCTCTACGGTTTCCAGCTCTCGGTACGGGGTCAGCTGCTCCTCCACCAGGCCCTGGACACCCACCAGCTCCACCTTGCGCCCCGCTCGCTCGATGTCGCGCTCCAGGGCATGGAGTAACGCCGCCCCGGCACCATCGCAATACTCGAGGTCACCGACATCCAGCGTCACCGCAGCCTGCGTACCCTCGGCCAGCTCACGGGCGCGGCGGCGCAGAGGCGACCAGACCCGCTCCACTGCATGCACGTCCAGCCGACCCGTCAGATGCAGGCGGGCATCCGGCGAGGCTGTGGCATCATAGCGAAACGTCTGGCCCGAATCGGCGGCCGGCTTGTCCATACTGTCGCTCGTGGGGCAATTGCGGCCATGGTAGCCGCAAACTCACCCGGCACGCGAAGCGGGGCTTAAATATCTCCCACGCATCACGCTGATCGGTCTGCCTCTTTTTCACCCGACACCATCCACCACGAGGAGCCCAATGCCCGCGGCCAACGAAGCTCTCCACCAGGTCGAAAGCGCACTGAACGACATCCTGCTGGGCAAACCGGATCGGGTCCGGCTGGCGCTGACCTGCCTGCTGGCCAATGGCCACCTGCTGATCGAGGATCAGCCGGGCGTTGGCAAGACAACCCTCGCGCACGCACTGGCCGCGGCAATGAACCTCGACTACCGCCGCGTGCAGTTCACCAGCGATCTCCTGCCCGGCGATGTCCTAGGCGTTTCGGTATTCGCGCAGGGTTCCGGCGAATTCCGCTTTCACCCCGGACCAAT
Organism: Thioalkalivibrio sp. ARh3; assembly: GCF_000377265.1. Taxonomy (NCBI): domain Bacteria; kingdom Pseudomonadati; phylum Pseudomonadota; class Gammaproteobacteria; order Chromatiales; family Ectothiorhodospiraceae; genus Thioalkalivibrio; species Thioalkalivibrio sp. ARh3. The sequence goes on from NZ_KB897948.1 coordinate 9,752, forward strand.
CTTTACCCAGGTGCTCCTGGCCGACGAGATCAATCGTGCGCCACCCAAGACCCAGAGCGCCCTGCTCGAGGCGATGGAGGAACGCCAGGCCAGTGTGGAGGGCGCAACCCGCCCGCTGCCCGAACCGTTTTTCGTGATCGCCACGCAGAACCCCGAAGAGCAGGTCGGTACGCATCCCCTGCCGGAATCGCAAATGGACCGCTTTCTGATGCGCATCGAGCTGGGCTATCCCGATGCCCGCGCCGAGCGCGCACTGCTCGAACGCGGTGGCGCCGCGCCAGCACCCGTCGCTCATCCCGCCCCGGACGCGATCGTGACACCCGAAGACCTTCAGGGCTGGCAATCCCGAATCGCCCAGGTCCACGCCGAACCAGTAGTACTGGACTATCTGCAGGACCTGATCCAGACAAGCCGCGACCGGGCACGCTTTGTCCACGGGCTTTCGCCACGCGCCGGCCTCGGCCTGCTGCGCGCCGCGCGCGCGTACGCCTTCCTGGACGGGCGTGACTACGTGACCCCGGACGACCTGGCGGACGTCCTGCCGGCCGTGGCCGGCCATCGGGTCCGAGCCCGCGAGCCGGACACCCCCGCACGCACGGTGGAACGGCTGCTGGAATGCGTGCCGGTTCGTTAGCCCTGCACAAGCGCTTCCGATCGCACGGGCATCGCCTGCGGGAAGGCGTGATCCGCTGGGTCACGCGACGCCACCGCGACGACGGCTCGGAGGTCACGCTCGGTCGCGACCGCATCTACATCCTGCCGACCCGGGCCGGTTACACCCTGCTGGCGATCCTCGGCGTGATGCTGCTGGGGGCGATCAACTACTCCAACAACATGGCGTTCCTGCTGACCTTTCTCCTGGTCGGGATCGGCCATAACGCCATCTGGTATACCCATCGCAACCTGCTCGGGCTCAAGGTTTCGGCGTTGCCCGCAACGCCGACGTTCGCGGGCCAGCCGCTGACGATTTCGCTGCGCCTGGCGGATACGCGGGGCCGCGACCGCGAGGCCCTGCACCTGCGTATCGGCGGATACACGAGCGAACCGGTTGCGGTCCCCGCCCGCGGACAACAAACGGCCAGCCTGACCCTTCCGGCACTCGGCCGCGGAATCTACCACCTGCCCCGCCAGCGGCTGGATACCCGATACCCGCTCGGCATCCTGAGTGCCTGGACCTGGCTTGGCCTGAACACCGAGATCCTTGTGTATCCACAGCCCGTCGACCCGGGCGCCGCCCATGCAGGGCCCGGGGACGAGGCCGACGCCCAGCGGCGTCAGGATGCCTCCACCCCCGATCACATCCGCCCGTACCGGCCCGGGGACCCGCCCGGCCGGATCCTTTGGAAGGCCCTGGCGCGCACCGGGAAGCTGCACATCCGCGAGACGGTCGCGGGAGGCCGTGACACGCTCTGGATCGACTGGTCCGCAATGCCGGCCAGCGACACCGAGACTCGCCTTTCCATGCTCTGCCATCAGATCCTGGCCGCCGAGGCCGAGGGCCGCGCATGGGGGCTGCGCCTGCCCGACCAGACGCTCCCGCCCGGGCAGGGCCCGGCACAAAGGGAACGGGGCCTGCGCGCCCTCGCCGAATTCCGCTTCGAGCCGATCCCCTTGCCAATCAAGGAATCAACCACGGGAACGAAGAAGTGAACCGCGCGGGCCGGACCCACTCACCGGAATTACGGGGCCTGGAACTCGCCCTGCTGGCCCTGCCGGTGGCCGCGCTGCCGCATGCCTGGCACCAGCCACCGTGGGTGACGCTGCTCGTGGCGGCCGCCGTCCTGCTGCGCACCTGGCTCCATCTGCGTGACCGCAATCCCCCTTCCCTTGGCGTGATGGCCCTTCTGGCCGCGTTCGCGGGGGGGCTGACCTTTCTGCAGTACGGGACCCTGTTCGGGCAGGAGGCAGGCACCGCGCTGCTGCTGGTCATGATGGCCCTCAAACTGCTCGAGACCCGCAACCGGCGGGATATCGTGATTGGGCTTTTCCTCGGCTACTTCGTAGTTGTCACCACCTATTTCTTCGATCAGTCGCTGCTGATCGCCGCATGGTCCCTGCTGTCGGCCTGGCTGCTCACCGCCGCTCTGATCCAGGTGCATGCCGGGCGTACCCTCCAGCGGCGGCACCTGGCAAGGCAGTCCGGCTGGATGATCGTCCACGCCCTCCCGTTCATGCTGATCCTGTTCGTCGCCTTCCCGCGCGTACAGGGACCACTGTGGGGCGACCCGCAGCGTGACGAAGTGGCCACCACGGCCCTCTCCGGCGAGCTGAATCCCGGCGACATCGCGGAGCTGCTGCAGGACCAAACCACCGCGATGCGCGTCCAGTTCCACGGCCCCGTGCCTCCATCTCGGGCCCAGTACTGGCGCGCGTTGGTGATGACCGATTTTGACGGCCGCCGCTGGCAGGCCGAGGGCGGAGAGTCCAGTATCGAGCTGCCCGAGCCCGGCGACCCGGACGAGGTAGTGGCCTACACCGCGACGCTGGAGCCCACCCGTGTGCGTTACCTCCCGGTGCTCGACTATCCGGTTTCGCTGCCGGACAACGCCGAGTACCGCGACAATCACCAGGTCGTGCGCGATCGACGCATCGTGAACCGCATCCAGTACGAGGCTGAGGCCGATCTCGCCCACCCCCCGGGCAGTGACGACGCCCTGAGCCGCACCGCCCGTGAACAGGCCCTCGAGCTACCGCCCAGTGCGGCTCCCCGGGCCCGTGCCGAGGTCGCCCTCTGGCGGGCCACGCATGGTGACGATGATCGCGCGATCATCCAGGCCGCCCTTGATCGCTTCGCCGCTGCCCCCTACCGCTATACGCTCCAGCCCCCGACCCTCGAGGGGGATGCCACCGACGAGTTCCTGTTCGAGACTCAGGCCGGGTACTGCGAGCACTATGCCTCCGCGTTCGCCGTGCTGATGCGCTCGGCGGGGATCCCGACCCGCGTCGTCACTGGCTACCAGGGAGGTGAATGGATGCAGCGGGGCGAATACCTGCGCCTGCGCAATGCCGACGCACACGCCTGGAACGAGGTCTGGCTGGATGGCGAGGGCTGGATTCGTGTCGATCCCACTGCGGCGATTGCGCCGGAGCGTATCGAGGCCGGCATCGGCGGCCTGACCGGTGGCGAGGGCGAATCGGTGCCCGATTTCCTGCGCCGCGACGGGCTGGGCTGGATGCAGCAACTCCGGTTCGGCCTGGAAGACTGGCGCGACTTCGCCCGGTTCCGCTGGGAGAGCTGGGTGCTGGCATTCGATCCCGAGCGCCAGCGTGAACTCTTCGCCCGTTTCGGGCTCGACGCAACGGACTGGCGCCACATCGTCACGGCACTGGGTGTCGGCTTTGGCCTGCTGGCGGTCGCGGCCGTGGCCTGGAGCGTTTGGCGCCGTCCTCGCCGCCCCCGCGATGTAGCCGATCGACTGCTAGTGCGCCTCTCCCGCCGTATCGAACGACAGCACGCGGGGCTTGGCCGGCAAGCGCACGAACCCGTCGTCACCTGGACCCGGCGGGTCAAGGCCGCACGGCCCGACCTCGCCCCCATCGTCGACACCTTCGCCGAACGCTACAACCAGGCCCGATTCGCTCCCGTCCGGGACGACGACCGGGCCGAACACCTGACGGCCCTGCGCCGCCTGGCTGCATCCGACCTTCGCAAGCCAGACGCCGACCCGCCCTTGCCGCGGACGAACTAACAAAAAAGGCCCGGCCGGATTCAGTATCCGGTCGGGCCTTCAGGCGTTGCGCAGCGGCACCGGGAGCCCCGGGCCGCTGGGACGTTCGGCCGCTATCAGGCCGCGTCGTTACGGAAGATGAAGTGGTGCCGCGCGCCGCGTCGCTCGTCCTGACGACGGGCGACCTTCTGCACTTCCGGACGGTTGGCAAACTGCGCCAGCGTAATGCCGTCGAGGAAGTCGTACAGCTGCTGACTCAGGTCATCCCACAGCTCGTGCGTCAGGCAGCGTTCGCCCTCCTGGCAGTCCTTGTGGCCCTTGCAGCGGGTCACGTCCACCGACTCGTCAACTGCCGTAATGATGTTGGCAATACTGATCTGGTCGGCACGCTTGGCCAGGCGGTAACCGCCGCCGGGACCCCGCACGCCTTCCACCAGGTCGGCCTTGCGCAGTTTTGCAAACAGTTGTTCCAGATAGGACAACGAGATGCCCTGGCACTGCGAGATGTCGGCCAGGGTCACCGGTCCCACCCGATCATGGATCGCGAGATCCATCATGGCGGTCACCGCGTAGCGGCCCTTGGTTGAGAGTTTCATGTCTTGATTCCTCCGAGAAACCGTGATCGTGCGTGTCGAGGTCGACATCCATTCACAGAATCGAATCCGTTCATCTTTCCTGACAATAAAGGTCAGGAATAATTCCCTTCTTACCTGACAACCTTTGTCAGGAATAATTCCCTGATTATATCAGGCGATTGGGCGGAATTCACGCACGCCAAACGCAGGTTATGGTAGGAACCGCGAAACGTTGACGGAGTTCCCCTGAAAAGGGTTCGAAAATTAGACCGTTCTGAAACTGCGGAGGTGGCGGACCGTATGGGCCGCCCGAGATGACGGGAGTCGACTCGCGCTATACGGGGAGAATACGGCCGGTCTCGTAATCCGGGCCGCTCAGGATGACCACAAGGGTCCCGGTCGGCAAACGCGGGAACAGTTCGATGACCTCGGCGTTACGCATACGCACGCAACCCTCGGAAGCGGGCTGCCCGATCCGCCCCTCTTCATCGGTGCCGTGGATGTAGATGTAACGCTGGTGGGAATCGATATTGCCTCCACGATTCAGGCCGGGCTCCAGGCCCTCCAGCCAGAGGATCCGCGAGGTAATGTTGTCGCGGCGGCTACGCTCCGCCTCCCCGGTGAGGATCTCGGCGATCTCGCCGGTATTCGCCCGCGCGCGGAAGACGGTCCCCGGCGCCACGCCATCGCCAAACCGTTCGGCGATGCGATGCAGCCCCAGCGGCGTCTTGTAGGTGCCATCCTGGTTGCCGATGCCCCGTTCCGAGGTCGAGACATCGAAGACATCGGTCACCTTGCCATCATCCCAGACGTACAGGCGCTGCTGGTCCACACGCACGACCACCACCGGAAAGCCCTCGCCGCTTCCCGCCTGTTTCCGTGCCGCCGCGACGACCGGCTCGATCCACTGCAGACTCGGCAATGTCACTACTCTCTCGTCACTTCTTGTTGGCCAGATCCAGCACCTCGCCCGCCACCGGCGTGTTCACGAGGCCCTCGCCCCGCAGCGAGGCCAGGTGTTCGAGGTAATCAGGGGGCAGTCCGGTCACGTACTCGCCAGTAAACACGGAACAGTCGAAGGTCTCGATGTTCCGGTTGCCCCGCCGCACGGCCTTTTGCAGGTCTTCCAGGTCCTGGTAGATCAGGCGGTCGGCGGCAATTGCCTCGCATACTTCCTGTTCGTCTCTGCCATGGGCGATGAGTTCATGCGCCGCGGGCATGTCAATGCCGTAGACATTCGGGAATCGCACCGGGGGGGCGGCTGACGCAAAGTAGACCTTCCTGGCCCCCGCCTCGCGCGCCATCATCACAATCTCGCGCGAGGTGGTGCCACGCACGATCGAGTCGTCGACCAGCATCACGTTCTTTCCGCGAAACTCCAGCGAGATCGCGTTCAGCTTCTGGCGCACGGATTTTCGCCGCTTGGTCTGGCCCGGCATGATGAACGTACGGCCGATGTAGCGGTTCTTGATGAACCCCTCGCGGTACTTGATGTTCAGCTCGTGCGCCATCTCCAGCGCTACCGTGCGCCCGGTGTCGGGGATCGGCACGATCACGTCGATGTCGTGATCCGGCCAGTCGCGGCGGATCTTCTCGCCCAGCGCAGTGCCCATGCGCATCCGCGCGCGATGCACAAACACGTTGTCGATCACCGAATCGGGGCGGGCAAAATACACGTGCTCGAAGATGCAGGGGTTGAGCTGGGTGTCCTCGGCGCAGACGCGTGTCGAGACCTCCCCCTCGGGCGTAATGAACAACGCCTCGCCGGGCGCCAGGTCGCGTTCCAGATCGAAGCCCTGGGACTCCAGCGCAGCGCTCTCGGAGGCGACCATCCACTCGCGCCCGCCTTCCTCGGCTTCACGCGAGCCATAGACGATCGGGCGGATCCCGTTCGGGTCGCGAAAGGCCAGCAGTCCGCGCCCCGCGATCATCGCGACCACGGCATACGCACCCTTGGCACGTTCGTGTACCCGCTCCACCGCATTGAACACCGAGTCGGCGGTGAGTCCGTTGTCCAGAAAGCGCAGCAATTCCTGCGCGAAGACGTTCAGCAGGATCTCGGAGTCGGAATCCGTGTTGATATGCCGACGATCGGTCGCAAACAGGGCCTGTTTCAGTTCGCGGGCATTGGTCAGGTTGCCGTTATGTCCCAGCGTAATACCGAACGGGGAGTTCACGTAGAACGGCTGGGCCTCGGCAGAACTGGAGCTCCCGGCGGTCGGATAGCGCACATGACCAATGCCCATGTTGCCGATCAGCCCCTGCATGTGCTGGTCGTTGAATACATCCCGCACCAGGCCGTTGTCCTTGCGCAGGTGCAACCGACCCTCGTCGTCGCAGGTCACGATCCCGGCGGCATCCTGCCCACGGTGCTGCAACACCAGCAAGGCATCATAAAGCGGCTGATTCACCGGGCCGCGCCCGACGATTCCGACTACTCCACACATACGGCTCAGGGCTCCATCAAGGCGATCGACTAGAGATCTTCAGCGGGGGGTTCGGGTTGCGGTGCCGGCGAATCATCGGCGGGGTCATCCGGAGGCGGTTCGACGGGATCGTCGGCCAGCAGCTCACCGATCTGCTCCTGCCAGCCCTCCGGCAATTGCGCGATCATCCAGTCGACCAGGCGCTCGAACTCGGGGATCAGGCGGCTGTTCTCCCACCAGCCTTCCTCGGGCATCAAGGTCAGGGAGGCAGCGAATACCAGCACGGCGACCAGTACCACCCCGCGCAGCAGACCAAAGATTACGCCGAGCGAGCGGTCGGTACCGGTCAGGCCACTCCCGCGTACGAGACGGTTGGCCAGCACTCCGAGAATGCCGCCCACAATGAGGACCCCGATGAAGATCAGCGCGAACCCCACACCCAGGCGCAAAGTGGCATCCGACAGCGCCTGCGGCAGGACTTCGGCGACTTCCGCCGCATGTCGAATCCCAAGCCAGATGCCCACGATCCACGTGGCGAGCGAGAACGACTCGCGCACGAAGCCGCGAAACAGACTGATAAGCCCCGATACGACGATCAGGGCAACAATGACCAGGTCGATCCAGTTCACGCGCGGCGGACTTCGGGTGCGAAAAGGCTGCGTAGTGTACCGCAGCGAATCGCGATTCGCAGGCGCTTGCCTGCCTCTCCACAGTCCCGGATGCTCACGGGAAGGTCACCACAATGCCGGTAATGTCGAATTCCTCTTTTAGCTGCTCCCCCAGTTCCTGCGCCTCGTCGCGCTGCGCCACCGGTCCAACCTTGACTCGATAGATGCTGCGCCCTTCAGCCTCCGACTCGTCGATGAACGCCGGCAAGCCGGCCTCGCGCAAGCGCCCCTCCTCCTCGCGCGCATTGTCTCCGTCCCGATAGCTTCCCACCTGGACCGCCCAGCCGGCCTCGATCGCCCTGGACTCCGGAGCGGTTTCCACTGGCTCGGGGGTCGGCCCGTTGTCCATGTCAGCTGCGGTCTCGCGACCCTCCTCGCGGTTCTCCAGCGCATGCAGGTCAGCAATTCGGCTCTCCCCTGCTCCCTCACGCTCGGGTCGCGGAGGCGTTGCCTCGCGTTCGGAAGGAAGCGCGATATCGGGTGCGGCGAAGGTAGGGGCATCGGGGACCGGGTCATCGATACCACTCATGTGTTCGTAGCCCGCGCCATCAAACAGCCACGGGAGAAAGATCACGGCGATCACGATCAGGATCACCGCGCCTGTGAGGCGAAAGCGAATGGGATTATCGGTGGTCATGCCATGTTCGCATTGGGGTCCCGTGCGTCGGGTCTTCCCAGCGACCTTACGCCGCACGCGCCCGCCCGGGCAAGGCGAATGATCCGCTTCAGCCTCGCCATGTCACACGCCTTCCGCTACCGCTGAGCCCGGAAGGGCCTCTAGCAAGGCCTCCGCAGCCAGCTCCGGTGCCTGTTCAAGGACCGCAGCCACCGTGTGAAACGAGCCGAATACGACGCAACGACCCTGTGAACCTGCCAATTCGGCGGCCTGTTTCAAGGCCTGCTGGATATCGCCAGCCGGACGGACCCCGGACTGACCCGCCTGTTCCAGCTCCACGGCCAGATCGGAGGCAGGAAGCGCCCGCGGGAGATCGAGCGGTACGGGGATCCAGATATCGACCAGCCCGTTCAGTTCGCCCCACATCGCGCTGCGATCCTTGTCGGCCATCACCGCCACCAGCGCAACGGTCGGCCCTGTCGACGGATTCGCGCGCAGCCAGCGGGCGAGTTCGGCGACCGCCTGGGCGTTGTGCGCCACATCCAGCAGCCATTCGGGCGGGCCACTCAGGCGCTGCAGACGGCCCGGTGGGCGCACCTTCAGGGCCCGCTCCATCGTGGCTGCACTCAACCCGGGGCCCATGCCAAGCGACTCGACCACCGCCAGCGCGGTGGCGGTATTCGCCAGCGCCGCACCACTCAGCCCGCGCGCCAGCGGGACATTCCACTCGACCTGAGCGCCATTCCAGCGCCACACCAGCCGTTGCTGTTCGACCAGCAGGTCAAAATCGCATCCCAGGCGGACAGTACGGCAACCAAGCGCTCGAGCCTGGTCCAGCACGCTCTGCGGAGGCGACAGCTCCCCGAGCACCACGGGGCGGCCCGCGCGCATGATGCCGGCCTTCTCGCGGCCGATCACCTCGCGCGAATCGCCGAGCCAGGCCTGGTGATCGAGATCCACCGCGGTAATCGCCGCCACATCCGCGTCCCAGATGTTCACGGCATCCAGCCGCCCCCCGAGCCCGACCTCCAGCACCTGAACCTCGACCTGGGCCTCGCGGAAGAGCCAGGCCGCCGCCAGGGCCGCGAACTCGAAATAGGTCAGCGAATCGTCACCCCGGGCCCGGTCGATCGCCTCGAATGCCCGGCACAGGTCCGCGTCCGCCGCCGGCGTGCCGTTCAGGCGAATGCGTTCGTTGTACTGGAGCAAATGGGGAGAGGTGAACAGTCCGACCTTCAGACCCTGCGCCTGCAACAGCGCCGCCGTACGCGTGGTGACCGTGCCCTTGCCGTTGGTGCCGGCGACAATGACGGTACGGGGCGTCCCCGGCCCGCGCAGCCCCAGCCGGTCGGCGACCAGGGCGATCCGCTCCAGGGTGAGGTCCATCCCCACCGGGTGCAATCGCTCCTGGAAGGCCAGCCATTCAGCCAGTGTGGCGTAGCGCACGGACGGAATCAGGTAGAGCGCGGGGCGTCCGCCGATTCGCCGGTGTCCTCCGCCCGAATCACTTCCACCTCCGGCTCTCCTTCCTCGACCGGAGGCGCCTCGGGGGCGGGGGCCGGCCCGTGGGTCAGCATGCCCAGCACGGAGGCCAGACGACGGCGCATCTCGCCGCGTTCGATGATCATGTCGACCGCACCGTGCTCGAGCAGGAACTCGGACCGCTGGAACCCCTCCGGCAGCGTCTCGCGCACGGTCTGCTGGATCACGCGCGGGCCGGCGAAACCAATCAGGGCGTTGGGCTCCGCCACGTTGATGTCGCCCAGCATCGCCAGGCTGGCCGAAACGCCGCCCATGGTCGGGTCGGTCATCACCGAGACGAACGGGATACGCTCCTCGCGCATCCGCGCCAGCACCGCGCTGGTCTTGGACATCTGCAGCAGCGAGAACAACGCCTCCTGCATCCGCGCCCCGCCGGATGCGCTGAAGCACACCAGCGCGATACGCTGCTCCAGCGCACGGTTGGCGCCACGGACAAAACGCTCGCCCACGGCCGAGCCCATGGACCCGCCCATGAAGCGGAAATCAAAGGCGGAGGCGACCAGCGGACGGCCAATCAGCTGGCCCTGCATGACGACCAGCGCATCGCGTTCGCCGGTCGACTTCTGCGCGGCGACCAGACGGTCCTTGTATTTCTTGGAGTCGCGGAACTTCAGGACATCGGAAGATTCGATCTGGGCAGCGATTTCCTCGCGCCCCTCCTCGTCGAGGAAGGTCTCCAGTCGCCGCCGCGCACTCATCCGGCGGTGATGCCCGCATTTCGGGCAGACATCGAGATTGCGTTCCACCTCGGGGCGATACAGCGTGGCGTCGCAGCCCTCGCAGCGCACCCACAGCCCCTCGGGCACGCCCCGCTTGTTGCTGCTGTCGGTGCGGATGCGCGAAGGCATCAGTCTTTCGAACCAGCTCATCCTCAATCCCTCAGTCCTGCGAGCGCCGCATTCTACTACACCGACGCCTCGACGCCGGACGCGCGCACGCGGTCCATTTCCACGCGCATCCCCGCCACGACCTCGGACGCAGCATGGGCAAATCCGGCCGGGTCGCCGTCGAATTCCTCGGCGAGACGCACGATGGCGCTGCCCACCACCACGGCATCGGCCACGCGCGCGACCCGCCCGGCCGTTTCGGCGTCGCGGATACCAAAACCCACACCCAGCGGCAGATCCGTATGACGCCGAATGGCCTCAAGCCGCTCGGCGATCACCGACGTGTCCAGGGTCTGCGAACCGGTCACGCCCTTGAGCGACACGTAGTAGATGAACCCCCGCGCCGCGCGCGCCACATGGGCGATGCGCTCGTCGGAGGTCGTGGGCGCCACCAGGAAGATCGGCGCGATCTGCGCGTTCTCCAGCAGCCCCGCGACTTCGTCGCATTCCTCGGGCGGCAGATCCACCGTCAGCAGGCCGTCCAGTCCCGCCTCGCGGGCCTTTTCGGCGAAGGTCTCGTAGCCCATCCGCTCGACCGGGTTCAGATAGCCCATCAGTACGACCGGCGTCTCGGTGTCGGTCTTGCGGAACTCGGCCACCATGTCCAGCACATCCCGCAGGCTCGTGCCGTAGCGCAGCGCCCGTTCGCAGGCCTTCTGGATCACCGGCCCATCCGCCATCGGATCGGAGAACGGGACCCCCAGCTCGATCAGGTCCGCACCCGCCTTCACCAGCGCATGCATCAGCGGCACGGTGGCGGCCGGCTCCGGGTCACCCGCGGTCACATAGGGCACCAGGGCGGCGCGGTTCTCCGTTCGCAGCCTGGCAAAACGTTGCTCGATACGGGTCATAGCGTGATTCCTTCGCGTTCCGCCACGGTGTTGAGGTCCTTGTCACCCCGACCGGACAGGTTGACCACAATGCTCTGGTCCGGACGCATGGTCGGGGCCAGCTCCAGGACATGCGCGATGGCGTGGGAGGTCTCGAGTGCCGGAATGATGCCCTCGGTACGGGTCAGCCGATGAAAGCCCTCCAGCGCCTGGTCGTCGGTCACGGCGACATAACGCGCACGGCCGGTGTCCTTCAGCCAGGCGTGTTCCGGCCCCACCCCCGGATAGTCGAGCCCGGCGGAGACCGAGTGGGTCCCGACGATCTGCCCGTGTTCGTCTTCCATCAGGTAGGTGCGATTGCCATGCAGCACGCCCGGCTGCCCGGCACAAAGCGGTGCCGAATGCCGGCCCGACTCGATCCCGGCCCCCGCGGCCTCGACGCCGATCATTTCCACGGACTCGTCATCCAGGAACGGATGGAACAGGCCGATGGCATTGGAACCCCCGCCGACGCAGGCCACCAGCGTATCCGGCAGCTTGCCGGTCATCTCCAGGTGCTGCGCCCGCGCCTCGCGGCCAATCACGGCCTGGAAGTCCCGCACCATGGCCGGATACGGATGCGGACCCGCGACGGTACCGATGATGTAGAAGGTGTCGTCGACGTTGGTGACCCAGTCGCGCATGGCCTCGTTCAGGGCATCCTTCAGCGTGCGTGTGCCGGATTTCACCGCCACGACCTCGGCGCCCAGCAGACGCATGCGGAAGACGTTCGGAGTCTGGCGGCGCGTGTCCTCCTCGCCCATGTAGATCACGCACTCCAGTCCCAGGCGAGCGGCCACGGTCGCGGTCGCCACGCCGTGCTGGCCGGCGCCGGTCTCCGCGATGATCCGGGTCTTGCCCAGGCGCTTGGCCAGCAGGGCCTGGCCGATCGTGTTGTTCACCTTGTGCGCGCCGGTGTGGTTCAGGTCTTCACGCTTGAAGTACACCTGAGCCCCGCCCAGTTCCCTGGACAGGCGCTCGGCGTGATACAGCGGATTGGGGCGACCGACGAACTGCTGCAGGTCATGGTCCAGCTCCGCCATGAAATCGGCATCGCCCATGTACTGCTCGTACGCCTTTTGCAGTTCGTCCAGCGCGCCCATCAGCGTCTCGGAGACAAAGCGTCCGCCATAGGGGCCGAAATGTCCGCGGGCATCCGGGAACGCCGCCCAGTCGATCTTGCTCATTCGTTCACCTCGCATTGGCGCACGGCCTTCACGAAGGCCTCCATGCGCCGTGCATCCTTGATCCCCGGGGCCGATTCCACCCCGGAGCTTACGTCGACCCCGTACGGGCGCAGGTGTCCCAGCGCCTCGCGTATCGAATCCTCGTCCAGTCCCCCGGCCAGCAGCCAGGGCCGGTCCAGCCCCTCGGGCACCGCGCCCCAGTCGAACCGGTGGCCGGACCCGCCGCTGCGCCCGGCGCCGTGGCTGTCCAGCAGAAAGCCCTGCGCCTGGGGGTGGGCGTCCATCACCGGCCGCGGATCACCCGCCTCGCTCATCGAAACCGCCTTGAGATAGGGGTACCCGAAACGCGAACATTCCGCTGCCGATTCCTGACCGTGAAACTGCAGGCAGTCCAGGCGCACACGGGCCAGGACCTGCTCGGCGCGCACCGGCTCCGGGTCCACGAACAGCCCGACCGTCGTCACGAACGGGGGCAGCGCCGCCGCGATCTCCGCCGCCTGGCCGGGCTCGACACAACGGCGGCTGGGCGGATGGAACACCAGGCCGATCGCGTCGGCCCCGGCACGCGCCGCGGCCACCGCCTGTTCGGGCGTCGTAATCCCGCAAATCTTTACCCGATAGCGCATCCCGCTCCGGCCTCATTCATCAAGCGACAAAGCCTACCAGAAGCGCAGCCCGCGCCCCCTTTCCCGCAATCAGATCGCCCCATTGCCGGGGATCCCCTCCAGCACCGGCCCCTCGGCACTGGGGAGAGCGAACTCGGGCGGGTAGTCGACGTGCACGAAATAAAGCCCCCCGGCCGGGGCCGTGATGCCCGAGACGCGCCGATCGCGGGCGGCAAGAATTCGCGCGGCCCAGCCCGGCGCCTCGCGCCCGTCCCCGATCGCCAGGAGAACCCCGGCGATGTTGCGCACCATGTGATGCAGGAAGGCATTGGCATGGATATCCAGGATCACGTACGACCCCCGCCGCTGGACTGCAATCGAATGCACTTCCCGGATCGGCGATTTGGCCTGGCATCCGGCAGCCCGCAGGCTGGAAAAGTCGTGCTCGCCCACAAAGGTCTGCGCCGCGTCATGCATCCGCGCAGCATCCAGCGGGCGGCGCCACCAGGCCACCCGGCCCGCCTCCAGTGCGGGACGTACCGGGCGATTCGCGATCACATAGCGATAGCGGCGGCCAAACGCCTTGAAGCGCGCATGGAAGGCGTCATCGACCGGCTCGGCCCAGCGCAGGGCAATCCCGTCCGGCAGGCGACTGTTCACCCCCAGCACCCAGGAATGCCGCTCCCGCACCGCCAAGGTATCAAAGTGCGCCACCTGAGCCGTGGCATGGACCCCCGCATCCGTGCGTCCCGCGCACGTGAGCTCGACCCGCTGATTGGCCACGAAGCTCAACGCTGCTTCCAGCTGCCCCTGGACACTGGGCCCGTCCTTCTGCCGCTGCCACCCCAGCAACCCCCGCCCGTCGTATTCGATGCCCAGCGCCCAGCGCTGACAAACCGCTTCAGGCACCTGGTCTGTGCCCCGCGTTCTGGACGTCTTGCTTGTCATTACCCGTTCACCACCACCAGGCCATCGCGCCGACGGCAACGGCCACCATCCACAACCACACCACCGCTCCCGCACCGCCATGGGGGGGCATACGCCGGCGCCCGGCGGACGCGTCGATCGCTGGTGCCCGAACGTCGCCACTGAGGGCGCGGTCCAGACGCACGATCAACCAGTCACGCGCGCCCTGCAATCGTTCGCGCCACCCGCCACGAAGCATCCCGCGTTCCCGTTCAATGTCGACCCGATCCGACTCGAACAGCGCAAGGGCCAGAAACAGCCGCTGCGCGAACCGCTCGCCCCACGTGCCAAAGCAGCCACCAGGGCCCGCCAGAAACGAAGACAGCGCCCGCACAAGCTCCCCTCGCGAGAAGCGCTCCGTCAGCCAGACCACTAGGACCACCACCAGCGCCAGCGCACCGATGCGCCAGAGCGCCTCGACCAGACTGGACAACGCCGAATCTACTTGTGCGTCGACCGGCCAGACCCCGAAGAACACCAGCAAAGAGAGGTAGAACCATTTCAGGCGCCAGAGCAGGCGCCCGCAGCGCCGCCAGGCAAACGGCCCCACCCAGATCAGCCCGGCGGCCCCCACCAGCACTGCCAGCACCACGACCGGCTTCGCGGTAGCAAGCGAAACCGACACCAGCAAAACGGCCGGGAGCGCCCAGAGGGACGCCGGCCCGGCCGCTTCGCTCTCTATGTCGAACCCCTGCCGCATCATCGCGACAGCATACTGCTTCAGAACACGCGATGGCGGGTCAGGAACCGTCCAGCTGCTGGCGAATCGCCTCCGCCTTCGCCTTCTGCTCGTCAGTGCCGGAGGCCGCGACCTCGTCGATCAACTCGCGCGCGCCTTCCTCGTCACCCATATCCGCATAGGCCTGGGCGAGGCTCAGACGCGTCTCGTTATCCTCGTCCGCCCCGACTGGTGCTGCTTCGTCCGCTTCCATCGGCAACTCTTCCGAACCCGGGGCAGACGTGTCGTCTTCACCCAGATCCAGCCCCGGAATGTCGCTGCCCGCTAGCGTCTCTTCGCCACGATCGTCGAGACCTGGCAGATCGCTGTCGTCGATATCGAATGACAGATCGTTCAAATCGTCGACAGTCTCGTCCGCTTTCGCCGGGTCCTCCGGCTCCGCGGCAGCCTGATCGAACGTCTCGTCGATATCGAAGGCCAGACCGGAATCCGACTCATTCTTCGGCCCGGAGGGCTCGTCGATCTCCTCCGCCCCGACTTCTGCGTCCGGAAGATCCAGACCCGAGAAGTCGATCTCGTTCGGAGTCTCGGTCCTGGCTTCGGACTGCGGCTCGGCTGCCGCACCCAGACCTTCGACACCACCCGGGGAACCCACCGGCCCCGAGCTGTCATCCCCGGCCCCTCCAATACGCGACTCCAGCTCGGCCAGCTGGTTGCGGGTTTCCAGATCATCGGCCGGCAGACGGTCGCGCAGGCCGGATGCAGCCTCGCGTGCACCTTCCTCGTTGCCCAGTGCCACGCGCGCCTCGACCAGCTTCAGTCGATACTGGGTGTTGTCCGGATCCCGTTCGATTGCCTGCGTCAGCGTCTCCTCCGCCTGGTCGTTCATTCCGTAGGCCAGGCATACATCCACTTCGGCCAGCACATCGTCCACCGAGGCCTCGCCACTGGAACTGACGACCACGGGCCCGCTCACCGACTCCTCCGGCTCATCGGTGGCCTGCGTGCCCTGATCATCATCCTTGCTCGCTGCGCCCCCGGTCGCCACCCCGGCTGCGGCGCCACCGGCGGCTGCCGCCGTGCCGGCACCGGCCACCCCTGAGCGAGCCGCGGCGACTTCACGCGTCTCGTACCCGCTCCGATCAGCGCCCGCGGCGCGCACACCGCTGTTGTCCGCGCGCGGTGGCATCCCGGGGCCACGCTCCTCCACCACGACCTCGCGGCGGCCGCCACGCGCGAACGCCAGCAGGACCAGCAACAGCAGGATCGCCAGCGCAATCGCCATCATCATCAGCAGCGGATCGTTCATGATCCGCTCGTGCAACGGAGCGTTGCGCTCGGCGTCCGCCCGGTCGAGCCGAGCCATCAGTTCATTGCGTTCCGCACGCAGCTGGCTCAGCTGCTCCTCCAGCTCGGCCATGTTCTCGCTCGAAACCTCCGCGAGACGGCCGCGCTCGCCCAGCTCCTCGCGAAGCTCGGAGATCTCGTCGCGCATCCCCTCCATCTCGGCCCGCTGGGACAGCATGGCCTCCTGGAGCAGATCGGGGGACTCGGCGGCAGCCGCCGCGCCCTCATCTGTCTCAGGCAGGAGTTCGGTCACGATCTCCAGCCGGTCGTCGGCCACTGCCGCCTCGTCGTCCTCGTCCGTCGCGGCCAATTCGTCGTCCTCGGGAACGGCTTCATCGTCTTCCGCGACAACCTCGTCTTCTTCCGGGACCGGTTCGACTTCCGGCTCGGCCTCGGCGGTTTCGTCCGGTTCCGGCTCTTCGCGAGCAGCGGTCACCGTGCCGTCACGCCAGGCCTGCGTCTGCCGCTGGACCTCTTCGCGCGCCTCCGATGCACTGCGCTGTTCGAGTTCGGAACGCGACGGGACCGTCAGTTCGGCACCAGCGCGCAGGCTGTTGATGTTCTGATCGGCAAAGGCGTCCGGGTTGGCCTCGAGGAAGGCGATCATGGCCTGATCGGCCATGCCGGCAAGACCCGCACGCTCGACAATGCGATAGAGCGTATCGCCGCTACGCACGGTATAGGACTCGCCCTCGCGCGGCATAGGCGCGTCGCGACGCGCCGGGGCGTCGCGTTCGGTGTCACGCGGGACAGGCGCGGCAGCCTCCGCAGGCATGGTGTCGGGCGGGTCCAGCAACAGGGACACTTCGCGCATCGAACGACCGCCGTCCCAGCGCGCCTCGAGAAGGATGCCTACATACGGTTCGCGCACCGGCTGCCGGGTCGTCAGCACGACCCGGCGATCGGCACCCTCGCCCTGCACCTGGATGTTCAGGTCACTCGGCACACCGCCACGGCTCATGCCGGCGCGACGGTATTCACTTTCCGAAGCCTGCCGCACCTGCAGCGAGTCACTGGCCGCGGCACCCCCCCGCAGCGGAATCTCCGCACGCAGGGCCTGATTCAGATGAGATTGCAGGCTGACCTCACCGAAGCTCACCGAGTTCGATGACGCCGGTGCAACCAGCAACAAAAGCAGTAGCCCGAATAGTAACTTGCGCACGCATCCCCCCTGAATGTGCCGCGCGGCCCGTCATCGCCTGGGGCCCTATGACAGCCCCCGCGCCCCCTGGCCACGGTTTGCCGGGTATGAATTTTCCCGGACTTTTACCGGATTAAATCACAGGTAATCCCGGATCAAAACCTCGGCAATCTGGATCGTGTTCAACGCGGCCCCTTTACGCACGTTGTCGGAGACCACCCAGAGATCCAGCCCGCGGGGATGAGAGATGTCCTCACGGATCCGCCCGACGAACACCGCGTCCTTGCCGGAGCCCTCGGTGACGGCGGTCGGGTAGCCCCCGTCCTCGTGCTTGTCCAGCACCGTGATGCCCGGCGCCGCGGAGAGGATCTCGCGCGCTTTCTCGGCGCTGATCTTCTCGCGGGTCTCGATGTGCAGCGCCTCGGAGTGGCCGTAGAACACCGGGATGCGCACGGCGGTCGGGTTCACCAGTATGGACTCGTCGCCCATGATCTTGCGGGTCTCCCAGACCATCTTCATCTCTTCCTTGGTGTAGCCGTTTTCCTGGAAGACGTCGATGTGCGGCAGCGCGTTGAACGCGATCTGCTTGGGATACACATTGCACTCGACCGGGCGGCCGTTCAGCAGCGCGGCCGTCTGGTGGGCCAGTTCCTCGATCGCATCCTTGCCGGTCCCGGAGACGGCCTGGTACGTCGCGACGTTGATGCGCTCGATACCGACCGCGTCGTGCAGCGGCTTCAACGCCACCAGCATCTGGATGGTGGAGCAGTTCGGGTTCGCGATGATCCCGTGGCGGGTGTAGTCCCCCACCGCGTCCGGGTTGACCTCCGGCACCACCAGCGGGATTTCCGGGTCGTAGCGAAACTGCGAGGTATTGTCGATCACCACGCAGCCGGCCGCGGCCGCCTTCGGCGCGTACTCCGCAGACACCGAGGCCCCCGGCGAGAACAGTCCGATCTGCACAGTGGAGAAATCGAAGGTGGCCAGGTCCTCGACCTCCAGCTCGCGATTGCCAAAGGCGACCGTCTTGCCCGCCGAGCGTGCACTGGCCAGCGCATGCACCTTGCCCAGCGGCAGGTCGCGCTCCGCCAGGATGGAGAGCAGGGTCTCGCCGACGGCGCCGGTTGCACCCACCACGGCCACGTCAAACTTGCGGTCACTCATCGTTCATTCCCGGTTTAAGTTCTAGCTTCACGCTATTGTTTATTCGTGATATTCGTAGGATGCGTTGAGCGCAGCGAAACGCATCATTTGCTACAACGCCTAGCTCTCCAGCGCGGCCACCAGGGAATCGCCCATGCCCTGGGTGCCCACCAGCGTCATGCCTTCACCGAAGATGTCCGGCGTGCGCAGGCCCTGATCCAGCACCCGCCCCACGGCCTGCTCGATGCGCTCGGCCAGGTCATTGCGGTTCAGGCTGTGGCGCAGCAGCATCGCGACCGACAGCACGGTCGCCATCGGATTGGCCTTGCCCTGCCCGGCGATATCCGGCGCGGAGCCGTGGATCGGCTCGTACAGACCGACCCCCTCGCTGTTCAGCGAGGCCGAGGGCAGCATGCCGATGGAGCCCGTCAGCATGGCCGCGGCGTCGGACAGGATGTCGCCGAACATGTTGCCGGTGACCATCACGTCGAACTGCTTGGGATCACGCACCAGCTGCATCGCCGCGTTGTCCACATACATGTGAGACAGCTCGACCTCCGGGAATTCCTTCCCGACGCGCTCGACCACCTCGCGCCACAGCTCCGAGACCTCCAGCACGTTGGCCTTGTCCACCGAGCACAGGCGCTTGCCGCGCTTCATCGCGGCCTCGAAGCCGACCCGCGCGATGCGTTCGATCTCCGATTCGCTGTAGGCGGCGGTATTGAAGCCATAGCGCTCGCCATTGCGCTCCTCGATCCCGCGCGGCTGGCCGAAGTAGATCCCGCCGGTCAGCTCGCGCACGATCAGGATATCCAGCCCGCTGACGATCTCCGGCTTCAGTGTGGAGGCCGAGGCCAGCTGCGGATACAGGATCGCCGGGCGCAGGTTTGCGAACAGCCCCAGGTCCGAACGGATGCCCAGCAGTCCGCGCTCCGGGCGCAGGTCACGCTCCAGCGACTCGTACTGCGGGCCGCCGACCGCGCCGAGCAGGATTGCGTCGGCGCGGCGGGCCGCCTCGCGGGTGGCCTCCGGATACGGGTGTCCGGCCGCATCGTGCGCCGCGCCCCCGATCAGCCCCTGCTCGATCTCCAGATCCAGCCCGCCGATCTCGCCCACACGCTCCAGCACCTTCAGCGCCTCGGCCACGATCTCGGGCCCGATCCCGTCGCCAGGCAATACCAGAATTCGGCTCACAAACCTCTCCTAACCATCAGATCAATCGGATTTCTTTTCTACCTGTAGGAGGCCAGCCCTCTGGCCGATTGGGCCTATCGTGGCGCCCGATCGCCGAGAGGGCTCGGCTCCTACAAGGGGCACCATTCAGCCCTGCGAGTGCTCCGCCATCCACGGCCATTCGCGGCGCTGACGCTCTTCGTAGGCGCGAATGTCATCGGCGTACTGCAGCGTCAGGGCGATATCATCCAGGCCGTTCAGCAGGCGGTGGCGCCGGTCCTCGTCGAGCGTGAAACGGAACACGGTACCGTCCGGTGCCGCTACGGTCATCTCTTCCAGGTTCACCTCGACCTGCGCGCCCGGGTCCGCCTCTACCTGATGGAACAGCGCCTGCACCTCATCCTCGTCCAGCACCACCGGCAGCAGCCCGTTCTTGCAGCTGTTGGAGAAAAAGATGTCCGCGAACGACGGCGCGATCACCGCACGAAAACCGAAGTCGGTCAGTGCCCATACCGCGTGCTCGCGCGAGGACCCGCAGCCGAAGTTCTTGCGCGCCAGCAGGATGCTCGCCTGGTCGAACGGCGCCTGGTTGAGCACGAAATCCGGATTGATCCGGCGCTGCGAGCTGTCCATGCCGGGTTCGCCCGGATCCAGGTAGCGCCAGTCGTCGAAGGCGTTGGGCCCGAAGCCCGTGCGCTTGACCGACTTCAGGTACTGCTTCGGGATAATCGCGTCGGTATCGACATTGGAGCGGTCCAGCGGCGCGACAATCCCCTTGTGTACGGTAAAGGCCTGCATCGCTTACGCCTCCTTCAGTGCCGACGGTTCGACAAAGTGCCCGGCCACGGCGGCCGCGGCGGCCAGCGCCGGACTGACCAGATGGGTACGCCCGCCCTGTCCCTGACGGCCCTCGAAGTTGCGGTTCGAGGTCGAGGCGCAGCGCTCGCCCGGCTCCAGCCGGTCCGCGTTCATCGCCAGGCACATGGAACACCCCGGCTCGCGCCACTCGAAGCCGGCATCCAGAAAGATCCGGTCCAGCCCTTCCTGCTCCGCCTGCTGCTTCACCAGCCCGGAGCCCGGCACCACCATCGCCAGCTTGATGTTGTCGGCCTTCTTGCGGCCCTTGACCACCTCGGCGGCCGCACGCAGGTCCTCGATCCGCGAGTTCGTGCAGGAGCCGATGAACACCTTGTCTGGCCGGATCTCGGTCATCGGCGTGTTCGGCTGCAGATCCATGTACTCCAGCGCCCGCTTCATGCCCTCGGCGCGCACCGGATCGGACTCGGCCGCCGGGTCCGGCACGCGGCCGTCGATCGGCGCCACCATCTCCGGCGAGGTGCCCCAGCTCACCTGCGGGGCGATCTCGGCGGCATCCATCTCCACCACCGCGTCGAACTCGGCGTCGGGGTCGGAGACCAGCGTGCGCCAGTATTCTGCGGCCTGTTCGAACAACTCGCCGCTCGGCGCCTGCGGCTTGCCGCGCACGTACTCGATGGTCTTCTCGTCCACCGCGACCATGCCCGCGCGGGCCCCGGCCTCGATGGACATGTTGCAGATGCTCATGCGGCCCTCGATCGACAGGCTGCGGATCGCCGAGCCGGCGAACTCGATCGCATAGCCGGTGCCGCCAGCGGTACCGATGCGGCCGATGATCGCCAGCACCACATCCTTGGCGGTCACGCCCGGGCGCAGCTCGCCCTCCACGCGGATCTGCATGGCCTTGGTCTTTTTCTGCCACAGGCACTGCGTGGCCAGCACGTGTTCGACCTCGGAGGTGCCGATGCCGAAGGCCAGCGCGCCCAGCGCGCCGTGGGTGGAGGTATGCGAGTCGCCGCAGACGACCGTCATGCCCGGCAGGGTGGCCCCCTGCTCGGGGCCGATCACATGCACGATGCCCTGGCGCACATCCGCCATCGGGAAGAACTTCAGCCCCAGGCTCGTGACGTTGGTCTCCAGCGTCTCCACCTGGGTGCGCGAGACCGGATCCTCGATCCCGCGGTCTCGATTGGCGGTGGGCACATTGTGGTCCGGCACCGCCAGCACGGAATCCCCGCGCCAGGGCTTGCGCCCGGCCAGACGCAGACCCTCGAAGGCCTGCGGGCTGGTCACCTCGTGCACCAGGTGGCGGTCGATGTAGAGCAGCGTCGAGCCATCCGGCTCCTCGCGCACCACATGCGCCTCCCACAGCTTGTCGTACAGTGTCTTGCCTGCCATCACCTGCTCCCGCGGCCACTCCGCGATATTCCAGCCATGTTTTCGATACGCCACCGCGGGCGCTAAAGCCCCTGTAGGAGGCCAGCCCTCTGGCCGATTCGACGTCGGGGCCAATCGGCCAGAGGGCTGGCCTCCTACAGACGAGCGGTACCACCGCATTGCCAGTCTGCGGCCGCCCTTATATTCTTTCAAATCCGATTTATTATCTTTACCATTCCCTCTGGTTATGGGTTGACGATTCGGCACCGCATCAGTCAGCCGGTCATTATCCCACGGAGGCGGCGGATGCGCCCGGAACAGCTCAGCATCGAGTCCCTGCAGGCCTTCGTGGCGGTGGTCGATACCGGCGCCTTCTCCGCCGCGGCCGAGCGGCTGCACCTGACCCAGCCGGCGATCAGCAAGCGCATCCAGTCGCTGGAGGCCACCTTGCAACGCCCCCTGTTCGAACGTCAGGGGCGCCGCGTGCGGCCCACAGAGGTCGCCGAACGCCTGCTGCCCGAGGCACGCGAGATCCTGGCCCGCCTGCACGCGATCGAGCAGCAGGTGGCGGACCTCGACCAGGTCGTTCGCGGACGCATCCGCCTGGCCACCTCGCACCACATCGCCCTGCACCGCCTGCCCGCGCCGCTGGCCGCTCTGCGCATCCGTTACCCCGAGCTGGAGCTGGAACTCGCGTTCATGGATTCCGAGGCCGGCATCGAAGCGGTCATGCACGGTGACGCCGATCTGGCCCTGGCCACACTGCCCGGCGACCTGCCAAAGGACGCCGAGGCGCACACCGTCTGGACCGACGAACTGGTCCCGATGATCGCCCGTGGCCGCGCCCAGGATGCCCCGCTGGAAACACTGCAACGGCTGCACGACTGGCCGGCGATCCTGCCACCGGTGGACTCCACCACCCGTCGCCAGATCGATCAGGCCCTGGCCGCACAGGGCCTGCACCCCACCGCGGCGCAGGAGAGCCCGTACCTGGAGGTCATCCGCATGATGATCGCCGCCGGCCTCGGGATCGGCTTCCTCCCCCGCACCATGGCCACCGACGAACTGGCCATCCTCGAATGGCCCGCCCCACCCATCACCCGCCAGCTCGGCTGGGTGCGCCACGCGGACCGCTACCGTTCCCGCACCCTCGAGGCAGTCATCGACGGATTACAGTGATTTGAAGACTGAAAGTGAACCCTCTTCTCAAGCCCGGGCGGGCTCCCGAGGGAGCAGGGAGGAGATCATCCAGGTGGCGAAGATGAACAGTGTGGATGCGATCAGCGTGCCCTCCAGGCCCCAGAACATGAAGATGGCACCGGAGGCGATGGTGCCGACGAGACGCCCACCGGCGTTGGCCATGTAATAGAAGCCGACCTTCATCGCGACCCGATCGCTCTCCGCATAGTCGAGGATCAGGAACGAATGCACGGCGGAGTTGATCGCAAATACCACCCCGAACACGCCCAGTCCGACCATCAGCACCCAGCCCGGGTCCAGTCCCGTCTCCAGGCCGATCACGATCCCGATGGGCAGCAGCATCAGGATGAAGGCCCACAGGCGTGCGGTCAGACCGGTCGGGTGCAGCCCGCCGCGCCCCAGCAGCCGCGGCACCGAGGCCTGCACGATGCCGTAGCCGATCACCCACAGCGCCAGAAACGCCCCCACCTGCATGTGGTTCCAGTCCAGCGTCGCGCTCAGGAACACCGGCAGGGCCACCACGAACCAGACATCGCGCGCGCCGAACAGGAAGAACCGCGCGGCCGAGAGCACGTTGATCGCGGCGGAATTGGAAAACATCTGGGTGAATTTCGGCTTGCCGCCCATCTTCCCCAGCCCGCGTGGCAGGCCGACGATGGAGAACAGCATCACCACGGCCAGCATCCCGGCCAGGATCACCAGCGCCATCTGGAACCCGACCGAGTACAGCAGCGCCCCGCCGACGAAGAAGCCGACCCCCTTCAGCGCATTCTTCGAGCCGGTGAGTACCGCCACCCAGCGAAACAGCCGCCCCTCCCCGTCGCCGGCGACCAGCTTCACCCCGGACTTCGCACTCATCTTGTTCAGGTCCTTGGCGATGCCCGAAACGGCCTGCGCGAACATCACGTAGGCCACGCCCAGCCAGGCCTCCGGCACCGTGAGCATCAACAGGGCCGCGACCTGTAGCAGGGTCCCGGCGATCATGGTCGTGTTCACCCCCAGCCGTGCCGCCAGCCAGCCGCCGGTCAGGTTGGTGATCACCCCGAACAGCTCGTAGAACAGGAACAGGAACGCGATTTCTAGCGGGCTGTAGCCCAGCTGGTGGAAGAACAGCACGACCAGCATTCGGATCGCGCCGTCGGTGACGGTAAACGCCCAGTAGTTCGCGGTGATGCGCGCATACGCGCTCAGTCCCAGCGTGGGCGGGCTGCCCGGGTCTGGCTGTCCGGATACGCTGCTCATCCTGCTCTCGGACACATCGTTACCATTTGCCGATAGGGGTGGTGCCCTCGCGGCCGAACCACACCCCCATGGCGCGGTCCCGCGAAAGCGCGCGTCAGGATACCGGGTCCATGTGACGCTCGCGTTAATTGAGGACAACGATCGCCGCGTTCAGGTAGATCGCAAAGCCCACCCACAGCAGGTACGGCAGCAACAGCGCGCTCGCGATCCGGTCGTGACGCCAGAAGGCGATCAGAGTCGCCAGGATCAGCGGCCAGAGAATCAGGATCTCGATCAATGCCAGATCGGGCCTTTGCATACCGAAGAACAGCACGGACCAGCCCAGATTCAGCACCAGCTGGGCGAGGAACAGTCCTATCGCGACCGGCGCCCCCGCGAAGCCGACGCGACGCCATACCCGCCAGACGGCCACGGCCATCAGCGCAAACAGTATCGTCCAGACCGGACCGAATACGGCGTCGGGTGGATTAAGTGCCGGACGCTCCAGCGTCTGGTACCAGTCCTGCACCGACAGGCTGGTGGCATACCCGCCCGCGGAGGCCACCAGGAACACCAGGGCCACCCAGCCCACCAGCCCGACCCCATCCCTTGTATTGATCATCGGTCCTCCTCTCACGCCTCGCGCACCGCTGCTTGTTGACACCTGCCCGAGTATTTTGAACCGAAATAGGCAAAATGAACGAGGTTCATGCGGGATTCAGCGGCTTGGGGCACACTCGCAGCATATCGTGATCCCGCTCACCAATTCTGAGCCCCCGCATGCCCAAAGCCTCCACCGTAATCACGCTGATCCTGTTTCTCCTGGCGGGCGGCGTACTGGCCTGGCTCGTCTGGGGCACCGATGACGATCAGGCCACCTCCACGCGAGCTGGCGGCGGCGAAACGCGGCCCGTGGCCGTCGCCGTGGCTACCGTTCAGCCGCAGGACCTGGTGGAACGTCGCCGCTTCACCGGCAGTATCGAGGGTGCCGATCGCATCGTGATTACACCGCGCGTCGGGGGCCGCGTGGCCGAGGTCTTCGTGAACCTGGGCGACCGAGTGGAACCGGGTGACCCCCTGCTACAGCTGGATACCGAGGAATTCGAGCAGGACGTCACGCAGGCCGAGGCCGAGCTGGAAGTGGCCGAAGCCAGCCTGGCGGAGGCCGTCGCCAGCCGTAACGCCGCCCAGCGCGACCTGCAGCGCACCCGCGAATTGCGCGACCAGGGGATCGCCTCGCGCTCGGAGCTGGAGGCCGCCGAGACCGAACTCGCCTTGGCACAGACCCGCGTGGCGCTTGCCGAGTCCCAGATTCGACAACGCCGCTCTGCCCTGCGCACCCGCGAGATCCAGCTGGGCTACACGCGTATCGACGCCGACCCGGGCAGCACCACCCGCTGGGTGGCCGAACGCCTGGTTGACCCCGGCTCGGTGATCAGCGCCAACGAACCCGCGCTGGCACTCGTCACACTGCAGCCGGTCCGCGCGATTCTGGCAGTCACCGAAGCGGACTATTCGCGGATCTCGCGCGGCCAGGAAGTGACCGTGCGCACCTCCTCGTACCCCGACGAGTTATTCGAAGGCACCATCACACGGATCTCCCCGGAGTTTCGCCCGGGTTCGCGCCAGGCACGAATCGAGGTCGAAGTACCGAACGACGATGAACGCCTGCGGCCCGGGATGTTTGTCGAAACCGCGATCACTCTCGGCCAGCGCTCGGACACGCTGGCGATACCGCGGGACGCCATCATCCAGCGCGAGGCGGGTCCCACCCTGTTCAGCGTAGACCGTAGCGGCGAACGGCCAGAGGCTCGCCGCCACATGGCCGTTACCGGCGTGCGTGACGGCAACTGGATCGAGCTGCTGGAACCCGAGTTGCCCGAGGGCAGCGAGGTGGTGGTGCTGGGGCAACACCTGCTCGCCGATGGCACCCCGCTGCGCCTGACCGATCCGCTCAGCGTTCCCGGCGCGGACTTCGCCCCGGACCTGTCGGAGACCGAAGAGCCGTGAATCCGGCTCGACTTACCGTCCACCGCCCCGTGCTGACCAGCATGGTGGCCCTGATCGTGGTGATCCTGGGCCTGACCGCGCTGACCCGCCTCCCGGTCGACCTCCTGCCCGACATCACCTATCCGGTGGTCACGGTGATGACCTCCTACCCCAACGCCGGGGCCGAGGAGGTCGAGCAACTGGTGACCCGCCCGGTGGAACAGGCAGCGGCCGCGATCACCGGGGCCCAGGAGATCCGGTCCACTTCGGCCGAAGGCAACAGCAATGTACGCGTCAACTTTGCATGGGGCACGGATATCCGCCAGGCCGTTGATGACCTGCGCGATCGTCTGGCGCGTATTGAAGGTCAGCTGCCGGATGGGGCGGATCGGCCCCTGGTGCGCCAGTTCGACACCCAGGACTCGCCCATCATGCGCCTGGGCGTCGGGTCGCAGCTCGATGCCATTCACCTGCGCACCCTGATCGACAACCGCATTGCGCCGCGCCTGGAGCGCATCCCCGGCGTAGCCGCGGTGGACACGTTTGGCGGGCTGGAAAGAGAAGTGCGCGTGGAGGTCGATCCAGACCGGATACAGGCGATCGACCTGGGGCTGGATGACCTGCGCAACCGCATCCGCGATGCCAACGTGATCACCCCCGGCGGCCCGATCATGGACGGTCGCCGTGAGTACCGCCTGCGCACGCCGGCCGAGTTCCGCTCGGTGGGCGAGATACGCGATACCGTGGTCCAGCGCAGCGAGGATGGCGTGACCTACCTGCACCAGGTCGCCGAGGTCCGTGATACGCACCAGCGCGTCACCCGCCGTTTCCGGGTCAACCAGGAAGAAGGCGTCCAGCTGGCCGTGCGCAAACTGGCGGACGCCAATACGGTCGAGGTCTCCGAGGCGGTGCATGCCGAACTGGTCCGGCTCAACCGCGATTTCCCACAGATCGACATCCGTGCCGTGACCGACGAGGCCGGATTCATCCGCAGCTCCATCACCAATGTCGGGCAGGCGATCCTGTACGGGAGCGCGCTGGCCGTTCTGGTACTGCTCGTCTTTCTGCGCAACATCCGCTACACGCTGGTGGCGGCCACCGCGATCCCGCTCGCGGTCATATCGACGTTCGGGCTGGTCTACTTCGGCGGACAGTCGCTCAACCTGATGACCATGGGCGGCATCGCACTGGGCGTGGGCCTGATGGTCGACAACGCGATCGTGGTGATCGAGAGCATCGCCCGAAGGCGGGAGGAGCACGCGGAGCAAGGAGCTATCGGGGCCGCCATCAGCGGTACCGGCCGCGTGGCGCCCGCGATCATCGCCAGCACGTTGACCACCGTGGCCATCTTCCTGCCGCTGTTCTTCGCCCAGGAACTGGCCGGGCAGCTCTTCAAGCCGCTCGCCGCCGTCGTGGCCTTTGCCCTCGCCGCCTCGCTGATCGTGGCCCTGACGGTGGTGCCGATGCTGATGGCGCGCGCCCCGATGCCCAGGGGCGACACCAGTGCCCTCGCCCGCATGGAGCTGCGTTACCAAGGCCTGCTGCGCGGCACACTGGCCCATCCCTGGATGGTGATCGGCATGAGTGCCTTGCTGATGGTCATCGCACTCGCCGGCCTGCGCGGCGTTGGTACCGAATTCCTGCCCGCCACCGACGAGGGCGAGCTGCGCGTCCATGTCTCCATGGAGCCCGGGACGCCGCTGGACGAACTGTACTCCACGATGGCCGGCCTGGAAGAGGTCATCCGCGACGAGGTGCCGGAGCTCCAGAACCTGGTGTCCAGCTCCGGCGCCTCCGCCTTCCGTGCGTCGTCGCCCGCCTCCGGCAACATGCGCGTGATGGTCGGCTCGCGCGACAGTCGCAGCCGTTCTTCCGAGGAGATTGCCGTTGCCCTGCGCGAGGCCCTGGGCAGCCCGCCCGGAACCGAGATCCGGGTGCGCGCCTCCAGCAGCATCTTCTTCCGCGGGTTCGGGCGCGGCGATGACGAGGAGCGCCTGTCGGTCGAGGTACGCGGTTTCGAGCTGTCGACCATGAATGCGGTGCTGGAGCGCTTCGAGGAGGCGCTGGCCGATGTCCCCGGCATTACCGACACGCGGGTGGGGGCCGATGGCGGCCAGCCCGAATTCGCCACCCGCATCCATCGTGACCGCGCCGCCGACCTCGGCGTAGATGTGCGCACCATTGCCCAGACGCTGGAGACTGCGCTGGGGGGCTCCAGTGCCGGACAGCTGCGCGCGGGGGGCGACGAGACCCGCATATGGGTGCAGCTTCGCGACGCGGACCAGAGCTCGCTGGACGACCTGCTCAACCTGACCGTGCGTAGCGAGGACGGCGAACGCGTCGCCTTGCGCAGCCTGATTTCATTCGACACCGAGATCGGGCCCGACAGCATCGAACGACGTGAACAGGCCCGCGTACGGACGCTGTTCATCAATCTGGGGGACCGTTCGCTGGGCGAAGTCGCGGCCTCGGTCCGCGAGGCCCTGGCAGACATCCCGCTGCCCGAGGAGATCGACTACTCCGTCACGGGCGATATCGAAGAACAGGAAGCCGCATTCTCGGAACTGCTGCTGGGTACGATGCTGGCCACCCTGCTGGTGTACATGGTCATGGCCAGCCTGTACGAATCCCTGCGCGACCCCCTGATTGTGATGTTCTCGATCCCGCTGGCGATCATCGGGGTCACCGGCGCGCTGATCGTCACCGACACCACGCTCAACGTGCAGTCGCTGATCGGCGTGCTGCTGCTGGTCGGCATTGTGGTGAACAATGCGATCCTGCTGGTGGACCGCATGGCCCGACGACACCGTGACGACGGCATGGACCTGCGCGAGGCAGTCGTGGCTGCAGCCGGCGAGCGCCTGCGCCCCATCCTGATGACCACGCTCACCACGATACTGGCCCTCTCGCCCCTGGCCATCGGCATGGGCGACGGCGGTGAGGCCCAAGCGCCGATGGCACGGGTAGTGATCGGCGGGCTGCTGTCGTCTACCCTGATCACCCTGGTGCTGATCCCGACGCTCTACCTGCTGTTCCACCGTCGCGGCGAGCGGCCACAGCCCGTCTACCGAGTCGGAACCGAAGATGCCTAGCCTGTACCGAGTCGCGCTGCCACTGCTGGCTTCGCTGGCCCTGGCCATTCCCGCCACGGCAGACGAAGACGAGCCGACAGGCAACGGGTTGCGCCTTTCACTGCCGGCCGAGCAGCTGATGGCGATCGATCCGTTCGCCCGCGAGCCGGTCGGTGAGGAGACGCTCTCGCTGGAAGAAGCCGTGGCGCGGGCACTGGAAGGCAACCGTGGCCTGCGCGCCGAACGCCTGCAGACCGCGATCGCGGGTACCTTCGAGGCACAGGAGCGCGCCGTGTTCGACCCCGAGCTGTTCGCCGAGGTCGAGGTCAGCCGGGACCAGAGCGTGCGCCTGCTGGAAGAGGCCGAAGAAGATACCGACGAGGTCACCTCGACCCAGCGCTTCGGCGAGGCGGGCGTTCGTCAGTCGCTCCCGACGGGTACCGACCTGAGCCTGTCCGTACGCAGCCAGCGCGCCAGCAGTTCGCGGGTCGACCAGACTCAGTTTTCCTCGCGCGCCGGCCTGACGCTGACTCAGGCCCTTCTGCGCGGGGGCCGGATCGAGTCCAATCTCGTGCGCCTGCAGCAGGCCGGGCTGGACGTCGAGGCCACCGAGTACGAGGTGCGCGCCTTCGTCGAGCAGCTGATCACCGACGTCGAGACGGCCTACTGGGACCTGGTGCTCGCCGGCGAGCAGATCGAAATCTTCGAGGAGGCCCTGGCGGTCGCCAGCCAGCAACTGGACGAGACGCAACGCCGCATCGATGCCGGTGATCGGCCGGAGACCGAGGCCGTATCCGCACGCGCCGAGGTCGCTCTGCGTCGCCAGGGGCTGATCGATGCCCGCAGCGAGCGCGCCCGCGCCCAGGACACCCTGGCGCGCCTGCTCCAGGGCGACGGGGGCCTGTGGGACACGCGGCTGCTGACCAGCTCCGAACCGGCGCTGGACCGGTACGAGATCGAGCCGCTCGATACCTACGTGGCGCTGGCGCGCGATCACCGCGCGGACTTGAACGAGACCCGCCTGCGAGTTCAGCGCGACGAGCTGGAGGTCATCCGCACCCGCAACGGACTCCTCCCCCGGCTGGACTTCTTCGTCACGCTGGGGCAATCGGGCTATGCGGACAGCTTCGGGCGTACCTTCCGCGACACCCAGGGCGACGGCTACGACCTCGCCGCGGGGCTGCGCTTCGAGATGCCGATCGGCAACCGTGCCGCCGAGGCGGAGCACACGCGCGCCCGCCTTACACGGCAGCAGATCGCCGAGACCCTGGCCAATCTGGAACAGCTGGCGATCGAAGACGTGCGCTCGGTCTGGTTCGACGCCGCCCGCGTGCGCGAGCAGATCCGCGCGCAGGAAGAGACCATCGAGCTGCAGGAGGAACTCCTGCGAGTCGAACAGACCCGATTCCGGGTCGGAGCCGGCACAGCACTGGCCGTGGCGCAGGCCCAGCGCGACCTGCTGGAAAGCCGCCTGCGCCTGACCGAGACGGTTGTGCGGTTTCGCCAGCTGAGCACCGAACTGCTGAACGCGAGCGGGACGCTACTGCTGCACCGCGGGATCGACGCACCGGGCTCTGAACGCGTGGACCTGCGCATGTAATTTCGGAGGGGCGCCTCTCCCGGGCCTCTATCCCCGCGCCAGACGCCGATTCAGGGCCCAGACGGACAGCGGTGCAAAGATCACCGCAATCGCGGCAGCCCAGACGAGGGTCCACAAGGCGGGCTCCAGCGCATTGCCCCCGCCCAACAGGGCGCGCGAGGCGTCCGCGAGCAACGAGACGGGGTTGGCCTGCACGAAGGGCTGCAGCACGGCGGGCATGGTATCCAGCGGTACAAAGGCGGTGGAGACGAACGTCACCGGGAACAACGCCGTAAAACCGAACAGCTGCACATGTTCGGGGTCGCGTGACAGAACACCGACCAGCACCATAATCCAGGACGCAGCCGACGCGAAGACCAGCACCAGCGCCACCATCGCCAGCACCTCCCAGACCGAGGTCTCGATCCGGAAGCCCAGCAACACCCCCACGATCAGCAACAGCGCGATACAAAGGGCCTGTTTCAGCAGATCGGCCAGGATGCGCCCGGCCAGTGGCGCCCAGCGCGGAATGGGCAGGGCGCGAAAGCGATCGAACACGCCGCGCGTGAGATCCGTATTCAGGCCGTGCCCGACGTAGACGGTGACGAACAGCATGTTCATCGCGATCACACCGGGCAGAACGAATGGCAGATAGGCTTCGGTCGAGCCCGCCACCGCGCCGCCGAACACGTACAGGAACAGCACCAGAAACAGGATCGGCTGGATGGAATAATCCCCCAGCTCCCAGGGATTGCGACGCACCTGCACGAGACTGCGCCAAGCCAGCGCCAGCGTCTGGTCCAGTGCTTTCATGCGTCCTCCTCTGACATCTCGGACGTGGCCTCGGCCGCATGCCCGGTCAGCGCCAGAAAGACATCGTCCAGGCTCGCGGTGCGCAAACCGAGTTCGACCACCTCGATTTCCGCCTGATCCAGGGCCCGCAGCACCTTCGGCACCACGGCACTGCTCGTCACGGCGACGCTCAGCGTGCTGTCCCGCGCCTGCGGGCCCTCCCCGACGATACGCGCGATCGCCTCCGCCGCATCATCGAGCCGGGCCGAGTCCGCCACTACCACGAACAGCGAGCGGCCACCCACGCGTTCCTTCAATTCCGCCGAGGTCCCCTCGGCAATGATCCGCCCGCGATCCAGCACCACGATCCGATCTGCCAGGGCGTCGGCTTCATCCAGATACTGGGTGGTCAGCAGCACGGTGGTGCCCTGCTCCCGCAGTTCTCCCACAAGGCGCCACAGGTCGCGGCGCGCCCGCGGGTCCAGTCCCGTGGTCGGCTCGTCGAGAAAGAGAATGGCAGGGTTCCCGACCAGACTGGCCGCCAGGTCCAGCCGCCGCCGCATGCCACCGGAATAGGTCTGTGCCGGACGGTTCGCCGCGTCCTGGAGATGAAACTGCCCCAGCAACTCGTCCGCGCGCCGACGCGCGTCGCGACGCCCCAGACCCAGCAACCGCGCGATCAGCAACAGGTTCTCGCGCCCGGTCAGCTTCTCGTCGACCGAGGCATACTGCCCGGTCAGCCCGACGATCTCGCGCACCCGCGCCGCCTCGTGCACGACATCGAAGCCGCCCACCTCGGCCCTGCCCGCATCCGGGGTGATCAGGGTGGCCAGCATGCGCACGATGGTGGTCTTGCCGGCACCGTTCGGCCCCAGAAGGCCGAGGATGCTCCCCCTCGGGACTTCCAGATCGACACCATCCACCGCGCGGGTGCCGTTATAGCTGCGCACCAGCCCCTGCAAACGAATCGCGATTTCCATCAGCGCAGCATTCACCGCACACGCCGATGGTGCAACCGACAGCGGCTACAAATGCCGACTGAACAACCCGTGCCGGGCCGCACCCAGGAGGTCCCGCCAGGCAAGGGCCGGCAGCTTCACCAGGGTCTCGTGATCGCCACCCTCGAGATATACATCCCCCTCGGTGGGGGCATG
Source organism: Thioalkalivibrio sp. ARh3 (assembly GCF_000377265.1). Taxonomy (NCBI): domain Bacteria; kingdom Pseudomonadati; phylum Pseudomonadota; class Gammaproteobacteria; order Chromatiales; family Ectothiorhodospiraceae; genus Thioalkalivibrio; species Thioalkalivibrio sp. ARh3. The sequence goes on from NZ_KB897948.1 coordinate 42,443, forward strand.
TTCGTCCAGCATCGCCTCCAGGCCGTAGGGCTCGGCCAGGGCCGGGATCGCGCCCAGTGCACAATCCGGGAAGAGTTCAGCCACCTCCCTTTCGGTGGCCAGCCCGACATGCTCCCCGATCAGGTGGTGGAGCTGCCCGAAGTGCAGGCGCCGCGACGACGGCAGGATCGCCAGCATGTAATGGCCGGCATCCTCCACCAGCACGGCCTTCGCCAGCCGATCACCGGGCACGTGCGCGGCCTCTGCCGTTCGGGTGGCACTGCTGGAATACGGGTGCCGAACCAGTTCATAAGCGACACCCTGTGCCGCCAGATAGTCACTCAGGGTTCTCGCGATGCCCATGCTGCGGCCCTCTTTCCGTCCCTACCCCGGACTATAGACCCACTCTGCCCGCACGGTGCCTCGATTCCCCGCTACCCCGTCACCCGACAATCGGCACAACGCTCCCTGTCCTACAATGCCCCGATGACGGACTTCTCCATACTCGATCTCGCACCGATCACTGCGGGGTCGGACGCAGGGCAGGCCCTGCACAACACCCTCGACCTGGCCCGGCGGGCGGACGAACGGGGATTCACGCGGTACTGGCTCGCCGAGCACCACAACATGCCGGGGATCGCCAGTGCGGCGACTGCTGTGGTCATCGGCCAGGTAGCGGCCGCCACGGCGCGCATCCGCGTGGGCGCTGGCGGCATCATGCTGCCCAACCACGCGCCGCTGATCGTCGCCGAGCAGTTCGGGACACTGGATGCCCTGTTTCCCGGTCGGATCGACCTCGGGCTTGGCCGTGCACCGGGGACAGACCCGGCCACGGCCCGCGCCCTGCGCCGCAGCGCGGAGAGCGACCCCAACCAGTTCCCACGCGATGTGGTGGAGCTGCAGGGCTACCTGGCGGACCCCGCTCCGGACCAGGCCATTCGGGCGATACCCGGCGCCGGTTCGCATGTTCCGGTCTGGATCCTCGGATCGAGCCTGTTCGGGGCCCGGCTTGCGGCGCACCTGGGGCTGCCCTACGCCTTTGCCTCGCATTTCGCCCCGGGTCAGCTGCATGACGCGATCGCGATCTACCGCCGCGAATTCCGGCCCTCCCCGGACCTGGATAAGCCCTGGGTGATGGCCGGCTACAACGTCTATGTGGCCGACACCGATACCGATGCGCAGACACTGGCCAGTTCCATGGAGCAGGCCTTCATCAGCCTGCGCCGCGGCCGACCCGAACCGATCCACCCCCCGATCCCGCACTACCGGGAACAGCTCGACCGGGCTGAACGGGCGATTGTCGAACAGACCATGGCCTGCTCCGCGATCGGGGCACCCGACACGGTCGAGCGGGAGATGCGCCGCTTCCTCGAAGTCACGCAGGTCGACGAACTGATCCTGACCACCACGACCTTCGATCATGACGCCCGCTGTCGCTCCCTGGAACTCACCGCACAGGTCTGCGACCGCCTGTCATCAACCTGAGGCCCGCGTTTTCAGGAACGGGCTTGGCAAAGGACGCCCGGCACAGGATCATTCGGCCTTTCGAACATGCACGAGGGCGGGCGATGTCGTACCTGAAGGATTTTCCGAACCAGGAAGGCTATTTCGGCGAGTTCGGGGGTGCGTTCCTGCCACCCGAACTGGAACCCCATTTTGCCGAGATCAACCGCGCCTACCTGGCGCTCGCCCGCTCCGCCGATTTCCTGAACGAGCTGCGCTACATCCGCAAGCACTACCAGGGCCGCCCCACCCCGGTGTACTACGCGCACAACCTGAGCCGCGAGGCCGGCGCGCATATCTATCTCAAGCGCGAAGACCTGAACCACTCCGGGGCGCACAAGCTGAACCACTGCATGGGCGAGGCCCTGCTGGCCAAGCACATGGGCAAGCGCAAGCTGATCGCGGAGACCGGCGCCGGCCAGCACGGGGTCGCGCTGGCCACGGCGGCCGCGTACTTCGGCATGGAATGCGAGATCCACATGGGCGAGATCGACATCGCCAAGGAAGCGCCCAACGTCACCCGCATGAAACTGATGGGCGCACAGGTCGTGCCGGTCTCCTTTGGCGGGCGTTCGCTCAAGGAGGCCGTGGACTCCGCCTTCCAGTCCTATCTGTCGCAGGCCGACGAGGCGCTGTTCGCGATTGGCTCTGTGGTGGGGCCGCACCCGTTCCCGCTGATGGTGCGCAACTTCCAGTCCGTAGTCGGCATCGAGGCGCGCGAGCAGTTCATGGAGATGACCGGTGGCGAGCTGCCCGATCACGTCGTCGCCTGCGTCGGCGGAGGCTCCAACGCGATGGGTATGTTTGCCGGCTTCATCGAGGACGCCGGCGTCCAGCTGAACGGGGTCGAGCCGCTCGGACGCGGCACCAAGCTGGGCCAGCACTCCGCCACGATGACCTACGGCAAGCCCGGCATGATCCACGGCTTCAAGTGCATGCTGCTGGCCGACGAGGAAGGCAACCCGGCCCCGGTCCACTCCATCGCCTCGGGGCTGGACTACCCCGGCGTCGGCCCGGAACACTCCTACCTGAAGACCATCGAACGCGTGGCCTACCATGCGATCAGCGACGACGAGACCCTGGAGGCCTTCTACCAGCTGTCACGCGCCGAGGGCATCATTCCGGCGCTGGAGAGCGCCCACGCCGTCGCCTGGGCGATGAAACACGGCCGCGAGCATCCCGGCGTCACGATCCTCGCCAACCTGTCCGGCCGGGGCGACAAGGACATCGACTACGTCGCCCGCGAATTCGGCCACGGTGGCTAACAACCCGGGAACTCCCTGCCGGGCCATGGGTATCTAATCCCTGCGGGTTTCAGTGGAGCGGAGTCATGGCAGGCGGCTGGTCCAAAGACGGCGCGGAACAGGAACAGATCGACGACACTGTCGAGGATGCGCTGGCGCGGGTGCGCAGCCAGCTCCCGCAAGGCGACAGTCTGGAAGAGTGCGAGGAATGCGGGGCCGCGATCCCCGAGGCCCGCCGCCGTGCCCTGCCCGGCGTACGCCTGTGCGTCCCCTGCCAGGAAGCACATGACGAGTCGGACGCAGCCTTCAGCCCCTACAACCGGCGCGCCTCCAAGGACAGCCAGTTACGCTGACGCCCGCCGCATGTCGTGGCCAGCAAGCAGAGGTCGAAGCCCATGGCGCGAACCCTGTACATCACCCACCCCTCCGGCCGACTTCACGATCCGGGATCCGGACACCCGGAGTGCCCGCAGCGCCTGGCCGCCATCGATGCCGCGCTGCAAAACCTTGCGCGACTGGAACGTCTCGAGGATCCAGCGGCAGCGACGGACGAGGACCTGACGCGTGCCCACACCCGCGCACACGTGGACGCGATTCATGCCGCACAACCGGGGCCCGGCGTTCGCGTCGCAGTGGACCCCGACACCCGTATCAATGAGCACTCGGTCTTCGCGGCACATCATGCGGCCGGCGCGGCAATCGAGGGCGTTCGGCGGGTACTGGACGGCAAGGCTGACCATGCCTTCTGTGCGGTTCGTCCCCCGGGCCACCACGCGGAACGGGACCGGGCGATGGGCTTTTGCCTGTTCAACAACGTGGCCATCGCGGCGCGCTGGGCACTGGAGGGGCACGGCCTGAGCCGTGTCGCAATCGCGGACTTCGACGTTCACCACGGCAACGGGACCGAGGATATCTTTCGCGATGACCCCCGGGTGCTGTTCTGCTCCAGCTTCCAGCATCCGTTCTACCCGGACCGCCCGCTGTCCCGCCGCGAGCACCTGGTTCATACGCCGCTCGCGGCGGGTACAGACGGCCCCGCCTTTCGCGCGGCGATCGAGCGCGACTGGCTGCCCGCCCTGGAACGATTCCGGCCGGAGTTGATCCTGATATCAGCCGGGTTCGACGCCCACCGGGACGACCCGCTCGCCGGTCTCAATCTGGTCGAGAGCGACTTCGAGTGGATCACGCGCCAGCTGCTGGACATTGCCGAGCGGCACACGGCCGGACGCCTGGTCTCGGTGCTGGAGGGCGGATACGATCTCGCCGCGCTGTCGCGCAGCGTGCGCAGCCATGTCCAGACACTGATGGGCATCCGATAACAGGGTTTCCCATCGCTACGGTACCCTGCGCCCATGAACCTGCGCAGCCATCCCCTTTTGCTCGGCCTGATGTTCCAGGCCGCCCTGATTCCCCTGGCATTCCTGCTGGCCGCAATCGCCGGGATTCCGCTGGGCGAGCACCTGTATTGGGACCCCGATCATGCATTGATCGGCGTACTCGCGGTCCTGCCAATGCTGGCGATGCTGGGGCTGGTCGCGCATTTCGGCGGGTCCGCCTACGACACCCTTTCGGGCCAGGTGCGCGATTTCATCGCGCGGTTGTTCGGAAACGCCTGGCCGGGGGCCATCCTGCTGATCTCTCTACTGGCCGGGCTCGGCGAGGAACTCCTGATACGCGGTGTCCTGCAGACCTGGCTGGACACCCACCTCCCGGCGTTCCTGGCCATCCTGATCGCCGGGGTAATCTTCGGCCTGGCCCATGCGATCACGCGGCTCTATTTCGTTTTTGCCACAGCCATCGGGCTCTATCTGGGACTCGTCTATTACCTGACAGGCAACCTGCTGGTGGTCATCATCACCCACGCGCTGTATGACTGGCTCGTGATCCACTGGTACCGGCGCAGACTCTGACGCCCGCTTGCGAAGCACACGAGGCATTTCCAGACTCGATGGATGGTCACCCTTCGGGGCACCGTCGTGAGCTGACTCCACCGGGGCGATTTTCTGCTGCTGGCGCTGCTCGTCCCGCGCTGGACCGGTGGACACCTGGCGCCCATCATCGGGGAACGCGACGAGGTCATCCGCTGGCTGACGCAGGTCTCCGGGGTACTCGCCCTCACCTGCATGCTGCTTGCCGGCGAGGAGCAGCCCTGAACCCGGCTCTTCGGGTCGGCTTCAGGAACGCGCCTCGCAGATCGCGAGGGCGAGCTGGTTCCTTACCGATTTCAGCGCGCGCAGGACCAGCGGATCCAGCTCCGTGCGGCCCGGCGGCAACTCCAGGTACAGCAGTCCTACACACCGCTCACGCACACCCAGAGGCAATAACAGAAAGCTGCGCGCATCCAGTGCATCACGGAACTCGCCTGGAATGTAGCGGCTGATCGCCGGGTCCGAGCTGTCGCTGATCACCATGTCCTTGCGCTGTGTCATGGCCAGCGAGAGCACGTTGCCCGAGCCGGTCAGCGACAGGCGCAGACGCCCGGACAGGTATTCCGCCTCGTGCCCGAACGCCGTATGGGCCACCAGCGTGCGCCGTTCCCGATCCGCCAGCATCAGCATCGCGCGGCGCAGTCCGAGCACCTGGTAGATGTTTTCCAGCGTGGCCTGCACCAGCGGGTTCAGCTCGGATCCCTCGACCATTGCGTCGAGCATTTCCGTCAGCGACTCCATCAGCGCCGCCGCCTGCTCGGCCGGCGAGGTCGACTCGGGCTCCGGGCCGTCGGGCGCCGGGCCACCATTGGCGTCCAGCAGGGCCTCCTCGTCGGGGGCATCGCCGCCCTGCGCGTTATCGCCGACCCCCAGATTCCGGCGCAGGTGCCGCAGATGTTCCTGCCCCTCGCGCGGCAGCTTGACCACGCTCAGAAACTGTTCGAGGCGCTCGCGCCCCTCCTGGATCGCTCGGCGCATACCCGTGGCCCCGACATCCAGCGAGGCCTTGTACCTGCGCCGCAGTTCCGCCAGGGCGAGATCCTGCTCCGCCGGGTCCTGGTGGATGATGCGACCCGCCATCTCGCTGGCCAGGGTCACGACCCGGTGGAGGCGCTGGTCCGGGTCCCGTACCGCGGGCAGCGTGCCCTCGGGCGCCCGTTCGACCGCCTGCACGATCTCGCGCGGGAAGTTCCAGTCCTCCAGTACGGCACGCGCCAGTGCCTCGTACGAGATACCAAGGACCTGGCGCGCCGCGCTGCCCTCGGAGACCCCCTGCGTCTGCCGGATCTGGATCTCGTCCGCCTCCTCGGGGAGGTAGTAGAGCGCCAGCATCCGCCCGATGTCGTGGAACAACGCGCAGACAAACGCCTGTTCGCTTTCGATTCCACCGAGCTGCCGGGCCAGCGTGCGCGCCAGCATCGCGCTGAACAGCGTCTGGACCATGGCCTGCATCAGACGAGCGGACTGGCTCCCGCCCTTGAGGTTTTCCAGCAGGACGAGGCCGAGCGCCGCCGTGCGCACCTGCTCGAAACCCAGCAGGACGACCGCCCGGGACACCGTGCGGATGTTGCCTCCGAAGTTGCTGTAGAAAGGGGAATTGGCCAGCCGCAGAAGCTTCTGTGTCGTCGCGTAGTCCTTCAGCACGGCATTCGACAGCTCGGCGACCGAGCGCTGCTCGCTGTCATCCGAACACTGGGTAATCTCGCGAATATGCGCCGAGACTCCCGGAAAATCGGGCTTGCGCCGGATCCGGCGCAGAATGAAATCGCCGGGCTCCCCCTCCTCGTTCTCGCGACCCTCGGTTACGGCAAGAAATGCCTCGCGCAGTGCCTGGGCCGTTGCGTAGCGCTCGTGCGGATCGGGCCGCTGCGCCCTCAGGGCGATGGCATCCAGGCGTTCGTCGCCCTCGCCCGTGTGCTTCGACGGCGGCTCGGGGACACCGGCTTCCATCGCATTCAGTACATCCTGGTCGGTGTCCCCGGGAAAGGCCCGACGCCCCGCGAGCAGTTCGTAGAACAGCGCACCCAGCGAATACACGTCGGCTGCCAGTGAAGGCGGTCCGCCACGCAGCTGCTCCGGGGCCAGGTAATGGCGCGTCTGGGTCTGATGCCCCGCGGCCTGCTCGCTCCCCTGCGGCAACGCAAGCCCGAGACCGGTCACGCGCGCATGACCATCCGCGCCGACTGTGATGTTCGCAGGCTGCAGCGACCCATGCACAATCCCCTGCTCGTGCGCGGCGGCCAGGGCATCGACCATCTCGCGCATCAGCGCCAGGGCGCGATCCAGCGGCAGCCGCCCCCTGGCAAGCAGGGCATCCAGCGTTTCGCCCTCGATGTACTCGAACACGAGGTAGAGGCCCTCGTCCCAGGGCCCCGCTTCGAAGATCGCCGCGCTGTGGGGATGCCGGAAGCGGCTCACCGCGCGGGCCGCGCGCATCAGGTCGTCACGCACCTCGGCATCACCCAGGGCCTGGTGCGTCAGCGTACGCACCATCACGCGCCGGTCCAGCACGCCGTCATGCGCGACATACAGCCCGTCGCGCGCACTCTCCCCCAGTGTCTCCAGGACACGAAACCGATCGATCCAGCGTTCCTGGCTCGCGTCACGCGACCTCGCCATGCCCCCTCCCCAAAGTCCTCGCCACTGTTTCGCCCCCTAGCCCGGCGCCCCGCCCAACCGGCGGTTACCGGTCCATCGATCGTCCCCGTGCCGGTATATCCATGATGACACGAGCCGGGGCCAGTGGGGTCACAGGTCGCGGGATCGCCTGGCGAGATAGGCCTTGACGTTGGGAGGCCGGTAGTCGCGAGACTGCTGGTAACGTTCTTCGACCGAGGGGTGCAGCCGGGTCGAAGAATCCGCAGGTTCGAGGTCCCGGACGAGTGTGCGGCGCAGGCGATAGATGTGGCGCCGCGACTGATGGATCGCGGCGCGAGGGTCGGGTCGCAGGCTGGCCGGGAGGTGCGGCTCGAACTCCAGCCCTGCGGCGGATGCCTGCTCCAGCATCCAGTGGAGGGCAATATCGGCGACCTGCAGTCCCTTGTCATCAGGCGGATAGCCGCCCCCGACATCCGCGTGCACCCCGGCGAACCACTGCTGGTCCAGATCCAGCCCTGCGCGTGGCTCCCACAGGGTGGGTTCGAAATCCGCACGGCGCTCGTCGATGGCCAGCGCATGCCGGGCAACCCGGACGTTCGGGCCCAGCTTGGTGTCGTAGAACTCGTCGGTGCGATCGAACAGCCCGAGCACCGAAAACGGGATGCCCAGCGCCCCGACGGTATCCCAGGCACCCACGAAACGGATCTGCCGCGAGGGGTGGCTGTGGGCCTCGCGAAAGGCGCGCGAGTGCTTGCCGTCGGGCTTGTACGCCGCCCCCGTGCGCTTGTACAGGCGAAAGGCCTGCTCGATCAGGCGTGCATCCGGGCGCCGGAGGATCCCGCAGTTGTTGATCAGACCGCACAGGCTGCGCACGGTGTACGCACCCCGGCTGAACCCGAACAAGAAGAGCTCCGTCCCCAAGGCATAGTTCTGCACGATGTAGCGGTAGGCATCGGTGATGTTCTTGTGGATGCCCCGGCCGGTCACGCCGCCACTGACCCGGGCATGGTAGGACCCCACGCCCCAGTCATAGAACACCTGCTGGGTGTCGCCGGCGGCGTCCACGGGCGCCACCGCCCGCGCCAGCCGCAATACGTTCGTCGGGACGTCGGACTCGACGTCCTCCTCCGGACGGTTCCAGGTCCCGTCCGCGCAGATCACGATACGGCGCGTCATCATCGGCCTCCCTGCCGCCTACGCTTTCTTCAGCCTAGACTGGCCGGGCCGATGCGCATGTGCCGATCGGCTCTCCATTGGCTAAATCTCCTTGGCCTAACGGCCAATCTCGATGCGCCGCACCCCGGGGCGCTCGCCATCCTTGCGACGGGGGACATGGACATCCAGCACCCCGTTCTTGAAGCGGGCGGATATGCCATCCGTGTCGGCATCACCGGGAAGGCTCAGGACTCGGCGAAACTGCCCGTAACTGCGCTCGATCCGGTGGTAGCCCTCCTCGTCTTCCTCGTGTTCCTGGCGTTTCTCGCCCGAGATGATCAGGTCGTCCCCATCGATGGAGAGGTCGATCTCGTCCTCCGAGATCCCGGGCACCTCCACCGATATCCGATAGGCCTTGCGTCCCTCGGCGATATCCACGCTGGGCTTCAGCCACAGGGGCCCGGTACGCCCCGCGAGGGCACCCCCCGGGGCACGACCGAAGAACTGCTCAAACATCCGGTCCATCTCCTGGTGCATCCGCAGCAGCGGGTCGCCCGGGGCATCATCGCGCCGCGCGGGCAGGACCTCGGGCTGTTCCTGTTCCTCGCGCTTGAACCAGTTCCACGGCTTGAGCTTTTGCAGGTCCATGCAGTCACCTCCTCGTATCCTGTGTCATGAGCACTTGCATTCAGGGCTCCTACCCCGATAGGTAGGAAGTCGAACGAGCTTTTCAAGATCCGGGGCCGAAGCTTTCAGAAAAACCGGCCCCTCGGGAGCGGCCGATCATCAATGGAACAGGACTTCTACATCACACTGTTCATCATCGCGGGTACCGTGGCGACCTCGGTCTGGGCCTGGCAGCGCCCGCGCGTACTGGAGCGGATGATCTACTGGCCACCGGCAGTGGCCCGCGGTGAATACTGGCGGCTGATCACCCACGGGTTTATCCACGCCGACGGCACCCATCTCGCGTTCAACATGATCACGCTGTTCTTCTTCGGCATGGCCATGGAGCGCGTGCTGGTCCCGGAGATTGGCGTACTCGGCTTTGTGGCGTTCTACCTGGCCGGCATCGTGCTGGCGATCCTGCCCACCCACGTGCGCCACCGGGACAACCGTTTCTACCGCAGCCTGGGCGCCTCGGGGGCGGTCTCGGCCGTTTTGTTCGCCTATATCCTGCTGCAACCCTGGGCGATGCTGTTCGTGTTCTTCATCCCGATGCCGGCGATCGTGTTCGCGGCGGCCTACGTGGCCTATTCGTTCTGGGCGCAGCGCCAGGCGCGCGACAACGTGAATCACAGCGCCCACCTCTGGGGCGGTGCCTGGGGCGTGGGCTTCATGCTCCTCCTGGAGCCGGCCCTGTTCGGCCGTTTCCTGCAGGAGCTCCTGTCACCGCTTGGAGCATAGACGTGAATCCTTCCGGGCACCCGGTGGTCCCATAAAGCGCAGTTGCACGAAACGGGCCCGGATTTCGCCACAGGAGGTCGCATGCCTCGAACCACATACGCACACGCCTGGCCGGCCATTGGCCTCGTCGCCGGGTTTGCTCTCGTTTTTGGGTCCAAAACCGCCCTGGCGGACGACGACGCCCAGAGCCGGGTTGCCTGGCAGGATCCCGTCGAGGTCGCCCGCGGCGAGGCCTATCGAGGCCCCTGGCGCATGAATGCCTCCGACTTTCGCTATGTGGACGACGCCTCGGTGGCGATCAACGACCACGGCGAGGTGGTCGTCGTATGGGTTGACCAGGTGGAGCAGGCGATCCTGCTGCAACGCTACGACCGCGACGGTCAGGCCGTCCTGGATGAACCCACCCGGATCGGCGGGGAACCGGACACCTTCTCCTGGCTGCCGCGCGTGGCGATCGAGCCGGCACCAGACGACGAGGACGACTTCACCGTTCACCTGCTCTGGCAGGAGATCCTGTTTACCGGCGGCGATCACGGCGGGGAGATCCTCTACGCCCGCTCCCGGGACGGCGGCCGATCGTTCGAGGATCACCAGAACCTGTCGAATTCGCGCGATGGGGCCGGCAAGGGACGCATCACCGCCCATCGCTGGGACAACGGCAGCCTGGACCTCCTGCTGGCCGGAGAGGGTCAGGTCGTCGCGGCCTGGACCGAATACCAGGGTCCGCTGCGCGTCACCTACTCGTCCGACAACGGCGAAAGCTTCGCGGAACCCGAAACGATCAACGAGGGGGCCGACAAACCGGCCCGCGCACCGAGTCTGGCCCGGGCCCCCTCGGGGCGCGTCCTGCTTGCCTGGTCGGAGGGCGACAGTCCGTATGCCGACATCCGCATCGCGAGCTCCGATGAACTGGGCGAAGGCTTTTCCACTCCCGCCACGGCGCTTGAAACGCCCGGTCACGCCGATGCCCCTTCGCTGGTAGTGGATGACGAAGGCACCGCGCATCTTGCGTTCGGGGCCATCCCGGCGAACGACCTGGAGGACTACCGCCAGCCCTACCACCGTCGACTGCACCTCACCCAAGCGGATGCCGACGCCCTGGAGTTCAGCCCGGCGAACGAACTCGACGCGGACGCCTGGCCGGGCGGCTTCCCCACGCTGGCGCGCTCCGACGAACGGCTCTATCTCGTCTGGCAGCGCTATCCACACCCGACCGATCGCCCGTACGGCCTCGCGTTTACCCACGCCCCACTGGACAACCTGAAGTTCGCGCCCGTCGAGCCCGTCCCGGGCACCGTCGACCGGCCCTACAGCGGCGGGCTGCAGGGGCAGCTGAAGCGGCGGATGGCGGTCAACGCGGCGGGCGAGATCGCGATCGCCCAGAGCCGGTTCATCCCCGGCAGCCACAGCGACATCCTGTTGATCCGCGGACAGGTGCAGGACCGCTGATGGCCTCGAAGTCCTTCTCGCTGATGATCCATGGCGGTGCCGGGCGCATCCGCGAGGCCCAGGACCCACTGGTTGCCGAGCAGTACCACGCCGCGATGCTGCGGGTACTGGAGGCCGGCCGCGAGCGCCTGGCCCGCGGCGAGCGGGCACTCGATACCGTTGAATACTGCGCGGCACAGCTTGAGGACGACCCCCTGTTCAACGCCGGCACCGGGGCCGCGCTGACGCGCGAGGGCACGGTCGAGCTGGACGCCGCGATCATGGACGGTGCAACCCTCGATGTGGGTGCCGTAGGTGCGGTTCGCGGCGTCGCCAACCCCATCCGCCTGGCCCGTGCGATCCTGGAGGACGGTGCGCACGTGTTCCTGGTCGCGGAGGGGGCCGTGAGCTTTGCCCGGGAGGCCGGCCTGTCCCTGATCGACGAGAGCCAGCTGATCACGGCGCAGCGACGGGAGCAACTGGAACGAACGCTGCGGCGCGACGTGGTCACGCTGGACCATGACGAGCCCGCCCCGGGGACCATCGGCGCGGTTGCCCGCGATCAGCGCGGCCACCTGGCGGCGGCAACCTCCACCGGCGGCATGAATGGCCAGCGCCGCGGTCGCATCGGGGACTCACCCATCGCGGGGGCGGGCGTCTACGCCGACGATCCAACGGCCGCCATCTCCGCCACCGGCCTCGGCGAGCATTTCCTGCGCAGTGTCTTCGCCAAGGACCTGGCCGACCGTATCGCGCTGCTGGGTCTAGGCGCCGCTGAAGCCCTCAACGCGAGCCTGCGGCGGCTGCGCGAGCGACTGGATGGCTACGGCGGTGCGATCGTGATCGACCGCGAGGGCCGCTGTGCGGCCGGCACCACCACCCCGCGAATGATCCATGGCTGGATCGAGCACGGCGGTACCAGCGACACGCGTATCGAGCCATGATCGGAGGTCCCACCGAGCACCCGTCGGGCCAAGCCGTTACCATGCCTCGCCCCGCACGGACTAGGGAAACACCATGCAAGACGCCATCGCCCGCCTCCCCAAAGTCGAGCTGCACCTGCACATCGAGGGCGCCCTGGAACCGGAACTCCTGTTGCGGCTGGCCGAGCGCAACGGCGTGGAGCTGCCCTATGGCTCGATCGACGAGGTGCGCGCGGCCTACCAGTTCGAGGACCTGCAGTCGTTTCTGGATATCTACTACGCGGGGGCCTGCGTCCTGCTGACCGAGCAGGACTTCTATGACCTGACCTGGGCCTATCTGCAGCGCTGCCAGGAGGATCACGTGCGCCACACGGAGATCTTCGTCGATCCCCAGACGCATACCGAACGCGGTGTGGCGTTCGCGACGGTGATCAACGGCATCACGCGCGCCCTGGACGACGGCGAACGCGATCTGGGCATCTCCTGCCGCCTGATCCTGTGCTTTCTGCGCCACCTGAGCGCCGATGCCGCGATGGAGACCTTCGACGCGGCCCTGCCCTACCGTGACCGCATTGCGGCGTTCGGTCTGGACTCGGCCGAACAGGGCAACCCGCCAGAGAAGTTCCGGGCGGTGTTCGATCGCGTGCGCGAGGCCGGCTTCCGCGTCGTCGCCCACGCCGGCGAGGAGGGCCCGCCCGAATACATCCGCCAGGCCCTGGACCTGCTGCAGGTCGACCGCATCGATCATGGCGTGCAGGCCGAGCAGGACCCCGCCCTGCTGCAACGGCTTGCGAAGGAACAGATCCCGCTGACCGTCTGCCCGCTGTCGAACATCAAGCTCCGCGTGTTCGACCGGCTCGAGGACCACAACCTCAAGCGCCTGCTCGATGCCGGCCTGCGGGTCACCATCAATTCCGACGATCCCGCCTACTTCGGGGGCTACATCGGCGAGAACTTCCGCGCGACCACGGATGCGCTGGGTCTGTCCCTCGACGAGCTGGAGCAGCTCGCCCGCAACGCGGTCGAAGCCGCCTTCCTGGACGATCCGGCCCGCCAGCGCCTGCATGACGAAATCACGGACTGGCGGCACCGCCTAGCCTGACCGGAATCAGATGCAGGGACGATGCTTCAGCCCTGGCCCGTCCCCGGCAGGGGTGGCGGCACCCGGTCAAACCAGGGCTGCGCGGCCTCCAGCTGAGTCGCCAGCGAGAGGAGCCGCCCCTCCTCGCCCCAGGGCGCCATGAACTGCACACCCACGGGGAGTCCATCCCGATCCCAGTGCAACGGCACCGACATCGCGGGGATGCCGGCCAGATTGGCCGCCATGGTAAACGGCGTGCGCTCCAGGTTCTCGAAGGTCATCCGCTCCAGAAAGCGGCTGTTCAGCATCCAGCGGCCCACCGGCAGGTACAGGGCGAGACGCTGCAGGGCGCGAACCAGGGGAACCGGCTCCAGCTCGCCGATCCGCGGCGGCGGCATGGCCACGGTCGGTAGCAGCAGGAGGTCGTAGCGCTCGAACAGCGCCGCCAGCTCGAGACGGACGCGGTGCCAGCCCTGCCGCGCGCGGGCGTATTCCCCCGCATTCAAAGCCCGGCCCAGGCGCGCCAGCGTGCGCGTATCCAGCTCGAATTCGCCCCGGCGCGCACCCCGTTCGCGCGCCCGCGCCACAAACGCTGCGGCCTGCCCGTAGAACAGCGCCAGTACGGCCCGCGCCACCCCGCGGCCGTCCACCGGCCAGTCCGTTACCCGCTCGACGACGTGCCCCTGGGCTTCCAGTAACCCGCCGGCTCGCTCAACGGCCTCGACACAACCGCGATCGACCCGCCCGCCCACGGGCGAATCAACGTTCCAGCCGACCCGCAGGCAGCCCGGCTCACGCCGGGCGAGCGCCTCGAAGCTTGCCGGAGGCGCCTCCACCCGAAAGGGCGCGGCGGCGCTGTGTCCGGAGGACAGGACATCGAGCATCCGGGCACTGTCGCGCACGCTGCGCGAAAGCACCCCCTCGCTCACCGCACCCTCCCAGGCCTCACCGGCCAGTGGCGTGGTCGGCACCCGCCCGCGGGAAGGCTTCAATCCGAACAGGCCGCAGTACGAGGCCGGTATGCGAATCGATCCGGCCCCGTCGTTTGCACCGGCCATGGGCACAACCCCGGCCGCTACGGCCGCCGCCGCCCCACCACTGGAACCGCCAGGCGACCGCTCAATGTCCCAGGGATTCCGTGTTGCCCCCCAGAGCACGGACTCCGTAATCCCCTTGAGCCCGAATTCCGGCGTCGTGGTCTTGCCCAGGATCACCAGGCCCGCTTCCTCGGCGCGCCTCACACTGTCCGCCGTGGCCGATGCGACCACATCGCGGCAGGCCCGACTGCCCGAGGTACTCCGCAACCCCTGCACGTCCTGCAGCAGATCCTTGATCAGGAAGGGGACGCCCGCAAACGGGCCTTCAATACCCTTCTCGATCCGTTTGCGGGCACGCTCGCGGGCGTCGATGCAAACCGCATTGAGCACGGGATTGACGGTATCCAGGCGCTCCAGCGCACAGTGGAGCAGAGACTCGGGCGTTACCTCCCCGTCCCGTACCGCTGCCGCACTGGCACAGGCATCCCATTGGCGATACGCGCGCGCATCCAGTGCCTGTTCCGGTTTTTCCCCTTTCATCCGGGAACTGTACCGTGGCTCGCCGCATGCGGTCAGGACACCAGGCTCCGTTTTCGGGCCGCCACCGCGGGGCTGCTGCGTCAAAGTTGTTGCAAAGGCGCACAGCACGCACTATACGAAGCGGCAGCACGGAGGCTGCAGTTTCAGGATGGACTCGGGAGCAAGGACATGCGCAGCCACAGGGGGCCACCGCCAGATCACCAACAGGGGCCGGGATCATGAGGATCCTGGTGGTGGATCGCTCGCGCGTGTTCCGGGCCCTGTGGAGCCGCATGGTGGGCGCCGCCGGGCACGAAGCCAGCATGGCCGGCACCGGCGCCGAGGGCCTCGCGCGCCTTGAGATCTTCCGCGCGGAGCTGGCCTGCGTTGCGCTGAACCTGCCCGACATGGATGGCCTGGCATTCTGCCGCGAGGCGCGCAAGAAGCGCTACGGCCAGGGTCTCCCCCTGATCATCCTCACGTCCAACCCGGACAGACGTATTCGTGAACGCGCTTTCGCCGTGGGGGCGACCGACGTCCACGACCGGACCAACATTGGCGACCTCTTCCAGCAGGCCGAACGCTACGCGCAGCCTCTGGAACACCTCCACAGCGCCCGCATTCTGTACGTGGAGGACAGCCCTACCGCCGCGCGTTATCTGCACCGCGCACTGGAGCCCATGGGGCTCGATATCGTCCACTACACCAGCGCCGCCGCGGCCCTCGCGGCATTCGAGCCGTCGCAGTTCGACCTGGTCCTGACCGATATCCTGGTCGAGGGCGACCTGAGCGGGATGGGGCTCGTGGGGCACATTCGTCAGCAATGCCCGGACATGACCGCCATGCCGATCGTCGCCATGTCCGGGCTGGATGACCAGCATCGTCGCGCGGAGCTGTTTCGCCTGGGGGTGAATGACTTCATCACCAAGCCTTTCCAGGGGGATGAACTTCGAGCGCGCCTGTGCAACCTGCTAAACAACAAGCGCCTGGTGGAAGAGGTACGCCTCCAGCGCCAGAAACACTACGAACTGGCCATGGTCGACCCGCTGACCGGCCTCAGCAATCGCAATGCCCTGACCGACTTCGCCAGCCGTTATGTCGACGATCCGTGCAGCCGCGAGCAACCACTGGCCCTGATCCTGATGGACCTCGACCACTTCAAGGCCATCAACGACCGTCACGGTCATCTGATCGGCGACGAGGTCCTCGCAGCCATTGGCGAGCTCCTGCGGGCGGTCGCCGCCCCCGGCGAGGTCCCCATCCGCTTTGGCGGCGAGGAGCTGCTGATGCTGATGCCGGGCAGCGACCTGTTCGATGCCCATACCCGTGCCGAGGACCTGCGCCAGCGGATCCAGGATCTGCGCCCGGCGGGCCTGCCGCTCACCGCATCCTTCGGCGTCACCAGCCGAGAGCCCGGCAGCAATGCCGAACTCAATGACCTGTTCCGTGCGGCCGACGAGGCCGTCTACAACGCCAAGGCCCGGGGACGAAACTGCGTGGTCTCGGTCCCCGCACAGCCAGATGAGTCTGCGGAACAGCAGTTCGGCTGACTGGCATCTCTCCAGACCAGCGCGCCCTCCCGGGGCCGGAACCCGGAACCTCTTCACAGCTTCCCGCATGCGTCCCCCGGTATCCGCCATGGGGCTGTGCAGAATGCCTATACTCATCACACATTCGCTTCCCGGAAGTCTGCGTGCCTGAGCCCGCCTCCCCGCACATGGCCGACCACGATCGGCTCCTCGACACCAACCGTCGTTTCTACAATGACTTGTGGAAGGACTCGCAGCTGGTGTCGCCCGATCAGTTCAATACCTGGCCCCTGGTCTGCCGACTCAATCGGGAAGGCTGCGAGCGCCTCGAAGTCGGGCCCGGCATGCGTCCACGGCTGCCCCTGGCCGGCACTCACTTCGCCGACATCAGCGACCCCGCCCTGCGCACGCTGCGAGCCGAGGGCGGGCATGCGGAGTCCGCGGTCATCGGCGACCTCCCCTACGAAGACGGGCGCTTCGACCTGATCTGTGCGCTCGATATCATCGAGCACGTGGAGGATGACGAGCAGGCCCTGCGCGAACTGACGCGAGTCGCGGCACCGGGCGCGCGCATCCTGCTGTCGACGCCACTCCATCCGCAGTACTGGACCCGCTTCGACGAAATCGTGGGGCACTATCGGCGCTACACACCCAACAGGCTGTTCGCCTTGCTGGAACGTCATGGTCTGGTCATCGACCAAAGCGCTGTCTTCGGCATGAAGCCCCGCTCGTCGCTGCTCACCCGGCTGGGTATGTGGTTCCTGCAGCATCATCGCGATACGGCCATGCATTACTACAACCGTTACTTCATGCCGATGGCCCTGAAGCGGCAAAAGACGCTGCAGCTCTATCCGGGCATGATCCCGACGGAGGATGTTGGGGAGGTCTTTCTGGTCTGCCGCCGGGTTGCCTGAGACAGACACTCGCCAGGCAATCGTGGTTGCTTGAATGAACCCGCTCCCGCGGGTATTGTCCATGGATCAAGACTCTGACTCAGGCTGCATCGATGTTCGATACGCGTCCCCTGCATACGGCCCAACAACAGCACCCGTTCATCCTGTCGCTGCTCGTGCTGGCGACCGGCTTCGTGCTGACGATGCAGAATCCGCAGGCCCAGGACGCCACCGCCGAGTTGGTGTCCAAAGTCGAGCTGCCCACCCTCGCCCAGGTCATGGAGATGCGTCCTCAAAGCCCGCCACCCGGGGTTGAAGGCGACCAGCTGATGAGCGAGGAGGCCGAGGAAACTCAGGCCCTGCTCATGCTGGACCGCGAGGCACAGGTCACGCGCTCCGCGAGCGAGCTGCGCGAACGCCCGCAACGGTAAGTCCTGTCGTTCGACCGGGGGCTGAATGCCGGAACCCCTCCGCCAGACGCCCGGTGACGGACGCGCGCTGAAACCCCACCTTGTCCCCGGCCTGCGCGAATACCTCGACGAGGACGAACACGCGCAGGGCCGGCTCGAGGCCCATGCCCTGATCGAGGACGCCGTGGCCGTACGCGCCTCGGATATCCACCTCGACCCGGAACCCCACGGCTATCGTATTCGCCTGCGCATCGACGGCCTGATGGTAGATGCCATCACCCTCGAGCCCGGGCTGGGCGAGCTCTTGGCCAACCAGCTCAAGACACTGGCCGGACTGGACCCCATGCCAACCCTGAACTCCGCCGAAGGCAGCTTCGCTTGGCGCGGTGAAGACACGGGGCGCCTGGATCTTCGTGTCACCACCGTGCCCTGCGTCAACGGCGACAAGCTCTCCGTGCGCATCCTGGCCGAGCCGGACGCCTTTCAGGACCTGGGGGACCTGGGCCTGCCGGGGCGCGAGGTCGACGCGATCCGCCAATGGACACAAACGGCCGGCGGTGTGCTGCTGGTCACCGGCCCCACCGGCAGCGGCAAGACGACGACGCTCTACGCCCTGCTGCACGAGATTGGTCGGACGCCGCAGCAGATCATTACCCTCGAGGACCCGGTGGAGTACGCCATCCCCGGGATCAACCAGATCCAGATCAACAGCGAACAGGGGCTCGATTTCGAACAGGGTACCCAGACACTGCTCCGACTCGATCCGGACTACGTGCTCGTGGGCGAGGTCCGCGATGGCGGTTCTGCGCGGGGGGCGATCAACATCGCCACCAGCGGGCGCTCCCTGATGGCCACCCTCCACAGTCGCGATGCGGTCGGTACTGTCGCCTCCCTGCGCAATATGGGCCTGGAGGACTTCGAGATTGCACCGACGCTCGAACTGGTGATCGCGCAGCGCCTCGTCCGACGTCTGTGCCCCCATTGCCACGAACGCCGGGCACCGGACGACAGGGAGCGACAGTGGCTCGGTATCGGTGGGCGCGAAGCCCCCGAGACGATCTGGACCGCGCGCGGCTGCTCCGCATGCAACAATCTCGGCTACCATGGCCGAATCGGCATCTTCGAGGTCTGGCACCTGGACGACGATGACGCCGCGGCGATCCTCGATCACCGCGACGACCGCGGACTGCGCCAGCGCCTGTCCGACAAGGGCCGGCGCATGCTCCTCGATGACGGCATGGACAAGGCCGAACAAGGCCTGACGACCTACGACGAACTCTTTCGCGCCGGCCTGCTGTCCCCGTAGCGGGCCATGCGGCCCATACCCGAATACAGACCCGCCATGACCTCGACAGACACTTTCAGCGCACTGCGGCTGCAGACCGGCGAGCCGCGACCGATCCCCGAGGTATGCACCCTGAACCGGAGCGACCTCCCCGCCGGCGAGGTGCTGGTCGCCGTTGAACACTCCGGGCTGAACTACAAGGATGCGATGATCATCAACGGTCTCGGCCGCCTGGTGCGGGAATACCCCCATGTGCCGGGGATCGACCTGGCCGGCACGGTGCGAGAGTCCACCGATGACCGCTACCGGCCGGGGGATCGCGTCCTGCTGACGGGCTGGCATGTCGGCGAGCGCCACTGGGGCGGCTTTTCACAGTACGCCCGCGTCCAGGGCGACTGGCTGACCCCGATCCCGGACACGCTGGATGCGCGTAGCGCGATGATCGTGGGCACGGCCGGGTTTACCGCCATGCTGGCGGTCGAGGCGCTGGAACAGGGCGGTATCACCCCCGAGAGCGGCGAGATCCTGGTCACGGGCGCCTCCGGCGGCGTGGGCAACCTGGCGATCGCACTCCTTGCTGCGTTGGGCTATCGCGTCGCGGCCGCCACTGGACGGCCGGAGAACACCGCCCATCTGGAGGCCCTGGGCGCCTGCTCGATCGTGCCCCGAACCGAGCTTGCCGAGCGACCCGACCGCCCGCTGCTGTCCGAACGCTGGGCGGGCGTGATCGACAGCGTAGGTGGCGATACCCTCGCCCACGCCCTCGCCGAGACGCAGGCGCGCGGCGTGGTGGCGGCCTGCGGGCTCGCGGGCGGTGCGGAGCTGACCACCACGGTCATCCCGTTTCTGCTGCGCGGCATTCGCCTGCAGGGCATCGACTCGGTTCAATATCCGGCGAACGACCGCGAACGGGTCTGGCAACGCATCGGCGAACTCCTGTCAGCGCAGACGCTGGAGCGTTGCCTGGCGGAAGAGACCGGTCTGTCCCGGCTTCCACAGCGTGCCGACGCGTTGCTGGCCGGCCAGATCTGCGGACGCGTACTGGTCACCCCCGGGAGCCCCTGACGGGGAATGTCACACACCCGCATCGGCAGTCGGGCGTCCTTCCCATTGCCGGCGCAGTTTCGCCACGTTGCCCGCGAAGGCCCGCGCATCATAGCCCGCGGCCCGCATGCGTTCGGCCAGCACCGCGGACTGCGTCCCGCGAAAGCAGTAAAGAACATACGAGCGGTCACGCGGCAGTCGCTCGAAGCTCGCGGCCAGTTCATCCGCCGGGTGGTTCACCGCGCCTGGAACATGCCAGTCGCGGTACAGATCCGGCGGCTGACAGTCGATTATCTCCGCCCTGTCGGGAATCCGGTCCACCAGTAGCGACCCCGTACGCTCGGTCGTTGCCGGCACCGCGCCCAGATCATGCATCCGGGCCTCGGCGACGGCGTGCTCCAGACAAGCGTCACTGAGTGCCGCTTCCAGCCGTTCGATCTGCGCACGCTCGCTTGTGACCATCGGCCGCTGGTCCGCGATCGCGCAGAACTCGGGGACCTTTTCGCACAGCTCGAATGTGCCGATGGCCCGGGCACGGTTCATGATCTCGGCCTTGTCGAATCCGATCAGCGGTCTCAGTACGGGAAGGCCGGCCACCGCATCGATTGTTTCCAGGTTCGACAGCGTCTGCGAAGAGACCTGACTGAGCGCCTCGCCGGTGACCAGCGCCTCCGCGCCCCGCTTGCGCGCGATCGGCTCGGCCGCCCGATACATCAGCCGTTTCAGCACGATCTGCCAGGCATCGCCGGGCACCTTCTCCCGCAGATCCTCGACCACGCCGGAAAAGTCGACGCTGAACATCCTGGGCCGGATGCCGGCGCCCCAGTCGCTGACCAGGCGGCGACAGACTGCGAGCACCATCTCCTCGTGCACGGAACCACCGAGGTTGCAGAAGACGAAGTCCACGGCCGTCCCACGGCGCATGATGTACCAGGCGGCGACCGCGGAATCGAACCCGCCCGAGATCAGCACCATGGCGCGCCCCTGCACACCCAGTGGCAATCCCCCTCCCCCCTGCTCGCGTCTGGAATAGATCCAGGCCTGCTCGCGATCCAGATCGATGCGGACGACCACTTCCGGGTTGTCCAGGTCGACGCGACCGGGCCCGTCCAGCACCGCGCCTACCCGCCGCTCGACCTCGGTCGCCGAGAGATCCTTGCGGCCATGGCGCTTGCAGCGAACGGCATACCGGCGCCCGCGCACCGCCTCCGTGAAATGCGCGCCCACGACCTCGCAAAGGCGTTTTACCGAGACCTCCTTGAGCACCACCTCGACCGGCGAAAAGGTACTGACCCCGAAGGCCTTGCGCAGGACCGACTGTGCCGCCTCCGGCTTCGGTGTATAGAGCACCAGCCGGCCCTGCTGGGTGCGCAGCTCATGCGGGATGCCGGTCAGCCCCCGCTTGAGGTTCCGCCGCAGGACCCGCGTGAAGTGCCTCCGGGTGCTGGGCGACTTCAGGTGAATCTCCGGGGCCAGGCGTACGATGATCGGTGTGGCGGCGACGTCAGTCATGAGTCTCTTCGGTCAGGAGTTCCTGGGGAAACGGGGTCAGGATGCTTTGCTCGCGCACCCACTGGATATCCAGCCCTTCTGCCAGGGCACGGATTTGCGCGTAGACATGCGGTCGCGGGCACTCGTCCCGGCGACAGGCGTCGATCGCACGATGCAGGTCCGCGAGGCGGGAGCGGTCGAGGTAATCGCGAAAGTGCCCCGCCAAATGCTGTAGCACGTTCACATGCTGGCCGACCGAAGCGGGCTTTGCCAGCACCCGCATAAACCGCTGCGTGTATCCCCGCGTGACCTCGTCGCGAGGTCGCGCGGATGCCTGTGCGACCAGGCGCCCCAGCTGGTCATAACCGACACGGTCATGGGCAAGCAGAAGCATCTTCTCGCGCGTATGGAAACGCACCAGGTCTTGCGGGGTCCAGCGCGCGGCGAACAACCCTCGGATCCGCGCATGGGCAAAAACGCGCTCGAGAAAGGCCTCGCGGGTATCCCGACCGACGAGCCCGGCCTCCTCGATCACGGGAAGATCGGGTAGCGCATCGGTCAGTGCGGCGGCGAACAAGCCCCCAGAGGGCTCGGCCTCGTTCGCCACACGAACCTGCAGCCCGCAACTGGGCGATCGTGCCTTGAATACATAGCCATCCAGGCCGGCATCCGCGAGGGCCGGCACGCGCGCTTGAACAAAGCCCTGCACGGGCCCCGTGCAGTCCCCACCCGACTCGTTCCCGCGCAGCGCCAGGCGTGCCCCTTCCCGCACCAGATGCATCGGCTCGCGCGGCGTGCCCAGCACCGCCTCCGGACAAACGGGTACCCACGCGACATGGCGTGCCAGCCGGTCGACCAGAAAGGCATCCCGCCGGTGACCACCGTCATAGCGCACCGGCTCGCCCAGCAGGCACTGCGACACGCCCAGGTTGGGGGTTGCTTGCGGATTCATCTGTGATGCGGATCGGTATGCAGGGGATTCAGGGTAGCAAGCCACGCCAAGCCAGACCGACCGCTATACTGCGGACAGTACCTGCCGGAGCATCCACGTGTTCGCGATCAAGCCCCTCCAGCGCCAAACCTCGACGGCCCGTCCCGGGGCGGGGCTGCTGATCGCCGTGCTCCTGGCATTCCTGGCGATGCCCGCGACCGGCGACGATGCGGAACCGGCCACCGATCGGGGCCCGACGATTGGCCTGGCCCTGGGCTCCGGTGGCGCGGGTGGTCTGGCGCACATCGCGATACTGCAGGCCTTCGACGACCTCGGTCTGCAGCCGGACCATATCGCAGGCACCAGCATCGGCGCGATAATCGGCGGCCTGTATGCCGCCGGGCTCAGCGCGGAGGAAATCCTCGACATCTTCGACGATTTCGCCGGCTCGGAGATGGACGCCCTGTCCCGCCTGGCGCGTTCGGATCTCGAACTGTTCGAGCTGATACCCCTGCGCCTGGGCCGCAACGCCCTGCTGGATGCGGACACCTTTCTGCGGTTTCTGGCCGCGCACACCCCTGCCCGCAGCTTCGACGAGCTGCGCATCCCGCTGACCGTGGTAGCAACCGACTACTGGACCAGCCAGACGGTCGCCCTCCAGGAGGGCGAGCTCTTTCCGGCGATCGCGGCAAGCATGGCGGTCCCTGGTCTGTTCGAACCCGTGCCTGCCGATGACGGACGCCTGCTGATCGACGGCGGAGCCTCCAATCCGCTGCCCTACGACCTGCTGCAGGACAAGGCAGACATCGTCATCGCCGTCGACGTATCGGGTGCCTGGAATGCCAGCGACCGGCCGCAGCCCGGACTCACCGATCTGCTGTTCAAGACCTTCAGCATCATGCAGAAATCGCTGATCCGGGAGATGATCAAACGTGAACGTCCGGATCTCTACCTGACACCGGACACGGGAGGCGCACAACTATTACATTTCAACCGCATACACCTGATTCTGGATGCGGCCCAGCCAAGCGCCGACGAGCTGCGCCACTACCTGAAGGACCGGCGACCGGACCATTCCGGCACGAGTGAACAAGGGGCGAGTCGGTGACCACACGACCGTCCGATCCATCCGACTCGACCGACGAGGTGGTGGCCCCATCGCCCTCTTCGTCGGAGGCCGTACGACATGAGCGCTGGTTCCTGCGGCGGCCGGACGGGGTCTGCGGGCCCTACCCCGCGCGCCAGATCGGCCGTTTCCTGATCCTGGGGCGCCTGACCGAACAGGACGAGGTCAGCCAGGACCGACAGTTCTGGGTTCGCATCGCCGAGCGCCCTCACCTGATCCCCGAGGAGGTCCGCCTGGCCGACACCCCCGGAGGCCGGGAACGTCTGGAACGCGCCCGGCTGCGCGAGGACGAACGCCTGCGGGAACGCCGTTCCCAAGCTTCGGAACCGATCTACCGCGAACAGCGCAAGGGGGACCGCCGCTGTCCCGAGAATCTGGAGACCTTGAGCCATCGCCAGCTATGGGCGGATCTCCTCGATCGCACGCCCTTTCCGTGGCGCCGATGGGTGCAGGGCCCGCGTCCCTGGGTCATATCCGGGGTTGCGCTGTTTCTGGTCGCCGGCCTGCTCGCCTGGTTCGCGCTGCATCAGGAGGCCACACCCACACCGGATTGCGATGCGCCCCCCGGGCCCTCGGTGAACTGGAACTACTGCAACAAGGCCGGGGCCGCGCTGCGAGGGGCCGACCTGACCGGGGCCAGCCTGTATGACGCCCGCCTGAGCAACGCGCGGCTGGAGCGCGCGCAGCTCATGGATGCCGATCTGCGCTACACAGACCTCGACGGGGCCCGCCTGGAAGGCGCTGATCTCTCGGACGCGCTGCTGACCGGCGCGAACCTGCGCGGAACCCGACTCCGCGGCGCCCGGCTCATGGGCGCGGACCTGCGCCACGCCGACCTCACCGGTGCAGACGTGGCCGGGGTACAACTCGAGGGGGTCCGTCTGGACCGCGCCATCTGGATCGACGGGCGCATCTGTGCAGCCGACTCCATCGGCCATTGCGCCTCCAGCACGGCCGACTGAACCCGCCAAGCCATAGTTTGATCGCAGTCCGGTTCCTGGCTCCCCCCAGGTGAAGCTGTTCGCACCTTTCCTGCGGCACCCTTTCGTTCGCCTGGCAGCGCACGCTAGACGTGTACACGCAGACCGGCACAAGCCGATGCCCGGCCGGTCGGTCATGACGCACGGAAGTAACGTTCACGAATCCGAAGCAGGAGGTTGTACTGATGTTTAGCTATCGCAAGACTGCAATTGCCTTTGCCCTCGCCTCGATGTTTGCGCTGGGTGGTCTCGCCACCGCACAGGCGCAAAACCTGGGCGCGGCCGCCGAAGGTGCCGCCGAGACCGGTGCCGAAGCCAGCGGCGGTTCCGAAATGGGTGGCGAAGCCAGCGGCGGGACGGCCGGTGGCGCGGCGGCCGAAGGCCAGGCCCCGGGTGCCGAAGGCGGTGCTGGCGCCAGCGGCGATGCCGGAGCCAGCGGTGATGTCCGTCAGGACGACGATGCCCGTGGCGGCGCTGGCGCCGACGCAGGTGCCGGCGCTGGCGCTGGCGGTGAAGCCGGTGGTAGCGGTGCCGAAGCCGGTGCCGAAGGCGAAGGCGAGGCCGAGGGCTCCGTCGAGGTTGACTAACCTAGTTCCGGCCGGGTGGCCTGTGCCGCCCGGTCCGGTTTCTCGGACTCCGGATCGATCCCCATCTCTGCGGCAACACCCCACCAGTAAGGCTCCGCCTCGCACGAACAGCAGTCACACGCCACCGATACCCCATCATGCTGGCTCAGCGACTGCGGCGACTTCTCCTGAAGCTCCCGCCTGGTATCCATCGTCTCACTCCCGATGTGCAGCACAACTATACGTTCGGACCAGAATGCATGGGACCGCAATAACCCCGTGCTACACTCCTGAAATCTTCCCTATCGGATCCCTTCGGAGGGCTGCCCGCGATGGCCTCCCGGCGCGACAAAGTGCTGTTTGCCGTCTTCGGCGTAACGGTCCTGGGCTTGCTGTTCCCGCTGTTTTTGCTGGGCTGGTACCTGTGGCAGGGGTCAGTGGTCGCCGAGGAACAGCGCCTGGATGAACTGGCGCAGCGCCTTGGCAAGCAGACCGAATGGGCCATCATCGACGCACGCGACCTTCTGGACGAATTGAATGCGCTCGACGCAACACCCTGCTCCACGGAACACCTGAACAAACTCCAGGACGCTGCGATGTCGCGACCCTATATTCGCGCCGTCGGCTACTGGCGGGCCGTCGAGCGCGTGTGTGGCGCCGGCTTCGTGCAGGGCGACGCCCTGACGCCACCCAAGGCCAGCCGGATCTACGACAGTGGTCTGGTTGCATGGTGGCCGAGCCCCAGCACGGCCGTGGGCGGCGTGGAGCTGTTCCTGATGCGCTATGGTCAGCACGATATCGCGATCGACCCCCGCCTGCTGGTCACGCCAGGCTTGCTGGAGGACCAGAAAGTGGGGCTGTGGGTCGAATCCATGCCCATGGTCACGCATCCCCCCGCGGCGATCCTGCCCGATCTCCACTCCTTCGAACCTGGCCTGACCGTAGACCGTGACGCACAGCGGATGGTGAGTCGCTCGTCACTGGGCACGATCTTTCCAATTGACATCATCGCCGTGCAACCGATGGCGCAGTTCTGGCAACGCTATCTCCCGACACTGGCTGGTGCCGGGGCCTTGGGGCTGCTACTGATCGGTATGTGGCTGTTCCTGATTCTGCGCTATTTCCGCCACCATCTGAGCCTGGCTTCGGAACTGCGCGAGGCTATCGCGCATGACCAGTTGCAGGTGGTCTTCCAGCCCATCGTTGATCTGGAAACGGGCACCTGTCAGGGTGCCGAGGCTCTGGCGCGCTGGCGCCGGGAGAACCAGGAGACCATCGGCCCGGATGTCTTCGTGCCACTGGCCGAGGACACGGGACAGGGCACGAACCTGACGCTCGCCGTCCTGCGTTGCGTTCTCCGTGAACTGGGGCCGCAACTCCGTGCCCGGCCGGATTGCCCGATCAATCTGAACATCACCGGCCAGGACCTCGCCTCCACCCACTTCAGCGAGGCGCTGGAGCGCGAGCTGGAGAAAGCCAGGGTCCCGGCCCGCGCCATCAAGCTCGAGATCACAGAGCGCTCGCTGCTCAACACGGATGACGTTCGCGCACGCATCACGGCCCTTCGCGCGCGCGGCCACCGTATCGCCATTGACGACTTTGGTACCGGCTACTCCAGCCTGGCGTATCTCGAGAGCTTCGAACTGGATACACTCAAGATCGACAAGACGTTCGCCGACGCCATCGGCCATGAAGCGGTGACCAGTAACATCATCAGCCATATCATCATCATGGCGCGCTCGCTGAAACTGGATGTCGTGGCCGAAGGCATCGAGTCCCGACATCAGGTGGAATGGCTGCGCCAGCAAGGGGTCAGGTTTGGGCAGGGGTACCATTTCAGTCGCCCGATCACTGGGCCCGCGTTTCGCGACTGGTGCCATGACTCCGAGGAATCGAAGTGAGTACGATCTTTCGCCGCAATAGCCTTGCCGTGATCGTCGCGACGCTGCTACTGACCGGCTGCGAGCTCATGCCCACCCGCGATGCCGACACCGCCAGCGAGCCATCGGCAGAGCCGAGTCGGGAACGGGCTGCCGACAGCGATGATGGGGCCTCGCAGGATCAGTCTTACGGATACACCCGTAACGGACTCTATCTGGCGCGCAATGACCAGGACATCTCGGAACGCCGCCAGCGCTTGCTGGACGAGGGCCACGAATCCGTGGCCACGGACCGTGTGGGCTTCTATATGGACGTTCTGACCGCCCGATTGCGTCAGGATCTGGCCAACCAGGGCGTGGAGCTCTCCCGCGAGGACCGCACGATCACCCTGACTTTCGCGGGTGACCTCGCCTTCGAGACCAACAGTGCAACGATTCACCCGGACATGGTGCCGATCCTCGACGCGCTGGGACAGGTCCTGGAGGAGTATCACGCGAGCATCATCACGGTTGCCGGCCACACGGACTCCGCCGGCGCGCGCCAATTCAATCAACACCTGTCGGAGCAACGGGCCCTGTCCGTCGCACAGCACCTCCATGCCAAAGGCATCGGGGACGCCCGCATCATGGCCATCGGTCATGGACCGGACCGCCCGATTGCGGACAATGACCACGGACAGGGGCGGGCCCTGAACCGGCGTGTCGAACTGCGAATCGAGCCGCTGACCGCCTCCTGACTCAAGGCAGGCCAGACTGGTCGCCGGGATGGTAAACCTCCACGCGGTTCCGGCCGCGGGACTTGGCCCGGTACAGCGCCACGTCGGCCTTGCGCACAAGATCCTCCAGGGTGTCCCCGCTTTCGCGGGACACGACCCCAAGGCTAACGGACATGGGCTGTCCATGGGCGGCCGGGACATCGGCCACAGCGTGGCGCAGCTTCTCCGCCAGCAGCGTCGCACGGTCCAGATCCGCGTGGGGCACCAGAATCAGGAATTCCTCGCCGCCCCAGCGGCACAGATGGTCCGAGTCCCGCAGGCTGTCCTTTACCCGTTCGCACATCTCGCGCAGGATGGCATCCCCCATCGCGTGCCCATAGCGGTCATTGACCTCCTTGAAGTGGTCAAGGTCCAGAAAGATCAGCGAAAGGGACAGATCGTAACGTTCGGCCCGGGCAACCTCGTGCTTGGCCTCGCCCTCGAACTTCAAGCGATTCCAGACCCCGGTCAACGGGTCCGTGTTGGCCAGGCGCACAAGCTCGTCCTGCTGCTTGCGCAACACCGTCTCGACCTCCTGGTGCAGCCTGGCCTCGTGCCGCAGCCGACGGTTGAGCCAAATGTAGTGAGCCAGAAGCAGGCTGACCAGCAGCAACGTACCCACCGCAATCATCGCAATGAGGTACCACCAGGTCTGGTCCGGTTCTCCGCGTCCTTCGTAGACCATGGCTTGAGCTCCGTGAGCGACCTCTCGGCTCAATCCGCAATGCACAACGTTCTCGCCCATGCACAGGCGACGGGACAACCCATTCGACGGTCCGAGCGAAGGGGATTCCTGGACAGACCCGTCTTTCCGCTCCTGTGATCCAGAATCCCGTCGGATCGTCTGCATGCCATGCACGATCCCGTCCTGGCTCAGGGCGGCTACGTCCTGCTGATCCAGTGTCGAGAAGACGGGCCCCGGAAAAAACAGAAACAACAGCGCCACCAGGCCAAGCCGAGGGCATTGGCTGACTACGCCCCTGAACTGGACAAACGTCATCGGCGCCCCTTGCATCACCAGGCAATTGAGTGCCGGTCTTCGTCCTGAGACTAGCACTGCATTGCGAAAAAGATGTGAACAGGGATCGATCCTGTGGGAAAGGGTCGCGGAACACGCGCCCAGGTGGTCTCCACAGCGACACATAGGGGTCCTCGCACCACGCGTGCGAGCGTTTGTGGTTCAGCGTACAGACGCCGGTTGTCGGTGCACCCAGGATCAGCGATACGACTGCATCGTGCGGTATGCGCGCCCGTGCGATCAGCGTGACCTGTCGACCGCCGGCCCCAGGCCGGACACTTTTAAGGAGACAAGCCATGAACAGATTCACTTCACTGAAACTCGCCGCGGCCATGATCCCCGTGCTCGCCTTTGGCATCGGCGGCGCAATGGCGGACGAGCACGAGATGGACACCAATGACGGCAATGCGATGGAGGAACAGGATGCCAATGACCGTGACGATGCACCCCATATCGACCGGATGCCTGCGCAGGGACTGCATGCCTCCGACCTGATGGACAAGAAGGTCCATAGTCGAGACAGCGATGAAGAAGTCGGGGAGATCAGCGACCTGGTCATCGACCAGGACGGCCGTATTATCGCGGTTGTGATCGGCACCGGAGGCGTCCTCGGCATGGGCGAGAAGGACGTGGCCATCGCCTGGGACCGGATCGACCGCTCCACCGAGAACGAGGAGGTCAAGCTCTACATTGACATGGATGAAGACACGCTCAAGGAGGCGCCGGAATACGAACGCGACTAGGCAGGACCCTGCGTCCAGTCCCGAGGGGGCTTTCTCCCCTCGGGATTGCTTCCCACTCCGCATCGGGGCACGCCGGTTGCCACGACCGGACGCGGCTGAGCCAATCGGCTTAACAGAACAATGGTGCCGGCGTCTGGAAGATTTCAGTCGCCACCGCGGGGGTTTGGCATTGCTCGAGCGGGTATGCTGAAGCCATGCATCATCCGAAGCTTTCGGATCTTCGACTTCCCCGGAAACCAAACGGACCTGCCGGTGCCCTTGCCCCAATCGATCGGCCTGTCGCCCCGCGACAATGGATTGCTCGCGGCCTTGCCCGACAGCGAATACGACTACCTGCGCCCTCACCTCAAAGCAATCCTGCTACAGCAAGGGACCAGCCTCTACGAATCCCCCACGGAAACCCATTACGTCTATTTCCCCACCGAGGCCATTGTCGCTCTGATGTGCGTAATGGAAGACGGAAAGTGTGGCGAGATTGCGGTGGCCGGCCGTGAGGGGGTCGTCGGAATTTCCTTGCTGATGGGCGGCTATACGACCCCCACCCGGGCCACGGTGCGCATGCCGGGCCATGCCTACCGCATTCGCAGCGCCATCGTAAAAGAGGCATTTTCGCACGCTGGCGAACTGCAACGCCTGACATTGCACTACACACAGGCGCTGCTCACACAAATGGCGCAGACCTCCGCCTGCAACCGCCATCATTCGGTAGAGCGACAGCTTTGCCGATGGCTGTTGCTAAGTGATGACCGCGCGCCGCATCGCGAGCTCAGCATGACTCACGAACTCATCGCGAACATGCTGGGGGTTCGGCGCGAAGGCGTCACCGAGGCCGCGGGCAGACTGCAAAAGGCCGGCTTGATCACCTACCATCGTGGGCGCCTGATCATCCTGGATCGTCCGGGACTCGAGGCGCGCAGCTGCGAGTGCTATCGGGTGATTGCCCGCGAGTACAGCCGCCTCCTGGGTGAACCCGCGACTACGCAACCTTACTGAACCGGGAGGGCGCGTTGCCCGCGCACTCTGGCTGTTCAGTGCTTCTCCCGATCCACCTTCTTCTCGAACTCCTTGATCTGCTTTTCTGCCTCGTCCTTGGTGACACCGTATTGTTCCTGGATTCGTCCTGACAGTTCATCGCGTTTGCCCGCCACAGATTCGAGCTCGTCATCGGTAAACCTGCCCCAACGGGCCTTGACCTTGCCCTTGAACTGCTTCCAGTTGCCTTGAACCCTGTTCCAGTCCATGTCCTGCCCTCCCAAGTGGATAATCGGCGGGATTGCCGGTCGTATTTCGAGTATAGGCATTCGCTACCGATGCAGTCGCACTCGCCCCTCCCTGAGTAGCGCCCCGGCCTCCATTCCCGGAATCAGGCCCTTTCTGATGTTGAACAACATCATCTGGCTCGTCGGTTTTAGTCTGATTGCGCGGGGCATACGGACCTTCTTCGGTTTGGGGCAAGCACTGGGGCGCGTTCTGTGTACGCCACCGTACAGAACCGCCCTCCCCCGCACTTGCAATCTGGCCTCAGGAGCTGGAGTCGGCATAGCCGAGCCTGGTCCTGGAACATGACCCCGATCCATCCTGGACCCGGGTCTAACAAAGAGGCCCTGCAACATGAAAAAACTACTGGCGCTGACACTTTGTCTGGCCGGAGCCCTTCCCCTGGCCGCACAGGCTCAGCAAGGGTCCGCAGCCAATTTCGGTCCTTCCCAGGGCGACCGCGAATTCTCGCTGTCCGGCACCGGCAGCAGTGACCGAAAGTTCGACAATACGAGCTTTGGCATCTCCGGCGAGATGGGATGGTATCTGCGTGACCACTTCATTCTGGGGATTCGCCAAAGCGTCAACTACGCCAACATCGAGGGCGAGAGGCTGCGCGATGACTTCTGGAACGGATCGACCCGCGGTTATGCCAACCTGCAAACGCGGGACGGACGGCTGCGCCCGTTCGGTGGCGGCAGCCTGGGCGTCATCTACGGCGATGGCGTTCGTGACAGCGGCTTTGCCGGTCTGGAGGGTGGCCTGAAGTACTACGTTCTGGAAAACACCTACGTACTGGGCCGGGTGGAGTATCAGTGGTTCTTCCGGCGTTCGAGCGACGCGGAAGAAGCCTTCCGCGATGGCGCCTTTGCCTACACCGTGGGGCTTGGCTACAACTTCTAGCCACAATCGGGCAAATGATGTTCGGGGCCGGGTTCCTACCAGACGAACGCCAGCAGGCCGGCCCCGAGACACACTACAACGACCGGCACGATCGTCTCCCGCACCACCTGGCCTTCACGTGCCTTCAGGCCGCAGGCCGCGGCCGCCATGGCAATGTTGTGCAGCGAGATCATGTTGCCCACGCCTGATCCGATCAGCTGCAGGGCGAGAATCGACGGCAGCGACAATGCCACCGCCTCCGCGGTATCGGCCTGCAGGCGGGCAAAGAGGAGATTGGAGACCGTGGCGCTTCCGGTCATGAACGACCCCAGCGCGCCCAGGAATCCGCTGAACAGCACGAACGTACCGCCCAGCCAGTCGGCCAGCCCCTGCCCCAGCACCTGCGGCATCGAGGGCAGCCCCGCCGCGTTCAGCTCGGACATCAGCAGGATCTGGGTGAGCGCGATGATGAAGATCAGCACAATCGCGGCCACGCGCAGCTTGCGTCCGGTGGCCACCACGGCCTCGCCGAGCGTGGTGCGCCCCACGCGAAACAGGATCAGCGCGGTCACCAGCGCCAGGGCGAAATAGAAATACGGCGTGTACAGCGGGGCCAGGCTCTGCCCCAGTTCCACCCCCCGGAACTCCCCCGGCGACCAGCGAACCGACTGCAGGGCCTCGCGCAGGGGCATCACCGTGCGCGAGGCAATCAAGGCCAAAGACATCACGGCGAACGGCATGAAGGCGATCAGCACGCGCCTGATCGGGGCCGATTCGGTCTCGGTGTTGCGCAGGCTCGCCGGAAGCAGAAAACCCTTGTGCGCAGCCAGCGCGATGACCACCATCGCGACGACGCCGCCGACGATCGAGGGCAGTTCCGGCCCGATCAGCCACGCGACCAGCGCATACGGAATACCGAACGCGAGTGCGGAGAGCACCGCGAACGGCACAAACTCGCGAAAGCGCCCCTTCTCTTCCCCCAGGGTCGCGACCCAGGTCATGAATATGGTGATAAACACGGCCAGCAGCGCGAGGATGAACGCCGTGCGTACCACCGCCTCCTGTACCACCGCATCGTCCAGCCCCAGCCCCGCGAAGCCGATCACCACAGGGGTGCCCGCCGCACCAAACGGGACGGCCGTGCTGTTGCCGATCAGGGCAATCGCCACGGCCTTGAGCGGCTTCATGCCGAAGTAGACGAGCAGCGGCGCCGCCAGCACGGCCGGGGTCCCGAACCCGGCGATGCCCTCCACGAACCCGACCAGGCCCCACCCCAGCAGCATCGCCAGCACGCGCTGGTCGCGCGACACGCTCGCGATCACCGACTGAATCGCATCCATGTGACCGGTCGCGATCATCACGTTCAGCACCAGCAGCGCGACGGCCACAATCAACATGACCTCGACAAACACCACGCCCGCATCCAGCAGACTCGCGCCCAGCACGGCCCCCGGCATCTGCCAGACCCAAAGGGCAATGATCAGTGTTGCCAGATAGGCCAGTGGCGCCGCCTCGTAGGCCGGCCGACGCAGTGGAACCAGCCAGACAAACAGCACCACGAACGGCACCAGGGCCACCCAGAAAAGCGTCATGCGCGCGCGCTCCTCGAAAAAGCGTTCCCGGGAGAGTATCGCCTGTCCCGGGCCGGGGCCCACTGCGTCAGATCAACCGCGCTCGCCTTCCCGGCGCGGATGAACGTGCCCGAAGCGACCCATGCCCCACCACAGCATGCGATGACTCAGCCACCAGACCAGGGCACAGCCGGCCATCAGGGCTGCGAGCCACACATAGGGATGCACCAGCTCCTGAGGGCGCGCCAACGGCCCCAGCACCCAGTTCACGTTCGCCTCGGGTGTCGACAGCACATACGACAACAAGAGCACGGCCCAGCCCGCCAGCACCCACAAGCGGCCCGCCAGAGGGTCGTATCCCAGGCGCCAGACCATCCACAACAGCACAAACGGTAGCGGCAGGTGGTAGAGGGAGAACAGCCGCAGGTAGAGCGGGAGCTCCGGATCGAACATGTAGGCGACAAAGCCGAATGGCGGATTGCCCAGCAGCATCAGGCCCAGCAGGAAGTCGATCACCCACCCCATTTCCAGCAGGACCACGCCCACAGCCAGCATGCTGGCCAGGCGCCGGCTCTCCAGCCAGGCCGCCGCACACCCGGCGATCAGCGCAAGATTGGACAGCCAGAGGAAGTTGAGCCAGCCGTAATGGACCGCATAGACCGGTACCAGGACGCAGACAAACAGCAGGTAAGCAACCAGAAACCACCGCGGAAACAAAACGTAATCGCCTTTCGTGTCTTGGCTCCCACTATAACGGCTCGAACCCCAGGTCACAGGGCTGCCTTCACGTGCAACACCCGGCTACGCGTATCATGGATGGTCCACTTGAACCGCAGGAGAACCGGCGCGTGCGGACCTGGACTGTCATCGGCGCAACACTGGCCCTCGCCGCCTGCGGCACCCTGCCCCCGACCGCCGAGCAGGCACGCGATGTGCCCTACAACTGTGATCGCGGCCCGAACCTGATGGCAAGCTTCAGTGGCAACGAGGCCGAACTGCGCTTTGGGCGCTCCAGGGCCGTCTTGCAGGCGACCGACGTCGCCTCCGGGGCCCGCTACGCCAACCCCGACGAGCAGATCGTCTTCTGGACCAAGGGCGACGCCGCCATGCTCGAATTCCACGGCATCTACTGGACCTGCCGGGTGCGCCCGTCCAATGCCGATGCGGCTACTCCGGTTCCACCAGCTCGACCGGTGCCACGGCACTGGAGTGCCTCGGCTGGTGTTCCTGAATAAATGCCTCCAGGCGGCCCAGCACCTCCCCGGCACTGGAAAAGCCTTCCAGATCACACTCGACCGAGCTATCCAGATACGGTCGCATGCCCTCGCTGATACTCGGCGTGTAGCCCACGCCCGTGGTCGCCAGCAATTCGGGGTCCAGTCGCCCGTCGGCACGAATGCGCTGGATCTGCAGGACCGCGATCTCTTCCGGGGTCAGTCGGTCCTTACGCACCAGTAGCGTCTCGCCGTTGTCGCATTCGATTATCTGCCGGGCCCCTTCCCGTGCCGTTTGTGCCATCTGGTGTTCATAGCTCCGTGCCTCGGGATCCTGCAGCATCACGCGAACACCCTCGAAGACCAGCGCCACCAGCAGCAACAGCCCGGCCAGCCCGAACAACGCAGCCGCCAGCCGCGCCCGCCCCAGCGCAAACCCGACGGCCCCGCCGAGCAGCAGGAGCGGCGTGCCCCACTCGAAGGTCCGGGCCAGCGGCACGGGCATGAAATCGATCCCGCCTCCAAGCCCGAGCAGGGCGGTCACATAAAGCCAGACGATCCCCAGCCCGACCCCTAGCAGGATCGCGATCACTATGCGCCAGAACCGCGAATACCGGTGTCCGGGTTGCGTATCGGCCATGGCCCCCTCCCAATCCAGTCCAATTGGCGCAGCCTAAGGAAACATGCGCCGATGTGCACGCCTGCGCATCACCCCCTGCCCTGTGATCAGTATTCCCACGGGCCTCAAGTTCGCCCAACAGTGGCCGCGCAGACTCTCGCCATCGAGCTCGGCAACAGCCTTCGCAACCGCTTCGTGGGTGCCATTGCCAGCGCCTCTTCCGGCGAACTGGAGCCCCACTTCGAGGCCGAGCCGCTGGAGGTGGAGCAGGATTTCTTCATCCGTGTGGGCGAGCGCGAGCCGGTGGAGGTCCCTGCAGGCCGCTATCGCACGCCGCAGGAGCTGGCGACCGCGATCGACCGCGCCCTGGGATCAACCGGGCGCGCTCCTGACCGACGACGGCCGGCTGAACCTGATCGCCCGCGAGACCCTGACGATCTTGGGTGAGACCGCCATCGACACACTCGGGCTGCCGGCCACCACCCAGCCCGGGGGGAGCCTGAACGATGTCGACCTGACCTCGCGCCAGGGGGCCAGCGACGCCCTTTGACGGCTGGATGCCGCGCTGGATGCGGTCAACGCGCGGCGCAGCCAGTTCGGGGCCATCCAGAACCGCTTCGAGTCGACCATTGCCCACCTGGGCATTACCAGCGACAACCTGGCAGCGGCCCGCAGCCGCATCCTGGACACCGATTACGCGGCCGAGGTCACCCGCCTGGTGCGCGCCCGGATCCTGCAACAGGCCGGAGTCGCCGTACTCGTTCAGGCCAACGCGCTACCACAGACCTTCCTGCGGCTGCTCCAGTGGTCAAGCAAGCGTCGCGCCTATTCTCCGGCCGGCCGCGCGGCCGCCCCGGTGAACTCCGGCCCCCGGACATCGTCGTCGGTCCAGCCACGATCCTGGTCACGACCGGTCACCCACCACTCGTGCACGAACAGGCGGATCGGCCCGAGCACGCGCTCCTCGAAGCGCGAAGGAAGCGTGTACGGGCCGACGTCCTCGTAATCCAGGAAGGTTGTGTCGACGTGCGCATTCCGGGTCGGTTCGAAGCCTGTCAGGGTGATGTGCACCCGGTAGAGCCGATCGGTTTCGGGGTGGATCCACATCACCACCTGATCTTCGTCCGCCTTGCCGAAGCCGGGCTGGATCGTCGCCAGCACACGACGATAGTCCACGCCATCCTCGCGGCGATCTTCCAGCCGCGTCATTGATGTCGCGCGGTGCTTCACGAAGGACGGTCCGTAGTGGAACAGCTTGCCGGCATCGGTGGTCATCGCAGTTGCGCGGATCCGATCCTCGTCATCGCTGCGCTCGCCGTTGTAGTACACGCGAATGTCGTCGCGCTGGCGGACTACCGTCTTGGTGCCCTCCGGACCCGTGTAATGGACCGCATAGAGCCCGTCCGCGGGGCGGTAGCGCTCCTCGCCCTGGCCGCGGTATCCACCATCCGCCACCAGTGGCTGCACCCGCTGCACCATCCGTCCCCACTCGCCATCAGTGGACTGGTTCAGGTCACCGTCGTACTCGCGAAGATCCCCTCCATGGGCTGCCATGGCCCGGGCAAAGAGCTCCTCCGCTGTCAGCCCGTCAGCAAACTGCTTGGCGGGATCCGGGTCCGGGAAGGGCGTTGCACAACCCGCCAGCAGCGCAAGCGATGCCGCCAGGAACCACGGCCCCCGGCAGCAGATCCCGAACACCCGGAAAATCCGGTTGCTGGACGTTTTCATGGTTCGGTCCTCGCGACTTCTGCATATCCTTTCTTATAGGGTGTCTGCATGGCGCATTCAACGCAGTCCGCATTGGCAATCCCTGGCGTGCACGTATTTGACGCGCCCCGGGGCAAGTTTCCTAGCCTGGGTGTGTAGTGGTCAGGGAAGAAGCTGCACTTCCGAATCCACAGGGAAGGCAACAGGAGCACGCCCAATGCACCATTACGACAACGTCCCCACAGTGAACTGGGATGACGGACAGCACGCGATGCAGGCCAAAATGCAGGTCCTGAAAAAAGAACCCGTGGTACTCAATATGCCCGATGGCATGGACTGGACCGTCGACGACACCGCGTTCCATTGCCGCCAGGACGGCGAGGTGCTGGTCGACTGCCAGGGCAGCGAACTGCTGCGCCACCTTGCCCGGCGGAATGACCTGCCCGGACTGGAGCAGGTTGCGGAAGCCTGCGCCGAATCCAGGTCCCGCGTGGACCTGCACCCCACCCGCCAACGCATCGTGGTTCACGAGTAATCCCTTTCGCGCCCGAGGCCGTCACCGCGCTTCGGGCGCTTCCACACCACCTGCTCGGACGGCCTCCATGCCTCCCTTGAACGTGTCAGCGTGCTGGCCGGGCGGCCCCGCCCCCGCGCTCGGGCTTCCCGTCGGGTCAGCCGTCACCTATGCTTGAAGATTCATGAGGCAGGAAAGGGTGGGCCATGGCCATCAGCAACCCGTTCCGCTACCCGCCAACCGACAACCGGCTTCCACGGCTCCTGCTTGCCGTTATTCTCGCCTGCCCCCCTGGGCTTGCCCTTGCCTCGGAACCGCGATTCACCCCCACCGACATCCTGAATTGGGAGAAAGAGGTGTTCGAGGGCGAGACGCAGTACGAGCCCGTCGAGATCGACGGGCGCGAGGCGCTCCACGCGAGTTGCGACAACAGTGCGTCCGGGCTGTACCTGAAGAAGACGATCGACCTCGAACGCACCCCTATCCTCGAGTGGAGCTGGCGCGTGGACGAGACATTCAGTGGCATTGACGAGACCACACGTGCCGGTGACGACTACCCGGCGCGCGTATACGTCGTGAAGGATGGCGGCCTCCTGCGCTGGCGCACCCGCGCGATCAACTACGTGTGGGCCAGCGAGAAACCGGAGGGTGCCGACTGGCCGAATGCCTACGCGAGCCAGGCCCGCATGCTCGCCGTGCGTTCCGGCGCGCCCGACGAAACCGGGCAATGGGTCACCGAGCGGCGCAATGTGCGCGAGGATTTCCGGCAGTTGCACGACCGCGAGATCGACACCATCGATGCCGTCGCGATCATGACCGACTGCGACGACACCGAACGCACCATCGAGGCCTGGTACGGCAAGATTCGCTTCCTCCCGGAATAGCCTCGCCCGCGATGGCGCCGGCCCAGCAGATCGCCCGCATCCTGCAGACTCCGCGCCCCTGCCACGCCCACGTTCACAGCTCGGGACAGGCACGTCCCCACCACGTGATTAACAGGGCCCACCCGGCACAGGAACGCATGGCTCGCACTTGCTGTGGGCTGTACTAAACTCCAGACAACTCCGAGCGCGACATTATTTCATAACCTCTGACTTCCCGAAGCCGCCGAGGCGGGCACCGCACCATGGATGGGCCGGCGGCAACCAGCAAGGAGCTCCCGATGTCCAGGTCCGACTCGGCACCTCTCCAGGCAAACGGGTCCTGGTATTCCGAATACCTGGCGCGCACCACGCTCCGCTCCTGGGTCGAGATGTCCTTTGTCTCCGCGACGCTCATTATTGTCGGGGGCCTCCTGCTTTCCTGGCTGATCCCCTACCTGGCGGGCGGTGCCGACCGCATCGTGCCGCACCTCTACTACGTGCCGATCCTGTTTGCCGCCGCGCGCTTTGGCCCAGGCGCCGCCCTGATCGTTGCGCTGGTGGCCGGTGTGCTGGCCGGCCCCCTGACCTACGTGGATGTCGCAACGGCCACCGCCCAGGAGACCGAACGCTGGCTGACGCGCACGGCATTCTTCGTTGGGATCGGGCAATTGATGGCCTGGCTGGTCATTCCCGCGCTGCGCCCGGTCACCGAGGAGCTGCGGCGCATGCGCCAGGAGTTCGACATTCGGCGAGGTCTGAAGCACAACGAGTTCTTTCTGCGCTACCAGCCGATCTACTCGATCCGCCAGCGCCGTTTTGTCGGAGTCGAGGCACTGATCCGCTGGCAACACCCGGTACACGGGGAGCTCACCCCGGCGGACTTCCTCGACGTGGCTGAGGATTCTTCTCTGATACACGATATCGGGGAGTTGGTAGTCGCCGAGGCCTGTCGACAGACCGAAGAGTGGAAGAACCACGCTCAGGCGCAGGGCCGCGAGCCCTGGTATACCGCGATCAATCTCTCCGCCCGGGACCTGATCCGCCCCGAACTCGCATACGATGTCGCTCGCGCGCTCAAGCGACACCACTTGCCGCCCGACCTCCTGACCATCGAACTCACCGAGACCGTGCTCGTGCTCGAGGACGCCAAACCCGCCCTCTCGGCCCTGAAGCATCTGGGAGTGCATCTCGCCATCGACGACTTCGGCACCGGGTATTCATCCCTCGCCTACCTCAACCGGTTTCCGATCGACACGCTCAAGCTCGACCGTCAGCTTGTTTCCAACCTTGGCCACGATCCCTCGGCCGCTGATCTCGCGCGAGGCATCGCACTGCTGGCCGGCTCACTTGGCCTGACGACCGTGGCCGAGGGCATCGAGACACGGCACCAGATCGAACTGAGCCGGGAACTCGGGTTCGACCGCATCCAGGGGTTTTACTTCGCCCGACCCCTGCAAGCGGACGAGGTCCCATCCCTGCTGCTGCTCGAGGCGGTTGACCCTGATAACCCCCCGACGCCGCGCAGCAGCCCTCACACAATGAACCCCAGCGGGCAAAGCCTCCGCCGGGGTCCTGGGAGATAGCAGGCGTAGTGCTTGTGCAGGTTACGAACCCTTCGCAATCTCGGCGAATTGCTCCCCGAGATCGCTGTCGTTGTCGATCAGGTAGGCAATATCCTGGTATTCCTCGACCGTCAGGTCCTCATCCTCAATCGCTGCCACCATTTCGTCGTTGGCTTCGTCACGCAGTTCCTGGGCGTCCTCGCCCTCCGCCTCCGCGATGTCGTCCGCGTATTCAGCGCGGATGTCCTGAGCGGCATGCGCCGCAGCCAGGAAGCTCTCCAGATCGCTTTCACTGACATCGTCGGCGGACATTTCGGGATCATCCGTCCATTCCTGCTCGAACACCGTCGGGTCCTCTGCGGCCGCCGTGCTCGCACCGCCCAGGGCAAGGCCCAGGGCCAGCGCGATCGAATATGCGGTACCGGTCTTGTGTCCCATCGTGCGCCTCCTGCTGCTTCAGATCGGTTGGCTTTTGATGGCCCGTCGCGATTGCTCGGGCCTTGGTCCAAAGCAAAGCAGGCTCCGTGCCAAAACGACCTGATCTCGGAAACTCGCGCCAGCAGGCGCTTTCAGCCTTAGGGCACCGCGGGCAAGTTGAACACCATCACACTTGCAGATGCGTCATTTCGACACATGCATCGCCTCGACCCGTGTCGCCACGACCCAGACACGAGGCGCTTTCGATACCGGTCTCATGGCGTCACAAACGCCGGTCATGCACGTGTCATGAGCCGAAATAGTCCCGCAGGAGTTGCGTCGTACGTGCAGCCGGGTCCTCGCGGACGCGGCGTTCTTCGTCCGCCAGGATGGTAAACAGGCCATCCAGCGCGTGATCCGTCACATAGCGGTCGAGATCCACATCCAGATCGGCCAGGCCGGGGATACGGCTGGCTGCATCGCGCAGCGGCTGGTACACCCGGTACACCCCGGCACCTTCCATGTGCTCGCGCACCACGGGCGCATAGCGCTCGCGCAGATCCGACTCGGACGCACCGCGCAGGTACTGGGTCGCGGCATCGTCATCACCGCGCAGAACCGCGTGAACGTCGGACGGGTGCATGTCGCGAATCGCATTCACGAACACCGGAGTCGCCTCGCGTGCGGCGGCCTCTGCGGCCCGGTTCATGCGCCGTTCGAGATCATCGACCTGGTTGCCCAGTCCGGCGCTGCGCAGCACATCCCCTGCCTGCCGCAACTCCTGCGGCAGACCGATCCGTATGGCCTGGTTGCCCCAATAGCCGTCCTCCCGCCCCGTGCGTTCCACGGTTCGTTCGGTGCCGACTCGAAGGGCCTCGCGGATCGCCTCTTCCGCCCGGTCTCCTCCACTCCCCTCGCCATTCAAGCCGAAGTCGCGGACATCCAGGCCTGCGCAGGCCGAGAGGAGAAACGGCAGGCACAGCAACAACAAGAGCGGCGAATGACGCATGCGGAAGCTCCGGGAAAAGGGTACGGACATGATACACCTCGCCCCACGCACACTCCGTGGCCGGTCCACCACATCCGGCACCGGGCGGCCCTTGCGATCCGCGCGCGCATGCCCAATCGTTACAATATGACCCGCCAATCGCGCCGCCGAACACGCTCCCGCAAGCGGCTGTACGCAGCCGCCCTGGTGATCGGCTTGCCGGTACTCGCGTTCCTCGCCTGGGTCACCTGGACCGAACAGCATCCGGAACAGGAGCGCGAACTGCGCCTGGAGGTCCAGGACCGCCTGCATGAATGGTTTCCGGAGATCATGGCGCTGCCCGATGACCTCCGCGGCTTTGTCCCGCGATCCTCGGTCTTCGATGATGACGTCCACCCCGAGGTCGTCATGCTGCACGGCCTCGACGAGCCCGGGGATATCTGGGACACGCTTGCACCTGCCCTCGACACGGCCGGCATCAATGGCTGGGAGTTTCGGTATCCGAACGATCAGGCGATTGATCGCAGTGCCGACCTCCTGGCCGAATACTGGGACACGCTGGATACCAACCAGCCGGTCATTCTGGTGGGGCACAGCATGGGCGGCCTGGTGATCCGCGACTTTGTCACCCGCTGGAGACACCCGGTCGACGAAGCCCCACGTGTCGAAGGACCGCCCATTGCGGGCGTGATCCTGGTCGCCACACCCAACCAGGGCTCTGACTGGGCACGCCTGCGGGTCTGGCTCGAGGTCCGCGAATGGCTCGCCGACATACGTGAGCAGCGCTTTTCGCTTTTCGCCGGGCTGCGCGACGGCACGGGAGCGGCCAAGATCGATCTGCGGCCCGACAGCGAATTTCTGGCGGATCTGAATCGGCGCCCCTGGCCGGAGGGTATCCCGGTACAGATCATCGGCGGCCTCGTGCCGGAACCGACACCGGCGATGGAGGCCAGCCTGCAGGCCCTGAGCGAGCAGTTCGGCATCGAAGACCTGCCCGAACGCATCGAAGACTGGTGGGAAGACACCAGCGAAGGCCTGGGCGACGGGGTCGTGCCGATCGAGTCCCTGTCACTGGAGGGCCACCCCGAACCCCTGATCCTGGAGGCCTCGCACCGCGGCCTGCTGGTGCCCGGTCCGCTGACGGAATACCCCCCGGCGATCGAACCGATCCTGCATATCCTGTTCGACTGGCGGGGCGAAGAACCGCCAGTCGCACCCGTCTTCCCTGAGCGGACGTCAGATGCCCAGCTCCCGCAGGACCTGGTCGATCCGCGGCACCAGATGCACATGCGGCGAGTCCTTGCGCACCAGAAGATGCATTGATGTCACATCCAGCACGTTCGACGAGGCCACCAGTCGCTCCAGCGAATCCGCCTCGTGGGGATAGGCCCGCTTCAGTTCCCGGATGGTGTGCTCGGTCACCTCGCTCATGTTGATCAGCACGTCGCCTTCGCCGGCCGCCAGACGCCGCAGGGTTTCCGAAAGCGTAC
Source organism: Thioalkalivibrio sp. ARh3 (assembly GCF_000377265.1). Lineage (NCBI taxonomy): Bacteria > Pseudomonadati > Pseudomonadota > Gammaproteobacteria > Chromatiales > Ectothiorhodospiraceae > Thioalkalivibrio > Thioalkalivibrio sp. ARh3. The sequence continues at coordinate 84,980 of NZ_KB897948.1, forward strand.
CTTCGCGCTGCACGTCCAGGCCCTCCAGGTTGGCCTTGCCCCAGCCGTTGCCGGCGTAGTCCAGCACGCGGTATCCGGCAAAGTCCTCCAGGCGTTCCTTGGCCAGCAACGCATCGCGCTCGGGATGGTCCTCACGCACGAAGGCCACCCATTCCGGCTCGGCCAGCGCAACCTCGCTCGCCACCAGATACTCCTCGCGCTCCGGCGTCATGGTGGTGATGATCGCGTCGGCCTTGCCCTCCTTCACCAGACGCTGCGCCTCTTCCCATTCGTGGGGCTCGTGGCGCAGCGGAACCCATAGATGGGCAAAGGCCTCCTGCATCAACTGGACATAGTGCCCGACGAAGCGTCCGTCGCGGTCAATCCAGCTATACGGCGCCTCATCCCGATCGCCTGCGATATAAAACGCCTCACGGTCTTCCGCCAGGGCCGGCGTCGCCAACATCCCCAGCAGAACGAAACTCGACATCAGCCTTCCAAACATCTTCCGTCCCTCCCCAGCACGAACACCCGTCTGCGCATCGGCCATGGCGCCGGCCTTCTGCTCAATCAACCCGCCGCGAGATTCACCAGCGGCACCAGGCCAAACCACAGCACATAGGCTAGCGATACCGCCATCAGTCCGTCGATGCGTCCGTCGGGCGCACCGCGCTGCCGCTCGCGCCACAGGAGCCACATCAGCCACGCCGCATGCGGAACCACGAAATAGGCAATGCCTTCATAGGCCCCCTGAGCCCAACCGGTCAGGTGGAATGTCGTTCCCGCAACCGCCGCCAGAACGGTGAACCCCATTGCCACACCGAGGGCACCACCATTCCCCAGCCGCACCGCCAGGGTACGTTTGGCCACGGCCGCGTCCGCCTCGCGATCGGGAATACCGGAAAGCGTAATCGACGGGATGATCGCCAGAAACAGCGGCAGACTCAGCCACCAGGGCAGGGGGTCCGTCCAGTCACCGCCCAGGAATACATAGCCACACAGCAGCACACCCAGGCTGTGGGTCAGCGCGACATCCATCTCCCCAAGCCCGCGGTAACTGAGCTTCAGGGGCGGCGCCGTGTAGCCGATCGCGAGCACCGCCAGCACGCCGGCCACCCACAGCATGGGACCGGCATCGCCGGGCGCCACCGCGAGCAGCGCGGCAAACGCTGCCGCGAAGCCCCCCAGCGCCACCACCGTACCGGTATTGATCTCGCGCAGGGACAGCCGACCCTCCACCAGCACCCGCGAGCCGCCGGTAAACGGACTGTAGAACCGGTTCTGGCGATCGGAGCCGTAATCCACTCGCTCATTGACCAGGACCGTCGCCACCTCGAGCAGGAACAGGCACAGATAGCCAAGCCAGAACACCGGGTTGCGCAGTACACCGTCGTCCGGGGCCGCTGCCAGGGCCCCTGCGGTGTAGGCGACGAAGGTCATCGGATAGAACTGCAGACGCAGCGCCTGCAGCCAGCCCCCCAGCTTGAAGCCGGCCCGTTCGCGCAGACTCTCGCGCCCATGCTGCAGGCGCAGCCCTTCCTCGCGTGCGCGTTCGAGCCATACCTCGCGCTTTCGGTCGTCGGCCTCGCGCACCGAACCCAGCATCAACGACCGCACCGGGCGGATGCCGCAAAAACCCAGGGTCGCCCGCGCCATCGCGTTGATCCCCGGCTGGCGATACAGCAGCCGATGGATCAGTACCGGGGTATCCATCGTGGTGATCAGTTGTGCGGAGCGGCCCTGCAGCAGCCCCTCGTATCCGGTGCCGCCCTCACAACTGCGAAAGGCGAACTCGGGCGTCATCACCCGATCGAGAAAACCCTTGAGCAGCGCCGGCATGGTGCCCCACCAGGTGGGAAAGACGAATACGAGGTGATCGGCCCAGGCGACCAGTTCGCGCGCCGCGTCCAGGTCGTGTTCCAGCGCCTGCTGATTCGGCGAAGGCGTATGGACGTGGGGGTCGAATTCCAGGTGTGCCAGCTCCAGGGAGCGCACTTCCGCCCCGGCGGACCGGGCCCCGTCACGGTAGGCCTCGGCCAGCGCGCCGCACAGGCTGTCGGTACGCGGGTGACCCAGGATCACGAGCACCTTCATCCACCGTCGCTCCCGTAAAGGGTGACGCGGCCGCTACATCCCGGAGCGGGGGGTGTGATGCACACCGGGTTGCCTCCCTGCATACTCGAAGTCCTCCGAACCGCGTCGCTGAACATGCCCACGATCGAACACCAGGCCCACATCCGCGCGGCCCGAGCCGATGTATTCGCCCTGATCACGCGCGTCGAGGATTTCGTCCATTACAGCGAGGCCATCGAAACGATAACGCGCGTCGGGGAGGCCCGCTACCGATGGGTCGTCCGCATCGCCGGCATACCGCTGAATTTCGATGTCGAGATCACAGAATCGGACCCACCGGAGCGCTTTTCCTGGCAATCGCTGGCCGGCGTGCAGAATCATGGCACCTACCACCTGACACCCGTGAAAGACGGCACGACGATCCACCTGCGTCTAGAGTACGAGCTCGACAATCCTGTGCTTGAAGAGACCGTCCGCCAGGCGGCCAAACCGCTGATCCAGACCCTGAGCCGGGAGATCATCGGCAACGTGGAGGCGGAGCTGCAGAAGGCGCCGGGAGAAGGCGCAGACCACGAGGCTCCGGACCCGGATGCTCAGGCGCCGTTTACGGACAGGCCCAACAAGTAGCGCTGCTGATCCGGGCTCTCGATCGCGCCGGGGCGCGCCTTGCGCACCGTTGCGATGGCCTCCTCCGGGGCGAGGCCCCGTTCGATCAGCGTCAGGGCCGCAATCGTCCCCGCACGGCCAAACCCGCCACCGCAATGAAAAATCACCCCTTCGCCCGCACGCAGCCGCCGGTGCACCTCGGGGCGGACTTCGCGCCATCGCGACTCCCATGGGCGATCCGGTGCCGCCATGTCACCGATCGGCAGGTGCAGCCACGCCAGCCCCGCCGCACGCACGGCCTCGCCCAGCTCGGGCACACCGAGCGCGTCCAGTTCATGCCCCTGGTTCAGCGTGACCACGGCCGTCGCCCCCCAGCCCCGGACCGCAGCCAGATCCGCCGCCAGGTCCCGCTGACCACCGGGCACACCCGGCTCGCACTTGCCGGGGCAAAGCGTCATCCCGATGGCTCCGCCCTCGGGCAGGCGCACCGTGCCGATCTCCAGGGGGCAGGCCGGAATGTCGTTATTCTGCGTCATCAAGCCTCTCCCCATCGACGGGCGCGACGCCCCATCGTTCCGATCCCGGGTCCACAAAGGCCCGGTCTGCGAACCAACGGCGCATCCCCCAATCCTACCGGTATGGACATCCCGCTACTCATCCTCGGCCTGCTGCTGGTCGCCAGCCTGGCCGCATTCTTCACCGGCGTACTGCCCTATCCCATCGGATGGATCATCCTGACCATCGCCTTCATCGCACGCTTGCTCTTTCTGGCCGGCCGATAACATCCTTGATGCAGTAGCGATGGAGAGCGCCAGCGATGTCTGAAGCCCACAAGATGCCGGTACAGCTAATCAGTGTGAACGAGGTGGTCGACGCCTCAGACACCCTTGCCCGCCAGATTTTGGACAGCGACTTCCGGCCCGACACGATCGTCGCCATTGCCCGTGGCGGCTTCATGCCGGCGCGATTCCTGTGCGACTTCCTGCAGGTGCACAAGCTGCTGAGCGTCAAAGTGGAGCACTACACCTCCGGCGCGCGCGAGAAACAGTCCGCGGCCGTGACGGTTCCCCTGAGTGGCGAGGTCCGCGGTGAGCGTGTGCTGGTGGTGGACGATGTCAACGACAGCGGCGATACCCTGGCCGCGGCACGCCCGCATCTGGAGACCTTGTCGCCCGAGGCGGTGCGTACCGCCGTTCTGCACGAAAAGACCACGACCACCTGTCCGGCGGACTTCCGCAGCCATACCGTTCGCGAATGGCGCTGGCTGCTCTACCCCTGGGCGGTCGTCGAGGACGTCGGCCAGTTCATCCAGCAGATGGACCCGTGCCCCCATCACCGTGCGGACCTGATCGAACGCCTGCGCCTGGATTACAGCCTGGAGCTGCACCCCGGCGAGCTCGACCGCGTGATCCGCTACCACAATCTCGAGATCCGCTAACTCCGATTTTGCCCAGCCCTTCGGTGTTTTCCGCTCCATACGGGCCTACACTCCAGGTCAGTTCAACTGCGTATCGCTCGGAGAGCCCCATGCGTTTCCAGGACCGCACCGACGCCGGCCGACGACTCGCGCAAGCGCTGGACCGCTTCCGTGGCCAGCCCGGCGTGGTGTATGCCCTGCCGCGCGGCGGCGTCCCGCTCGGGGCCGTGGTCGCACGTCACCTGGATATGCCGCTGGATTTGCTGATCCCCCGCAAGATTGGCCACCCGTTTCACCCCGAATACGCGATCTGCGCGGTCCCGGAACAGGGCGAGCGCGTTTGCAACCCCCGCGAGGAAGAACGCGTCGACCCCGAATGGCTGGAACAGGCCGAGGCACGCGAACGCGCCGAGGCCCGTCGGCGGCGCGACTTGTACTGCACCACGCCCGCCCCGGACGTCGCCGGCAAACTGGCCATCATCGTCGATGACGGCATTGCCACCGGCCTGACCATGCGCGCCGCCATCCGCGACGCCCGTCAACGCCGCCCCAGCCAGATCATCGTCGCGATCCCCGTGGCCCCGGCCGAAACGGCGGAACTGCTCGAGGCCGAGGTCGACCAGGTGGTGACCCTGGACAGCCCGGTGTACTACCTGGGTTCGGTCGGGTCCTACTACGAATCATTCGAGCAGACCTCCGACGACGAGGTGATCCACCTGCTGGCGAGCGCCCATCATTCGTCCAAACCCGATGTCTCGCGCTGAACAACAGGATGTGACCCTCGCCCTGGACGGGCACCCCCATCAGGGGATACTCGGCCTGCCGGAAGTGCCCGCCGGTCTGGTCGTGTTCGCACATGGAAGCGGCAGCAGCCGCCTCAGCCCGCGCAACCACCAGGTGGCCCACGTGCTGCAGGCCGCCGGTCTCGCCACGCTGATGTTCGACCTCCTGACCGAGACGGAGGATCGCACCTACGAGAACCGGTTCGACATCCCGCTACTGGCCCGGCGGCTCGTACAGGCCTGCGAATGGGCCGCCTCCGAACGACGGCTCGACAGGTTGCCGATAGGCCTGTTTGGCGCCAGCACTGGAGCCGCAGCCGCATTACAGGCGGCAGCGGCGGCTCCCGATACCATCCGCGCCGTCGTCTCTCGCGGCGGCCGCCCCGATCTGGCGGGCGAGGCCCTGCCCCGGGTCGAATCGCCTACCCTGCTAATTGTCGGGGGCAACGACACCATGGTGATCCAGCTCAACCGCGAAGCGCAGGCCCGCATGCGTGCCACCTGCAAGCTCGCTATCGTGCCGGGCGCCACTCACCTGTTCGATGAACCGGGCACCCTGGAGCAGGCGGCCGATCTGGCAACGGACTGGTTTACGCGCTGGCTATGCTCGGCATAGTGCTCGCACGGGCCATGCCCCGTGTTATCCGCCCCGTTAGCGCGGCTTGCAGGCCAGGCCGAACTCGAAGGTGTGAATCTTGAAGCCCTCGGGGAACGCGGCCTTCAGTCGGCGCTCGAATTCGGCGTAGATCTCGGCCTTGTGCTGCTGGACGTCCCAGTCGCGGCTGTCGCAATCAACCCCCTCGACCTCCAGCTCCATGTTCAGCTCCAGATCCGGGGCCATTTGCAGTCGGATTGTCGGCATGTCGGTTCTCCTTCCGTTTCGCTGGGCCCTAAAGGACGGGCACCAGCAGCAGCGCCATGATGTTGATGACCTTGATCAGCGGGTTGATCGCGGGGCCCGAGGTGTCCTTGTACGGGTCGCCCACCGTGTCGCCGGTGACGGCCGCGTGATGGGCCTCGGAGCCCTTCCCGCCGTGGTGTCCGTCTTCAATGTACTTCTTCGCGTTATCCCACGCCCCGCCACCGGCGGTCTGGGAGATCGCCACGAACAGGCCGGTCACGATCGTCCCGATCAGCAGGCCGCCCAGCGCCTCGGTGCCGAGGAACACGCCGACCAGCACCGGCACCAGCACCGGCAGCAACGAGGGCAGGATCATCTCGCGGATCGCCGAGCCGGTGAGCATGTCCACGGCTCGGGTGTAGTCCGGCTTGGTGGTGCCCTCCATGATCCCGCTGATCTCGCGGAACTGGCGCCGCACCTCGTTCACGATGCCCGAGGCCGCGCGGCCGACCGATTCCATTGTCATCGCGGCGAACAGGAATGGGACCAGGCCCCCGATAAACAGCCCGACAATCACGTTCGGATTGCTCAGTTCGAAGTTGTGGGTGGCATCGGAGTGACGCATCAGCTCGTGGGTGTAGTCGGCGAACAGCACCAGGGCCGCGAGCCCGGCCGAGCCGATCGCATAACCCTTGGTGACCGCCTTGGTCGTATTGCCCACCGCGTCCAGGGCATCGGTGGTGTCGCGCACCTCGGAGGGCAGATCGGCCATCTCCGCGATGCCGCCGGCGTTGTCCGTGATCGGCCCGTAGGCGTCCATGGCCACGATGATCCCGGTCATCGACAGCATCGTGGTCGCGCCGATGGCAATGCCGTACAGGCCGCCGAAGGCATAGGCGACCAGAATCGCCGCACAGACCGCCAGCACTGGCGCGGCGGTCGCCTTCATCGACAGCGCCAGGCCGGCGATGATGTTGGTCGCGTGCCCGGTGGTCGAGGCCTGTGCCAGATGGCGGACCGGGCGGAACACCGTGGAGGTGTAATAGTCCGTGGCGACCATGATCACCCCGGTCAGCACCAGGCCCACCAGCGCCGCTCCATACAGACGCAGGGCCGCGCCACTCTCGATGCCCATGCTGGTGGCCAGCGCGTTGTCCGGCACCAGCACCAGCGTAATCGGCAGGAAGGCCACCGCGGCAAGCCCGCCGGACACCATCAGGCCCTTGTAGAGCCCCTTGATGATCTCCGAGCCATCGCGCGCCTTGACCGCGAAGGTGCCCACGATGGAGGCGAGGATCGCCCCGCCCCCCAGCACCAGCGGATACACCGAGGCCATCAGCCCCAGCTCGGGGATCAGCAACGTCCCCAGGATCATCGTCGCGATGATGGTCACCGCGTAGGTCTCGAACAGGTCCGCGGCCATGCCGGCACAGTCCCCGACGTTGTCGCCCACGTTGTCGGCGATCACGGCCGGGTTGCGGGGGTCATCCTCGGGGATGCCCGCCTCGACCTTGCCCACCAGGTCCGCCCCGACATCTGCGCCCTTGGTGAAGATGCCACCGCCGACACGCGCGAAAATCGAGATCAGCGAGCCGCCCAGTGCCAGCCCCACCAGCGGAGAAAGCCCGACCTCGCCACCCTCGGGTGTGAGCCACCAGAGCACGGCAAAATAGCCTGCCACTCCCAGCAGCCCGAGCCCGACCACCAGCAGGCCGGTCACCGCGCCCCCGCGGAAGGCCACGTCCATCGCCGCTTCCAGCCCCGACTTGGCCGCCGCCGCGGTTCGCACGTTGGCCCGCACCGCCACATGCATGCCAATAAACCCCGCCGCACCCGAAAGCACTGCACCGATCAGAAACCCGATCGCGGAGCCCACGCCGATCACCAGCCAAAGCCCGACGAACAGCACCACCCCGACCACTGCAATGGTCGTGTACTGCCGCTTCATGTAGGCCGATGCACCTTCCTGCACAGCACGGGCAATGCGCTGCATCTCCTGGCTCCCCTCTGACTTCGAGAGCACCCAGCGGATGGAAAACAGACCATAGGCCAGCGCGGCAGCACCGCACAGCAGCGCAAACACGAGGCCGTAAAATGGCATGGACATGGACTCCCCCTTCGATACGTCGTGACACAAAACATCCGGGGCGTCGGGCACCCGCGGCGGCCGACAGGCAGGCTGTCGACACGACACGGCCGCCCGGCGCGAATCCGGGCATCCGGTTTGTGCTTCAGTCGCGCATCGGCGCAACAGTCGAGGCGCGCGGCCACCGCGGACGCGGGGCGTACAGCCTCGATCAACGTATCGGGGGATGGTGGGTCTGGCCGCAAAACGGCTCGAAGGAAGGACCGCAAAAACCCCTTGCAATGATGGGGAACTTACGTGTTGACCCGCGGGGCGTCAAGCGCGACTTGCGACACCACAAGCGAAGGGGTGGTCGAATCTTGCTGGCTTTCGCCCGGCAGGGCCCACGCACGCCCACGAGATCGGGCGTACGGTCACACGAACTTCACCCGCCACTGCCCCACGAAGGGTTGAAGATCCAGTAGAATTGCCGGTTTAGGTTCCGCAACCAATCGATCACCACCAGGCATTTCGATGACCCGTGCCACAGCCAGCAAGGATTGTTACTTCTGCCGCGTCGCGGTCGGACTGGCCGATCCCCTCATCTACGAAAACCGTTCGTTCGTCGCCCTGTTCGACACCAACCCGGTCAATCCGGGGCATGCCCTCGTGATCCCGCGGCGGCACGTGGTTTCCCTGTTCGAGCTCGACGAAACCGAGCACGCCGACTACTTCGACGCCATTCATGGCGTGCGGCGGGTGATCGAAACGACCGACCGTGCCAGCCTGTACCGCAAGATGCTGCAGCGCGAGGATCTGCGCGAACGCCCCAAGGACCACATCGAAGCCGTACTGGAACTCCCCTTCCTGGACAGTCCGCCGGACGCCTATACCATTGGCAACAACGACGGCCGGGCCGCGGGACGAAGCATCGACCATCTGCACGTGATCCTGCTGCCCCGCTATCAGGGGGACGTCGAGGATCCGCGAGGCGGCATCCGCAACGTCATCCCGGACCGCGCGAAATACCACAGGCCCCCGCACGCTCGCACTGGCGCCGACCGCGTGGAATCACAATAAATTCACCGGCGTACTGGCGAGACCTGCCGCACATCCCTCGGGCCTTCAGCACTCCAGCTTCCTCCCACAGCGGCCCCATCCCGCTACAATGGGAGGTATCCCTTCCGCAAGCGGGGCTCTCGATGACTGCAGCACGCACGCCCAGCCAGGCCGCTTTACGGTTGCTGATCCTGATTGCCCCGCTATGGCTCGCAGGTGGAGCGGCCAGCGCCGAGGAAGACCCCGGTGCACGCATTGCGCAAGAGGGCAATGACCGCGGTGCGACCGCCTGTATCCAGTGTCATGGCGAACAGGGCCAGGGCCAGTCGCAGCCCCCATTCCCGCGCCTGGCGGGACTGCCGGAGCAATACCTGATCGAACAGATGGAGGCCTACCGCGAAGGCCTGCGTCCGAACGCCACCATGGCGCAGATCGCGCAGAATCTGGACGACGACGAGATCGAAGCAATCAGCCGCTATTACGCCGAAATGAAACCGGCGGGCGGCCCGCACGACGTGCCGGACGATCTGGTCAACAGAGGGCGCGAGATCGCCCTTGAGGGGCTGCCAGAACGCAACATCCAGTCCTGCGCCTCCTGTCATGGCGACGAAGGGCGCGAGCGCAATCCCAGCCTGCCGCCGCTGGCCGGCCATCCCCCCCGCTATCTCATGGCACAACTCCAGGCCTATGCCCACGGCGCCCGCGAAACCTCGCTCGCCGGACTGATGGAGGGCATTGCCAGCGAGCTGGAAGAAGAAGAAATGGCGGCCCTGGCGGCCTACTACGCCTCCCTGCCGGCCAGCGAAGAATAACCGGGGCTCGCCGGGCCCGGTCCATTCAGCCGACCCTAATCCGGTCCCACCGCCCGCGTGGCTGGCTCAGACATCGCGGTCGGACCTTGATATATCCCATTCAGTGGAGGCGCGGTTTACCGCTCAAGCGGCCTGCCATCACGCTTATTCAAAGCGTTTCAGGCCGGAAATCGCTATTCGTGTGACACGCCCCCAAGCTGTACTGCCGGACCACCCCACCTTTCCACGCCCCATATTCTGGTCCGACCTGCCTAGGTTATCAGTGCCGACAGGTAATAGATCGCCAGCACCAGAATCACGACACCCAGCAGCAGTGCCAGTGCCGCGCGAGGAACGTAGCGCTGCAGCCGCGCGCCGACATACATGCCCAGGGCGCCTCCGATGCCGAACAGCACACCCAGCTCCCAGTCCGGCCGCGAAGCGACGCCGGGTGGCGCGGGCAACAGGCTGTACATCAAGACGCCCGCAATCGACGTGATGAACGTGGCCGCCAGCGCCGCGCCTGCCACCGTGTAGACCGGCAAGCGGAAGATCGCGACACAAATCGGTGCCATGAGTGCACCGCCCCCGATGCCATAGATCCCGCCGATGATGCCGACGGCGAATGCGAGCAACGCCATCGCCGGGAGGCTGAACGAGTGTGTGTCTGCCCCGAAGGTGAAGGTAACCCTGAAGGGGTCGACCGTCCGGGTGCGTGCGACTGAACCCGTCGCCATCCCCGAGGTGCCCCGACCGGCCCCTCGCCGCCAGGGCGCGAAGTCGGCCAGCAAGCGCAGGGCGAGATACATGAGCACCATGCCGACGAAGACCTTGAAAAGCGCCGGCTCGTACAGGTGATAGACCCGCACGTAATAGCCGACGCCAACACCGGGCAAGGTTCCCGCGACGATCACCCAGTTGAGCGACCACAGCATTCGCCCTTCGCGGAAAAAACGGTAGACGCCCGAGGGTATGGCAACAAGATTGAAGACCAGGTTGGTCGCGCTCACCGATGGAGCCGTGTAGTTCAGTACACTCATCTGAAACGGCAACAGCAGGAATGCCCCGGAGACACCCACCATCGCCGTCACCAGCGAGATCAGAAACGCAATCAGCGGTGGCAGCCACAGGCTGGTTTCCACGCCCGATCGTGCAAACTCGTACTGGAGGAATTCCAAGGCGCGCCCCCTCGACCTGACACAGGTTCAGCGAGGGGAGACGAACCCCTGCCGGCGCCAGGTCACGTTCGTCGCGATCCTCTGCCATCATGCCCAGGCGGCATCCACCACAGCCGCCGGCTTCGCCCCCCTCAGCCACCCACTACCGCTCGTTCATCACGGCCCCGGCACTGCCGGACTTCAGGCGCTCAGCCAGCAAGGATGGGCATACCCAGCACCGGCCAGATCACCAGCACCGAGAAGCCAATCACAACCGTAAGCACAATGCTGGCGGGAACACCGGTACGGAAGAACTCCCAGGTGGAGAACTGACCGGACTGGTAGGCGATGGCATTGGGCGCCGCACCCACCAGAAACAGGAAAGGCATGCCGGTGGCCACCAGCGCCACGAACAGCACGACATGCGGACTCACGCCCATATAGCCGGCCATGACCAGCGCAACCGGCAGCACAATGGCAATGGCGGCGACATTCATGATGACGTTGGTCATCACCACGAAGAACAGGCCCAGCCCCAGGACGAACAGCAGCCAGTGGGCCCCCTCGAACATCCCGAGCCAGGTAATCGCCAGCCATTCGGCGGCCCCGGTCTGCCACAGGCAGAATCCGATGCTCATCGCACCGCCAAACAGCAGGATGATGTTCCAGGGGATCTCCTCGAGTTCCTTCAGCGTGAGCACGCCCAGCGCGAAGAACAACAGCGTCGTGACCAGCAGGATCGCCGGGCGGGACACGGGCTCCAGCGCCGGGACCATGGCCTGCAACGCCAGCACCAGAACGGCGCCCACCACGATCAGGATCGTGAGCCACTCGTCCCGCTTCATCGCGCCGAGTTCCCGGTAGCGGCGCTCGGCCACCTCCGTCAGCCCCTCGATGCGCTTTTTCTCCGGGGGGAAGAAGATCAGCATCATCCACCATATGAGTACCGTCATCAGCAGCCCCACCGGCGCCAGATAATAAGTGACCTCGAAAAAGCCGACGTCGATATCGGCCACGTCCCGCGCAAAGGAGATCCCCACGATCCCGCGCGCCGACCCTAGCAACGTGATGATCGAACCGGCCCCTGCCGCGAAGGCCATGCCGATGAACAGGCCCTTGCCGAATCGTGTCGGGCGTTCGCCCGCGTCGTACAACGAATAGATCGCCAGCAGCACCGGGAAGATGGTCGCCGCCACCGCGGTGTGGGCCATGACCAGGGTGAGCGCGACCGTCACCAGGAACGTGCCCAGATAGATGGTGCTAGTGCGTTCCCCTACCGTCATCAGCATGCGGTAGGCCAGCCGCTGGGTGAGCCCCGACTTGGTGAACGCGATGCCGATCACCAGCGAGGCGAAAATGAACCACACGGCCGGATCCATGAAATTCCCGAATGCCACCTCGGGCGGGCGAATCAGGAACAGGGCCTGGAAGACACCGATGGCAATCGCGGTGACACCGATCGGTATGGGGGTAAACACCCACCAGATGGCCGCCAGCAGGAACAGGCCCAGTGCGGCCTTGCCGGCATCGCTCAGCGGGAATTCCTCGCCGGCCGGGTCGACCGCCGGGGCCGGGGCGTCCATGAACCAGAAGAGGAAGAAGACCGCCAGTCCGGCGGCCAGGATCGACCAGCGCCGCCAGTCCAGCGTGTTCGGTGCTGCGCTGTCTCCCGGGTCGTCTTTCGACTCCGATCTAGGCTCCTCGCTCATGGACTTCTCCCAGTACGTGCTTGACTACCAGGTCGAAGATATCGGCCAGCCGCAACGCCCCGACCACCTTGTCGTCCTTGACGACCGGAAGCACGAAGGCACCGCACGCGACCATTTCCTCAAGCCCGTGCGCCAGCATGTCGTCGCGGGAGAGCACTTTCCTCACTGGTTCCGCCAGGTCGCCCGCGGTGCGCGAAGCCAGATCGAGCCTGGTCTCCAGCCGGTCCGCCAGCAACCGCTCCCAGAAGACCTGCATGGCCACGTTCTCGCCGGAATCGGCCCGACCCCAGTACCCCTGGGCGGCACCACGGGCTTCCCGCTTGAGCAGCGAGGGCTCGATCGCCTTGAGCAGTGTGTGGATCGACAGGATCCCTTCCAGGCCGCCATCCTCCTTCAGGACCAGAAGGTGGCGGAAATAGGGAGTCCCGTCCTTGCAGGGCTGGTGCCCCAGGGCCGTCAATGCATCTTGTATGGTCGCGGTGGAAGGCAGGTGTGGATAGAGTTCGAGGGGAATCATGAACTCCCCGATCAGGAGTCGGTTCGGATCGGCCATCCCCTGCCCCCTTTAAGTAAGGCGTTCGCGCCGAATACCGAGCGGTCGGCGCTCCGTCTCTCAACTCAACACACTGTGTTGAACAATAGACCGTAGACAAGCATGTAGCCAGCAGAGGGGCAACGGGCCAAGGATGGCCCGGCAATTGTTGGCGGTCAGTACGTGGCGTGGTGCCTCACACTGACCGCAACCTGGCGTGCAGTCCCTGTCGTGCCCCCAGGCCCCCTGTTGCCTTGACCCGTATGGTGCATGCTCAGTGCTGAGCGCCCTCCCGGTGCTCGAAGTGAACCGGCTGCTCGGCAGGTACCCTGGCGCTTCCGCCCGCACCGTGCGGACAGATGAACTCGTCGGCCTGGAGGGGGTCTTCGAGCGGGCGCTTGAAGGGCGTTGGGTCAACGCCCAGCCGGGCGCACTCGTCGGCGAGTCCCTCGTCCAGCCATGCCGCGGTCTCCGGATAGGGGGAGGCGGCATTCTGCTCCCGCAGCCGCGGCAGCAAGACGCCCTGCCATCCCCCCAGATGGTCCGTCAGGAATCGGGCCACAGCCTTATGGGTAACCTCCGCGTGTCCGCCCCACCCCTCGGAAATGGCGTAGGCCTCCTTGACCAGCAGGATCCCGTAGAACCCCAGCTGAACGGCCAGGTGATCGGGTCGCTCGGCGTCCTCATCCGACGTGTCGAGGCCAAAGGCCTGGTAGAAGCCGCTGATATCCGCCAGCAGCGGACCCGGCCCGGCCAGTTGGGTACTGCCGGCATAGGTGGCCGCGTGGAGAGAACAGGGCGTGCGGCCCATGAACAAGCGCGTGTATTCCGCCCTGAGGGTTTCGTCGTCGACCGCCGCCCAGGCCTCCAGCACCGCGGACCCCGACGGGAGCGCGGCGAGGGTTTGGGGACAAACGGCCGCTTCCAGGGCCTGGTGGATCCTCGCGCCGTCCCCGAGTCCGGGATAGGCGAAGCAGGTGCCCAGGATCCGAAAACGGTAGGCCCGGGCGAGGCGATCGGAGATCTGCAGCTCCGGTGACTGGGTTTGCGCGGTGCTCATGGGCTTACTCCTCGACTTTGAGGTCGATCCAGCCGGACCAGGACTTGCGGCCACCCACTTCCCGGTTGCCCCCGTCCCAGACGGCAAAAGCGGCCTGGGTTTCGGTTCCCCGAGAGAGGTCGGGATCGCCCGGCATGATCTGATTGGCGGGACGCGTGATGGCCACGCGCCAGGTCCCGTCCTCCCAGACACCCCAGCCGTCGGCATGTTGCATCGGCTTGACAGTGAGGCTGCCCCACCCCTCCGCCATCTGCTCCAGCACGGGGCTTTCGAATGGGCGGGCCACCGGGTTGTCCACCCCCATGGCCCCGGCAAAGGCCCGGGCGTCGGTGACCCTCAGGACCTCGTCCGGATAAACGTCGACCAGGGCATAGGGATAGAGATCCCGAATGTCCGGCTCTCCAGCGACCAGATCGCGCTGAAAAGCGGCCCGCCACTGGAGGATGTTCACCTTGCCCCCGGGGTTCCCCATCATCGGACTGGCGGGCCCCTCCACGGGGAACTGGACCGCCACCTGATCGCCGAACGCGTCCGTCACAAACCAGTCGTCACGGGTGTCGTCGTCCCATTCGATCAGGATCCCGACCCAGTTCCCGTTGTTGACAGCCCGGACCGTCAGCTCGGTCACCGCAATGTCCGCGTGATGGGGCCGCGTGACCTGCTGGGGATTCAGGCTCACGGTCACGGCTGGCGCCTGATCCCACACCTCCGACTCCGGATCATTGAAGGGCCCGGTGGCATCCACCGGGACGGCGCGCAGCGTATCGGCCGCGGCCACGGGTGCCGCGGCCATGCCCACCACCAGGGCGGCGGCAACGCTGCAGTGCAATGCGGTCTTGTTCATGACGGGCCCTCCTGTCAGGTGACGTTGGTCCGGTGCACGTCCAGATCCGAGTCGTATTCGACCCGCATGTAGATGGGCTCGCGCATCGGCACCCGCACCACCTCGGCACGCTTGTCGTCGTAGCCGATCACGTTCCTTCCCTCGACCTTGAAGTGGTGGATGATCTCGGGGGTGGCGCCGAACAGGAGCATCGCACCCAGCAGCTGGGGGTCTTCACTCGCACGCTTGTAGGTGTCGATGGCGTCCTCGACGCCCCAGCCGAACATCTGCCGCAGGTACTGCGGCGGGACGTGGATCGGCGGGATATAGAAGGTGTTCGGCTCCAGGCCAAACTGGGGGTAGAGCGGCTTGCCGATCTTGGCCACATGGATCAGGTAATCCATGGGGTTGTCCTCGCGGATCTCGTCGGGCCGGGAAATGAAGCCCTGGAGCCGGATCTTGCCGATGCAGGTGATGGTGCACTGGGTCTGCCGGTTGTTCTCGATGGCCGGGTAGCAGCCGATGCACTTCTCCGACACACGCGTGACCGGGTTGAACATCACCTTCTTGTAGGGACATCCCTTGACGCATTCCCGATAGCCCCGGCAGCGCTGCTGGTCCAGGAGAACGATCCCGTCTTCCGGCCGCTTGTAGATGGACTGCCGGGGGCAGGCGGACAGGCAGGCGGGATAGGTGCAGTGATTGCAGATGCGGGGCAGGTAGTACATCCACTGCATATGGGGCATGGTCAGTAGCGCCCCCTGCTCCATGGAGCCCGTGCAGTCGTCTTCCCCGATATTGGGATAGGCCCAGTCCTCGTCATCGGGCGTGTAGCCCAGGACGATCTCGCCATCGGGGGCTGCCTCGAACAGGGTCTTGCCCTGGTATTCGGGGCCATCCATCTCCTGCACCCCGTGCTTGTCCAGGATGTTCACATCCCAGCCCAGCGGGTAGTAGCCGTAGGGCTTGGTTTCGACGTTGTTCCAGAGCATCTGCTCCTGGCCACGACCCGAGGTCCACGTCGTCTTGCAGGCCACCGTGCAGGTCTGGCAGGCGATGCACTTGTTGGTATCGAAGATCATGGCGAATTGTTTCTCGGGCCGGACCCCCTCGAAGGGGTAGTCCATCTCGCGACCGAGTTGCCAGTTGTAGACGCGGGACATGGCGAGTCTCCTTGAGCCGTTATTCGTCGGTATCGCGGATGAAGTCGCCCGCGAGATAGCGTTTCATGGCGTCGCTTTCGGACGTGGGCCGCAGCCCCAGGGTCACGGGGCGCCAGGCACCCTCGCCCCCGATGCCGCCCGGCTCCGCCTTGGTGATCTTCGCCATGGCCTCGCGGGGCGCGCCCGTCACGCAGTGGACGTCCGCGGCGAAACCGCGGCCCTGGACATGGCTGAACAGGCTCCTCCAGACCAGACTGTTGGTCTGATGGGTGGGCTTGAGCCAGGAGCGGGTCAGGCTCTGGTGGCCGCCGTAGCGGAACATGGACTGGTAGTTGGTCTCGGGATTCTTGGCGAGACCGTCCTCCCGCTCCTCGTGCCCCTTCACCGAGCCCGGGGTGGCCATGTAGCCGTTGAACCACATCCGTGTGACCCCTGGCGGCGTGCCGGGGTAGTACCGCGCCCGGGCCATGAGGCGGGCCACCTTGTAGGCCTCCTCCTTGCCTTCTTCCTGCCACCCGCGGAACGGCAGCTCCTTGGGGTCCCCGTCGATCCAGACATAGTCCCCGTCCTCGACACCCAGCTCGCGGGCATCGTCGGGGTGGATGTCCACATACAGTTCGCTGGAGCCGGGTATCCGCTTGTCACGCCGATAGATGTCGCCGAAGGGCCCGAACAGCACCATCATGTAGTCGGTGTCGATGGGCGTCGTGTGGGCGCCATGCCGGTACTTCGGCGTATGGAAGATGTACCGGTAGCCGTCCCCCAGCAGCGGGTGCGTGCTTTCCAGGATCTCTTCCCCGGTGCGTACCACGTTTCGCATCTGGCGGGGCTGGTGGCCCAGATCATCCGGGTCCATGCCCCAGTCCTCCGGCACTTTGGGGCGGATCGCCGGATGGTCCTTGGCCAGGATCACGCAGGGCTCGTGGAAGGTGGAGTCCGAGGGCTCGCGATAGACGACCAGGTTCTCGCCCGCCTCGATGAACTCCTGCTCCGGACGGTAGAACTCCAGTCGCCCGGTCCTGGTGTACCAGGGCTTGGACTCGTGCACCTGCTCGTAGCTGAAGATCCGCGGGTAGGTCCGGGTATTCATCAGGGCGGGTACGCCCCGGCGGGCCAGCCCGTTGATGGTCTCGAACCGGTAGCCGCGCGTGGCCGCCGAGTAATCCAGAATCCGCTGCAGGTAGATGTCCACCCTGTTGTCGGCGACGAACTTCCAGTAATCCTCGAACCGCTGATCCCCCGTCTCCTCGGCCAGGGCCCGGGACACCAGGAGATAGGTCTCCATGTCGTGGATGGTGCCGTAGGTGCGCCGCAGCGGCGTGGAGGGGAAGACCTGGAGGAACGGGTTGGTGTTCGAGGCGGTCATGTCCGGGTACTTGAACTCCATCCAGGAGTCCACCCCGTAGACGATGTCGCTGTACTCGCAGGACCCGGTCCACCACCAGTCGTTGTAGACCACCAGTTCCGTGTTGGGCAGCGTGTTGTTGACCACGTCGTAGTGGCCCTTGGTGTTGCCCAGGCTGGAGTTGGAGTTGGCCTGCCAGATCACCTTGGTGGGCGTGGGCACATGGTTCCCGGTGGTGATCACCTTGTCGCCGGCCTGCATGATCCGTTCGCCGTTCGACCAGTAGTGCATGGACTCGTAGCGGATGGTGGAACGCCGCTTCACCTCCCCGTTCGGGTCCAGCTGGATGTCGAACGGATCCTCGGAAGTCCACTCACCGGCACCGGAGAACAGCGTCACGCGGTAGTTTCCGGCGTAGCTGCCGATATTGCCCCCGTGGCGACCCACGCTGCCGGTCAGCGCCACCAGCATGAAGATCGCGCGGTCCTTGTTGTCGTTGTTCCAGAACTGGTTCGGGCCCATGCCGCAGGCGATCAGCGTCTTGCCCGGGTGATCGGCAATATCGTTGGCCAGTCGGGTCACGGCCTCGGCGGGTGCCCAGGTGATCTTGCTGACCTGCTCGGGCTGGAGGTTCTCGTCGATGTACTGCCGGGTCAGGTCGAAGACCGGCCGCACCTGGACGGTCTCGCCGTTGGCCAGCGGCACCTCGAACTCGCCCTCCAGGGCCGGGTCCACCCCCAGCTTGTCGAAGTGGTCACCCACCTGGTCGGTGGCCACGGCGGCCGGCTTGTCCGCGTTCCGATCCCAGACCACGTAGTCCGCGAAATCACCTTTCAGGTGCGCCGGGATGTAGCGGCCTTCCTGCTGGTGGGTGAGCGGGGCCTCTTCCCCTTCCGCCAGCACATGGGTCCAGTTGTCGGGCTCGGCGTCCTGATGGTCGGGAAACACATCGGTGGCCTTCAGACGCTCCAGGGTGTCCATCCTGACCAGTGCCGGAAGATCGGTGTACCGCTTGACGAAGGACTCGTCATAACGGCCCTCCCGCATGATCACGCCGGCCGCACCCAGCGCCAGGGCCGGGTCGGTGCCGGGACGGATCACGATCACGTCATCGCACTTGTTGGCGGTGGCCGAGTACTCGACGGTAACGCCGATGGTCTTGGCCCCCTTCAGCCGCGCCTCGGTCAGCCAATGGCTGTCGGGCATCTTGGTGCAGATCCAGTTCATGCCCCAGGCAATGACCACCTCGGCGTTCTCGCAGTCATGAAACTCGAAGTCGTTGGTCTGGTCGCCGCACACCATGGTGTGCCCCGGGGGCAGGTCGGTATGCCAGGAGTACGAGTCCCAGGCACCGCTGCCCTTCGCCTCGTCGGGGTCCACGCCGCGGACGTGGTGGTCCAGCAGCGCCATGGAGTTGCCCATCCGGAAGTTGCCCAGAATACGGGTAGCGCCAAGCTTGGCCATGCCGCCCCGGTACTTCATGGTCCGGGTGCCGGCACCCTCCATCGCATCAATCATGGAGGGGTCGTATCCCTGCGCCTCGAGATACTGGCGCCCCCGGTCCCCGGAGTAGGTTTCCGCGATGTTCTTCAGCGCCCTGGCGTGATACTGGGCCGCCTCCTCGAAGTCGACCTTGATCCAGCCGTCCCATCCCCGGTTCAGCAACTCGCCGGGCGGCTTCCCGGTCTCCGCATCACGCGGAAAGCCCTGGTCCACCCAGTCCTTGAAGCCCTTGCGCAGAAACGCGCCCTTCACCCGCCGGTCGCCATACAGGCGCCGGGTCAGCACCAGGCCCTTCTGGCAGCAGCGGGGATCCCAGCGGTGGGAGGCCTGGTTGCCGTACAGGTCCGTGGCCTTGCCGTAGCCATAGGTCGGCTCGATCCGCACCAGGACCTTGTTCTTGTAATAGGCCCGGAGCAGACAGTTGTGGGTATCGTTAGGCGCGCAGGTGAAGACAAAGGAGCCGTCGGTCCGATACAGATCCCGGTACATCTGCTCCCAGTCGCGATCCGGATAATCGGCAAGCGGGTTCTCGACGCTGACCGGCGAGAGGAACCGGAACTGCGCCAGCAGCGCACCCGGGTAAGTGGCGGCACCGAAGCCGGCCAAACCGGCCAGTTGCAGAAAGCGCCGACGAGAGAGGGGGATGTCTGCCATGGTCTCACCTCCGGTCCCAAATCCGAGCCTGGTGACAACCACGATCCTCCTCGACCGCAAAACTTTTATTGATCTATCTCAAATAAAGCTTTAAATCCTTACGCGGGTCGTGGAGTAAGCGGCAAGCGCCGGGTGGCCTGAAGCAGCCGGGTATTATTCCGACTTCACCTCCCTGCTGGCCGGATCAAACACCCCCTGCTCCCCTCCAACGCGGAACAACAGCCTTCCATTGGCCCAGCCCAGCGCCTCGTAGCGCTGGGCCTGCGGATCCAGGTCTCCGTGAGAATCGCCCCGCACCGGAATCGCACTCGCTTCTACGGATGCTCCCAGCGCATCTCGATCCACGACGGTCAGCGTACGGTTCCCGGCAGGCCCTTCCTGAGCGAACACCACATAGCGCCCGTCTGCACTCCAGGGGCCGATCGTGACGCTGCCCCCGTATTGAAACGCGGCCGGACTTGCCTTGCTGCCGTCCGCCCGCACCAGCCAGCCGGCGCTGTGGGCCGCGCCGGTGGTGACGACGGCCACCCAGGCATCGTCCGGGGATACCTTCGCCTCCCGGAAACGTGCCGTCGCACCGAAGGCGTTCTGCTCGTCCACCTGGATGTCGCGAGGCAGGTCATCGATGCGGAGTAAGCTGGTGCCATCCGCTTTCCGGATATGCTCGTCGCCAGTCTCCAGCGAAGCCACCGTCGCAATATTGCCTCTCTTCGACGCCTGGGACGGCTCACCCTCTTCCCACGGCGCACAGCCAGCGGCAGCCGCGGTCGTGATCACAATGGCGCTGGCAACCAGCCGCACCCCCCATTGCGACCGGCGGCCCCCGCTGTACTCTCCCCCAACGGGCGCGGGCGACCCGGCTCCCGCACTGCCCCCTTTTCCACTTCTCGATCGGACCGTCATCGCCCCACCCTCGGCGCACGCCTCCACCGCAGTCAACTCGCGCGCTTTCTGCACGCTGCCCCCGACCCATGGGCCCGCCGGGTCCTTTGCAGGCTCCGTTGGCGCTCATGGTCTCCTTCCAGGGTGCGGAAATCGCTGGACCCGGCTATCTTGTAGCGGTGGGACAGGAGCGTCCCGCCATCCGGACCCTGCAGCGCACGATCCGGATGGGCCGAAAAAAGGGAGGAAACATGCCAGGGAAATGGATCGCGGGCGGCCTTGCCGTGGTTGCCGCGGGTATCGGCTACTACCACTACGAGATTCGCCAGGTCGAGCAGAGGCTCGACGATATGGTGGCAATGCTGGAGCCGGTCGGGACACTGCACTACAGCGGGGTCCATGTCGGCCTGCGCGGGGAGCTGCACGTGAACGGTCTGCTGTTCGAACCGCGCAACACCGCCATCGGGCGCACACGGGCCGACCGCGTCACGCTGGAAGCCGGCAGCCTGTGGCGGCTCGCCCGCCTGCGGCACACACTGGATGCCCGTCGCGTGCCCCACCAGATGGGCTTTTCGATCGATGGCCTGACCCTGCCGCCCGGCCTCGCCACTGGCGCGCAGAGCGACATCCCGGCCCTATGGCTCGACACCGCCGGCTGCGGCCCCTACCAGGGTGCTGCGCCGGACGCCCTGCTGTCCGCGCTCGGCTATCGCGACATCCCGCTGGACATGAGCATCCGCTACCGCCTCGAGGAGGATCGCAACCGCTTCACCGTGCACAGCAGCCTCGGCATGGGTCCGCTGGGGCTGGGCACGTCCACCGGACACTTCGAGGTCCAGGCCGCCTCGAACCGGACGCGCGATCTCGCGCCTGCCCTGATGACCGCCTCGCTCCAGTCGCTAACCGTGGATTACGAGGACCGCGGGTACTATCCGGCCCTGATGGACCTCTGTGCGGCCGAGATGGACATGGAGCGCGAGGACTATCTGGAGCACCACAAGGCCGCCTGGGTCGAGGCCTGGCGTCCGTTCGGTGTGCAGCCGGGTCCCGGCATGGTCGAGGCCTATGGCCACTTCATCCAGGAACCGCGGGGCTACTCCCTGCACATCGGCCCGATCGACAACCCCGCCCTGCTCTGGGCCAGCCTCGATTCCCCAAACCAGCTGCTGCGACGGATCGAGTCCAGCCTGAGCGTGGGGGAACGGCACTTCGGCCCGCTGGATCTCCGCCCGGTCGCGCCGCGTCCAGCCGGATCGCCCGCGGTGCCCGACAGGCACACGCCACGAATCGACTCGGCCGGGGCCGCCGAGCCTTCGCTGGCCTCGACCATCGCGCTAAACGCGCTGGGCGACCACGTCGGCCGGAATCTCCGCATCACCCTCGCCGACGGGCGTGCCCGCAATGGCGAACTGCTCGCCGTCGAGAACGCTCACATTCGCATACGCAGACGCTTCGGCAGCGGCTACATGGTGGTGCCGATCGCGCTGTCCGACATCGCGGAGGTACGCCCGTTGCCCTAAAGCCTCGGGCGCAGACCCGCGCAAGCCCGGGTGGAAGCTGAAACGCCACGGTGATTCTTGACGTCCCGGCACCGGGGTCATCCAGTAGATGTGCCCCCGCCGCGGACGATCTCGATCAGCGCATTCAGGGCGTCGCTGGCTGTGAAGATCCCCAGAAACCGACCGTCTTCATCATTGACGATGACACTGCCAATCTTCTTGTCGGACATGGCGTATGCGACCTCGTCCAGGGGAGTAGACGCCACCACCGTCAGCGGATCGTCCGCCATGATGTCGGACACCCTGACCTGGTTGATTTCCGTGACCGGCAAACCCAGCACAATGCGGACATCCCGGTCACTGACTACCCCCACTACCGCATCGCCACGCACGACCGGAAGATGCCGGACGCCATGCTGTTCCATCAACGCCCGAAGATCGCCGATGGTCATGTCTTCGTTCGCGGTGATCGGGTCGGGGGTGGTGAACTCCTCCACCGGTACACTCGTCGGCACCATCTTCAGGTCTCCTGTAATCATCGGCGGGCAACGGGTCCGGCCAGCCTTCGAACCCAATCTACCAGATACCGGCGAGGCCATCGGAACAGGCCCCACCGAGGTTGTTACACAGCACCCTGCAACGTCCCGGTGCACCGACGCCGCAACCCAGTGCACATCCCGGACCGCTGGGCGGCAACACGGGCTGCTGGACTGGCCAGATCCCCGCACTTGAAGGGACAGACGCCCGATCCACATGCACCGGCTGTGCCGGGGAACCCTGTACCGATTCTTCACTGTGCCAGCAGAGCAGCTTGTGCAGCCCGATGCCGCCTCTCGCAGCCCCCCGCAGCCCTGCCACTCCGGCAGGCCCGCCGCCTGCCCCGTATCCAGCCGATTTGACTAGCGCCCTGTCCCGCGCCAACCCTTGTCTGAGTGCTTCCGGAAAACTTGCCAGGCGGCCCCCATGACCGAGACCTCAGACATACGCAGAAAGGGCTTCATCGCCCACATGGCGACCGTCTTCATCAATGCCCTCAACGACAACTTCTTCCGGCTGGTGGTCATTTTCATCGCCATCCGCCAGTTCGTCGCCGAGGGGGAAGGCACCTTCTACTACAGTCTGGTCGGTTTCGTCTTCCTGCTCCCCTTCGTGGTGTTCTCGCCCTGGGCAGGCTATATCTCGGACCGCTACAGCAAGAAAGTCGTGATCGTCACCACGCGTCTGGCCGAGGCCGCGGTACTACTGGCCGCCGCGCTGATGCTGATCACCGAAAACTTCATCGGCTTGTTGGTGACCACGTTCCTGATGGGCCTGCAGAGCACGTTCTTCAGCCCGTCCAAATTCGGCATCCTGCCGGAGATCGTGCGCTACCAGCAGCTCTCGCGCGCCAACGGGCACATACAGTTGTGGACGTTCCTGGCCATCATCCTCGGGACAGCACTGGCCGGCTTCGTGATGGAGTTCGCTGGCGAGGACCTGTGGATACCGGCTGCACTCATCGTGGCACTGTCCCTCACTGGCCTGGTGACGAGTTTCTTCATCACCCCGACCGGGGCCACCGACAACCCCGCACCGTTCCGAATCAACCCGCTTGCGACGATCGTGCAGTCCATCAACGAGATTCGCCCGCATCGAGTCCTGTTCCTGGTGATTCTCGGCATCGCGTGGTTCTGGACGCTGGGCACGCTGTACCAGCTGAACGTCCCCCTGTTCGCAGAAATCCACCTGGAGCTCGGCGAGCTTGCAACCGGCATCATCCTGACCACGCTGGCGCTCGGCATCGGTGCCGGCAGCATCCTGGCCGGCTATCTCTCGCGCGGGACCATCGCCATGCACCATGCCCCGGCCGGAATGATCGCCGCAGCCCTGTTCAGCGCACTGCTGTACTTCGCCGCCGACAGTTACCAGGCAACCCTGGTGCTCATGGCCCTGCTGGGTGTCGCCTCCGGATTTTTCATCGTGCCGATCACGGCCTACCTGCAGGGCCACAGCCCCGCCGAGCGACGCGGCCGCTTCATCGCCGCCAGCAATTTCCTGGCGTTCGCCGCGATGCTGGTGGCCCCGGTACTGTTCTGGCTGCTCACCGGCCCGGCAGGCATTACACCGGCACTGGTCTTCGTGACCGGCGGGCTGGCTTCGCTACTCGTCGGACTGGCGTCCTGGCGGCTGTATCGCCGGCACCACGCAGAAGCGAATGCCTGACACCGCCGGACATCGGCAACGTACTTCGAATCCGGGCCGCTCGAGCGAACTTCGAACCTCTCGCCCTGCCGGTTCTTCCAGTCAGCGTGACCGGACCTCGTTCGTGCTTACCGCGTCGCACAGCAGGTACTGGCACTTTCCGCCGGCCTTGACCAATCTCACCGTATGGACACGGAACAACCCTTGTGCCTCCACCTGCCGCCGGGACGGTCACCCCCGCGGCGTAGCCGCCTGATTTCGGCCGTGCTGGCCCTGGCGGTATTGGGCGGCGCGTGGGTCCCGGCGTCTGCCCTCGAGTACGGACCACTCCCGGAGCGAATCGAAGACGCAACCGCAGGCATCGAGCGCACGCCTCTGGATGCCGAACCCATACGGCTGGACTCCGATCAGGATAACGACACCGTCATGGTCCGGGTGGACGCCATCCTCGAGCATCCCTTCCATCAGGTGTCCCAGGAATTCCGGTCCGCGGCCGTATGGTGCGAATCCCTCTTCCTGCATATCAATGTGAAGGCCTGCGTCCACCACGGGGACGGCGAGCGGTCCGGCATCGAACTCTACATCAGCAGAAAGCGCTTCCAGCGCCCGGAAAACGCCTATCGGATGGACCTGGACTTCCGGGTCCAGATCGCCGAGGAGGACTATCTGGCCGTGAAACTCGCAGGGGACCGGGGGCCCTACGGCACCCGGGACTACCGCATGACCCTGGAGGCCGTGCCTCTGGATGCCGAGCGGACCCTGATCCACGTTCGGCATGCCGTTGATTACGGAGCCCTGGCCCGGGGTTTCCTGAACCTCTATCTCCGCTTCGGCGGCGGGGATCGGGTCGGCTTCACCGTGGTGGGGGAGGATGACGCCGGGAGGCCGATTTACGTCGACGGTCTGCAAGGTGTCATCGAGCGCAACGTGATGCGCTTCTACCTGGCATTCCAGGCCTATCTGGAGACCCTTGAGTTCGCGGAAGAGGACCGTCTGGCGTTCCGCATGGCGCGCTGGTTCGAACTGACCGAGCGCTATCCCGAACAGCTGCGGGAGCTGGACGAGAACACCTACCTCCGGCAGAAGGAGATGGAATGGCGCGAACAGCAAAGCCTGCAAGTACAGCGCGACGACCGCAATTGATCCTCTATCCGCCTCCTCGGTCTCTCCGAGGGAAACCTCAAACCAACGGCCTCCCTAGCGGTGGAGCTCCATGTGCATCTCGATACTGCGCAGGAGCTGCTGGCGATCGATCCAGCCGATGGCCCGGCCGGATTCCTCCATCACCGGGATCTGGTTGAGATTGCGTTCGCTCATAACCTGCAGGACTTCCTCAGCCTTCGCATCCGGCGCAACACGGCGCAGTGAATCCTCCGGAGTCATGATCTCGGTGACCCGGGTATCCGCCCATCGGTCCCGCGGCACCTTGCGGCTGTCGCTCAGGGTCACCAGCCCCAGGACCCGCTCCGGCCTGCCGACCAGAAACGAGCGGCGGCCGCCCGGGAGGACGAACCGGTTGATCCACTCCTCAATGGACGCATCCGGGTTCACGAAAGGCGGCTCCGGATTGGCCAGATCCCGCGCCCGCACATCCGCCAGTCGCTCTCGCATGTCATACATCCGGCCCTGCGCCTCGGCCATGTTCAGCAGGAACCAGGCAATCAGCATGATCCAGAGGCCTCCGATCAGGTTGCCGATCACGACGAGATTCCAGAAGGCGAAGGCAAACAGGAGAAATGCCACCATCCGCCCACCCCAGACCGCAGCCTCTATGGCTCTACGCGCATCACCGGTGAGCTTCCATATCACCGCCCGGAACACCCGCCCCCCGTCGAGCGGGAACCCGGGTATCAGATTGAACACCGCCACGATCATGTTGATCAGCGCGAGCCAGCCCAGCGCCACCGGCACCGGTTCGTACCAGTCAGCAGTCGCCGATGCGAGGGCCCAGAAGGCCACTGCCAGGGCGGCACTCACCGCCGGGCCGGCAATAGCAATCCAGAACTCGTCTTCTGCCCGCTCGGTATCCCGCGTCATCTGGGCCAGGCCGCCGAAGATGAACAGGGTTATGGATTCCACCGGTACGCCCCGACGGAGGGCCACCACGCTGTGTCCCAGCTCATGGGCAAGGATCGATGCAAAGAACATCAGGGCCGTTACCACTGCAGTGCCGATCACCATCGACAGGGTCCACTCTGGATAGTGGTAGTGGAAGCCCGTGCTCATGGTCACCAGCAGCAGGATCAGGATAAATACCCAGCTGATGTGGATCTGGATGCGGATGCCGCTAATGTGGCCAAGAACCAGGACCGCTTTGAACATTCTTCCGCTCCTTGGGAAACACTGATCAATGTACACGCTCGCGCTCGAGTCGCTTTTGCGTGCGAACAAGGCGCGGTGACTGCCGTGCAGTCATTCTGCACGAGGGAGCCAGACTACACGGCCCGCCACCCGCCAGACGGCGCCTTACCTGACCTCTCCCACCAATCGGCCTGGGCCGAGACTCCACCCCGAGTTCCGGTTTCGGCGGGCCAGTGGTTCGGTTCCTAGTCGGGCCCCTTCGGCGACCCGCTTGCGGTACTCCCCGCCGCCTCTGGCCTGGAGGCATTGATCGCTCGCTGGAACACCCAGCTCTTGATCTCGCGGATCTGCTCCACCATGGTCCGCGACAGCGGCACTGTGTTGATCACGTTGCGGATTACGTCGCGCTGATTGAACAGCCGCCCTTCCCGGTAGGCATCGATGCGCGCCGACTTTACCGCCTGTTCAATCTCTGCCCCGCTCCAGTCCTCGGTACTGGCCGCCATGTAATTCAGGTTGAAGTCCTCGATGTTTCCGCCATAGCGCTCGACGTGGATGCGCAGGATCTCCTTGCGCTCCTCCGCCTGTGGCAGGTCGAGGAAGAACAGCTGGTCGAACCGACCCTTGCGCATCAGCTCGGCCGGGAGCTGCTGGATGCGGTTCGCGGTCGCCGCCACGAACACCCGGGGCGGCTTCTCCTGCAGCCAGGTCAGAAAACTGGAGAAGATGTTCACATTGCCGGCGCTGCCCGGTGCCTGGCTGTCGAACCCAAAGGCGTTCTCCAGCTCGTCCACCCACAGCACCATCGGCGCGATCTCCTCCGCGATCCGCGTGGCCCGTGCAAAGGCATATTCCGGCGTGCCGAAACTGCCCGACAGCACCAGACTCATGTCCAGCCGCACCAGCGGCAGTCCCCAGGCGGTCGCGATCGCCTTGGCCGCCATGCTCTTGCCGCAGCCGCTCACCCCCATAAACAGCACACCGGCCGGAAGCGGCACGTCGTCGCGCCAGGCCTTCTCGGTAAACAGATCCGCACGGGTGCGCACCCAATCCTTCAGGTTCTCCAGGCCACCAATATCGTCCAGCGAACGCTGCGGCGGGTAGAACTGCAGGCAGCTCTCCTTGCGCAGTATCTGGCCCTTCTCCTCCTGGATCTCCGCCAGCATCTCGGCCTCGGGCATGGGCTTGCCGCGGAACAGCCGTGCACTGAGGTGCCCGACCTCGTTCAGCGACAGCCCGCGCATGCCCGCCGCCAGGCGGAACAACTGCTCGCGCGAAACCTCGGAGGCGCCAGTCACGGCCTCCAGCTGTTCCAGGACCTCTTCCTCCGACGGCAGATCCACCTCGATCAGGAAGACCTCCTTCTTCAGGATCTCCGGCAGCTTCAGCAAAGGACAGCTGAGAAACACCACATCCCGGCTGTTTTTCAGTCGGTAGTACAGGTCACGCACCCCGCGTACCAGCGCCGGATTGCCCTCGAACCAGGTGGGCAGGTCCTTCAGCAACACCATCCGCGGGCCCTCGGCACGCCCCGTTGCGGCGCGGGCAACCGCCTGCAGCGGATCGGTCGTCGGCGCATCCGGGGCGTCGCCATCAAATCCGGTACTCGCCGACCAGACCTCGAGGTGTCCCTCCTCGCCGTAATACGAGCGTGCAACCGCCCCCAGCAGCCGCTCCATGCGGTCCTCGTCCCAGCCCTGGAGGTAGAACACCGGGTAGCGCGACTTGAGTCCGCGCAGGATCTTGCGCACCGTGCGATCTTGAAGCGCTGTTGCCATTCACTTCCCCCGTTACGGCACCCGCTTGTGCCGGCTGCATGTGTGACAGACCCGTGATGGCCTTGGTGTCGCCCTCCCCGCATCAGGTCCGCGGAAATGTGCCTCGCCTGTGCTATTACTTATACAAGTAGCACCCAGCGATTGTCGCATCTCATGCTTGCCCCGACCGGGGGTTCAGGCATGCTGGAAAAAACGGGCGCGGTTGTTCGCCCGACCAGGGGGGTATAGATGGCGTTGGAAGACCAGGACCACTTCAACGCATTGATCGTCGACAATGCAGCGGTCTGGATCAATTCTCTGGATGTAGAGGGTCGTATCACCTTCTGGAACCGTGCGGCTGAGCGCATCAGTGGCTATTCCCGCGAAGAGGTCCTCGGGCACGCCATGATCTGGGAGTGGCTGTACCCGGACCCCTACTACCGCGAGGCGGTGTTTGCCCGCGCCCGCCAGATGATGCAGCAGGGCGAAGGCCTGCAGGGATTCGAGACCACCATCCGCACGCGCTCGGGCGACGAGCGTACGCTGGAGTGGCACTCCGAACAGCTGTTCGACGCGAACGGACGGTTGCTCGGGGCCAGCTCTGTGGCGCACGACATCACTGCTCGTCGGCGTCTGGAGGCCGCGCATGACCGGCAGCATCGCTTGCAGCGCCTGATCGCCGAGATTTCCGCCGAACTGATCAACATCACGGCCGACCGGATCGACACCGTTGTCGAAGAAAGTCTCGCCCGGCTGGGCATGTTCTTCGCCCTTGGGCGAGCTTACGTGTTTCGCTTCGATGTCCGCGCCGGGCAGATGAGTCTGGTGAGCGAATGGTGCGCGGATGACGTCCAGGCCTACCGGGACCACCTTCAGGCGATTCCGCTGGAGACACACAGCTGGGTCACCTCGCAGGTGCTCGCAGGAAAGGTGGTCCACATACCCGACGTCGACCAATTGCCGCCAGAGGCCAAAGCAGAGCAGGCCGAATTCCGTCGCGAGCACATCCGGTCTCTCCTGCTGATCCCGCTGATCAGTGACCAGAAGGCCTTCGGAATGGTCGGGTACGATGCTGTGGAACAGCCTTATCGCTGGACCGAGGAGCAGATTACCGCGCTGCGGCTCGTCGCGGACATGATCGCCGGCACCCTGGCGCGCAAGCAGGTGGAACAGGAACTGGCCCGTCAGGCACGAATCGACGGGCTCACTGGCCTGGCCAATCGGCGCGAGCTTGATGACCTGCTGGAGCGCGAGTGCGCGGCACGGCGCGAACGCTCCCTCTCGCTGCTGATGATCGATATCGACCATTTCAAGCCGTACAACGACGCCTTCGGGCACCAGGCGGGGGATGACTGCCTGCGCGCGGTTGCGGACGCCATTCGCTCCGTACTGAACCGCCCCTCGGATCTGGGCGCCCGCTACGGCGGCGAGGAATTCGCCTGCGTGCTCGCCGATACCGACCCCGAAGGCGGGCTGCAGGTAGCCGAACGCATCCGCGAGGCAGTCTCCGCGCTCGAGCTGAAACACCCGGAGAGCGCCGAACCACACGTCACGATCAGTATCGGCATATGCAGCGTGCACACCCGCTGGCCGATCGAACCCAGGGCCCTGATCCGCCAGGCGGACGAAGCGCTGTACCACGCGAAACGGGCCGGCCGAAATCGAGTCGAGGCGCAGACACTACGACGCTAGATGTGATCTCTCAATAGGTTATCCACGGGGCGCCTCCGATGAACGGCCCGCAAGCGCGTGTGGCCCGATATGCCCCCATGGCGCCGCCTCGCCTCGTATGAGCCACTACCGCTCGTCTTCGGCCGCGGGTTCCCCTCCCAGGTCCCCGAGTGCGGCCTGAAGGGTCTGCACGATCTCGCGCTCATCCTGGCCGCAGGCATCGACCGAAATCGGCTCGCCAATGATCACGCGCACCTTCTTGCCAGGCTGCGGGAAGATCCGACCCGGGGCCATCACCTCGCGTGTACCCTCGATCCATATCGGCACCACCGGCACGGGCTGCGCTGCGAGCACCAGTCCGATGCCGGGCCGCAGGCGCTGGAGACTGCCGTCCGGGGAACGCTGCCCTTCCGGAAACCAGACCAGGCTATGGCCACGCTGCACCGTAGCGGCAGCCTGCAGGAGACTGCGCCGCGGTGCCGCGGCTGGATCCACCGGCAGAATGCGCGCGATGCGGCTGAACGCGCGGGAGAACCGGTTGGAAAACAGATAGGCCTCCAGACCCGCCCAGTACAGCGCCTCCAGCTGCCGCGTGCTGAACGCCGGCAGCAACGCCAGCGGGTCCACGAAGCTCAGGTGGCGCGGCGCGAGGATATGGGGACCCGCGTCCGGATCGGGGAGACGGCCCTGCACCTCCACCCGCATCAACAATCGGGCCAGCAGCCGCGCACCCCCGAGGAGCAGACGCCCGGCCACCCGGCCGGCCGTCCCTGGTGGCTCCAGAGCACGCTGCTGGGCGGAGTCGAGGGAAGCCTCGGGATCCTGAAGCTGCTGCTTGAGCTCCCCTCGCCCTTCCTTCGCCTCCGCGGCTCCGGCCGCCTCCTTCAGCAGGTCACGCACCGTTTCCACGCGCTCGATCGCCGAATCGTCGAGGTCGATGGCGGCGCGATCCTCCAGCGCAAGCGTCAGATCCACCCAGTTGAGCGAATCGATCCCGAGTTCGTCTGCCAGCATGCTGTCCGGCGTCAGACGCAGGTCATGAAACCGTTCGGCGAGATAGGTCCATGTCTGTTCCGCTGCGGGATCCGACAGCAGCTGCTGGTCTTCCGGCGCCCAGGATTCCGGCGAAACCGGCTCCGGCCGCGCCTCGGAGACGGTGTCCTCCCGGCCCAGCTCCTCGAACAGCTCTTCCAGCTTGTGCCGACGCAACTTGCCCAGGCGCGTGCGCGGCAACGGGTCGAGCGCAACGCGCACCGTGCCCGGGCGATGATGGCTTGGCAGTTCCTTCGCCGCCCGGTTCACCGCCTCCTTCAGGCGCTTCTCGAGATCGTCGCCGGTCACCTCGCGCAGCAGACCCGATTCGGGCACAACGACAGCGGCCAGGCGATCTTCGTGCGCCAGAACCCCGGCCTCGCGTACGTCGTCGATCGTCTTCAACGTATCTTCCACCCGTTCCGGATCAACGTTCTCGCCGCCCGAGAGGACGATCATCGAAGATTCCCGCCCGTGCAGGTGCAGATAACCGTCATCGTCGATCTCGCCGGTATCGCCGGTGCGGTACCAGCCGTCTTCGTCCAGGGCTTCCTTGGACTTGTCCGGCAGGTTCAGGTAGCCGGAGAACACGTTCGGCCCGCGCGCCATCACCTCGCCACGCCCGTCGCCAGACTGCGAATCGTCGATCTTGAGCTCGACTCCGGGCAACGGCAGACCGGCGGCCTCGATCTTGAGCCGATCCGGCGGGTTGTAGGTCAGGATCGGGGAGGTCTCGCTGAGGCCGTAGCCGGTCGCCACGTCCCAGCCCAGCGCCTGCAGGTTGCGCGCCAGCTCCGGATCGAGCGCCGACCCGCCAGCGACGACCAGCCGCAGGCGCGGGGCCAGGCGACTGTGCAGGCCCTTCAGCAGCCTCCGGCCGAGGTTGAGACCGAGCCGGCGGCGCGCCAGCCTGGAGACACCGATGATCCGCCGGAACACGAACGCCGCCAGCCCGCCGCGCCCCGCGACCCGATCTTCCAGGGCCTGCCACACAGCCTCGTACAACCGCGGCACCCCAAGCATCACCGTGGCCTCGCCCTCGCGAAGCGCGCGCACGATCTGCGGACCCACCAGCGAGAACGGCACGATGATCGTCGCGCCCAGGGTCAGCGGAATCAGGATGCCCACGGTAAACGGATACACATGGTGAAACGGCAGGGGCACCAGCACCCGATCGCGATCGTCCGCGAGCTCCTGGTCGCACAACGCCTCCACATTGCTGCTCAGGTTGGCATGCGTCAACGGGACCCCCTTCGGCGGCCCCGTGGTGCCGGAGGTATAGAAGATCGCCGCGATATCATCCGGGCCCGCAACCGGGTCTGCCGGCTCCTTCGCGAGAAGCCCCTCCCAGGCATCCGCAGCATCGGCGTCCGCATCGAACAGGTAGGTGCGTACCTCGCCAAGTGCCTCGGGGAGCCGGTCCCTGAGCTTCGTGGTGGTGAAGATGAACCGCGGTGCGGAATCCGAAATCGCGTGGTCCAGGTCCTCGCGCGGCATCTGGGTATCCAGGGGCACCAGGACCGCACCGGCATTCATCACGCCCAGGGCCGACACCACCCACTCGGCGCTGTTGGGAGCCAGGATCAGGACCCGGTCGCCCTGCTCGACTCCGGCCTGCTGCAGCCCGGCCGCCAGGCGCCCCGCCCGTTCGAGCAGTTCCCCCCGCGAGAGGGCATCGGAGCCATCGCGGCTCATGGAGACGACCGCGTCCTGGTCCTCGCGAACGGAACGGGAAGACAGCAGTTCCCCGATGGTTTGCGCGCTCATCCTGAAATCTCCCGTACCAGAGCCTGCTCGCCCCGTCAGGCCGT
Source organism: Thioalkalivibrio sp. ARh3 (assembly GCF_000377265.1). NCBI lineage: Bacteria > Pseudomonadati > Pseudomonadota > Gammaproteobacteria > Chromatiales > Ectothiorhodospiraceae > Thioalkalivibrio > Thioalkalivibrio sp. ARh3. The sequence continues at coordinate 117,673 of NZ_KB897948.1, forward strand.
GAGGCGGCGGCACAGCAGATTCGCCAGCAGCGCCTCGCGGCGTTCAGCACTGTATCGAGGAATGATTCGCCGTCTCTGTCATCCCCTCGAGTCTGGGAGCATAGAACACAGAGGAGGATCTCGAGTTTCACAATCCCCGTTCTGGCCGGACTGGCGAGGGCGCCAGGCCCTCAAAGCCCCGCGCCTTGAGGGCCTGACAGAACAAGAAATCACGGGTGTCCTCTTCCCCTCGGGGTTAGCGGGCATCCCGACCGATCTCCATCGGGCCCAGACCTCAGGCTTCCCCACGACCGAAGCGTCAGGGAATACTTGTGTCGTCCGTTCCGGGTGGGTCGACGCGCCATTCGGCGTCCGCGAATTCGCCAATGACCCGCACGTCCACGCACGCCGCCTGCTCTGCGATGATGCGGCGCACATTCTCCGGCTGGTCCGCCTCCATCGCATCGCGCTGATCCTTCGATTCCCAGTGCGCGATGGCCAGAAGTACATGCGGGTCGCCAATCTTCCGGTGCAGCCGGGTGCCACGGGCGCCGGGGGCCTGCTGGATGATGCGGCTGGCCCGCACCCAGGCATCGGCGTACTGCTCGGCGGAACAGCCCGGCCGGAGGTGGATCTCGAACACGAAGATCATCCGCTTCCCTTCACTGCGGCGGGCCCTGCCGGTACCCGCCCTGCGCCCTGCAGCGCTCAGTCGTGGAAGATGATGCGGGCGCCGGAGGGGTCAATATCAATACGAGAGCTGGAATACTCGCAGGCGTCCGCGATGTCCTTCAGCTTTGGCATGTCGTTGAGCTCGGCCAGTTTCCGCAGCAGGCCACCACCTTCGCAGTTACGCTGCATCCCGCTGTCCGGCTCAGCCGTGCACCCGAACTCGCTTCCATCCACCGACCAGTCCATACCCGATGGCATCATCAAAACCACCGGCTCCTCGTGCATCACCTGGAATTTCACTCGTCCCGCGTTTCGTCCGTCCTGCCAGTCCACGGTCGGGATGTTATCGCTGGCCATGAGGTCACTCCTTCCCGGTATCCCGGGCAGTCTCACGAGGCCGTTATGGATCGCGTGTGACATTCCCCGGTCTTCCCTCTGACGCTAGACCGCCTTCCGACAGTCCACAAGCAGCGCCACCCCGTTGTCGGGCCTCGCGAGCTCATATTGAGATGTAGTCATGGCTGCGCTCTTCTCTGATATATCGCCATCCGGCCAATCCGCACCGATCACCTGACCGCCCCCGCTCGGCTCTACGGCAGGGCCTTAGTCTCGCGACACGCGGGGTACTGCGAGCAGCCCCAGAACTCCTGGCCCGCCCTGGCACCCTTACGCGCCTTCCGCCTCACCATGGCACTGCCGCATTTCGGACAGTCCGGCGTGGACGGCGCCGCATGCCGCTCGCGCAAACCCTCCACGTGCGCCCTGCGGGTCTGGCGCGAACGCTCGAGGGCGCAATTCTGCAACGTTGCGAGTATGGCGTGGACCTCGTCTTCGCTCCACGCCTCATCCCGGAATGAGCGGATGTAACTCACCAGCCCCAGGCCACGGACCACGTTGTCCGGCATCGGCGTCTTGAACGCGCTGCCACCGACGAAAACCACCACCGAGTGAATCTGCCCCGGGTCCACCCCCAGCACCTCGGCCACCGCCCGTTCATGGCGATAGTTCTGACGCAACGGGTTCTGGAAACGGAACGATCGCCGGTAGAGCTTCTGCGTCCACTGAGCCTGGCGCTCACTCCCGAAGATCCAGCCCCGCATATTCTTCGTCTCGATGACGAAGACCCCGAATCGCGACACCAGCACATGATCGATTTGCGTGGTCCCGTCCGCGGTCTGGAGCATAACGTCGTGAACCACGCGGCCCGACTGGCCGCCCAGGCCAAAAGACAGAATCAGGCGCACCCACAGCTCGCCAAGCCAGCCCTTTACCTTCGGAAACCGAGCGACTGCAACCAGCGCCCCAAGTATCCAGGCCCACCAGAACTGCAGGGCCGCGTTCACGAAGGCTGCGCCCAGATCGATATCCATCTCGCCCTCCTTTCCGTTCCCGGGAGTCCGACGCAATCCCGGGTGTCCGCTTCCAGCGTTTCGGTCCTTCATGATGTTACCGAAGCCCCACCCCGTTATAGCCTTGATAGGATCGACGGGACGGGTACAGCCCATCGGACAGGAGAAGCGCATGCTTCGCATCGCGGCTGTGTTGTTGCTGGGCCTCGTGCTGATTGCCGGCTACATCGGCATCCAAGGCTGGGAGGCAACGCGCGTGCTCCAGGACATCGAGGCTGGCGCGGGGCCGAGCGCGCTGAAGGACCGCACGCCCGAACCCACACGCGAAGCGCTTACGCTCGCGACCGACGAAGGGGACATCGCAGCCGACCTCTATCATCCCCGGCAGGAGGTGGGGGCCCGCATTGTCCTCGTGCCGGGCTTCACGCCGCAGGGCAAGGACGACCGCCGACTGGTGCAACTCGCCCATACGCTGGCGCGGGCGCGCTTCCTGGTGCTGGTGCCCGACCTGCAAGGCACGAAAGACCTCCGCGTGCGGACCGAGGATGCCGCTGCCATCGGTGATGCCGCGGCCCTCCTGTCCCGACTGGAGGTGGACGGCGCACCGGATCAACAGGACGTAGGGGTCGCGGCGATCTCCTATGCCGTGGGCCTGGCGGTGCTCGCGACACTGACACCGGAGGGCGAACAAGCCATCGACTTCCTGGTCGGGATTGGCGGCTATTACGACACGGAAAACGTCATTACCTTCGCTACCACCGGGGCCTTCCAGGACCCCGCAACGGGCCGCTGGAAGACGCGGACACCCGACCCGCAGGCAAAGTGGTTCTTCCTGCACGGCAATCTGCACATGCTCGACAGGCGCGAAGACCGCGCCATACTCGAAGAGATCGCCCGCCGGCGCATCACCGACCCGGAGGCCCCCATCGACGACCTGGCTGACGCACTCGGGGACGAGGGGCGAAGCCTGCTGGCGCTCATCCAGAACGACGACCGCGAACGCGTGCCGGAGCTCCTGGGCGATCTGCCGGCCAGCGCGCGGCAGGCCATCGACACCCTGTCCCTCGCCGGCCGCGACCTCTCGCATCTTTCCGACCACGTCCTGCTGATCCACGGCCGGAATGACACCATGATCCCGCACACCGAAAGCGCCCGCCTCGCCCGGGCCATCGGCGAAACCGACCTGCACCGGATCGACGGGTTCTCCCACATCGACCCGCACGGCGTGGGATTCATCGGCCAGTGGCAGCTTGTGCGCGCGATGATGGACCTGCTGGCGCGGCGTCAGAACGGATCTTGAACCGTCAAGGAATCATGTGTGTCCTCTTCTTCGCGGGTTTCTTCGCTTTAGGGGGTGCCAGAGGCTCCGGTGTTGCCGGACTTTTCGGCTGCGGGCCGCCCCGGCCCGTACTGGTCGACGATCGCCTCGATCTCCTCGCGGGTCAGGGTCTCGCGCTCTTCCAGCGCGCGGGCAAGGGCATCCAGGGCGTCGCGGTGATGTTCCAGCGTGGCGCGGGCGTTGCCCTCAATCTCCTCCAGCAGGTCGCGCACCTCTTCGTCAATCAACGCCGCGGTGGTCTCGCTGTGTTCGCGCGGGCGCGCGATCTCACGCCCGAGGAACACATGCTCCTCGCTCTGCGGCAGCGACACCGGCCCGACGCGCTTGCTCATGCCCCAGTGCGCCACCATCCGCCGCGCCAGCTGGGTCGCCTGGCGCAGGTCGTTCTCCGCCCCGCTGCTGACCTCGCCGAACACTAGCGACTCCGCCAGCCGCCCGCCGAACATCACGCCGATCCTGTCGCGCAGGTAGGACTCGTTGTAGGTGTGGCGTTCCTCGTCCGGCACCTGCGAGGTCACGCCCAGGGCGAACCCGCGCGGGATTACCGTGACCTTCTCCAGGGTGTCGGCATGCGGTAGCAGATACGCCAGCAGCGCATGCCCGGATTCGTGATAGGCGATTACGTGGCGCTCGCGCTCGGACATCTTGTCCTCGCGCTTCTCGCCGAGCATGATGCGGTCGCGAGCATCGAAGAAACAGGCGCGATCCACCTGCTTCAGCCGGCGCCGCCCCGCTAACAGCGCCGCCTCGTTCACCAGGTTGGCAAGCTCCGCGCCGGAAAAGCCGATGGTCGAGGCAGCAACCTGGTCGAGATCGACGTCGTCCGCCAGCGGCACCTTCCGGGTATGCACGCCGAGAATCGACCGGCGCGCCTCGCGGTGCGGGTTTTCCAGGGTGATCTTGCGGTCGAAACGCCCGGGGCGCAGCAACGCGGCATCAAGCACGTCCGGGCGGTTGGTGGCGGCCAGCACCACCACCGACTCCTCGTGCTCGAAGCCGTCCATCTCCGACAGGATCTGGTTCAGGGTCTGCTCGCGCTCGTCGTGTCCGCCGCCGACGCCGGCCCCGCGCGAGCGGCCGATCGCATCCAGCTCGTCGATGAAGATCACTGACGGCGCGTTCTCCTTGGCCTGGCGGAACAGATCGCGCACGCGCGAGGCGCCGACGCCGACGAACATCTCGATGAACTCCGACCCGGTCACGGTGAAGAACGGCACCCCGGCCTCCCCGGCCACCGCGCGCGCCATCAGCGTCTTGCCGGTGCCCGGGGGCCCCATCATCAGGATGCCGCGCGGGATGGTCGCCCCCAGGTCCTTGAAGCGGTCCGGCTCCTTGAGGAAGTCGATCACCTCCTGCACCTCGCGCTTGGCGTTGTCGCAGCCGGCCACGTCGTCCATGCGCACGCGACTCTTCTGCGGCTCCACCCGCCGCGCGATGGACTTGCCGAACTGCAGCGGGCCGCCACCCACACCTGACATCGCCCGTTGTTGCATGCGAAACCAGAACCACACCAGCAGTCCAAGCAACAGCAGCAAAGGGAGAAAACCCACCAGCAGTGCCTGCCACCATGGCGGGTCCGCGGCCTCAGCCGAGATCTCCACCCCGCGGTCTTCCAGCTTGCGCAGCAGCTCCTCGCCGGTCAGCTCCGGGGTGAAGGTACGGAAGTGCCCGGGATCGTCGATGCCCAGGTCCTGGCGCCCGACCACAGTCAGCGTGCCCTGCACCTCGTGGCCGCGCATCTTCACCTCGTGCACCTGACCCTGGTCCACCGCGCGCACGAACTCGCTGTAGGTGAGTTCCGCTCGGTCCGGCTCCTGCACCAGCGTCAGGAGCTGGAACAGCACCAGTACGCTGATCGCGATCCACAGCACGAACAGCCACTGTGGCCGCCCACCCTTGTCGCCCGGCCCGTCCGGTTCGCGCCCACCCGGGCCGGGACCGAGGTCGGGGCCGCGACGCGGTGGCATGCCGCCAGGCGAGTCGCCGGGTCGCTCCCCGCGCGGCGGCTCGGGCGAGCCTCGGTCTTCCCGGTCGCGGTCTTCCGAGTCGCGATCGTCCCCGCCGGGGTGTCCCGGGTCCCGGTCCTCCTGGTCCTCCCGGTCACGATCTCCGTTGGAACGATGGTCAGTCATCTCGCCCCTAGGGGTCGGACCCGCGAGAACGTCGGAGAGGATCATCAGTGTTTCCTTAAGCCTCATGGCTGAATGCATAGCGCGACTGGACGGCCTCGATGATGGCTTGATTGATGTCGGCTATGCGTCCCGCCCGATAGGCGCCCTCCAGCTGGCGGATTCGGGCAGCCAGAGTCCGATCTCCGAACACCCCCTCGATCCAGTTCGAAAAGTCACGGTGCTGCAGGTGGCCATGGAACCGCTTGGGTTCCATCCACGCCAGCGTGTCCACAAACTCCTTGAGCGTATGGGCGCGCTGGCCCAAAGGGTGGCCGTCTTTCGAAAACACAAACGCGTGATGCTCGGCCACCGGGACATCGATGTACTTCATGCGATGGCGGACGTGGGGTGTCAGGCGCTCGGCCAGACGCATGATCCGCAGCCGGCCTTCGGCCTCCTCTGGCCCCGGCAAGAGGGCGACCTCATTGACCGCCAATCCCGCCAGAAGGCTCTTCCATTCCTCCAGATCCACCGATACCCGGGCGGCCCTTGCCAGGGCGGCCACTTCCTCAGGATCGGTCGCCCTCGAGACCAGCATGACGTCGGCCACCTGCAGGACATCGGGGTGCAGCTGTGATGCCCGATAGGTCACCATCGTGCAGCCTCCCGCGCCCACGTCCAGCAGCGACATGGCATGCGGATCGCAAAGGAAATAATGCGCCTCGTCGACCAGTACCCGATGCGGCAGCCCCGTATTGTGGCGGACCACGGTGATCTCCGGAAGAATGTCTCTGAGGTAATCGAGCTTTTCCAGATGAGAAAGCTGCGACAGGTTAAGGATGACGCTGCGGTCCGGATACCGCAGCAACCGCGTCAGCTCATGCGGCTTGGGCGGCGGATCATCGCCGCCGGTCATCAGCACCCGGGGCAGTCCCTCCAGGCCGGCATAATCGCCTTCAGGGTCAACGATGCACAGACTGTAGCCATGCAGGATCAACTGCTCACACACCAGACCGGCCACCCATGACTTTCCGGATCTCGGATCTCCGCTGATGACCACGTTGCGACCCGACACCGCCAGCGACACGTCATTGCCGCCACGCGTCGTCCCCAACACCAGCCTTCGACGGGGATAGCCCGAGCGCAGCGTGTCCGGCCCCTCCAGAATTGCATCGATGTAGTCGGCCACCGCGGCCGGCCCTTTGCCCGGCAACACCTCGTCGGCGGTCGACTGGAGCCCGGCACTGCCCCACTCGACCGCCACTCCGACCTCGGCGCTGCGAAGCAACTCATGATCGTTCTCCGCGTCGCCGATCGCCAGGACGTTATGAGGAGAGAGGCGAAAGGCCTCAAGGGCGACCGCAAATCCCGTGGCCTTGCTGATCGCCTGGGGCAGGATCATCATGCGCCCGCGATTGAACAGGATCGCCAGCGGTAGCTCGAGCCGCCGGATCAGCTCCAGGGCCTCGGGGGCAGCCGACGCGTCGGCCTCCACCACCACCTCGCCGCACTTGAACTCGACGCCGCGCTCGCTCAATCCATCGAGAAACGCCGGCGGCGGCGGTTCGTGCAAGGCCGTCGAGCGCCCGCTCCGGGGAAAGGTGATTACTGCGCCGTTCTCACCGACGACCGCTTCGGCGAAGGTCAGATCGCCAGCTAAATGCCGCAGCTCACCAATAATCCGCCCCGTAACGATCAACACCACCAGGCCAGCCGAACGCGCGCGCTCCAGCGCCCCGCGCACGGCAGGGTTCAACCGTCCGTCCTCGGCGATCGTCCCATCGTAATCCAGGGCCAGGGCTTTGAGCTTCATGGGATTGCGGCACCATAGACCGCATCCGAGGGAACACCCGCCTGACAGACGCATGCAAACGAGAACGGAGAGATCAGAAACGACCCAATCATCTCTTTATCCCTCGGTACCCCGAACACATGGGAGGGAGGCATTCGTGCCTCGTCATCATGTTTCCAATGTAGACGATGGCGCGCTTCAGTGCCGGTCCGGGCGAGTGTGATCCTGCCCCCCATGTTCACTGCCTGGGACAGACCAGGGAGAGGGTCGTCGATGTCCTCTTCTTGTCTCGATCGATCCCTTGCGCCCGGCCGAGCACGGCCCGGCGGACATCGGGAACAGCACCGTGCCGCGCAGCGGAAACGAAACAAATCATGGGTGTCCTCTTTTCCTTTTTATTCGCCTGCGCAGGCGTTCCGAATCCAGGCGTAATCGCCCCGATTCCCGAGCGAACTGCTATAAAACAAGCAAGGGCGACATCGCGCCCGATGCCCCGCGCCAGCAGTCGCGCTGACTGGCAGGCCCTCGCCCTATTCTCGCGACACAGGGACTGCCGCCAGACACTGCAGCGCATCGCAGCAGCCTGTCGACGGACTCGGCCGGAAGGGCCTGTCCGCATCGACGCCAATCGCAAGGAGCAGGACAGAATGGCTACCGGTACCGTGAAATGGTTCAGTGACGACAAGGGCTTCGGTTTCATTACCCCCTCGGATGGCTCCAAGGACGTATTCGTGCACCACAGCAATATCCAGGGCAGTGGATTCAAGACCCTCGCCGAGGGACAGAAAGTCTCCTACGAGGTAGAACAAGGCCCAAAGGGCCCGAGCGCGACCAACGTGATGCCCGAAACGTAGGCACCAGTTTCTCCAAACGCCTGGAAAACACGGCGTAAAGGCCCGCCCCTCCCGCACGTGGAGGCAATCGGGCCTGGCCCCGAACGGGACAGCCCCGGGAGGATGCATCAGCAGGTCATCGGGGTCCGGGCCGTGCCCTGAGCAAGCAGCGGCTACCTGAAAACCATGGGTGTCCCCTTCTTAATAGCGGGCTACCAGAACCGGCAGCGAGAACAGCCAAGAAATCATGGGTGTCCTCTTCTTCCTCAGCACTCTTCCTCCTTCTTCTTTTCCTCGCGCGGGACCGGCCGGCCCTGTCCGGGGCACGCCCCCGCCTTCAGCCCTTCAGCGCCGCGATGGCCCGAACCGTGTTCTCCTTCACCGGGCGCGGGCGCTCGGGGCGGAAGCGGCGGATATACTCCACCAGCTCCGGCCCCGTCAGCACCGGCACCGACAGCTCGCCCGCACGCCCCAGCGACACCTCCGGGTGCGTGAATAGCACGATCGGCTGGATCCAGCGCTTGGCCTTGCGGCCCTTCAGGTACTCGCTCAGCAGCCACACCTGCTTCTTCACCTGCCGCACCGGGTTGCGCATCTGCTTGGTGTAGCGGCTGCCGCGCCGCCCGGTCTTGCTCACCGTCCATTGCGAAGCCTGCTCGTCGCAGTCGATGGCCCCGCTGTTGTGCTTCACCTCGATCACGAACAGCGCCTCCGGCCCCGCCACCACCAGATCCGCCTCCGCCACACCGGTACGCGAGCGTTCATCCGGCAAAGCCACCTGGTTGAAGACCGTGAACGAGTCGGGAAGCTCCGCCAGGTACTCCAGCGCCGCATCTTCGCCCCGCGCACCCGCCTCGATGACCGCGCTGCCGCCCACCAGGCCCACCAGCGCGACCACCCCCGCCAGCGTGATCAGCCCCACCAGCGGATGCACGAAGAACCCACCGAGCGCCACCGGCAGCCCCAGGAGCAGCACCAGGTTGCGCCCGCGCCTCTGGATCGCCTTCGACTCCTCGGTCAGACGGTTTGCGGTGACGTAGCGAGTGTCTGCCATTAGCGCTGGGGTGTTGAGGACTTAAGGTTCGGGCGTTCGACGGCCATCCATCAGACCATGCTCGGTGAGATCCATCGACGCAACACGCTCATCCGCGTTCGTGGCCAAAGAACCTCATTCCAAGCCTCCAACAGCCCCGTCTGGGGTCGGAACACAGGGTGACCGTTGTCAACGCGACGGACTACTTTCAGTTTGTTCCATCGAACCCGTGGCTGGCGGTCGGCTGGCGCGACCGGGCCGCGATCACCCTGCCGATCGCGCCGTACCTGGAGCGCAAGGGCATCGGCTTCATTGCCTCCGGAGTCGAGCAGATCCGGCCGGATGTCAGCCAGCTGCAGCTGGAGAACGGCGAGACACTGGACTACGACTACCTGATCCTTGCCACCGGGCCGAAGCTGATGTTCTCCGAGGTGGAGGGCGCGGGTCCGGAAGGCGGTTTTACCCATTCCGTGTGCACCGTGGACCACGCCGAGCGGGCGCACGAGGACTTCGAGCGCCTGCTGGAGAACCCCGGGCCGGTGGTCATTGGCGCGTTCCAGGGAGCCAGTTGTTTCGGCCCCGCCTACGAGTACGCCTTCATCCTCGACAAGGCGCTGCGCAAGCGCAAGCTGCGCAGCAAGGTGCCGATCACCTTCGTCAACATCTTTGCCGCCGGGGTCTGTGTCGCGATTCCGCCGGTGGAGGCGACGCCGGTGCCGACCGGTGCGCCGAAGACGGGCTACATGATCGAATCCATGGTTACCGCGATCGTGCACAACATCGCGGCCGAGCTCGAAGGGAAGGAGGCCAACTACAAGGGCTCGTGGCACGCGATCTGTCTGGCCGACATGGGCGACCGTGGCGCGGCCTTCGTGGCGCTGCCGCAGATGCCCCCGCGCGACGTGAACTGGTTTGCCGCCGGCAGGTGGGTCCACCTGGCCAAGATCGCCTTCGAGAAGTACTTCATCCGCAAGATGAAGAAGGGGACCTCGGAGCCGGTGTACGAGAAGTACATGATGCGTGCCCTCGGCATCCGCCGGCTGGAGTGACCGCCCGCGAGGTCCTGGCGCGGGCGGGGGTGGGGCCCCGGGACGCTAGCCCGCGACCGCGTCCAGAAATCATGCGTGTCCTATTCTTCCTCGACCCGCCTGGCGCTGCGTCGCTCCTGCATCCTCCGCCGAACGAAGATGCGCCTTTAGGGAGGCCTTGAGCACCTGTGCGTGTTCGCGGACCGCGCCCTCGATGGCCCGCAGCGCATCCTCCTCCCCCAGGAGGTTGACCAGGAACCGGGCCTGAGCCACCGGCTCGGCGTTCTCGCCCGGGGCCTGCATCCCTTCGAGTGCCTCTTCACCGATCGAGGCGGTCAGGGATCGGTACAACGGCCGCAGCACCAGCGACCCGTGCTGGATGGCCAGAAACTCGCACTGCTGCGCCCACGACCCCTGCGCCTCCGGGGTCGGATGATTCGTGTATTCCATATCCGTCAGTTCCAGATACAACCCGCTAAGGCTGACATCGCGGACCCGGCCGCTTGCTCTGCACTCAGAGTCGCCGGCCAACGTCTGCACCTCGGCTTCCATACGCACGGCCCTGCGACGCCCCTCTCGAAGATCCATTATCTAACTCCCGTCTTGGCCCCACCGGGCACCGGATTGTCATTTCGCGGCCCCAGACTCTAATGCATGCGGATGGCTCGGTTAACGGTACCGGGCAGTCCGTGAGCCAGGACTCAGGACGCGACCGGACCTCGATACCCCATTGCTTTTACGCGCGTTTGTACTGCGCAGTCGCACTATCGTGGTCCTCGAATTCGCGTTCGGGTCCAGACATTCCCCTCCGGGTACCAGGCTCGGCATGCCCCCCGCGAGTGGAAAAAAACATGCCCAGCTTTCCGTTGGCAGGCCACGTCTCCCATCCAGTCCGCACGCGGCGCCAGCGGGTAGGTCCACGGGCCACACGGAGCCTGGTTCACTTCAGCCCGGTCTCGTCCCTCCGCCCCGACAGACCCTTTCTAGGCCTGCCACGAGTAAACATACAAGCCTGTTTGCAGGCGAAGCTCCGGCCAATGCCGGACACGGGCAGGGGGCTTCGCGTGCAAGCACGCTCCTACAATTTGTGCCCACCCCCTCGTCCTCCGACCGCAGCGCAAGAAATCATGGATGTCCCGTTCTTCGCGCAGATAGCCTTGCCCCCGTGCCAGAGCCCGGCAGCCACGCCCGGAATGCCGAAATCGTCGGCGACTTCACCGATCAACCCCTGCAGCTCGTCGTGATCCATCCGCCCGAACCTCCCTGCCCGCGAACCCTGCGCTCATGAATTCAGAGAACAGACGAAATCTTCTGGACCAGCCGCGGGACTTGCTTGAATGGCACGGCTGGAGCCTTCAACTGATCGACTGTACCCGTAATGTAGAGATCCGGCTCCGGGGCGTAGAAAAGCCAGGAGCCGGAGGCCCCTGAATGGCCAATGAGTGTCGGAACGGAAAAAAACGGCCGCAGAAGGCGCGGGGTCCGAAAACGCATCATGGCCAGCCCGTACTCGATGGGCCAGCCCGGGGCCACGGGGATCAGCGTGAAGCCCAGAGGGTTCCAGTGCCCCCACATCGACTGCGCGGTAGCCGGATCATCGAACAGCTGTCCGGTGATCAGGGCGCGCAGGAATCGGAGCGTTTCCTCCGCGGTACTGAACAGATCCCGAAAAGAAGCCAGCGCCAGCGGCCGGTCGAGCGGCTGGTCGCCGGCCCACAGCGTGGCTGCGGCGGGCATGGACACCTCGGGTGGCGTGCCGGGGTGCCACGTCCGGGTCAATCCCAGCGGCTCGTAGATCAGGCTGGCGAACGCTTCGTGGACCGGCTGGCGAGTGACCGCCTCGATCACCGCCATGAGGAGCTGGAAGTTCGTATCCGAGTAGCGCACGGTATACCGGCCACCGTCGAACGCTCGTGGAGCGAAGTGTGCCCCGCGCGCGGCCCGAACCCAGTCCATCACGTCCGACAGAGTCCAGCTCAGATCGCCCTCGACGACCCGGTCCAGCAGCGCCTGCTGCCCCCGCGGCGCCTCGACCAGATACTCGGGCAACCCGGAGGCATGGCCCAAGAGGTGACGCAGGGTCAGCTCGGCCGTCCTGTCCACGCCACGGCGCCGATGGAGTCCGGCGACCCGACCGTCGGGCAGGTGATCGGTCAGGGGATCGTCGATGGCCAGCCGACCCTGTTCCTGGAGGCGCAGGACCGCGGCCCCGATGTAGAGCTTCGTCACGCTGGCCAGGCAATAGGGCGTTCCCGGCGTCATCGGCGCACCCGAAGGATCCGCGATACCGGCGGCGCCAACCCAGCGGTACGAACCATCCCCCGGCTCAACCCCGAGAACGGCGTGTCGCACCCCCCGCAGCCCGACCAGGTCCCGCAGCGCGTGTTCGAGGATGCGCTCAATGACTGGGGGAACGTTGCCGTGGCGAATTGCATCGACCATTCTCCGGCCCCTCCCGGGCGGGATCCAGCGGAGGGCAAAGAGCCGGCTGACACCAGCACGCCCCTTTCGTCGAACGTCACGAGGTCGCACGCGCAGACAAAGCTGGGTGTCCAGTTATCTACACTCTTCCGCCCGAATCTACCGTGCCTGCCGACAGGCCGCCCAGCCTGAAGATAGCTCAGACGTGGGTTGTTCACCTGCCCGGCGGTCATCCCTCTGGTTTGCGTCGCCCTTGGACACAACGCCACTTGTCGGTCGGCACGCCGCTGGCACAAACTGCCGGTATCGCCCGTCCGCCGAGACCCGACGCGTTGGCCCGCCTGCTCATCCCCATCGTCGCCCTGCTCGCCTCCGTCACCATCCTGGTGATGGGCAGCGGACTGATGGGGACGCTGGTCAGCACGCGCCTCAGCCTCGAGGCCATCGACCCCCAGCTCAAGGGGCTCATCATGTCCGCCTACTACATCGGGCTGGTCATCGGAGCCCAGCAAGGCGACTGGGTAATACGGCGCACCGGCCACATCCGCGCCTTCGCGATCTTCGCGGCTATCGCCACCGTCGCGATCCTCCTCGTGGGCCTCCATGTTGACGTCTGGGCCTGGTTCGCCCTGCGTGTGGTGATCGGGTTCTGTATCGCAGGCGCCTACCTGGTAGTCGAGAGCTGGCTCCATGCCCGCACGGAGAACCGGACGCGCGGTCGAGTCTTTTCGGTCTACCAGTTTGTCGCCTACCTGGGGCTGGCCGCGGGCCAGCCCCTGCTCAACCTCTACGAACCCGTCAGCACCGAACTCTTCATGGTCGTTGCAGTACTGTTTGCCCTCTGCCTGGTGCCAGTGGCTCTGACACGCACAGGGATGCCCCAGGACACCCCCGCCCACAAACGCATGAAATTGCGCCAGGTCGTGACCGCCTCGCCCCTGGCGGCAATGGTCTGCGTCGCCGCCGGACTGGTCAGCGGCGCCGCCTTCACGCTGACGCCAGTCTTCGCCCTGCGCATGGGCCTCGACATCGCCGGGGTATCGCTGGTCATGACCACCCTGATTCTCGGTGGAGTGGCGCTCCAGTGGCCGATCGGCTACTTCTCGGATCGCTTCGGCCGCCGGACGCTGATGATTGTGGTCGGTGGGGGCGTGGCACTGGTATCGCTCACGCTCGTCGCCACCATCGGCGCGGTCCCGCTCTGGGCCGTACTCACGCTTGCAGCGGTGTTCGGCGGGCTCGCGTTCACCCTTTACCCGCTGGCCGTCTCCCACGCCAACGATGTCCTCGAGCCCAACGACTTCGTGGCCGTGACCGCGGCCCTGCTCTTCCTCTGGGGCCTGGGGGCCGTCACGGGCCCAATCCTCGGCGGGTGGGCCATCGCCTGGCTGGGCGGGCCCGGGCTGCTGGCCTACATGGCCACCATCGGCGCGCTGGTCGCACTGATCGCATTGCTGCTCAGGCGCGACACGGCCGAGGCCCGAGAGCCCTTCCGCACTCTCACCCGCACCACCCCGGTGATCCACCATCTCGACCCGCGGTCGCTGCCCCAGAACGAAGGCGAGGAGGGAACGCCGGCTCAAGACACAAACGACCCGCCACCGAAGTCTCCCCACGGTGACTGAGCTTCGGCCCAAAGTTATGCCGGGGAGTAACCGGCTCTTGCGTACGCCCGTGGCCAGACCCTGCCATTGGCTCCGCGCGACCTCGAAGGCGACAGGCACGCCGACTCCAGCCGCCCAAACCTTGCTGCTAGGTCACGATCCCATCAGCGGACCAGGCCACCGCGTGGGTAAGGGCGTGCGCAATCATTGCCGCTTCCAGACCGTATCGCCAGAACAGATAACCGAACAGAACGCCGAAGACACCATTCGCCCCCATCACGAACAGCACGACCTCAGGTGTCCAGGTATCGAGATGCACCGCAACGGCGGGAAGGTGCCCTGCCCCGAACAGCAGTGCGCTCGCAACGATGGCGAGCCACACATATCCCGCGCGAGGTGCATCCTGCCGCCGTTGCAGAAATCGCCACGCCAGCCAGACGAGCAGGGTCATGGCACCCCATCGCAAGAGCAACTCTTCCGTAATCCCCCCGTAGAGCACGCGTGCGAGCAGTGGCACAGTGAACTGAGGCTCGACCCCGGCAAGAGCCACCGGCGAGGCGTAACCGCCGATCGCAAACAAGCCGATACCCGCCACCCCGCCGGCCATGAGTCCGGGCAGGAGCTGGGGCCGCAGAGCCGCCAGAACCGACCGATTCAATGCCACCGCCTCGAACCCCGGGGCATGCAGGCCCACCTGCGGACCGAGCAAAAGGCCCAACCACACCGCGAACGCAACAACGGCCGCGCCCTGCACAACACCAGCCAGCAACACGACCCACAAAGGGGGAACGGCCCCATTCCCGTCCATCAGCTGCGGCACCACCGTGACCCCGAGGGCCACCACGCCGACCATCCCTGCTAGGAACAGCAGCAATCCAAGCCACAGCCGGGGATATCGCCTTGGTGCACTCGTTTCCATGGGTCCGTCCCGCGTCGGAAAGCTCAGCGTACCCGAAAATCCCCGGAGCCCCTTGAGCCTTCGTCACGCACCTGCTTGCGGCATCTCACCACTTGCCTCCTCGCTCATGCATGCCCGTTCCCCGTGTGCTGGCGCAGGCGCAGCTGCTCGGCCATCGCAAAACCGACCAGCAACCAGAACGCACCCACCACAAAACCCGCGACGACATCACTGAGGTAATGGAGAGTCAGCAGCATGCGGCTGAACCCGATCATGGCCACAAGCACCACCGTCCAGTAGACCAGCTCGAAACGCTGACGCGCCGTCACCAGGTGGCGCGCGACGATATAGGCCACAAATCCGTAAACCGCCATCGCCCCGGCCGCATGCCCGCTGGGGAACGACGGTGACGTCGCGGCGATATCGAACAGAAATTCGGGGCGTTCGCGGTCCAGCACCAACTTCATCAAATAAATGGTGATCTGGGATCCGATCAGCGTCGTCCACAACCCCGGGATCATGTAGGCGTGCCGAAGGCCCCAGACGAGTGCCGTCGTCACCACTACAACCGCCGTCAGCGCGACCGATCCACCCAGCCCCGTAAGCCAGGCGAACGCAGCCACGGTGGCGTCCGTACGAAGCGGCGCCAGCATCGCATTCACGGCCGTATCCAGACGCACCAGCTCATCGGCCTCGACCAGTTCCTCGATCAGTCCGGCGAACAGTCCCAGCAGATACACCGCCGAAATCACGACCAGCGTCAACGGCAGACCGGGAAAACGGCGCGGGGTGAGCCGGGCCTCCACCCAGTACGTCAAACCCGGAAGCCGCGATCGCGCAGCGGCCACCACAGACCGCACGCGTTCATCCTGCGCAGTCTGTCCCGCCCGCTCGTACAGCCGGATACTCAAGCCCCAGCCAAACCGGGCCACCCACAAGGCCAGCCACCGCACGCCCAGCACCCCAGCCAGCAGCCCCAGCAGAAGTAACCCGTCCCAGAGCATCCACTTTCCCCTGCGGTGCACGACCTCGAATTAACCAAGAAACGTGGGTGCCCCCTTCGCGCCTGTCTTCGTCGCCTCGCGGATTCATGGGCACGCTCACGCGTGAAGATTCACCCACCGTGATCGAGAAAACCCGGAGTCGGACCACGCTGACGGACTGACGCGACGCCGTCATGCCGCACCCATCCGGCCGGCAGGACGCTGCTCGCCCCGCTGTCCTCGCCCAGACCGTCGTGCACCCACCCGGTCGAGGGCCCAGCAGGCCGTGAATTACGGGCGCACCTCGATCCGGCTCGTGACGTCGCGTACGCCGTCGATGCACCAGGCATCCAGAACGGCCGCCTTCTTCTCGGAGGCCGTCGTCACGAGCCCGTCCAGCGTCACGACCCCGCCGGCCGTGGACAATCGCAGCTGTTCCGTGTGCACGGCCGGATCCTCTTCCAGTGCAATGCGCAGGGCATCCGTGATCTCGTCGTCGGAATCCCCCTGTGGGGGCAGCACTTCCAGCTGGTTATCCACTGCCTCGCAACCGTGCACTCTCCAGGCCAGGCATTCCGCCAGCCGTCGATGCGACAGACTCTCGACCACCCCGTTCAGGGTCACGACGCCCTCCTCCGTATAGACCTCGATCTGATAGCTGTCGGGTCCTGCGTCCTGCACCGTGTCGAATTTTGTACCCGTGTGGGTCCGAAGCGAGTACCGAGCAAATACCGAATCCGCCGCCAGGCGCCTCACCAGTTCGTCGCGCAACTGCCGATCCCCCATCCGTTCCCCGACGTCACGGCGCAGCCGATCCTCGATCCGGGCGGAATCGCCGACGACTTCACGTGCCAGAACCCCGGCCCGGCGCTTCGCGGCGACATCCGCGACCGTCCCTTCCAGCACAAGGCGGTCATCGCGCACGCGCACCTTGATCGGATACTTGTGCAGATCAATCCACCGATCGCGTTCAAACACGGCCGACACCTTCGTAACCCATTCATTTCGCAGTTCCGAACCCGTTTCGCTCATCGTCTGACCCTCTTCGTTTGCCGGACATGACCGGCGTACCGCTCCCGCTTCATCCATAGATCAGAGTCTCGACCCAGGCAAGGCCGGAGACCGGGCCGCGCCACCTCTAGGGTTCGGCATCGGCCCGGCGGCATGGAGGCCGACCCGCTGAGCCGCAGCGACCGCTGCGACCCCAGCGTCGGTTCTTTGACCAATGACCCGCGACAGCCTGTGGCCGCCGGGCCTGTCGCCTATATTCGTGGGAAGAGGGTTGACCCGCACAACCGGGCGGGAGGGACGCCCCGAAGGACACTCCGGGGCCACGGGACAAGGAGGACGGGCATGCAAGTGGCCGAAGTCTGCAACCGCGAGGTGATCATCATTACGGGTGACGAATCCGTAAAGACGGCCGCAGACCTGATGCGAAACCACCACGTGGGGGGGCGTGGTCCTGGTGTAGGAACAGAAAGGCCGTCGGGTCCCGACAGGCCTTGGAAACCATGGGTGTCCCCTTCTTATCTCTTTCTGCTTTCGCAGCGAATCAGAGGCGTGGATTCCGGCGGCCCAGGCTCCCCGACTCTCGTGCCTTGGAGGACGGGCCGAACATCGTGGCGAGAATCATCCGCGTGGAGATCGCGATCAGCACCACCCCCAGTAGCAGCATGCCATCGACCACCCAGCCGTTCTCGAACCACGGCAGGAGCGGATCCGAGTTTCCGAGTCGTTCCGCCAGGCCGAGTCCCAGCAACACCGCACCAGGCGTATGCACCATGAAGGCAAGCCGTATCGCCCGCGACCGATCTTCCTGTCCCGGGGCCACATCGTTTCCATACCGCGAATCGGACCCCTGACCCGCAACGTCGGTCACCAGAGGGTTCCGCCCCGGGGTCACATTCGTCTCCTGCGTTGGCGATACGGACGGGTATCGCCGCACGAACATCCGGCCGAGACCGGCCGGAACGACCAGAAAGCTCAGCAACACGGCCACCAGCGCCGTACCCAACGACGGGTCGCCACCCGCGATGGCCCAAGTGCCAAAGAGAACCACGACAGGGAGAATCAGTGTGGCAAGGGCATACCCCAGCCGAGGCCCCAGTGCGGCCCGCCTGGCCATAAACAGGATTCCCAGTGCGACCAGCACTGCGGGAATATATAGAATCAGTAAAACCATGCGCGCCTCCATGCGTCGCTTATCACTACTATTGGCCCGAGTCCGATCAGGCTTACCCATCCACGTACAGAACTCAGCCCCTCAACCCAACCGCTAGCCTTTCTTGCGAGCTCGCTTTACATCGTCCGCAAGCCACGCCTTGATCAGGGACTGATACGGCATATCGCGCTTGTTGGCCTCGATCTTGATGTGGTCAAGAAGCGACTCCGGCAAGCGCAGCGAGATCGTCTTGATGGACGGCTTGAGGTTCGGGAGCTCGACGGCCTTGGCTCGGCCCCAATCGACATAGTCGCTGGAATCATGGCTTTCCCAGAACGTCCGTTCTTCCGCCTCGTCCAGGAATCTGGGGATCTTCGAGGTGTTGCTCATAAGTACTCTACCGAGCAGGCGCAGGTGCGCCTCGCAACAGCCCTTCGGTGCTCAGGTCTTCGTCGATCTCTGGCCAGTGAATCCCATAGCCTCCGGCGGAGTTCTCCCAGATACGCAACTGCGCGGGCGTTGCGTGCGCGAGGCGTGGGTACCACTCCAGCGGAACCGAGATTCGGCGGCCATCCATCAGGCCGACCACCAGGTCATGCTCGGTGAAATCCACCGACGCAACACGCTCATCCGCGTTCGTGGCCAAAGAACTCATGCCAAGCCTCCAACCGCTCCGGCTGCCGACCCTCGACAACCTCCCGAATCCGCCGCAATTCGTGCGCCGGAAACCCCATACTCCGCGCCAGTGCCACACGGCGCAACCAGGACTTGGCCGAGCACTTTCCGCGGTCCACATGCACATACGGCGGCTCGTCCGGCTAATGGCTGAACCAGTAGAAGCGGTAGGGTCCATCCCTGAACACCGTCGGCATCCGCGCCTCCCCTGAGGCCGAAATGGTTCAGCGACAACTGGCTGGCGCCAAAAACATCCGAGCCGATATGCCCACACCCTTGATGCTGCGACGCCCGAGCTGCTTCACCGCCTCGCGAAAGCGCTCCACGTGCCCCAGGGCCGCTACATGGTGCGACCTCTGCCCCCTTCCAACATGCCGCAGGAAATGCACCGGCTCGATCCGCAGACGTTCCAGGATCGGCGGAATGGATTCCGGGATGGCCCCGCGCTTGTCCTCGCGGATCGCCCGACCGGTCCAGTCCACCAGCTCCAGGTAGTCCTCCGTGGTAAAGGCCACCGCATTCGCATGCGGATCATCGCCTTCCCGGCCCAATACGGTCAGGCGAGGCTCGTCGCCCTCACACGCTGGACCTTCTTGCTCCTGGCCCTCCCGAGCCAACGCCCGGATACGCTGCTGGATCGAGGTGAATTCGGAGTCCTCGGGCGTATCCGCCATCCCGGCGCGCACCGGGTTCAGATCCACGTAACTCATGCAGGTCAGCACCGCCGCGTCGTCCAGCAGCGCCTGGCTCTTGTAGCGGCCCTCCCAGAAGCGACCCTTGCAGCCATCCTCCGCATTCGCCCGCCGCGCCAGCTGTTCGTTCAGGCTGCGCATGAACCAGGACAGATCCTGCAGCCGATCCCGCCACTCGGCAATCTGCACCTGCGCCCGCTCGCGCTCCGCGACCGTCTTCGTCTGCCCCGCCCGATAGCGGGCTACCAGCACCGGCAGCGAAAACAGCCGCTCCCAGCGCTCCATCACCTCGTCTTCGCTCCATGCGGCCGCCCGATCCGAGTCCAGTCGCACCACCAGGTGATAGTGGTTCGACATCACCGCGTACGCGCACACGTCCACCGCGAACACGCCCTGCAGCTCACGCAGGCGTTCCAGCACCCAGCCGCGCCGATGCTCGTAGTTCTTGCCCGAATAGGAATCCTCGCCGCACAGGAGCGCGCGGCGAACACAGCGACAAATACAGTGGTAATACGGCGTCGTCTCGACCGAGACGAGCTCCTTCCTGGCTCGCGTCATCTCCGGACCCTCCCTGGTCCATGCACTCCCCCACAAACCTAGACAGCCCGCCTCAGACCGTCAAGAAATCATGGGTGTCCTCTTCTTCCGCCGGACCTTCGCTCGAGACGAAAATCATGGCTGTCCTCTTAATTGGAGCGAGAACAGACGCTCCCAGCGCTCCATCACCTCGCCTTCGCTCCATGCCGCCGCGCGATCCGCATCCAGCCGCACCACCAGGTGATAGTGGTTCGACATCACCGCATACGCACACACGTCCACCGCGAACACGCCCTGCAGCTCGCGCAGGCGCTCCAGCACCCAACCGCGACGGTGCTCATAGTTCTTGCCCGAATAGGAATCCTCGCCGCACAGGAACGCGCGGCGAACACAACGACAAATGCAGTGGTAATACGGCGTCGTCTCGACCGAGACGAGCTCCTTCCTGGCTCGCGTCATCTCCGGACCCTCCCTGGTCCATGCACTCCCCCTGAAACCTAGACAGCCCGCCTCAGACCGTCAAGAAATCATGGGTGTCCTCTTCTTCGGGCCGCAGCCCCTGCTCCCGCATCAGACGGCGGACCCGGTAGCGGCCGACCTCAACACCATCGGAGCACAGCGCCGCTTGCACACGGCGGCTGCCGTAGGTCCACTCCGACTGCTCGAACGCCTCCTTGACCCGCTGTCCCAGCGCACAAGGCCGGCGCGGTCGCCGGCCACGCTGTCGCGCCGCGTAGTAGCCCGACCGGTTCACCTCCAGCAAATCGCAGACCCGCTGCACCGAAGCCTTCTCCGTCAGGGTCGTGATGCAGCGATGCATCACTTCAGTTCCCGGGCGAAGAAGGCCGAGGCCTTTTTTAGGATGGCCTTGTCCTCCCGCAGCCGGCGGTTCTCTTCCTCCAGTTCCCGGATCCGGCGTTGCTCCGGTGTCAGGGGCCGTCCATCGCCGGCTTCCCCAGCACGATCCGCCTTGAGCTGCTCGACCCAGCGCCGAACGGCCGTCTCGCCAACCCCGGTGTCTCGCACCACTTGCGACACACCCTGGCCCTCGTCCACCACCATCCGGGCCACCCGAAGCTTGTACTCCGGATCAAAGCTCCTGCGTCCCATATCCTCTCCTCGATCAGATCCCAATCATTCCACCGATCGAGGTGTCCACGGAAATTAGACCAGCACATCCACACGCAGGAAATCATGGGTGTCCCCTTGCTCTTACACTTTACTCAAGCGTTCGACTAGGCGGGCACACATATCTGCGTAGTTCACCGCCCCCTCTGCATTGAGGTCACCATGGTCGTAATCGTGGATCGCGTGACTGCGGAGCGCGAAAAGATTCCGGAACATATTCTGCGTGCCATCGTCTACGAGCCCTGCCCTATACAGCGCACCTATGACCGCCATCGGTGAAGACTTCTGCCGCGCCTCAAGTTCGACGCCTCGCCGCTCAGCAGCTTCGAGGGCAGTAAACTCGACATCTAGCCACGCCTCTAGAACCGCAGCGCGCGGCGACACCTCCGCTAGCTTCACTACTTTTGGCGACACCTTCAATGGTGCATGCGCTGGGCCGAGGCTCTCTTCGGCCTCCTCTTTAAGAGCCGCAACCTCTTGTCCGAAGCTGACTTCAAGATCTTTGAACTTAACCCGCTGCATTAATGGGATTAGGGATGTAAGGGGCGCCTTGAGAAGGTACACGGCGAAGACGAAAGCCAGCGGCCAAGCAATAGCCTTAATGAACTCTGCTATAAACGTAAGTACGTCCACCTAGCCCTCCTCTTCGGCACCTAACGCCGTGTTAAGCCGCCGCCGCGCGGCCGGGCTTGGTTGAAATGAAGACCGAGTAAGGCGGTCGGCTTGAACACGTAGTTAGGTCTCAGTCCGAGTACCGCATCTGTGGTGTCACAAGTGCATGCCATCTCGCGTGACAAGCCTGACACAAGTACGACGTTGGCCAAGACTCCGACTCACCGCCGAAGATAGCTGCTGGAGCCCAATGATGGCGTTCGGCACCGACATTACCGCACACCTCGCACGTTGGGAGTCTGCTCGTAGCGGTAATGGGGTCCGCATGCATCCCAGCTGCCTTCACAGCCTTTACCGACACAAAATGCTGAGTCCGATGCTCGCAATGTCCGCAGACAAACAGACAGGTTCTCTGCCCTCCGGCGTTTACGCAACTTCGAACCAGCCACTGTTTTTCCAGGCCACACTTTGGGCAGGGATAGTCCGGCCATTCAAAAGCTTTCACGTGCCTCCCACAACAAATGATGGGTGTCCTTTTCTTCGTGCTCGCCACACAGGAACGCGCGGCGCACACAGCGACAGATGCAGTGGTAATACGGCGTCGTCTCGACCGAGACGAGCTCCTTCCTGGCTCGCGTCATCTACGGAACCTCCCTGGTCCATGCACTCCCCCTAAAACCTAGACAGCCCGCCTCAGACCGTCAACAAATCATGGGTGTCCTCTTCTTTCTGTGGGCTGAACCGGCACCGTCAACCCAACTAAGGTTCCCAAAAGAGGCGCCAGATACCAGCCTTGAAGCTCCGTGCCCGCCCATTCAATAGATGCCCATCCACCAAGCCAACTCGCACCAAGTAGACTCACCGCAGAAATCGACCCCAGAACCAGTTGCGAACCAGAGCCAATTATCCCTTCCACTCTATACCTTAAGGCCCGACCCGCGCCCGACGCTAACGCAACGCCCGCAAAAAACCCAAAGGCCGCCATGAACGACGAATCGAACGCCACATTCACTGCCAGCAACATAGTGACAGCCACCAATGCCATAAAACTGGGAGTCGACAGACGCCCTGGCGCTGAAACAGTGTTCACGTCATGCTCCTCACCAACGCGTGCTCGATAGCGGTTATAAACAAAGACAGCACCTACGACCGGGACGAGATACGAAACCCACCCACCCTCGAAATTGAACCCGATATAATCAATTATTGGCAGCAACTCCGCTTGGGGCCAAAAACCTATCAAAATAATCGAGAACAAAAATATCATCATAATGATATCCGCCACCAAGCGAACACCGCGCCACACCGATACTAGAAAACCAGACGACCCTTCCAAGTGTTACCCCCAAAAACCCAAGCTCAATCTTTCCCACAAACCCTAACCAAACGATGCACTCTCAAGCAGCAATACATCATGGGTGTCCTCTTCTGCGCTCTTTTATTGCGCTAAGTTGGCGCCGTGTTTCCGCACATACTCAAGTTGCGTGGGGTCCTCCACCTCCAGGACTCCATCGAACAGATACTCCCAGTTCTGGCCATCAGGCTTCTCTTGGCCCTGCCAGTACCGCCGGACGTCCTCGATATCGTTCGAATCAAAAAAGCCATCAAACCACGCTGCGTCAACCCTCGTGAGTCTCAGAGTGAGCGTAGGGCGTACCCGGAGAACGTAGACATTTGGTCCAAGCATGGCGCGCAACATCGCCTCTCCCTGCTCTGAACGCTCAGCCAGGTAGAGGCACGAGAAACGGCTGACGGCCCTAGGTGCGATCTCACGTCGAATTCGCTCGAAGGTAAGTTCGACGTCGGAGCTTCGAAGCGCATCCTGCTTTGTTCCCTCCGACATTAACTCCACCTCGTTGGGACCGTTTGCGATCTTCATCCCTTGCCTTAAGATGCCAGCCCGAACGATTTCTCCTGCGGCTCTAGGGGTTACGATGCTTGGCGGATGGACGCCCTTCGCAAGAACTTCCAGTGGCACATCGTCGATGAACTCGTGAACTTCCCCGATACCCTTGTCTACAAACGCCAGCGCGTTCGGAGACACGAGGCGTCCACTCAACGCCAAGTTGTGGCAAGGGTACCAATTGTCTAGATCGATGGCGTGGATGAAATCCATACAACGAGTTCTAACGCATGGGTTTAGGTACCGCTCGAGAAATCACGCGTGCCCCCGTTTTACTCATTTTTCTTTTCTTATAGATATCCACTTATTCGTGTCAGAATTAGACCATCACGCTGCTTTGTACGCTAATCGGATGTTCATCTGAGTTCTCGATCCTCGCGATCTTGCTCCCTGTTATTCATCAGAACCATGACGGATGCGACAAATGACAGCATCAGAAACATCCCGACACCCAGCCAAAGAAACGCTAGCTCGACATAGCCAAGGAAGAATAAAGCCGGGCAACCCAAAACCACAGCCACGACTAGAAATCCGAACCCGCCAGACCCATTTCCGTCTACCACGGCATCTACCCCTCAGTCATGACACCACCTGCCACATTAAGAATAATGGGTGCCTTATCCTTGCCCCCCCGCAAACCTAGACAGCCCGACTCAGACGGCCAAGAACTAATGGGTGCCCTCTTCCTTCGGCACAAAAGGGCGATCCAGATACGGCAAGACACGAGAAGCCCAAAAGAGCGAGCGTGTTTCCAACTCTATTTATCTTTTGGCGCCGGATGTACTCTCTGCATTCTAGGAGGGTTGGCGCTATTCTTTTCTAAACCAGATTGCGATGGGGTGCGCTGCATCCGAGGAGCTGAAGCGCTATCACGCACGCTTTGGGAAGATTTCGAATTAGACGGTTTCGGCATCATCGGTTACCTCAATACATTTGCCAGAAAAAAAGCGACAATCATGAACATAGCTGAGACAAATATCACACCCGAAGCAATGTTGCTGATCTTGTTCAACTGATCATAGATATTGGGGCTATTAAAGGCGTCTAGGTCATTCTCCAAGTAGTAGCTCTCCGCATCCCCAAGGTATCGATCTAAGGCTTTATTGCTAACCCAGAAAGCGAGTAGAGATATTGTGACACTGAGACAAAGAAAGAATAGTCCGAATATTAGGAAAGCGGAAAATACCGGGCCTTCCGATGGTATAAAAAATCCGGATGCGGTTATTGAGAAGCCCAGGGCAGCCGATGAAAGAGTTAGGATCGCTTTATCGTAACTCTCGGTATTCGATAACTCGCGTTTCAATATCTCGCGTCTATAGTCTTCTAATAGTCGGTGCGCGGTAGCCTCCTCTGCCTGGGCTCTACTCGATGGCGTTGTAGTGTTCGCAGATTCCATAGGGTTGGCCAACTCGAAATTCGAGCCTCAATCCCAGCTCAACGCCCCACCCGTCTGATACTCCGTAACCCGCGTCTCAAAGAAGTTCTTCTCCTTCTTCAGATCGAGCACCTCGCTCATCCACGGGAATGGGTTGTCGGCCCCCGGATACAGTTCGGCCAGGCCGATCTGCGCACAGCGGCGGTTGGCGATGAAGTGCAGGTATTCCTCGAACATCTGGGCGTTCATGCCCAGCACCCCACGGGGCATGGTGTCGCGCGCGTACTGCGCCTCCAGCTCGACGGCGTCCGAGATCAGGGTGCGCATCTCGTTCTTGAAGTCTTCGGTCCACAGGTGCGGGTTCTCGAGCTTGATCTGGTTGATCACGTCGATGCCGAAGTTCATGTGCATGGATTCATCGCGCAGGATGTACTGGAACTGCTCGGCCACGCCCGTCATCTTGTTGCGCCGGCCCATGGAGAGGATCTGCACGAAGCCGACGTAGAAGAAGATGCCCTCGAACACGACGTAGAAGGCGATCAGTTCGCGCAGCAGCTTCTGGTCGGCCTCCGGGGTGCCGGTGCGGAAGTTCGGGTCCGCCAGGTGCTTGGTGAACGGCAGCGCCCACTCGGCCTTGGTGGCCACGGAGGGCACCTCGCGGTACATGTTGAAGATCTCGCCTTCGTCCAGGCCGAGGGATTCCACGCAGTACTGGTAGGCGTGGGTGTGCAGCGCCTCCTCGAAGGCCTGGCGCAGCAGGTACTGGCGGCACTCGGGGTTGGTGATGTGGCGGTACACGGCCAGCACCAGGTTGTTCGCCACCAGCGAGTCGGCGGTGGAGAAGAAGCCCAGGTTGCGCTTGACGATGGTGCGCTCGTCCTCGGTCAGCCCGTTCGGGTCCTTCCACAGGGCGATGTCCGCGTTCATGTTGATTTCCTGCGGCATCCAGTGGTTGGCGCAGCCGTCCAGGTACTTCTGCCAGGCCCACTTGTACTTGAAGGGCACGAGCTGGTTGAGGTCCGCGTGGCAGTTGATGATCTTCTTGTCATCCACCCGGATGCGCTCGGCACCCATCTCGATGTCTTCCAGACCGGTGCCGGTCAGGGCGTCTTCGTTCGGCTCGGCCAGCGGCTGGCCGGCGTTTTCCGGCTCCGGCGAGACGCTGGGCGCGGCGCCGGCGGTACTCATCAGGGCTTCGTTCTCCTGAAAGCCCATGCCGGGGCGGACGGCGGGTTCTTTCTGGCCTTCGCCTTTGATGGCTGCGATCGGATCGTCCCAGGAAAGCATAGTGTCCCCTCTTCTTTCGGTGGCGGCCCGGCTCGGTGGCCGGGCCTTTTCTTCAGTGCGTCGCGTTCAGTGTGTGGTGCGTATTCGGTGCCCGTGGGCGGGCCCGCCTTACTGGCAGGCCTCGCAGTCCGGGTCGAGGATGGAACAGGCCTTGGGCGCCTCCGGCTCGGCCGCCTGCTGGCCGCCGGAGACGGCGTTCAGCTTGTTGGCGCGCGAGGAGTCGGCCACGGTGCTCTTTTCCACGTGGGTCGCGCCCATGGAGCGCAGGTAGTAGGTCGTCTTCAGGCCGCGCACCCAGGCCAGCTTGTACAGGGCGTCCAGCTTGGGCCCGGAGGGCTCGGCCATGTAGAGGTTCAGGCTCTGCGCCTGGTCGATCCACTTCTGCCGGCGCGAGGCGGCCTCGACCAGCCAGCGGGTGTCCAGCTCGAACGCGGTGGCGTACAGGGCCTTGATGTCCTCCGGCACGCGGTCCAGCGGCTGCACGGAGCCGTCGTAGTACTTGAGGTCATTGACCATCACCTCGTCCCACAGCTCGCGGTCTTTCAGGTCGCGCACCAGATACGGGTTGATCACGGTGAACTCGCCGGACAGGTTCGATTTGACGAACAGGTTCTGGTAGGTCGGCTCGATCGACTGGCTGACCCCGCAGATGTTGGAGATGGTCGCGGTCGGCGCGATCGCCATGGTGTTGGAGTTGCGCATGCCGACCTTCTTCACCCGCTTGCGCAGCTTGTCCCACTCCAGGCGCTGGGTGGTGTCCATCTGCAGGTAGTCGCCGCGGGTCTCGGCCAGCCTGTCGATCGAGTCGATCGGCAGGATGCCCTGGCTCCACAGGCTGCCGGGGAAGCTCTCGTAGCGCCCACGTTCCTCGGCCAGGTCGGTCGAGGCCTTGATGGCGTAGTAGGAGACCGCCTCCATGGAGGTGTCGGCAAACTCCACCGCGGCCTCGGAGGCATACGGCACGCGCAGCTTGTACAGCGCGTCCTGGAAGCCCATGACCCCCAGCCCCACCGGACGGTGGCGCAGGTTGGAGCGCCGCGCCTGCGGCACGGAGTAGTAGTTGTAGTCGATTACGTTGTCGAGCATGCGCATGGCGGTGTTCACGGTCTGCTCGAGCTTGGGCAGGTCCAGCTCGCCGGCCTCGTTCACATGCGCGGCCAGGTTGATCGAGCCCAGGTTGCACACCGCGATCTCGTCATCCGAGGTGTTCAGGGTGATCTCGGTGCACAGGTTGGAGCTGTGGACCACGCCGGTGTGGCTTTGCGGGCTGCGCAGGTTGCACGGGTCCTTGAAGGTCATCCACGGATGGCCGGTCTCGAACAGCATGCCGAGCATCTTCCGCCACAGGTCCACGGCCTTCATGGTCTTGTGCACGCGCAGCTCGCCGCGCGCGGCCTTCTCTTCGTATTCGCAGTAGCGCTTCTCGAACTCGGCGCCGACCAGGTCGTGCAGGTCCGGGGTCTCGTTCGGGGAGAACAGGGTCCAGTCGCCGTCCTCGGCCACGCGCTTCATGAACAGGTCCGGGATCCAGTTGGCGCTGTTCATGTCGTGGGTGCGGCGGCGGTCGTCGCCGGTGTTCTTGCGCAGCTCGATGAACTCCTCGACATCGATGTGCCAGGTCTCGAGGTAGGCGCACACGGCACCCTTGCGCTTGCCGCCCTGGTTCACGGCCACGGCGGTATCGTTGGCGACCTTCAGGAACGGGACCACGCCCTGGGATTTGCCGTTGGTGCCCTTGATGTGGGCGCCCATGCCGCGCACGCGGGTCCAGTCGTTGCCCAGCCCGCCGGCAAACTTGGACAGCAGCGCGTTGTCACGGATCGCGCTGTAGATGCCGTCCAGGTCGTCCGGCACGCTGGTCAGGTAGCAGCTGGAGAGCTGCGGGCGCAGGGTGCCGGAGTTGAACAGCGTCGGCGTGGAGCTCATGAAGTCGAACGAGCTCAGCAGGTTGTAGAACTCGATCGCGCGTGCCTCGCGGTCGATCTCGTTGATCGCCAGGCCCATCGCCACACGCATGAAGAACGCCTGTGGCAGCTCGAAGCGGGTGCCATCGCTATGGATGAAGTAGCGGTCGTACAGGGTCTGCAGGCCCAGATAGGTGAACTGCAGGTCGCGCTCCGGCTTGATCGCCGCGCCCAGCTTGTCGAGGTCGTAGCGGGTCAGCTCGCTGTCGACCAGCTCCAGATCGGCGGCGCGGCGGATGTAGGCGCCGAAGTACTCGGCGTAGCGTTCGGCCAGCTGCGCCTGGGTGGCCTCTTCCGGGCGGCCGTGCACGAAGCTCAGGGCCTCGCGGCGCAGCGCGTCCAGCAGCAGGCGCGCGGTGACCTCGGAGTAGTTGGGCTCCTGCTCGATCATCACGCGGGCCGCCATCACCAGCGCGGTGGCCACGTCCTTCTCGGCCACGCCGTCGAACAGGTTGCGCCGCGCCTCGGTCAGGATCTTCTGGCCATCGACGTGCTCGATGCCGGCACAGGCCTCGTCCACCACCGCCTGCAGGCGCTCCTCGTCCAGCGGGGACTGGGTGCCGTCGGCGCGGGTCACGTTCAGGGTCGGGGCTTCCTCCTGCTCGTCCACGCCCTGCTCCGCGGCCTCGGCGGCGCGCTTTTGCGCCTGCTGTTCGCGGTAGATCACGTAGGCCCGCGCGACCTTGTGGTGGCCGCCGCGCATCAGGGCCAGCTCCACCTGGTCCTGGATATCCTCGATATGCACCGTCATGCCCTGGGTGCCGGCACGGCGGAACAGGCTGTCGACCACCTGGCCGGCGACCTCCTTGGAGATGTCGTGGATGCGGCGGCTGGCCGCGGCATTGCCGCCCTCCACCGCGAGGAAGGCCTTGGTCACCGCGACCTCGATCTTCGAGGCGTCGAATCCGGTGACCTTGCCGTTGCGGCGGATCACCTGGTGCTGGCCCGGGCTGGTCGCCAGGACCTCGGCCGACGGTTCGGCTTGCGGCGGGTACTGGATGCCCTCTTGGGCTTCGGCGGTCTGGGTGTCGCTGTGCATGGTGGCGGCCTCACGCGTAACTGTGGGTAATGACGTGGAGTACTATAGATCGGGGATCGAGAAGTGCCTAGACACAATATCTTGTATCTGGGGCCCGAATAACCCGGCGGACAACCCGTGGGCAAGCTGTGGATAAGAACCCCAAGTCCGCATCCCGCCGCCATTCCCCGCGAGTTCACTCCATGGTGGATAACTCGGCACCCTTGTGATCCACCGGCGCCAGCATTAGCGAAGGCGAACATGAAAATGTTTTATGGCCCGCGATTACCGAATCGGTATCCGTCGACGGGATCCATCGGGCGGACCCTCGCGCGCGGTGGCGGTGTTGGACAAAGCCCCGCCGGGTACCAATAATCCCCGCCTTATCGAACCCGTCTTGCGCGCCGTCGGCCCGGCCGGCAGCGCCAGCCGTATTCATCGAATCGACAGGGAGTACCGCATGAGCGACGCCAAGGACCCATCCGACAAGAAGGACAAGAAGGCCGGGAAGAAGGACGCGCCCAAGGTCGCCGTCGCCACCGGGGCCGTCCAGGCCGCCACGGGGGCCGTCTCGCTCTCCGGTGGCGGCGAGACCGCGCCCAAGGGCAAGAAAGGCGGCGACGAGAAGCACCCGCGCCACTGCCCGCTGCTGATCCTGGGCTCCGGCCCCGCCGGCTGGACCGCCGCCGTCTATGCCGCGCGCGCCAACCTGAACCCGGTACTGATCACCGGCCTGGAACAGGGCGGCCAGCTGATGACCACCACCGACGTGGACAACTGGCCGGGCGACAATGACGGCGTGCAGGGCCCGGAGCTCATGGAACGCATGAAAAAACATGCCGAGCGCTTTGAAACGGAGGTGATTTTCGATCACATCCATACGGTGCATCTGAAGGACAAGCCCTATCGCCTGGTCGGCGATGCCGGCGAGTACACCTGCGACGCGCTGATCATCTGCACCGGGGCCTCCGCGCAGTATCTGGGGCTGGAATCGGAACAGGCGTTCATGGGCAAGGGCGTGTCCGCCTGTGCCACCTGCGACGGCTTCTTCTATCGCGGCCAGAAGGTCGCGGTGATCGGCGGCGGCAACACTGCGGTCGAGGAGGCCCTGTATCTGTCCAACATCGCCTCCGAGGTCGTCCTGGTGCACCGTCGCGACGCGCTGCGTGCGGAGAAGATCCTGCAGGACAAGCTGTTTGAGAGGGAAAAGAACGGCAACGTCACCATCGAGTGGAATCACACCCTGGACGAGATCCTGGGCGACGACTCGGGCGTGACCGGCATGCGCATCAAGCATGCACAAAGCGGCGAGACGAAGGACGTCGAGCTGATGGGCGTGTTCATCGCGATCGGCCACAAGCCGAACACCGACATCTTCGAAGGCCAGCTGGACATGGAAGGGGGCTACATCCAGGTGCAAAGCGGGCTGAAAGGCAATGCCACCGCGACCTCCGTACCGGGCGTGTTCGCCGCCGGCGACGTGATGGACCATGTCTACCGCCAGGCGGTCACCTCCGCCGGGACCGGCTGCATGGCCGCACTGGACGCGGAGAAGTACCTCGAAGAGAACGGCTGAGTCGTGAGCGCCGAGGGCGATACCCGGACGACCCCGCCGGAAGAGCCGGCCGAACGCATCGAGCTGCGCGACGGCCTGGCCGATGTGGACCCGGCCGCCTGGGACGCCCTGACCGGCGGCACCGAGCCGTTTCTGCGCCATGCCTTCCTGGAGGGCCTGGAGCGCCACGGTTGCCTGGGGCGGCAGTTTGGCTGGTTCCCGCAGCATGTGCTGATCTTCCGCGACGAGCAGCTGGTCGCGGCCGCGCCCGCCTACGCCAAGACCAACAACTACGGCGAGTTCGTGTTCGACTTCGCCTGGGAGAGCGCGTGGAACCGCCACGGGCTCAACTACTATCCCAAGCTGGTCGTCTCCGTACCCTACACGCCGGCCACCGGGCCACGCCTGCTGGTGCACCCGGAGGCGCCGGACTTCGATCACCTGCGCACCCTGCTGGTGCGCGCACTGGTCACCCGCGGGCGCGAGCTGAATGCCTCGGGCGTGAACATCCTGTTCCCGAACGCGGACGACCTCGACGTGACCCGCGAGATGGGGCTGGCCGAGCGCATGGGCTGCCAGTACCACTGGAGCAACGCCGACTACGCCAGCTTCGACGACTTCCTGGCCGCGCTCAGCTCGAAAAAGCGCAAGAACATCAAGCGCGAACGCCGCCGCGTCACCGAGGCCGGCATCGAGTTCCGCACGCTGACCGGGGCCACCGGATCGCCCGAGGACTGGGCGCGCTTCCACCGCTTCTACGTCGACACCTTCGAGAAGCACATGGGCATCCCGACGCTGTCGGAGGCCTTTTTCGTGGAGACGGCGGCGGCACTGGGCGATCAGGTCGTGCTGTTCGAGGCAAGACGCCCAGGCGAGGCCGGGGACGACGAGACCATCGCCGCGGCCCTTTGCTATCGCAGCCACGACACCCTGTACGGGCGCTTCTGGGGCTGCACCGAGGAGATGGCCGACCTGCACTTCGAGACCTGCTACTACCAGGGCATCGAGTTCTGCATCCGCGAGGGCCTGGCCCGCTTCGAGCCCGGCGCCCAGGGCGAGCACAAGATCCCGCGCGGCTTCCTGCCCACGCCCACCTACTCCGCCCACATGATCCTGACCGAGGGCTTCGACCAACCCGTGCGCGACTTCTGCGAACGCGAGGCCCAGCTGATGCGCACCCAGTGCGAACGCCTGCACGAACACTCGCCCTACCGGCAGGTCCAACCCGACGATGCACCCCAGAGCTGACCAACGCCCCCCTGTGGGAGCGGGCTCGCCCGCGAAGCCCCTGCCCGCGCTGGAGCCCGCCACAGACCTTTCGCCTGCAAGCAGGCTCCCACGGAACACAGGTCTCCCATCTCCTGCGCCAACAGGAGCCACCCCATGACCGGCGGCCCGCAGATCACCCTGCCCTGGCTGGACCCGGAGCACCCGGAGGCGCCGTTCCCGGACCCGGCGCATGCCCTGCGCGATCCGAATGGCCTGCTCGCGGCCGGCGGCGATCTTTCCGTGCCGCGGCTGCTGAATGCCTATCGCTCCGGCGTATTCCCCTGGTTCGAGGCCGGGCAGCCGATCCTGTGGTGGAGCCCGGACCCGCGCGCGGTGCTGGAGCCGGGCCAGTTCCGGATGCACCGCAGTCTGAAAAAGGCGATCCGCAATCGCGGCTATACGGTCAGCTTCGATCGCGCCTTCGAGGCCGTGATCCAGGGCTGCGCCGGGCCCCGCGAGTATGCCGAGGGGACCTGGATCACCGCGAGCATGCAGCAGGCCTACATCGCCATGCACCGCACGGGCCACGCGCATTCGGTGGAGGTCTGGGACGGCCCGCGCCTGATCGGCGGGCTCTATGGCGTGACCGTGGGCCGCCTGTTCTGCGGCGAGTCGATGTTCTCGCGCGAGCGCGACGCCTCCAAGATCGCGCTGGCCTGGCTGTGCCGCCACCTCGTCGCCTGGGGCTGGCCCCTGGTGGACGTGCAGATGGAGACCGAGCACCTGCGCAACCTCGGCGCCATCAACCTCCCCCGGCGCGAGTTCATCGCACGCATCCGCGAGATCGCGCACGCGCCCGAGGCACCGGGGCCCTGGCGCGTCGATCCCGGCCTGAGCCCGCTCGACCCTGACTGGAACACCGCCCCGTAGCACGGGCGTCGCAAGTGCGCCTTGTGGGAGCGGCCTGTGGGAGCGGGCTTGCCCGCGAATGGCTTTTACCCAGTTCCGACGCGGGCAGGGGCTTCGCGGGCAAGCCCGCTCCCACAGACCTCTCCCACAAGGAAACCCACTCCCAGAGCCCTGCCACACAGCCCCCTCACCACCCGCCCTTTGCAGCGACCGGGGGTGCTTTATACTCCCGGCCACTGGGGAACCGAACGGGAGATTCGGGTGGGCAAGGCAGATCAGGGGGAATGGCGGGCCATGGCGCTCAACGGGCTACGAGCGGGCCTGCTGCTGGCACTGGCCGCGATCACGGCGGGGTGTGCGACGCTGGCGCCATCGCCGCCGTCGGACCAGAGCAATATCTGCGAGATCTTCCGCGAGCAGCCGCGCTGGTACGACTACGCCCGCGACTCCGAACGCGAATGGGGCACCCCCATCGCCACCCAGATGTCGTTCATCCAGCAGGAGTCCTCGTTCCGCAGCCATGTGCGCCCGGACCGCGAGCGGTTGCTCGGGGTCATCCCGTGGCGCCGGCCCTCCTCTGCCTATGGCTATGCGCAGGCGCAGGACCCGGTCTGGGGCGAATACCGCGAGGATGCCGGCAGCATGATGGCGCGACGCACGCACATGAAGCACGCGACCGACTTTATCGGCTGGTACAACGTCCGCACGCAGCGCATTACCGGCGTCTCGTTGCACAACCCCGAGCACCTGTATCTGGCCTACCACGAGGGCCAGGGCGGCTATAACCGCGGCAGTTACCGCAGCAAGCCGCAGGTCCAGGCAGCCGCGCGTCAGGTCGCGCAACGGGCCAGCCGCTACGAATCCCAGCTGCAGGGCTGCGAGTCCGAGTTCCGCTGCCGCCGCTTCTACCAGTTCGGGCCGTTCTGCCGACAGTAGCCGTAGCCGAACGGAACGCGCTCAACCCCCGTCATCGCGAGCCAAGCCAAGCGATCTCCCAACGCAGGAACCGATGCTGGGGCTGACTCGGCAGACTGCCGCGTCGGCTGCGCCTCCTCGCAGTGACGGGGGATCGCGGACGACGCGATGGTGGTACTTGAGGGAACCTTGGCCCCTGTGTTCCAGTCTTCCGGGACAGCCCCCCTTTTGCCGAGACAAGGACGCACCATGAGCGACAATCCCACCGCAGGCTTTCGCTTGAACCACACCATGCTGCGCGTGAAGGATCCGCAGAAGGCGCTGGACTTCTACCAGCGGGTGTTCGGCATGCAGCTGGTCAAGACACTGGACTTCCCGGAGTTCGAGTTCACGCTCTACTTCCTGGCGCAGCTCGGCGAGGACGAACCGCACCCGCCCAAGGACGGCGGCGAGGCCACCCGCTGGATGTTCAGCCAGCGCGGCATCCTGGAGCTGACCTACAACTACGGCACCGAGAAGGACGCCGACTTCCACTACCACGACGGCAACGAGGAGCCGCAGGGCTTCGGCCATATCTGCTTCTCGGTACCCGATCTGGACGCGGCCGTGCGCTGGTTGGACGAGAATAACGTCGAGTTCGTGAAGCGCCCGGACGAGGGCGGGCTGAAGGACATCGCCTTCGTGAAGGACGTGGACGGCTACTGGATCGAGATCCTGGAGCCGGCGCGGCTGACCGGGCTGGGGCGATAGCAGGCCCAAACCTGCCGCGACACACTCGTTTGCGCGCGGGCGCTATTTTTTGTTGCGTAGGCGCAGACATATTTCGTGCCGCAATTCGTGTATGATGCGCGCTGAGTAGATTCATCCGATTTTCGCCGGGCCTTTGTTCCGGCCCGCCCGAGTACCTCCAGCATGTCCGAATCCCCCTCCTTCGCCGAACTCGGTCTGTCCGAGTCGTTGGCCCGTGCCCTGTTGCAACTGGGCTTTACCACCCCGACCCCGGTCCAGGCCGCGTGTATCCCCGCCCTGCTGGCCGGCGACGACGTGCTGGGCGAGGCCCAGACCGGCACCGGCAAGACCGGCGCCTTCGGCCTGCCGCTGATCGACTCGGTCGATCCGGCGCAACGTCGCGTGCAGGCGCTGATCCTGGCGCCGACCCGCGAGTTGGCCGGCCAGGTCGCCACCGCCCTGGAGGGCTTCGCGGCCAGTATCGACGGGCTCGAGATCCTGCCGGTCTACGGCGGCCAGCCGATGGGCGTGCAGATCCGCGGCCTGCGCGATGGTGCACAGGTCGTGGTCGGCACGCCCGGCCGTGTGGTCGACCACATCAAGCGCGGCACGCTGACACTGGATGCGTTGCGCATGGTGGTGCTGGACGAGGCCGACGAGATGCTGCGCATGGGCTTTGTCGAGGAGATCGAGTGGATCCTCGAACAGACCCCGGCCGAGCGCCAGACCACGCTGTTCTCCGCGACCATGCCGGCGCCGATTCGCCGTATCGCGCACCGCCACATGCGCGAGCCGCAGGAGATCCGCATTGGCGCGGGCAACGAGGCCGGCACCGACATCGACCAGAGCTACTGCCTGGTCGACCAGCGCCACAAGACCGAGGCCCTGGGCCGGATGATCGAGGTGGAGCCGGAACTGGACGCGGCGATCGTTTTTGCCCGTACCAAGGCCGCGACCGCCGAGATCGCCGAGGCCCTGAACGCCCAGGGCGTGCAGTCCTCCCCGCTCAATGGCGACATGGAACAGGGCGAGCGCGAGCGCGTGGTCGCCGATCTGCGTGATGGGCGTCTGGACGTGATCGTGGCCACCGACGTGGCCGCCCGCGGCATCGATGTCCCGCGCATCACCCATGTCTTCAACTACGACGCCCCGGGCGATGCCGAGGTGTACGTGCACCGCATCGGCCGTACCGGCCGCGCAGGGCGCAAGGGCCGCGCGATCCTGTTCCTGGAGCCGCGCAAGCGGCGCATGCTGCGCGATATCGAGCGCCTGACCGGCAAGCCCGTGCGCGAGCAGAAGGTCCCGGATCGCGCCGCCGTGATCGCCCGCCGCGAGGAGCGCCTGGCCGAGCGTCTGCAGGCCGAGCTGACCGGCGAAGCATCGCCGCAGCTCGACGCCCTGCTGGACCGGCTGCTGGCCAACGGCCAGATGGGCGAACGCGATCTCGCCCGCGCGCTGCTCGCCCTGGCGACCCAGGGCACGCCGCTGGATGGCACGCCCAATGCGCACGATCCCGTGACGGCGGCCGCCAGCCGTCCCGAGCGTGACAGTCATCGTGCGGATCGCAACCGTGACCGCGCCCCCCGCCCCAGCCGCGGCAAGGACCGCGGGCCGGAAGCGGACATGGTGCGCTACTACATGCCGGTCGGGCGTAACCACGGCATCGCCCCCGGCGCGATTGTCGGGGCCCTGGCCAACGAGGGTGGCCTGAACGGCCGCGACATCGGCCGGATCGGCCTGCAGGACGACCACAGCCACGTGGACCTTCCGGCCGCGCTGGACGAGGCCGCGGTGCGCCGCCTGGGCAATATCCATGTCGCCAACCGGCGCCTGGAGATGGGTCGCTCCGTCCCGACTCGCGACTCGCGTGCGACCGAGCGCCACGCCCCGGCTGCGCGCAAGCCCCACGGCCCCGGCAAGCCGGCCGCCAAGCGGCGTGGCCCGGCCCCGGCCAACGGCAAGCGCCCGGCCTATGCGGCCGCCGGAAAGCCGCGCAAGGCGCCGGGCCGCAAGGCCGCCGCCAGCCGCGGTGACGGCACCCTGTCGGTCAAGCGCCGCTCGGCCTGATCCCCGCCAGGACCCGTGCGCCGGTCAACAACGGCCGGCGCGCGATTGCTTAACTCAGTAGCGCATCCACGATGTCGGCCAGGCTATCCGCCAGACCGGCACCGGGGTGTTGTGCCCGCTGTTCGTCGCCGTCCTGATACTTGCCGGTGCGCACCAGACAGGCCGCCAGACCCGCGGCGCGCGCGCCGTCCACGTCCCCCGATACGTCGTCGCCCACCATCAGCACCTGCTCCGGTGGCAGATCCAGGTCCGCGATCGCCGCGTGGAACAGCCGGGCGTCCGGCTTGCCGAAGTTCTCGGCCTCCAGATCGGCCGCGTACTCCAGTGCGCGTACGAACGGGCCGATATCCAGCGACAGGCCATCCGCCTCGCGAAAATAGCGGTTGGTCCCCATCACCCACAGCGGTGCGCCCTCCATCAGCACGCGAAACGCACGGTTGAGCACCGCGTAGTCGAACGCGGCGCCCATATCCCCCAGCACGACCACATCCGGCTCACCCGTGGGCACGCCCTCGAACTCGGCTTCCAGCGCCGGGTGTACCAGCAGCAGCGGCGCGCGTGACTCGGCCTCGAGCCGCTCGCGGATGGCGGAGGGGGCCGTCGTCAGCTGCGCGGACTCGAACGCGAAACCGAGGCCGGCCAGCTTGTCGATAATGGCCGCGCGCGGCTCGCGTGTGGTGTTGGTGATCAGCCGGATCGGGAGCTCGGCGGCCTGTGCCCGCTGCACCGCCTCGATGGCGCCGGGGAGGGCCTCGTCACCCACGTACAGCACACCGGAGAGATCCAGCAACAGCGCGCGGACCTGCTCCATTCCCTCCGGCATAGAGTTAAGCATGAGTATCCCCCTTGCCGCGGTACGTCACGCGGTATCCGGCCGGAATCCGTGTGCCCCGGCCCGGGGCACGGGTGCGCCCCTTCACCCGATTCAACGCCGAATCAGGCGATGAAGCAACTCGAACTTGCCGTTGGTGTGTTCGGTCCGCCCGGCGTCGTTGCGCCACTCCCAGCGACTGCCCGGGAACAGCGCCCGCATATCGGCCATCTCGCAGTGAAACGGCGGCCCGCCCTCGCGCCCGGTCTGCATGAAGCACGCGAACAGCTCGCCGCCCGGACGCAGCCAGGCATGCAGCTGCTGCTCGTAGGCCGGCCACTGCTCGGGCGGGATCGCGCACAGGGAGGTCTGCTCGTAGACGCCATCCACCGGTGTCTCCGGCTGCCATGCCAGCATGTCGGCCTGGACGACCTCGGCCGCGAGTCCTTCGCGCTCCAGCTGTTCGCGCAGCTGGCGCACCGGTGTGGGCGCGACATCCAGACCGATCGCGTAATACCCGAGGCGCGCCAGGGCCGGGACCTCGTGCCCGAAGCCGCAGCCCGGCACCACGATCCGCGCGCCTTTCGCCAGGTCGGAGATCGCCAGCCAGGCCTCCAGCGACGGGCTGGGGCCACCGCGATCCCAACGCGTGGAGCCCTCCTGATAGCGGGATTCCCAGTCGGCCTCCGCATCCAGGACAGCGTTAACGGCGGACGACTCTTCGGAATTTTGCATCTCTCTCCTTCCCTGCGGACGATGGAACCTCTATGGGAGGCGCTGATCCAATCGCACCTTCGCGTTGGTACCCAGGTTTTCCCAGACCAGAGGCGTCGTACAGCGTTAGAGATTCTACCGCGCACGCGGCCCAACGCAGGATCAGGGAACCTGGGCACCAACCCCGCGGGGCTCGGCCGCCTTTGCGCGCGCACGGCGTTGCGGCTCCCTTGTGCAGAATGACTGCACGGCAGTCACCGCGCCTTGTTCGCACGCAAAAGCGACTCGAGCGCGAAGGCGCGATTGGACCAGCGCCTCCCAGGTGATCGACCCTACCAACATGAAAACGACTCAATGGAGACGCCGATGGACCGCAACGACCTGCCCTACCGCATCCACCGCCAGGAACTCGGGCCAATGGAGAACTTTGTCTACCTGATCGAGGACCTGGCCAGCCGCCGCGCGGCCGTGGTGGACCCGGCCTGGGAGCCGGACGCGATCCTCGGCCAGGCGCGCGAACAGGATGTGACCATCTCCGACATCCTGCTGACCCACAGCCACCACGACCACATCAACGGCGTCGAGGCGATCCTGGAGCAGTACCCGAATGCCCGATTGCATATCCTCAAGCCCGAGGCCGAGTTCTGGGGCAAGGAGCTGGAACGCCCGGAACTCCACCACGGCGGCGACACGATGAAGCTGGGCGATACCGAAATCCGCTTCCTGCACACGCCCGGCCACACCCCGGGCTCCGCCTGCTTCCACATGCCGGCCGGCGACGACCTGATCACCGGGGACACGCTGTTCGTGTTCGGCTGCGGCCGCTGCGACCTCTCCGGGGGCGACCCGGAGCAGATGTTCCATACCCTGAACGGGCTGCGCGAGGGACTGCCGCCGCATACCTGCATCCACCCGGGGCACAACTACGCGGAGGAGGCCGAATCCACCCTGGCGGAACAGGATGAGGGCAACCCGTTCCTGCACTTCCACGACAAGGACGAATTCGTCCACTACCGCATGCACGAACACGACCGGGTGCGCTCCACGCCCTACCATCCCATCCCGCGCGGCTGAGGCAAATGCCTCATGGCGCTTGCATCCCTCGGGGCCAATCGCGATAATGCGCGCCTTCAGTCGATGCGCCCGTAGCTCAGCTGGATAGAGTACCTGGCTACGAACCAGGTGGTCGGAGGTTCGAATCCTTCCGGGCGCGCCATATTCCAGAGAAAGGGATCAGTGACTTACAGTCGCTGGTCCTTTTTTCGTTTTGGGGCAGGTCGCGTCCCGTGACACTCTCGTGCCACTTCTGTGACAAACCCGTAATACGCAGTTTGGCTACTCGTGCCCTACGAGTACCTAGCTTCGTGACTCATTCCGTACCTTGTGGCTCGTAAGAAGCCCTCCGAGCGCATCCCAGCGGCCTGTCCTCAGGAGCGGTGCGACGCATCTCCTTCGTCAACAAACTCAACCAGTTCTTCGATGCGGCATCTGAAGTACTTGCACAGGCGGTCCAGTGTATCCGTACCGACGTTATAGCCTTTGTTGTTGGCGATCTTCGAAAGCGTAACGCGGTGGACCCCTGCCTCCTCAGCAATTTCCTTGAAGGTCACCACCCGTCCCTCTTGATACTCCTTCTCCGCTACGAGCTCTTTCAGCTTGATGCGTATAGCCATGACGCCCGAGCACTCCATTTGTAGTTGACACGCTACATCGATTGTGTACGATCGACATTGTGTGAAGCGCACACGCTACACACGAAACGAATGGACTTCATCGATAAGAGGGACGATACATGAGCTACACGTACCTGACCACAGAAGGTCTCGCCGAACGGATCCACTACGACACGCGCACGATCCGTGAACGCCTCAAGGACAGCGTCCTCATTGAGGGAATTCACTACTTCCGGCCATTCGGCGGTCGCAAGATCCTTTTCATCTGGGAAACGATCGAACGCGACATGATGGATACGGACGGCGGGGTGCCCGCCATCCCCATGGCCAGCGGGGGAGCGTGTCATGGCTAGAGTGCGAGCCAGAAAAGACACCGGGAAGCTCTACTTCGACTTCTTCTACAAGCACGTCCGGTGCCGCGAGTGCACAACACTAGATGACACCGCAGCCAACCGGCGAAACATGGAGAAAGTCGCGAAGAAGATCGAAGCCGAGATCACTCTTGGCACCTTCGAGTACAGCCGGTACTTCCCGAACAGTAGCCGAGCAGCCAAGTTCGCTACGGAGGCAGCAGCACCCACTGCCACCGACGTAATCGACCAACCAGGGAGCACTCCACTGTTCCGTGATTTCGCCGAACAGTGGCTGCAAGAAAACGAGGTCGCCTGGCGCTTCAAGACGCTGGAGACCAACCGCGGCTCCCTGCGACGGCACCTGTTGCCCTACTTCGGTGATCAAAGGGTCAGCGACATCAGCAAAGCGGACATCCTTGCCTTCCGGTCCGAGCTCGCCAAAGTTCCAGGCCGGAAAGGCAACGCGACCCTGTCCCCAAAGACCATCAATCACACCCTCGGGGTGCTCTCGATGGTCCTGGCCGAAGCCGCTGACCGCTTCCAGTTTACGTTCCCGATGAGCAATCTAAAACGGCTCAAGCAACCTCGGAAGGAGATCATGCCATTCACGTGGGAGGAAACGCAGCAGATCATCAATACGGTCCGAGACGACTACCGCGACTACTTCATCGTGCGACTTTTCACCGGACTGAGAACCGGGGAAGTGCACGGCTTGAAGTGGAAGTACGTGGACTTCGAGAAGGGCCAGATTCTGATTCGCGAGACTTACAACCAGGGACGCACGGAATACACCAAGAACGACGGCTCACAGCGTGAGGTGGCCATGTCTTCCGTGGTCGCTGATGCCCTGCAGCGACAGTTCCGAGCCACTGGCAAACAGGAATACGTCTTCGTCACGAAGGCCGGCCGGCCACTGGACACGAAAAACGTCACTCAGCGCGTCTGGTACCCCTTACTACGCCATCTCGGGCTTGAGCCTCGCCAGCCCTACCAGTGCCGGCATACCGCCGCCACGCTTTGGTTGGCGTCTGGAGAGAACCCGGAGTGGATCGCCAGGCAACTGGGCCATACCACGACCGAGATGTTGTTCCGCGTGTATTCGCGCTACGTCCCAAACCTGACACGCCAGGATGGTTCCGCCATGGATCGTCTCCTGCGTTCTCTTCAAGGCAACGCCGAAGAGCACACGGAGGTGCGCAATGAAGGCTAACGACGTTCAAGAACTGCAGCGACTGGTCGGGATGGATGACATCGCACGCCATGAGCCTGTCATCTTCGCCGCACGGGTCGAGATCCAGTGCGAAGGCCGCGCGCCTAGCGGAGAACCCTACTACCGACTTCGGATCTACGATTCGACCGGTTATTTCACGGCCTTCGCGAGGATTCGAGACTGGGAGGGCCATCCCTTGGGAGGAGGTCAATTTCGATCCCTGGCCCTCCACACCATCGAAACAGAGCGCGGACATCGGCACGTTGTGGCTTATCCAGAGGTCGGGTCGGCACTGCCCGACAAGGGGCCACTGGATCTTCTCCCTGTCCACCACGCACCCGAGTCCGGCAGCCTGCAGCGCCTGGTCAATGTGGTCGAGAACCTTTCTATCGAGTCCTACCGAGAATTTGTCCGTGAGGCACTCTCGGATCAGGAATTCGCTATCCAGTACCTCACGCTCCCGGCATCCAAGCGATGCCACCATGCCAAGACGGGCGGGCTGATCGCCCACAGCCTCGAGCTGGCCGAAGCGGTAAATGCGGTGGGTCGGGCCATGGCATTGCCGACGCTTCAGACGGAAGCCGGCATACTCCTGGCCCTGATGCATGACATTGGCAAGATCGTCCTTGCTTCGGAAGTCGCCGAACGGGTACCCACTCGCTCTCATGAAGAGCTCATCGAATATGCTCTTCAGGAACCGCTGCTTTCCTCAAAGCAAATGGACGCAGACGCCTATCACACGCTGTGGGCACTCATCGTCGCCTACCGCAACGGCGACAGCTATTCAGCACCAATGGCAACGGTTGTGCGAGGCCTGGATGGCTGCAGCGCACAAACGGATGCGACCGTGCATGGCTCATCTCAGGCGCGGGTCCATCGGTATTGGCAATCTCCCTGCGGCGGTCGCAAAGTCTGGGTTCCGCCCCTCTTCAACCACGACACCCGTCGCCGCGCCGAATCACGTTAACAACTGGACCCCAGATACCCCTACTCCATCCATGCGGGGATCTGGGGCCTCTCCTGGCCTCCATCGACTTGGTTGGCCAATCCACCGCTAAGCCGCTACCAGGTCTTCGCGGACTGCACGGCGCAGCCAATGTGGGCAACGGCATCGGAAACCGCGCCGGTTCAACCTGCTCGCATGCAATACGGGAAGGTCACCCCAACATAACGACCCATTAATAAACATTTCGGCGTCTCGACGCGGATCCCGGGGAGCCTAGGGAGCCGCAGAAAAAGCCAGTGATTCCGCGGCGCAGGGTTGTGCTACCCATGGATCGATC
This sequence comes from Thioalkalivibrio sp. ARh3, assembly GCF_000377265.1. Classification (NCBI taxonomy): domain Bacteria; kingdom Pseudomonadati; phylum Pseudomonadota; class Gammaproteobacteria; order Chromatiales; family Ectothiorhodospiraceae; genus Thioalkalivibrio; species Thioalkalivibrio sp. ARh3. The sequence continues at coordinate 160,495 of NZ_KB897948.1, forward strand.
GCGCCAGTGACTAATCCATGGAGCATGCCGCGGACATGCGCCTCGGCGCAGCGCCCTGAAACGTGCGATTCACTTTTTCGAAGTAAGCCGGTACTCGTGTTTTGCCTTCTCGCCCCCGGGCGCAATAAGCAAGAATTGCCCTGATCGTTTTTCTTTTCGGAGGGGGTCATACGCGCACGGCCTAGTATTGGCTGTTGTGACAAGATCAGACTTCTTCCTCACAATCTTTCGGGTAGAACAAGGCTGTGACAAAAATTCGATCCGTCAAGCGCCGCGGCCGCCAAGGCGGTTCAACTCCTCGTGTACGAACTCCTTGAACACACGCACACGGGCCGGTGCATGACGGCCCGCAACGGTGATGGCGTAAAGCTGGGCACTGGCCACCGTCCAGTCCGGTAGCACCGCCTGTAGCCGATTGTCTTCCAGTGCGGGAGTGGCCACCAGGCCGGGCATTGGCCCGATGCCGCCGCCGGCGAGCACCACGCGAGAAGCGCTGGCCAGCTCGCTGGTCTGGACGGCGGGCCTGAGCGCGACGCGCTCGACCCGGCCGCGCCGGGTCAGCGTCATGGCAGCCGTACTCATCAGGTCCCGGGCGACGACCAGATCATGGGACGACAGATCCCCGGGCACTTGGGGTTCGCCACGCTCGCCGAGATACGCCGGGGTGGCATACAGGCGCACGTCCAGGTTCACCAGTGGAATCGCGCGATACTCCATGTCCGGGAGATCGCTGCTCGCTCGCAGGGCGATATCGATCCGGTGCGAGGTGAGATCCAGGGCGCTGCTGGTCAGGAGCAGCTCCACCGTGATCTGCGGGTATTGCCTGCGGAAGCCGGTGATGATTGGCGGCAGGAGATCCACACCCAGGTCCGCCGGCGCGGTCACCCGCAGATGACCCTGTGGCAGTGAGCGTGCCTCGCTGGCCGCCTCCGCGGCATCGCCCAGTAGAGATAGGGCGTCCCGCGCCTTGGCGTGAAAGGCGAGCCCTTCCTCCGTGGCGCTCACCGCCCTGGGGCGGCGGGCCAACAATGTGGTGGAGAGCCGCCCCTCGAGGCGGGTAACGCGCCGGCTGATCGCGCCCTTGGTCTCGCCCAGCCTGCCGGCGGCGGCCGAGATGCTGCCGAGTTCCACGACGGTGCAAAACGCGCGGATGTCGTCGAGCGAGCCGCCAAGCTCCTGCGGATCTGCTACGCCCGCCCGCTTTTGCGTTTCCATTTTGTCAACCATAAGTTCCGAGTTTACAGACTTACAACTATTCGACAACCAAGGCAGGATGGTCCCCGTGGTCGCAACAGAAACGACCGGTTGAACGACAGGAGGCCCCCATGGCAACGACAACTTCCGCTCACTCACTGACCCGGACGCTACAGGACCCCGTGGCCTTGGACCGTTTGGAGCCGCTGGCTATTGAACGCAATTCTACGGCACTAGACGGCCAGGCTCAGGGGCAGGAGCGATACTCGAATTCGGCGCACGGGGGTTTTAAGGAGACCGGTGTGCCCCCTGAGTTGGGAACGACCGCCAGTGTTTTGTGCACCGCGCAGGAGGCCGAAATAGTCCGGGAAAACAACAGAGTGGATGAGATCGAACGGAGAAGGCGCGAGCTTGATGAGGAATTGGATCGACAGCTGCGCGACACCTTCCCCGCCAGCGATCCCCCGAGCATAGCGCGCACTCCCATCGCCGCGAGCAAACATTGTCGGAGAACGACAGAGCAGACCAGTTGATGGCCTTGCTGTGGCGTCGATCCGCTTCAACAGGCTGGCCAGACGCGGTAACAAGCCATGTTCACGTTGGTTGAAGCGAGTCACCACCTCACGGCAATAGCGGCGGAGGTAGTGCTTCGGTACGCCACAATGTGGATACAGTCAGTTTCTCGCCTAGCTCCAACATCTCCACCGCTAGTGTGACGGGCCCCTTGGGTGGGCCATTGCCTTGTGAATCAGATGTGCTCGCCCTACAGGGCCGCGAAGCATAGGCGTATTCCACTCGTCAGTGCAGTACACGGCCCCCAGAGGTATTGGACAAGGCCATCATTCTCAGCCCGTCCGGGCGGTGGCAGGCCCGAGCCCGACCTCTTGGTTGCCATAACGTCGACCATTAGTTCCAGTTTTGCACACTTACGACAAAATGACAACTAAGCCAGGATGGCTCCCGTGGTCGCAACGGAAACGACCGGTTCAACAACAGGAGACATTCCCATGGCAACGACAACTTCCAATCCATCACTTTTCCGGGCGCTGCAGGGGCCCGCGGCCCTGGACAGCCTGGCGCCGCTGGCCTGGCCGCTGGTGCGTATCACCGCCGGGCTGCTGCTCATCCCCCACGGCGCCCAGAAGCTGTTTGGCTGGTTCGGAGGCCACGGCCTCACGGGAACGGCTGAATACTTCGGCGGCACCCTGGGCTTTGAGCCGGGGCTGCTGTTTGCGCTGGCGGCCGGGATTATCGAGGTCTTCGGCGGGCTATTGCTGGCCCTTGGGCTGCTCACTCGGCCGGTGGCGCTGGTGGTCGCGGCATTCCTGGCGGTGACGATAACCGTGCACTGGTCCAGCGGGTTCTTCTGGACCGAGGGCGGCTTCGAGTTTCCCCTGATGTGGACCTTGGTGGCGCTGGCGATCTTCTTCCGCGGCGGCGGCCGGTGGTCGCTGGATGCGGCGCTGCGGCGGTAAATCCCGGGCCCGTGTGGCAACCGCGATCAGCCGGCGCCCACATCCAACGGTAATCAGTAGCCGAAAGTTTCACTGCAATAGAGCATTCAATTTGAAGAGGAACATGGACATGAGCATCAACGACAAAGTCGCTTTGATAACGGGCGCGGGACAGGGTATCGGCCGGGCAATCGCGCTGCGCCTGGCCAACGACGGTGCGGATATCGCCATCGTGGATATGAATGAGGAAAAGATGCAGGCCGTTGCGGAAGTGGCGCGGGCGCTTGGTCGTAACGCCACGACCTTCAAGGCGGATGTGTCAAAGCGCGACGAGGTTTACGCGGCAGTCGATCACGCCGAAAAGGCGCTCGGCGGCTTCGATGTGATCGTCAACAATGCCGGGATCGCAAGCATCCAGGCAATCGCTGATCTTACGCCCGAGGAAGCCGAGAAAGTCTTCAAGGTGAACGTCGAGGGTGTCTTGTGGGGCATTCAGGCTGCCGCCGCGAAGTTCAAGCAGCGTGGCCGGAAGGGCAAGATCATCAGCGCTTCGTCGATCGCCGGTCACGAAGGCTTTCCGCTACTGGGCGCCTATTCGGCAACGAAATTTGCCGTGCGTGCCCTGACGCAGGCCGCGGCCAAAGAGTTTGCCGGAGATGGTATCAACGTGAACGCATACTGCCCCGGCGTGGTGGGCACCGACATGTGGGTCGAGATTGACCGCCGCATGGCCGAAATCACGGGCGCGAAGATCGGTGAGAACTACGACAAGTTTGTCGGCGGCATTGCATTGGGCCGTGCGCAGACGCCTGAAGACGTGGCCGCCTTCGTCGCTTACCTCGCTGGGCCCGATTCTGACTACATGACCGGCCAGGCTCCCATCATCGACGGGGGCCTTGTCTACCGGTGAGCATGATCGTGCGCTCTTGAGCAGGGAGTTGGAAAAAGGCTATGCAGCACCCTGGGATGCGAGACCGCTCGTCATGATTTTTAACGAAATCAGTGAAGGAGAGAACAATGCCCAAGATTGCCATTGTAATTGGAAGCACCCGCCCGGGCCGCGCCGGCGAGTCCGTCGCGCACTGGGTCTACGATATCGCCACCCGGCGGACCGACGCGGAGTTCGCGCTCGTGGACATCGCGGATTTCAACTTGCCGATGCTCGATGAGCCGGTGCCGCCGTCGATGGGGCAGTACTCGCAGCCCCATACCAAGGCATGGGCGGACACGGTTGCGTCCTTCGACGGTTATGTCTTTGTGACGCCGGAGTACAACCATGGCCCTCCGGGCGCCCTCAAGAACGCGCTCGATTTCGTGTTTGGCGAGTGGAACAACAAGGCGGCGGGCTTCGTCGGATACGGCGCCGCGGGTGGCGTGCGGGCGGTGGAGCAACTGCGATTGGTGGCCAGCGCGCTGCACGTGGCGCACGTGCGGAATCAGGTCGAGTTATCGCTCTTCACCGATTTCGAGGATATGACTGTGTGCAAGCCGCATCCCAGGAACGAGGAATCGCTTAATGGGATGCTGGACCAGCTAGTGCCATGGAGCGTGGCCATGAAAGCGCTCCGGGAAGGCACGAAGGAGCAACGATGGGAACGCACAGCGTGAATTCACCGGATTTCGGTCCCATTGAGGCCGGGACGCGGATCGGCCACGTGCATCTTAAAGTGGCCGACCTGCAACGCGCGCTGGATTTCTACTGCGGCGTCCTCGGCTTCGAACTGACCCAGCGCTATGGCTCCCAGGCGGCCTTCATGGCAGCGGGCGACTATCACCACCATATTGCGCTGAATACATGGGAGAGCGCGGGAGGCTCCCCGCCACCGGCCGGGACGACCGGGCTTTATCACCTCGCCATCCTCTATCCGACGCGTGCGGCTCTTGCCAATGCCTTGCGGCGCGTGCGGGCCGCCGGGATACCACTGGACGGGGCCAGCGACCATGGCGTCAGCGAAGCCTTGTACCTGCGCGATCCCGACCAGAACGGGGTGGAACTTTACTGGGACCGTCCCCGCGAAGCGTGGCCCCGGAACCAGGAGGGCGACCTGGCCATGGTCACCCGGCGGCTCGATGTGGAAGGCCTGCTTAGCGAACCGGGACTGTAATTGTCGAGCAGTTGCTGACCGCGGTGGACGGTCGACACTGGCGACCAGCGTCCCCGTTCGTATTTTCCTTTGCTTCGGCGTCGGCGATCGCGCCGCTTAGTCGTTTGGCGGAGTACACCGACTCCCGCGGAGGACAGAATCACGATTGTCGAGGGGTCTGACTCCCATGACTCTCTGTCAGTTGCGGATTTCGGGAGGTCCGGAACGAAGGTCGCCCGGGCGTGATCAGGCGAGGAAGGCAATGGATTTTACGAGGGCTTGGCCGTGAGCGCCGGGCTGGAGGCCCAGCCGGTCGGTAAATAGCTGCGTCAACTCCGCCATCAACGTCTGCCCGTCGTCCTGTCGGCAGACGGCAACGACGCACCAAGAAGGAGGGCGCCCTCTTCTTCCGATTCGATCCACGACCTGACCGAACCGGACGATGGGAGCGGCGAGAACGGTTTGCCTCACGCGGTCCACGGGTGAGCCGCATGGACGCGCCGCATTACACCGCCGTCGAGAGCTCGTGCCGCGGTCACGGCCAATTCGCCTCTATGGATTCGCACTGGGCGATGCCGCGCACTGACAGGGTCACGCGCCAGCGTTGTACCCTTAACAAGGGGTCGCCCGGAACCGTGCACACCGCGAGCAATGTATAGATGTGCTGCCGCTCGATATTATGCACCTGAACCCCGTCCTGCATCCCTTCATCGATCGTCTCGGAAAACAACTGGTTCTGCCCACCTTCGATCAGTTTGCACAGGGGTTCCAGGTCCAGCCCCAGCACCTCCTGGACATGTCCCTGCCCCAGCGCCTCCGGCTCCAGAATCAATCGTGTCCTGTAGAGGACCGTCTGCATATCTTCACCGAGCTGCCCCCTCCCCGCGTTGCGCTTGACATTGCTTGGGAGGCGCGCCGGAGGCAAGTAATCGAACCAGGTGAGTTGAGTACCCATCCCCTCGCCGGTAAGAGGTTTCAGAATTCGCGTCTTGGCGAGAGGTTTTCCCTTGCGAATCCATCCCGTGATCCGGTTGACCATTTCGTCATGAAGATAATCCCGTAGCGCGTGGACCAGAGCGATCATGATCAGTAGCGTGATGGTCAGCCTGTGTACGGCCCTTATCGTGTGGAATATGAGTACGGTGAAAAGGGTCATGATCACCATCGTATAGAGCGCCTTCACAGCCCTGTACGTGGCACGCCACAAGTCGGTGGTTCGGGTCTTTGCGACAACCGAGTATTGCAGCAACTTGTGGTACATCGCCATCCGGTTCCACACTTGCGTCGGCGAACCTCGGAAATCCGCCAAATACCCCTGCCGCGCTCTGTATTGGCGCTCCGCATCTAGATAGGCCCGGACCCGTTCGCGGTAGGGTTGACCGACATCGCCAACCTGCACCTTGCTCGCGCACTCCAGGAAGAACTGTTCCGCGTACCACGAGAAATAGATGTCCATTCTTCTGAAGTATGACAGCTGCGCCTTGCTCTCAGGGGGAGACTGTCGCAGTCTGCGCGCAAGGTTTTCGCTGAGCTTCAGTGCGCGCCTCACAATCTCCTCGGGATTGTCGCTGTTCTCGAATCGCTGACGAAGTTGATCCATGGACGCCTGGTAACGCGACAGCCAGGTGCCACATAGCATTTCGTAATACGGCGACAGCAGAGAAATTGATGCATCCTCTAGGCTCGCCTTGTCCTCGGCAGGCAGGCCTAGCAGTCGAAAACCGTGATGCCAGCGCTCCGGCAACGCTCTCGTCCCACCGAGGGCGCGTTCGAGAGACCCTTGGTCATGAGGCGTCAACAGGTAAAGCGTAACCTCATGCTCGCCCACCTTCTTCAGGGCTCGCTCAAGCTGGATGCCAAACTTTCCCTTACGTCTCAACGTGAACAACGAACAAGCCCTCGCGACGCCGGTGTGCCCCACGGTAGCGCAGCACCTACCCTTGAGCCATCCGTACAGCCCCCTAATCGGGGACTCGGATGTACGGCATGTCGTAGCGGCGCCCCGTTAACCGGGCCTCCACCGGTTCCGCAGCCCGCTTGCCCGCAAGGCCTCTTCCCAGCGGCGACGGCAATCTGGCAGTTGCGGCGCGAAGACCGTTGCCATCCGACTCTACGGAATCGGCCCGTGCCTCGCCGCCACTATCCAAGAATGGAAGGTTCACCCCACGACCCTTTGCCAACCCATCCTGCCCGGATGCTCCGGCGCCTCCTTCCTACAACGGATCAGGATCCATGACAGATCGAACAACCCTTCCCGCGAACGAGGACGCGCACAGACCTGTGTCTGTCACGGTCATCTTCCGGAAGTTCCTTGCATTTCCAAGTCGACATAGCCTAGCTCGCACACAACATGATCACTCCGACGGAGGCGTCGGCTTCCGCAGATCCGAAATGGCCATCATGCCGGACGCATGAACGCGTCCGGTTCACGTCGGGCAAATGGCGTCTTCGAGGACAGAATGAGAAAAGGACTTGCAAGGCATGTGTTACGCGTACCGGCCCAAGAAGGTTCGCGGGCGATGCGCAGGCGCCGAGTCGATTAACAGGCCATTACATCCAACCAGTCCAAGGTCCGCGAAACAAGAAGGTCACCACCTGTGCCTGCTCATCGGCCGCATACGACCCGGTCCAGATACGTAATCTGGCGGAGGCTGCCATATCAAAAACCCCACACCATGGCTATGCCGTTTGCACACCTAGATCAGCATGACCTGCCGCGTGCCCGTCCTTGGTCGGCCACTCGCCCCCGATCGGGATTCGCGGCGTCTGCATCTGCGTTGACCGAACAGGGAGGAGCGGTCTGCGCTGCCAGACCTATAAGGTTGAACACTCGCCTGCCCCCGGTACGTTCTGGCAGCCGTCGTTTCGAACTGAACCATCCCGTTCCAAATCCAACCGGCGTGAAACGTGGATGCCATGCACACTGCATCCGCAGGCAGGCAGCTATCAATTGCTTTAGAGCCGTTTGACGGTATTTGTAACGCCACTCCAATGACTTGGCCCCGCTCTTGCTTTGGCTCTATCGGGATAGCCAGATGGTGAACGTGACCTCCAGTCTCATTCTGCACCTGGCGTCCCTTGAGTTGCCTGCACTCGCTTTGTTGCGGGCACGCGAGAACGCCTTAGGAGGATTACGATGATTCGAAACCAATTGAAGTCGTGTGTCACCGCCACCACCCTCTCCGCCGCGCTCCTCATGGCTGGATCCGCAATCGCTCATCCGCCCCACGGTCATGGCAGTGGATGGGAGGTCCCGGAGTCGGAAATCCAGCGTGAAAACCCGATTCCACCCAACGAACATTCGATCGTTCGCGGTCAGTCGCTGTACACGGAACACTGCTTGCGTTGCCACGGCGCAAAACTCCTCGGCGATGGGCCCGACGGCACAGAACTTGATCCTCCCCCCGCGAATCTGATCGAACACGCGCCGCACCATACCGACGGTGACTTCGCATACCGCATCCGGAATGGACGTGGTCCAATGCCTGCCTTCTCAGAGGTCTTAGACGAGCAGGACATCTGGCACTTGGTGAACTTCTTGAAGGACGAGGCTCGCAACGCTTCCCTCGCCGGCTCGGGCGGTCATCCAAACCGTCACAACGAAGACTCGGCTCCGCATGGCGGCCCGCACTAGGTCACCATGTGCCACGCCCGCCGAGGCCGCGCCACGCCTACTCCATCAGCGTGAAGCTGGGTCACGCCCAATATTGTACTGGCGCATCTTGCGCCAGAGCGTGGTGCGGCCGATTCCGAGGGACTTGGCCGCAGCGGTGAGATTCCAGCGGCAGCGCTCGATGCTTTCCTCAATAATCTGACGCTCATGCCCTGCGAGACTGCCATCCGTCGGCACCGCCTTCTCGCGAACCACTGCTGTTTCCTCACCCTGCTCTAACGGTGTGCGAACAGACCGTTGTGGCTGTTGGAGCGCCTCGGGAAGATCAGCGACCGCAATTAGGTGCCCCCGACAGACCGCTGCTGCCCACTCCAAGGCGTTTTCCAATTCGCGCACATTACCTGGATACTCCGCATTGCACAGCACCGACATAGCCTCGTCGGTTACCGCAACACCGTGTGAACCATCCCCGGCAAGACGGGCCAGGATGCCTCGTGCCAGCACAGGAATATCCTCCCTTCGTTCACGCAAGGGCGGTACCTGTAGCCGGGCGACATTCAGCCGGTAAAACAGATCTTCCCGGAACACGTCACGTGCGACCTCTTCTTCGAGATCCGCGTTCGTCGCCGCAATCACGCGCACATCCACCGCCTGAGGAGTGTTGCTGCCCACACGGCGAATCTCACGATCCTGCAATGCACCGAGAAGCTTTGCCTGCATATTTGCCGGCAACGTTCCGATTTCATCAAGAAACAGCGTGCCGTTATGAGCCTCTTCGAACAGCCCCCTTCGCGCCTGAGTTGCTCCGGTGAACGCGCCTTTCGCATGCCCGAACAGCTCGCTTTCCAGCAGCGGCTCAGGCAAGGCCGCACAGTTGACGGACACGAACGGCCCTGCGGATAGCTGGCTGTGATGGTGGATGGCCCGCGCAATGCAACTCTTACCGGTTCCCGTCTCCCCAGTAATCAAAACCGTCAGGTTTGTAGGCGCCACCTTTCGAATCCGTTCCAGTACCTCACACATCGCGGGGCTCTCTGCCACCAGCGCGCCCAGCCCAGAATTACAGGTCTCCTCGTTGCCCGGTTCATGCGCCTCGCTAAGCGATCGGCCCTCGAGTATTTTGCGCACCTTCCAAAGGATCTCTTCGTTCCTCGCCGGCTTGGTGATGTAGTCCGTGGCACCAAGTTTCATCGCCTCGACCGCCGTGTCGATACTGCCGAACGCAGTCATCACGAGAACCTCCGCCCCTGGAGATCGCCGTTTAACCCCTCGCACCACGTCCAACCCGGACATGCCATCCATGCGCAGATCAGTAAGCACCAAGTCGACGGGGCGCTCCTCGAATCGATCCATTGCCTGCTCCCCACTCTCCGCGACGCTCACCTTAAAGCCCTCTTTGGAGAGCAAGAACTCCAGCGTCCGGCGAACGCCCCGCTCATCGTCCACGATCAGCACGCTACCCGTCATAGCTAACCTCCTTCGGCATTGCAGGGGAACGGGGCAGCGGCAGACAGAACGCTACCCGTGTCCCATTGCCGGGCTCACTCTCCAAGTCTACTGTACCGCCCCAGTTCGAAACGATCCGGTGCACGATCACCAGCCCCAACCCCACGCCATCCGGCTTGGTGGTCTCGAATGGCTCGAATACCCGGTTGCGCATCTCGTGCGGGATCCCCGGACCCGAGTCTAAAATCTCGAACCACACCTGCTCCGCTTCCAGCCTCACCCGCAACAACACTGCGCCCTTGCCCTGGGTCGCGGCCGCAGCATTGTCTAGTAGATTGGCCAGGACTTGCTGGATCTCGGCCGCTTCGCCGGTCAAATCTGGCAGGTCCTCCGGGAGCTCTTTTTCTACGACCAGATCGGGAAAGCGAACCGACGCCATCCTCACGATCTGGTCAATCAACGGGCCCAGTTCGAAACACTGCTCGCGGGCCCGCGCCGGGCGGGCGAAATCGAGCGTGTCGGACACTAGATGATTAAGGCGGTTCACTTCGGACTCCATCAATTCAAGCAATTCTCGCCGCTCGGAACCGTCCAGCTGCTCCGATTGCAGCAGCCCCACCGCGCTAGTGACGGTACCCAGGGGATTCCGAATCTCGTGCGAAAGCGAGGCCGCCATTTCACCCAGCGACGCAAGCCGCTCTGATTCCACCAGACTTTGCTGTGCGTTATCGAGCGCGACGAACGCCTGTTTCAGGTCCTTTATTAGTACTGCGGTTTCGATTGCCAATCCTGCCTGCTGCGCGAACAGCATCGTCCGCTCGACAAAGTCACGCTCCCCCCCATTCATCGACACCGGAAGCATCATGTATCCCAGCATGTGTCCGCGTACGTTGAAGGGAGCAATCAATATCGGCGCGTTGTTATCCAGTTCCTCCTCAATGCCATCGAGACCCAGATCTTCGAGGCTACCGGGTGTGAGGCACACGGGAGCGCCACTACCTGCGACTGCTTCGTGGGCACGACGACCGACCCGCAATGCACGCTCGAAGCGCCGCAGATCGTTCGGCCCTTCATGCCGCGCCACGCACCCATGGAGACACTCCGTATCGTCGTCGATGAGGCACACTAATGCAGGGGAACAGTTCAGTAGTTTGACTGCCCCACAACAGACCACATCAACCACCGCATCCAGATCCCGCGCAGCGATCATCGACATCATCGTTTCACCAAGCCCGGTTCGAAACTCTGCGGAGCACTGGCTTTCACGAAAGAGGCGCCCATGATGAATGGCAAACCCGGCCTGCCCTGCTAGCGCCCGTGCAAGCGCCAGCTCGTCCCTCCCCAACGGTGACCCCGCGTCAAGGAGGAGGCCAATACACCCGATCACTTGCCCATCGGCGATGAGCGGTATGTACAGCGCCTCGTTGATCTCTCCCTCATCGACCGCTGCCTGAATGGCGGTTTCCGGAAAGTGTTCGGGTCCGTCTTCCTGCAAAGCCAGATGGAACGAACGTCGCTCACGCACGCAAGTCATTAACATCGGATGGCTCGTTACCGAACAAGTGGCGCCACGAAACCTCGGTCGCTCATCGCGTGCATATTCAGCAACGACAGTCGCCCGACTCTCGTCTTCCGATAACAGATACGCCAGGGCGTACCGCGCTTCTAGCACTTCCGACTCATGCTGAAGCAAGCTGTCGAGGATCCGGTCGAGGTCGATGCTGGAGGTCACCGCGCGCAGCGTCTCGTACATCCCCTTCAGGTGACGATGGCGCTTAGCCAGCTCCTCATGCAGCCTTGCCCGCTCCATTGCGACTGCGGCCTGGTTAGCAAATACCTGAAGCCGCACCGAGTCTTCTTCCGTGGGGGTGTAGTCCGAATCGTAATCAACCTGAATGCTGCCAAGAACGCGCTCTCGGCCCACCAGTGGCTGTACCAGCCTCCGGCTCTGGTCAGTGAAGTTTGGCTCCGCACGCTGCGCATCATGCCCCAAGGATTGGCCCGGCATGCCACGCTCAGCGACGGGCAGGATCTCGACGTCGGCCACGCCCGGCAAACGCCGGGCCGCCCTTAAGATCGAGTGCAGCACGCTCTCGGTATCGAGAGACTGACTGATGTCTTGCAAAATAGCGGCGTGCGCCGCGAGCATCTGGTTGTCGTTCTGGATTCTGCGATTGCTGTCCTCAATCGACTGCATCGCACCGAGCAGGCGCTGATGGTAGATCTCCAACTGCCGAAAGCCCTTCACGAATTCAATCGCAAGCATCACGATCAGCACTGCCACTACGCCAACGCGCACTCCGTGCCAGATCCACCAGTTCACATCCCAAAGCATGGAGTAGGGAAACATGAACTCGCTTTGGGCAAGGAGCAGCGACACAACCGAGAACACAAGGAACAAAGTCTCGCGTGACCGCAAGAACTCAGCAAGAAAGGCGCCCCCCACGAGCACAAACAACACCCCGGCCGCGAGATTCATGGCCACTGCCGCCTGAGAAAATCCCCCGTTGACCAGCATCACGTGGAGGTACTCAGCGAACTGTATCGACAGGAACGCCACCAGCACCGTGCCTATGACCACCGCGGCAAGTGGAGTCGCCGACGCGGGACGGAACCACTCGATTCGCCCGACCAACAGGGACAATCCCAAGAGCAGTGCCCCGGACAGCGCCGACAAAGAGTGAAACCATACGAAGAGAACCGACCCCGGGGAGGCAACAGCGTGGGCCAGAGCGAGTATGCCCATCGTCACAAACGCATAGGCCATGAACGCAAGCCGTGCATTACTGTACCGACGGCCTTCCTGAAACAAGATGAAGGCAACGACCAGTGACAAGAACCCGTAGAAGAGTTCAAGCACGAAGTGTGCCCCGGCGTTGTGGTGCAGGTCCGCTGAAACGGGCGCCACCAGATGCTGCATAATCATGGCGAGCGGAGGCACAAGCACGACCAGCGAAGCAATGCCAAGCTGACCCGCCGGCATACCGCGTTCTGGACCGCCCAAGGGCGTACGTGCCTTGTCAATCAGTCCGTTCCCGGACTTGAATGTCGTTTGGCCCTGATTCAACCGACCCTCCTGCTAACCACCCGCTCACCGCGCCTATCCCAGGCGAAGCGAATACCGGTTAGCACTGGCAACGGCTTTGGCGCGGACGGTACTCAGCTTGTGCCCTCGGCAGACACACGCACGGGCCGCCGTATCCGCTGAAATTGATCCGTGGCGTCGTCGTGATAGCGTAGTTCCAGTGTACCCCACCCCGTGGGACCGTCGACTCTAAAGCCGAACCGTTCCCGAACCGACTCTCCTGGCTCGATCGCGAGCTCATTCCGCGATACTGCACGCAGCCATGCACGGTCGAACCCCAACTCCTCAAGTGTAGCCCGCAAGTTCGTGTGCTCCGGTGAGGCTCCTGAATCCTCCACGACCGGGCTGACGTGGCGGATAAACGAACCATACCCGCTTGGGTCTCGTCCCTCTGGGATGAGCCGGACGCCATTAAGAAGGACATGCACCGCCCGAGTACCGTGGTTTTCTAAAGTCACAGTGACGAAGAGCAAGCCATCGCCTTCGCCCTCCCCTTCGCCTAGAAATACTTCCCGGGCCGTCTCCACCTGCACGTCAAGCGGGTCGCCACCCTGCCCGCAGCCGGCCAGACTAGCCCCGGCCATCACCATCACCGTCGCCGCGAACCTCCGAATCACGTCCGACACCGTTAGTGAGGGGGCATCGAGATAAACAATGGCGCACCGCTGCCACCGAAACGGTGCTTGCGCGCCAGCGCTTCAACATCCGCATCCCTCGGACGCAGATGGACGTAGTACCAGTCGGTGCGTTCCACGATATCGTCTTCGGGCTCAGCCTCGGGGCTCAGGTACATCGTGTTGTCAAAGCGGATGTGCATATAGCCCTCAAGCATCTCGTAGTATTCGTCATAGTCATCCGCCTCCAGCAACACATCCAGGTGGATACGGTCGGACAGATTCACGACCGAGCCAGGCACGCGAGAATTGCCATCCTCGGCTGCCTCAACTGGCACTTCCACCCAGCGCGGACCCACCTGCAGATACCCTCGGACCGACGGCACCATGAAATACATGTCGTTCTCTGGGTAGAGGTTCTCCATCCAGATCGTTACGCGGTAGCGCCCGTCAGGCTCCAACGTGATCTCGTCCAGGTCGGCACGCAGATGGCGCCAGGCCATGCGCTGAAGCTCCTCCATGCGCTGCTCGCGGGCCTCAATCAGGCTACTTTGGTAAGCGCCGAGCCCCCAGTCCAGCATGGTGAAAGAACCGGCAACGATCGCAAACCAGAACAGCACCTTGCCCAGAACGCGTTTCCAGCCATATCGGCGTTTGCCCACCCGGTTACGTGGCTGGCCCTTCCTCTCGATTGGGGACTCGGACGCAGCGTTCATCACGCAGCCTCCTGGAGTGGACGCCCATCGTCGATGCGGATGCATCGCCGGGTGCGCTCACCAATCTCTTGGTCGTGCGTGACAAGTACGATGGTATTCCCCATCGTGTTCAGCTCCTCGAATAGGTACACGATCTCCATTCTCGATTTTCGGTCCAGGTTGCCAGTAGGCTCGTCCGCCAGGATCAGGTCGGGCTCTTTCATCAGCGTCCGCGCGATGCTGACCCTTTGCGCTTCGCCGCCACTCAGTTCGTGCACCATGTGCTTCGCCCGTTTCTCCAACCCCACTCGTTCGAGACATTGGAGTGCGGCCGTACGAGCATCCGCTCTGCCCGCACTAAACGCTCGCGGCAACATCACGTTCTCGATCGCGTTGAGTGATGGCATAAGTCGAGCATCCTGAAACACGTATGAAACGCGCCGTCGACGAACCTCCAGCAGCTGGCGCTCGGACAATTGGTCAATGCGCTGATCAGCGAGCCAAACTTCACCGCTGGTTGGGCGGTCGATGCCACCCATCAGGTTCAGCAACGTCGACTTGCCTGAGCCGCTCGGCCCCATGATGGCGACATACTCGTTCCGACCAATATCAAGATCGACGTCATCGAGCGCGGCAACCTGCTCTTCGCCCGCTTTGTAGACCTTGGAGACACCTTTCAATTGCACGATAGGATCCACATCGACCTCCTTGGTTGGGCTGGCATCAGAGGGCCCGGAAAGCCTCGACAGGGCGTGCGTTGCAGGCACGAAATGCCGGATAGAGCGTCGCCAACAAGCTGGCCCCAAGGGCCGCCCCAACGGCTAGCGCCACGTGTTCCCACTCCCACCGGATCACAACATCGGGCATGACAATCGGCCCGAGCAGGTAGGCGATGCCCACTCCGATCAGATACCCGAGGAGTCCCCCGACAAGACCAATCAATGCAGCCTCGTACATGAATAAACGGGCCAGTTGCGCATGTGAGGCCCCAAGCACCTTCAGCAATCCGACTTCGCGGATACGAGCATGCAGCGATCCCATGATCATGTTGAAAACCGCCATGCAAGCGATCACGAATGCCATAATCACGAACCCCACAACGGTCGTGAAAACATTACTGAATATCGCTGCTTGGGCCGCTGCGATGTCTCGCTGCGAGGTAGCCCTCACGCCAACCACGCCCTGATTGATCGCAAGTTCCGCTTCACCGACGGGACAGTAGGCGCACATCGCGCGGACGCTAATCAGCGATACCTGCCCTTCCCGATTGAAGGCTCGCTGCACCGTCGGCAGCGTGGCGAAGGCCATGTAGTCATCTGGCGAGTTGGTCTCCTGCAAGATTCCAGCGACCCGATACGTCTCGCCGGCAATATCGACCTCGTCACCGACCTGAGTACGCGTCGCCGACGCAAGGATCTTGCCCAACATGATCTCGTCGTCCCTGCGAACAAGGTTCCCCGCATCGACTTCCCACCAGAATTTAGCGATATACTCTTTCCGGGGCTCGATCCCGGCGAACACGATGTCACGCCCTTTCAGCTCCGTCTCGGCATAGACACGAGGCGCGAAGGTCGCCGGATCCACCTGTTCTTGGTCGCCGATAAAGCCTTCGATCAAGATCAGGGCGTCGCGCGCACGCCATCCTTCGACAATGGCCTGCTCATAGACTTCCTGGAGATGCGGAATGGCGTCCTCCGGAATGTAATGCTCTCCGCCGATTCCAAAGCCCTGCAGGCTGGTCTCGTTCGTGGTCGCCGGAAGAATCGTGAGCTGATGCCCGTAGCGGTTGATGGTCTGGGTGAGATCCTGGTATCCACCACCGCCAACGGTGATGGTCGAGATCAGCAAAGCCACGGCAAGCGCAATACCGGAAGCGGTGTAGAGCGTCCGCATTTTTCGCCGGCCAACTTCCCGCAGTGCAATCTGGATAATGTTCATAGCAGCCTCCCATCTTTCATCTGCAGGACACGATCGGCACGGTCGGCAAGAGCGTTGTTGTGTGTCACCATCAACAATGCGGTGTTGTCCTCGTTTAGCGTCCGCAGCAACAGGTCCATCACTTCGGCCTCCGTCTGTTCGTCGAGATCGCCGGTCGGCTCGTCTGCGAACAGCAAGCTCGGCCGATTGATAAGCGAACGGGCGATCGCCACGCGGCGCTGCTGCCCACCCGACAGCTCGCTGGGGAAGCAATGGATCTTCTCCCCCAGCCCTACGGTTTCGAGTAGTCCCTCGGCCTGGGCATAGACGTCCTTGCTGACCCGTTCTCGCCCGAACATGCGAGGCAAGACCACGTTGTCGATAGCGGTCAGGGTTGGAATCAGGCTCGAGAACTGGAACACAAACCCAATCCGCTCGTTTCGTAGTAACGACCTAGGGACATCCCGTTGACTCCACACCGATTCATCCTCGAAGTACACAGCTCCAGACGTGGGCCGGGTAAGGCCGCCCAACATGCTCAGCAAGGTGGATTTCCCACTCCCCGAATGCCCAATGACCGCAACGAATTCACCCGGTGACAGATCGATCGAGACAGCATTTACCGCCTGGATACGCTGGTCTCCGATCACATAGGACTTCGACAGTTCTTCGCCACGTAACAGCATCATTCACCTGCCCGAATCGCGTCGTAAGGTTCAAGTCGTGCGCCCGATACCGCTGGATAGCTCGCACCTAGCGTTGCCACCAGCAGCGCCATGAGGATCGCCGCCATTCCCATCAAGGCAATGTTCTCAACCGGCGGCCAGAGAAACGGGATATTCAGCAGGTCGAGGTGGAAGCCGATCGTGCGGTTGAAGATGCGTAGCAGGATCAACCCCAGTGCGACCCCAGCCACTCCACCAGCAGCCCCGAGCATGGCCGATTCGGTGAGCACTAGATTGAAGACTCGGCTCTTACGTGCCCCAATTGCGCGAAGGAGGCCGAGCTCGCGCCGGCGTTCATTGATGATGGTGGAGAAGATCGCACTGATCATCAGAATGTTGCCCACGATCAGTACGCCCGTGAGCAACGCCGTGCCGGCAAACAGCGCGACCACGTTCTGACGCACGCCGGTCACCACGTTGCCAGCTGCAACAACCGAGATGCCCGAGTTCTGGGCTAGGGCAAAACGCACTCGCTCCGGGTCCGCTCCACTCTCGAGCCGGACCAACACCGCCGAGATGTCCCCTGGTCCGAAACCAAGCTCCACGTCGTCGTAGTCGCGCGATGCCTCCGCCAGTGCGTAGGCTTCGTCAAGGTCCAGGAAAATCGCGTTGTCGGACAGGCCAATGCCCGTGCGATCGAGTTTCCCGTACACAGTGAAGTATTGCCCGTAGTAGTAGACACTCTCGCCCAACTCGAAATCACTGCCGCCGCCGACGACCACGTCTCCGGGCTGCATCTCTCGATCTAGGCGATCACTCACCCACGGCATCACGGTGAAGTCGTTCTCGCGGTCGAAACCGACCAGGAACGCATCACCGACAATGCAGTGCTCCGCATCGGCCGTGGTCAGAAAAAGCTGCGATGCTACGGTGCTAACGCCCTGCAGTGCATTGACCTCGTCTGCGAGGTCGGCCTCCATATAGAAAGTCGACGGTTCACCGGTGAGCAAGGCCCGTTCCATACTGACCATAGTTCCCCTCGGTACCACCATCAGGTCGGCACCGAGCTTCGAAAACCCATGGTCCACACTGCGCTCAATGCCATGCATCAGAGTGGCGGTCGCAAACACCGCCGCCGTCGCGATTCCCACAGCAAGTACTAGCGCGGCCGTACGGAATGGCTTACGAAAGAGATTGTGTGCTGCCAGCGTAAAAAGGTTCATGCCGCCTCCCGAGCATCAATAGAGGGCCGCCGCCTGGCGGCCCTCGTGATACGACGATGTCAGGTCGTGGTGGAACGGCTGATGCGCAGGTCTTCTAGCGTGCGCGGCACAATCACGTTGTCATGGTGGCCCATCGGACTGGGCAGGAAGCCAAGCACCTCATCGGTCTCAGTTTCCATAACCACAATCGCAGACGCCGTGTTCTGGTAGCCGGAGAGCGTACCGATCACGAACTTGCCGTCGTACGTCATCGCCAACGTATGCATGTCGGGGCCGAGGTCGACTTCCTTCAGCAATTCCCAGTTGACCGCGTCGATAACCGCGATACCGTTCGGGGTCGGGGACGGCCACCACATCGTGACGTACAGCTTCTTGGCATCCGGCGTGAACACCATGTGGAACGTGTTCGGGTAAGCGCCACGCCAGTCCGGGCTCTCGACAACGGCTTTCTTGTCCCACTGGCTAGGATCGGAATGATCCGAACTGTCCCACACCATGATGTTGTTCTGGCGCAGGCTGTTCATAAACAGGAAGCTCTTTCCGTCGGGCGAGAAGCCCGCCTGGTGACCGGCGCTGACAACCTCCGGTATTTCCACCGTCCAGGTGTCGTCGTCGACTTTGACCAGCTCCAGCTGAGAAGGCGTGCCCTTCGGTCCGGAAAGAACCGCCACCGGCACCTCCTTCTCGCGGTCAAACACGACACAGACACCCGTCAGCCGCAGGGAGGCGACAGCCCACTTGCCCCGAGGGTCGAATACCAGGGCATCGTTCGCGCAGGCATTGAGCGGGCGATCACCAGAGACCTTGCCCTCTTCGATCTGGAGCTCGCCGCCAGGCACCAATTCCCAGTCAATCTTGTTGCCCTTTGATCCCTGCAGGTCATAGCGGCCGTCAGCCAAAGTCGGCTTCAGGCGCTTGATCGTCATTACGCCACCATCGAGCCAAGCGCGTTCCAGTTCCTTGACGTTGGGATCCCAGTCGAAGTACCAGGCATACCGCACCTTGTCGGTTTCACGGTCGAATTCGGCACAGATGTCCTTCTGGCCGTCGCCCACCGCATAACCATCCGCCTCGGGGTTAACGGTCACGTGTACACCCAACCCCAGACCACTGACCTCAGCGGCATCCCGCTGGAGGTTGATGCGCGTACCGTCGTACTGCATCCGGTAGATCTTCATGCCCTCGCCCGGCTCTTCCACTGTCGCGGGCACACCATAGATGAACAGGTTCTTCCCGCCCTGTGTGTTCACAACGAACTCGAACTCCTTGTAGGGGTCCGGGGACGGGAAGGCGGCCATGTGGTGCATGATTGGGCAGGTGTCGCCGTAGTTCCATCCAGCCAACCACGCCATCGTCCACCCGGTGCTGAGGTCGGTCGCAGCGACGGTGCCGGAGAACTTGCCCGGTGCCAGCAGTACGTATTCGCCGAGCTGGTCGTAGAAGTCCTGAAGCTTGATGTACTTGCTCCCGCTACGACCGAACATTTGAGCCTGAGCGTCCTGCGTGACCATTCCGCGGACACTTTCGGGCAGGAACGGGGCGGCAGCCGTGGCCGCGAACGCGGCACCGGTCCCGATCCCGACAGACTTCAGGAACTTGCGGCGGGACTCGGATGGGCCGGTTGCTTCGACGTGACCTTCAGTGGTCTTCGAGGCGATATTCGGATCAGACGGACCCTTGCCGTCAGTATGGTCGGAATTGCTCATGATGACTCCTCCAAATGAGTGATGTACTACCGATTAGCACTGGTGGCCGTTTCTAATGCCGTTCAACCGGCGACCAACAGACCGCGTTCGTTGCGGTGCCCTAGGCCCAGCGAAATTCATGCCAATCGGTCTACATCGCGTCGTTCGGTGGTTTCCTTCCGAGCACATCTCTATCGCCACGTTCCGGCCTGAAACAGCTTGTTCCATTTCGGGCCAGCGGTCCGCCTGCCGGAACGAAATCGGAACAAATGCGAGCGCCGGTCTCCTGCAACAAGCCGGTACGTCCGTTAGGCACGCTTTTCGCATGCATACCACCTACCCGCGGCGTCGGGGCTCGGCACCCTGATATCGGCAGCCGCAGCCCAGCACGCCAATTCGATCTACAGCCAGTGGAGGTGAGAGATGTACGCAGTGAGACTAAAGTTGTCGCGTCTGGCAGTGGTGATGCTCGCCACCGTTGGATTACTAGGCGCTCCTGGGGCGGCCGACGCACATGCCAACCTGCGTGCGGCTATCCCCCCCGAAGCCATCGTCGGCAACGGTGCGATCCAGGAGGTGCGCCTCGTCTTTAGCGAGCCAGTCGTGAGCCGCTTCAGCACATTCCGGTTATTTAGGCTGAACCTACCCGAGGAGGGCCTGCGGAACTTGGCCCAACTCAACACCCTGGCTTCGGAGCTGAACGCGAACCCCGACGATACGGTTCACGACGAGGTATCAGTTGAGAGCGATCTATCGTCGCAGGCCGCGGAAGTTAGCCTGAGTACCCGCGCACCGCTGCCCGCCGGGGCCTATGCTGTCATTTGGAAAGTACTTTCCTCGGACGGACACACGACCACTGGATTTCACACCTTCGTGAATGTAGGTGATGCGAAGGCGAGCAAGTAACCCGTGGAATTCACCTGGACAACGCTGGTGCTGGTGGGGCTTGTATTCCTGCTATCGCCGGGGTTCTTACGCCACGGAATTCTTCCTGCTTCGGCGCCAGACCACGTAGTCAACGGCCGCCGGCTCCTTCCATGGGCGGGCGCTGCGATGCTCGCAGCAGGCACCGTGGGCGAGGTAGCACAGGTCGTGTGGACTGCTCTCGGGACCATCGACCTGACGATGACCCTGGCGTACGTCACCGAGACGCGCCATGGGAGAGTGAGCCTGGCCCGACTAGGGCTCCTCGCCACATTCCTCGCTGCATGGCTTCTTCTACCACCGCTATGGCGCCGGATCGGTTACACAGTCGTGGGCTTGGCGCTCGTACTAAGCGTGAGTCTCACCAGCCATGCGGCTGGGGAAGGACGGTATTTCCTGGTGGCGGCCGACGCTGTCCATCTCGCGGCGGTCGCGGTATGGGTGGGCACGGTGGTATCTCTGGCCCTGATGCCTGTATGGGAGTTGCAGACACCACCACCATGGCTAGAGGCAGCCATTCACCGTACATCAGCCGTAGGGCTGGTCGCCGTGGCCGCAATCGTACTCACGGGGGCCTATGGCGTCTGGACCCATTTCTGGAACCCAATGCAATTGTTCGGAACACCGTATGGGCAAGCATTAGTGATCAAACTGATAGTAATAGCGCCCATCCTGGGACTGGCTGCACTTAATCGATGGATACTGGCGCCAAAGGCCACCGATCATGGCCAGATCAGGCAACTCGGATGGTCCATCCGTATCGAAGCGGCTCTCCTCATACTGGCGCTAATCGCTGCCGCCCATTACGTCACTCGATCGCCACCCGGGGAACCTTCGACTCTCCTCGAACCTGTTGAGGTCGAAGAGGCTCTCGGACCCTACTACATCCATGCCGTCTTTCTTCCCTCGACACCGGGGTTCCGGCTGCAACTCGAAATCACTGACGACACGGCATTACCAGTGGCGGCCGAGCCCGAACCGCGACTGGTGCTCGATATGATCGACCATCGCATGGTGCCGTTGCAGCCTGCCGTCGAGCCTATCGGGATCGGCGAGTATCAGGCCCATGATGTTTTCACGATGCCGGGCCGCTGGCAGGCCCGCCTGGAGATAGGCGACGATGCCCTGACTATTTTCCTCGACGCGAGGCCGTAAATAACTATCCCAAGATGGGCCAAACCGACGGCCCCTGCATCGTCTGGCTCCTCTTGCGCGAAATCCTCTTGCTTCGTCCGCCACGGCCACTTATGCACCCGCTGTTCCAACCGACAGACGGGTCCGAGACACGACGGCCGTGGACCTGCTCACCCCTCGGGGGAACCCAATGAAGGGCATTCCCCAATCTCTCAAGCCAACATTCTGACTGACTGGAGAAAGAACTATGGGAATCGGCGGTATTAGTGTCTGGCAGCTGGTGATCATTCTCGTGATCGTGCTCCTCCTTTTCGGTACCAAGAAACTTCGCAACGCAGGAGGTGACCTCGGCAGTGCCGTGCACAATTTCCGCAAAGCGGTGAAGCACGAGGATGGCGGAACAGCCCCGGATACCACCAGCAACGCCTTGCAACATGAGGAGCAGCCCCAAACGCGAGAGGGCGAGGACAGCGCCGAACCACTGAACCAACCCCGCGAACGGGACTGAGCGCCGACCCTTCATCACACCGACCACGTGCGTTCAAAACGTGCTTATGAGGGGGAATACCAAAAGTGGCCAGCGGGCGCTGTGACGACGATAACCGCCATTGTAACCTGGCCTTCACAATGCATTGCGTTGTCACAGCCTCCACAGTGCCAGTGCTGACTGGCTGGAGGTTCGCATACGAGTTCTCAGTAGCCCCAGCCGTAGCCGGCACCCGTTGAGGGTTGACGCAGCCGAATCATCCTCTCGCGCCACGGGCAACAGTATGCCTCGCCCGGGCCTCTGCCCCTCTTGCCCAGCCATACTCTCCCAATCCCGCGCTCTCGCATTCCACAGATGGGCCGGCTGGATCCTGGCATGGTCGCCACCATTGCGCCCCCATTCTGATCGTTCCATATGTTTCACCCTGGAACACTCAGTACCAACGATGGAACGCGTATGCCGCGTTTGCCCCCCAAACCCACATACAAAATTCGGCGCACCTTCTACCTTCGAGATCGTCCGCGTACCGACACGTCATAAGTACTGATCGCATCGTGATGGGCGCGCCATTCGATGGAATAGTAGGCACAGAATCGAGCACCCTACATGGGGCGCTACGCAATGAGCCAAAACGCGATTCTCGAAATGTCCGCCCGAGGGGGCTGCGTCTCAAGTCGCGGACTAGCTTCGAGGACGCTCGACACCCCCGAAAGCTGTGTTCCGGGTAGGTCTATGAGGCACTGCCTCCAGCACCCACAGTCACGCACCCCCGACGTACCACGTCTACACCTCCACCGTTCACGACGCCTCCCTAACCTCATCAAGCAGGTGACCAACAAAGGGCGGAGGCTGGCACGCTCATTGCATCTACCTCCTGTAGGGCGGCTCGCTTAGACGTCGGGAAACCCCCTTCTCCACGCACGGGCTCTTGGCGGGTCACCCTACAACACCAAGGAAAACCTATGCGGATAGTTCTAACGTCTTGTCACCTTAAGGGTGCGCCGGTAACGCAACCTGCTTAACTAGAACCCCACGGCAGACCCGAATCCGCCCAGCACCGAAGGTGTTGTTGACATTGTAGTTCTCCTCTTTGCTTGCCCTGAGCCCCAGGGCAAGCTCTTTTTAAGGAGAAACTAATGTGGATTTTTTGTTCAGATCGTCCATCGATCTCTATAGACCACGAAATCTATTTATCAACAAGAGAATGAACTATTAAACAATGAAAAAACACAGCCAATAAACCCGGATTCTTTGGATTGGCGACTCCGTCATCCAGCGCCGACACATGAACCGGATTTACAATCCGAAGGAGGCTAGTAATGAAGATACGTACGCAGGTCATGGGGCTAGTTGCCTCGCTTGTCGCGCTCAGCGCGGCACCCACAGTGTCCGCCGACCTCAATGACGAAATTACGCGCGGTCAACTCATGGCTGCCTCATGCCAGGCATGCCACAACGCGGCCGGAGCTAACAAAGGCATACCCAATCTGGCCATGTTAGGGGAAGACATCATTGCAAGTCAGATGCGCGCGTTCCGTGACGGGCAACGTGAGGCGACAGTCATGAACCGTCACGCAGAGGGCTACAGCGACGAAGAAATTGACGCTATGGCGGCGTACTTCGGAAACCAGTAAAAGGAGAACACCATGAATCATTTGACTCGACGTCGTTTCCTCAAAGCCGCCGGAGCTACGGGGG
Organism: Thioalkalivibrio sp. ARh3; assembly: GCF_000377265.1. Classification (NCBI taxonomy): domain Bacteria; kingdom Pseudomonadati; phylum Pseudomonadota; class Gammaproteobacteria; order Chromatiales; family Ectothiorhodospiraceae; genus Thioalkalivibrio; species Thioalkalivibrio sp. ARh3. The sequence goes on from NZ_KB897948.1 coordinate 184,413, forward strand.
CTGCGACCTTCGCAGGCACAAGTTTTGCCGCTGACAACTCGCACGGCAGCAACGGGGCACACATCGTGGTCGTTGGCGGCGGTTCCGGTGGTGCCACAGCGGCCAAGTACATGAAGCAGTTTTTACCTCAACTCCGCGTTACGCTAATCGAACCCAACGCGACGTACTACACCTGCTACGGCAGCAACTGGGTTCTCAGCGGCCTGGCGTCCATGGACGACATCGCCCACACGTATGACAGCCTGCGCGACAATCATGACATCAACATAGTCGCCGACCGCGTCACCACGGTCGATCCCGATAGGCGGCGTGTCCACCTGCAAGGAGGCGACTCCATCAGCTATGACAAACTCGTCATGTCCCCAGGGATCGACTTCCGCTATGACGCTGTCGACGGCATCAGCGAATCCGACGCCAGCGAAATCCCTCATGCTTGGAAAGCGGGCGACCAGACTCGTCTTCTGCGAGATCAGCTGGAAGCCATGCCGAACGGTGGCGTCTTTGTGATGGTCGCCCCACCGAATCCGTTCCGCTGTCCGCCGGGACCGTATGAGCGTGTCTCGCTCATCGCGCACTATTTCAAGGAGCAAAAGCCACGCTCCAAGATCATCGTGCTTGATGCCAAGGACAACTTCTCCAAGCAGGGTCTTTTCGAGGAAGGCTGGGCACAGCACTACGGCGACATGATCGAGTGGCGAGCTGCTTCGGACGGTGGCCATGTCGAAGCGGTAGACGTAGCCGAGAAAACTGCACGGGCTGACAGTGGCTTCGAACGCGTCAAGGCCGATGTGATGAACTTCATTCCTCGCCAACAGGCCGCCCAGATCGCCCACGATGTCGGCCTCACCAACGACCAAGGCTGGGTCCCGGTCAACCAGCAGACCTTCAAGTCGGAGATGGACGACAACATTTATGTGCTGGGGGATGCCAGCGTGGCGGGCGCGATGCCGAAGTCCGGCCACTCGGCCAACAACCAAGGCAAGATCGTCGCCGCGGCGATTGTGCGCGAATTGATGGACCAGGAGCCGCTCAATCCTTCCTCGGCCAACACTTGCTACAGCCTGGTCACCCCAGAACACGGTATCAGCGTAGCAAACGTCTATCGATTCATTGACGGGACTCAAACGGCTGAGGGTGGGGGTGTTAGTCCCTCCGGAGCCAGCCCCGAATTCCGCGCCAGCGAGGCCGACTACACCCGGGCTTGGTACCAAGGCATCACTCAGGACATCTGGGGCTAGCTGCTGGTAATGCCTGACTCTATGGGCCTCGAGAAGGCATTCCTGCCCCATAACGATAAACCAAGCCCGGCCGCGTCGTTCGAGTGCACATTGCTTCGATGTGCTGCAGCGACCTCTCAACACAGGGAGACAAACGTGATTGCAGAACAATGGCGTCGCTTCGCGGCCGTGGGTGCTCTCACCGTGATGCTGTCAGGTGCAGCGCACGGTGAGAACGCCGTTCGTCTCGACCCGGTGACGGTGACCGTCACCGGGCAATTGTTTACGTCGACACTCCCAACCACCGATGACACGGCAGCCGAATTGGAGCGCGTCCCGGGCGGCACCTCCCTAGTAGACCTTGGCACAGTGCGCGAGGGACGCACCGCCAACTTGGAGGACGCCTTGGCTACCACACCCGGCGTCTACGCCCGCAGCCGCTTCGGCCAGGACGAAACGCGACTTTCCATCCGAGGCTCGGGGCTCACTCAGACCTTCAACAACCGCGGCATCCGGCTCCTGCGCGATGGTCTTCCGGTAACCGAGGCTGACGGCAACACTCGCAACCAGCTCATGGACCCGCTGACCTACGACCACATGGCCGTCTACCGGGGTGCCAACGCCATTGGATATGGGGCGGCCACCCTCGGTGGTGCCATCAACATGATCTCTCCCACAGGCTACGACAGCCACCCGTTCAGCTTGCGCGCGGAATCGGGTAGCTTCGGCTACCGCCGCCTCCAGGCCAAGGGCTCCACAGCGAACGAGCACACCGATGCAGTAGGTACGGTCACCGGTTCGTGGCAAGATGGCTTTCGCGACAACAGTCGCCAGGAGGCGGTGCGCGCCTACGGCAATGTGGGGTTTCAGCACAACAACCGCAGCCAGACCCGCCTGCATTTGGAGGCTCAGGAACACCAACTGGAGCTACCAGGCTCTCTAACGCGGAACCAGCTCCGCGCCAATCGGCTCCAGGCAAACCCGGATTTCGAGAATGCTAATGCCGCCCGAGATTTGCGGTTGTGGCGCGTCACCGCCCACCATAAGCACCAGTTGCGGGAGGCCGACCATCTCGACCTGGGTGTCTTCATGCAGGACCTCCGTATGGAACACCCCATGCCATTCTTCGACTTGGACACGTCCCGCCAAGACATAGGCGCGAGCGCTCGACACACAATTGAGTCCGGCGCCAACCGATTCACTTGGGGCACCCTCGCCGTCACCGGGCGCGAACGGGCGGATGACCACAGTGACGGCAGCCGCGAGCGCTCAACGGCTAGGACCGTGGAACTCTTCGCCGACAACCACTACGCGGTCACTGACGCCACCACCCTCATGGGCAGCGTACAGCTCGCCTGGGCCCGGCGCGAAGTGAACGTGACCCGCGGTGATGGCGATGGCGGGTCCCGCCATTACCACTCCGTGAATCCACGTATCGGCGCGCTTCATGACCTGCCCGGCGGCATGCAGTTGTTCGGGAATCTCAGCCGCAGCACCGAGGCGCCGGTCATTGGCGAACTGGTTGGTCATGGCGGCGACTTGCTTGACCAGCAGACTGCCGACACCGTGGAATTAGGTGTACGCCGCAGTGGGAACCGGTGGTCCGGCGAACTGGCCGTCTACCACGCCCGTATTCGCGACGAGATCTTGCTGTTCGAAGACCCGGACAACCCGTTCCAGCCTGCCACCCGCAACGCCAAGCGCACCGTCCACCAAGGCGTGGAACTGGGTCTTGGCCACCAACAGGGTGTTACAGACACACTCACTCTTGAAAAGAAACTCACCTACACTTACAACGACTTCCGATTTGACGGAGACCCCGACTGGGGAAACAACCGCCTGCCCGGTGTCCCTCGCCACATGGCACGGCTGGATCTACGCGCGCGGCACGCGAGCGGCGCATACGCCGGCCCGGTGATCGAGGCCGCCAGCGGCTACCCGGTGGACTTCGCCAACAGCGAGGATGCAGACAGTTTTGTTATCTGGGGTATTCGCGCCGGCTACCGTAGCCCCAATGGCTGGCGGGTGTTCGTGGAAGGCCGGAACCTTGGCAACCGAATCTACGCGGCCAATACCAACATCGTGGACTCCGCTGAGCCGAATAGCGCCGTCTACAATCCCGGCGCTCCGCGCTCGATCTACGGAGGTGTGGAATGGACATGGTGATTCGCTGCCTGACCGGCGTGAGTGCGGCCATAGTGCTGGCGGCATGCGGGAACGCAGAACCGGAATTCCAGAATGTGCTGTTCGATGCCGGCGGCGACGTCGTGAGCCTGGGCGTCACTTCTGACAACGACCGACTCCACGCCACCTGGGTAGAGCTGAAAGACGACACCGCCATTGCCTACCACGCGACCAGTGACAATGGTGGACTAGACTGGTCGGACCCCGTGGCCATCGAAACCGGCCACCCCCCCCCGGATCGTGTCCACCGCAGCAACGACCTGCGGATCGCCGCCGCAGGCAACCGTCTGCTAGTGGTCTGGCAGACCTCAGGCGACGGCTTCGCCGGCAGCGGCCCAATGGTGATGGCCCGGTCCAACGATGGCGGCAAACAGTGGGAACCGACCACCACCCCGGTCAAGGGGGACGGCACCGGGAGCCACGGCTTTTTCGCGCTATCCCGGGCCCCCAACAATGTGTTCCACATTGCCTGGTTGGACAGCCGAGACGGACAACAGGGGGTGCACCATGCGACCAGTATCGACGGCGGCCAATCCTGGTCCGACGTAACCACCCCGCGGGATACGACGTGTCAATGCTGCTGGAACAGCCTGGCACACGCCGGTGACGAGACGATGGTGCTGTATCGTGGCATCGAACCCCGAGACATGGCTGTAGCGGTGACCGGCGCCGGCGACGCCGGCTGGCGTGGGCACTCCCGTGTCGGCCAATTCGACTGGTACGTAGACGGCTGTCCCCATGTGGGCGGAGGACTCGCCACAGATAACGACGGCCTGTTGCATGCCCTTGTATGGACCGGTGACGATAACCATACGGGTCTTTACCACCTGCATCGCAACCATCGCGGCGAGTGGTCGACTCCTGAGCGACTGGGACGCCCCTCGGCTCGCGCCGCCGATCTCACTGCCACCCCCAACAGCGGACTGCTCGCCGCGTGGGACCACGGTACCGCGGATCACAGCATCGGCGTGGCCCGATACCACAACGGTACCTGGTCCACCACTTTTACCCTCGGCAGGAATGCCCATCGCCCGAGGTTTCCTTTGGTGACAGCCGCTGGCGACGCCATCCAGGTCTTCTGGACCGAGGACCGGGAGGATGGTACACGGACCTGGCGGATCACCCGGCTACCACCCCCATAGTCTGCAATTTCGCTCCCCAGAGCACCGTAGGCGTCCGAATGGGGTTTATGCGTGACCACTTTTGTGCGGGTCGCCTTAGTAGCGATCCATAGGCCCGCGCCCCATCGCCCAGCAGCCAACTAGGGAGCGGCTCTGCTCATAGAACGGCATGGGGATGTGGAAGCCGGGACGAAGGCCTTTCAGCGATCTCACCTTCCCGGCACAATGAGTTCCTTGGGGTGATCGGGGCCCCACCGGCCGCAGATGAGCAACGGGCGCGATTCCCGAACAGCTGCTACGCGACGGCCCGATCCAGATAACCCCTGACGCGCAACAGTCCCTGCAATCCCTCACGGCTGACGACTTCGACCGGGGGGCAGCCACCGAACGCACGGTTGTGCGTCTTCATCCAGCGATAGGCCTTATCCCGCTCATGCGGAAACAACAGGCGCAGGTTCTTGTGGATCCTCAGGATGTGGCCCGCACGATCCAAAGCATCGCGCTCATCCGGCAGTGGCTCCCCTCCGCGATAGCGCGAATGCGCGTCCACATCGCCCGGCGCATGGCCCAGCATCGCGAGGGCTTCGTCCGTTTCGAGACCCCAGTGATCAAACGCCTGCATCACCATTTTCGCCAAGGCGCTTCGGTCATGAGCCGATACCTCTGAGTGCGCTGAATCCGTCATACAGCCTCCGACTCCTTCTGCAGCCCTTTTCGCCTGTTACGAGAACACTCCGTGCTCGATCCGGTGCAGAACCGTTTCGACCATCTCCACACCCTCATCCGAGTCCAGCAAATCGATCGGCGCCGCCTCAAGAACCCGGTTCCTCGCCCGCATCCAGTGTTCTGCTTTTTCCGGATCCTCAAAGATCACTGCCGCCTTCTCGCGAATACGGGCTACGCGTGCCTCAATTTCGTCTTGCTCTGCCACGGATCCCTTCCCTAGTGCATCTCGACGAGGGTTCCCTCAAAGGTATCACTACCCGGTGTACATGCGCTCACAACGGCAGCCTACCTTAGACACCTTGCCCCAGCGCCACAGCCGAGTCGTTAGCCGGAACTTGTCGACGCGCCGCGCTCGCCATTACCGCGCCAGCCCGTCCCCAGTTCACCCGCTCCCTTCACGAATACACGCCATGCTCGATCCGGCCCAGGATGACCTCCACCCTGTCGGCGCCCTCCTCCGTGTCCAGCAGATTGATCGGGGCATCGCCGAGCACGAGATTCTCTGTGCACATCCAGTCATCGACGATTTCCTGGGTGTCGAAAACCGATGCGGCTTTCTCGCGGATCCGGGTGATGCGCACTTCGACTTCGCACTTATTGGCCATCGCTGCCATCCTGCCTGAGTGCCCGTTCCGGGCTTATTCACCAAGGTAGCACTACCCCACGGCCTGAAGCCCCTTCAGGCAATCGCTTCGATCAATCCGGGGTCGCCTTCGGCTGGGCGGTTCACGCGAGTCGAAACGGGGTGATAGACCAAGGCATCCGGGTTCAGACGGACGGTCCCGTCTCGGATCGCCTCACGTTCCGTCCGATCAGAGTCGAGCCAGTCCCAGCGACACGCGGCATCTAGTACCAGCGGCTTGCGGTCATGAATGTGCGACAGTCGCTCTGACGCGGGTTCGGTGATGATCGCGCAGCAGGCGCCGCCATCTGCCATGGGTTCCCAGATGCCCGCCATCATCAGGATGTCCTGCGGTGCGTCCTCGGCCAGGGCGATGTAGTACGGCTGCTTGCCGTCATCGGTCTTGCGCCACTCGTACCAGCCATCGGCCAGCACGATGCATCGCCGATGGGCGAATGCGGACCGAAAATACGGGCTGGTGGCGACCTTTTCGGCCCGGGCATTGATCGTGCGAGGGCCGTCCCCTACCCGTTTCGGCCGAAAGCCCCAGAACATCGGCTGGAAGGCGGCCCGCTCCTCCTCGCCGGCGCGGAACGTTTCCAGGTCAGTGCCGGGCGCGACGTTGTACCGAGGCGCATCGAAACCCTCGTCGACCGGCGCCTGGAAGTACCGCATGCCGAGTTCACTCGTCGCGCTGTAGCGCGTCATACGTCCGCACATCACGTTGCTTCCTATCGAAAGGGCATGCCCTTTGGCAGCGCCACTATGCACCCGATCGTGTTCCTTAATGCCGCCACTCGTTCAAATTGACCGGCATTAGGAACAATTTGCCGTGAAGCGGAGATCATTCACTAAGGGCCTTTGATCTCGTACGCAAGCGCAACCCTTGCCGGCCGAGGGACTTCGCGGCTTTGGACATCCCGAGCGTTTCCTTGACCAAACTCGTCCTTGACGGCGAGCCGTGTCCTCACCTCGTTCGCCTCACACATGACCGCGTGGAGGCAGCCCCATGGTCACTACTACATCAGGATGTTTGATGGCCCCCCTCAACTGAGAGTGCGGCTAACGCTGCGCGAGGAAGACTGACCGATGTCATCGCTTGGGGGGCACTACGGTATAACGGCAGGACAGCACTGGTGTCCGCGACGAACGTCAGTAGCGTTCGGAATCCCGCGCTGTACGAACCGTAACAACGGCGGTTTCCCGCATGGCCGGCAAGCCCTGTCGCAGGTCGGCACGGGAACGAAATCTCGGGGGATCCCCGGCAGGTTGAACCACGCGAGCGACGGGCCGACCTCGACGCAGAATGCATACCTCCCCACCCCGTTCCACTTCTTTCAGGATGCTGGAAAGCTGTTCTCGCGCGTCGCGGACGTCAATCTCTTTCATGTTGCCCCGGACCCTATGTGTACTTCGTGTACACATGAGCCTACTTCAGACCAAGCTACGGCGGCAGGTGCTGGATCCAAAGATTAGATGCCTACGACTGAAATTGGACAGCCGAGGCACGCACAGAGCTGCCTGAAATCACTTGACCACTACAATTACACGAGAAGCTCTTCCCTCGAGATCGGTATCGAGGGCGCCGCTTCAATACCGAGGCGGACACGATCCAATCGCGTTTCAAGGAGTCGAACGACCGTCGAATCACCGATACGCACTGTCTGGTCGGCATCCTGTTGCACCGTATGCCCAGGTGCGCTCACTGCGAGACGTACCTGCTGCTCGCCGATCAAAGCAAAGACATAGATGTCTTCACCGATTCGGATTCCTTCCCCATCGGAACGAGTAATTACCAGCACCATTCCCTCCTTGGCCGCTGTAAGGCTCCAAATCCATAGAACCCATTGTCTGGTCACCCGAGCACCGCTCAAATCCAACGGCCGCCCCAAGCGACTGCCATGCCAGTCGCCCGCCGAGTATGTCACCCTCCATTCTGGAAAAACCACCCCACTCGAGATCGACGCAGAACGCATCCAAGCCAGCTTAGATTTGCGAACCCCGACCGACTCTGATCGGAAAGATGACAGATCCGATTTCACGCGTTATGGTCGGAATCGAGATTAGATGGTGCGCTCTCAAGGGCTAGGAAGGCCCGGCCACCGTCTGGAATGAAAGGAAGACGCATGGACGCGCACACTCTCCGCAGCCGCCTTGGCTGCGGCACATCGTATAGCAACCACGCCTTGCACAACGCTCCCCACGGTGGGCGTTTCCCTGCGCGAATCATCGGAGCGTTCCGATGACCGCGGGGCCGCGTCATTGGGCGTCCGCGAGCTCGATGGAAGCTCGCTCCGAAGGCCTCGCGGGACTCGCGCAACTCGCGGGATACCCGCTGTTCCCAGTCCCGATCACTAGCATCGATGGCGTTGCCTATGGCGCGAACATCGCTCGGGTCATGCGGCGTACGCTGGATACATACGGCCCACGACTCCCCAAGCACTACGCCCACTTGCTACGCAGCTTTTCGGACGAGATCGAAGCCCTCAACTCCCCCTACGAGTCACACGACCGCGACCGTCCATTCCAGGGCCTGAGTCATAGCGCGACGATCGTCGCGCCCTTCCTCATCGAAAACCACGGCGCCGATACTCTCGTCGACGCCCTTCGCCTATGGCTCTTGTCCGCGGTATACCGGCTCACCGCCAATGAGACCCGGCGTGGAACCGGGCCTTTTCTGAAAAGTCTGAGCCAGCAAATCATTCTCTTGGACCGCTCCGGGGAGCCACACCGGAACGTGACCACCTACATCCACGAACTCCACTCAGGCCGCAAAATCCGGAAGGCAACAGCCGAGCTATTGGCAACCCATTTCGGATTTACGCGGGCACCATCGCGAGCGCTCGCGATCGACACCCTGACATCCATACGCCCCTCACGGCCCATCGACCTGGTTCATGGGGAGGTGGCGACAGCAGCGCCGGACACATCACGACCCCTGAGTCCCGATACCTCGGACACCTGCAGCGCCGAGGCGCCCGAACCTGAGGGCAAACCCGACCAGGAAGAATCCACCCCGAAGCATCTGACCAGTTACCTCCAGCGGTACTTCACCTCTCTCGTCCCCGACACCGAGGGGTGCCTCTCGACAGACGAAGCACGCGCTCTTTTCGATGTCCTGACCCGCAACGTGATCTGGGGCATCCGCGATCAAGACGACCTGTGTGACCTCGTGCTCGCGCTCATGCTCACTACCTCACGCGACGCTTGTAACATCATCCATGCGTTAGCGGGCCTGCAGGCGGATTCCGGGCTACCCCGCGACCATGCCCTGGAAACGCCATGCGGGGCAGCGAATCCCATATGGATGACCATGCATGGATGGTGGTCGACGCCGGGCCGCGGCCTTGAGTACTCCACAGCGGAAACCGATGGCCCCTATCAGGTTGATCATTCGAACGACCTGTATCTGCCTCACGCGGACACCATACGTCAGGCCCTTTCGGTGGCATCTCGCACCCGCATCGCTGCCCAGAGCATCACGCGGCAGGCGCTCGAGCAGCGTGTTCGCGAGCACAAGGCGACCGTCCCATCGGTGTCCCAGGAACGCATACGCCGGACGCTTCCTGTCCTCTTGATCATGGTCACCGGGCATCCGCGGACCTCGCAGATTATCGAGGGTACCGATGGTTTCGGGTCGGCGGCAGCGACTGCGTATTACGCGCCCCTACAGTCGAATTTGGCAAAGACCTATGCCGATGCGCTGCGCCTAGCCGATATCGTCATCCATACACCCGACCCTCTTCCCGGTGAGGACGACCCCAGAGTGGGCGCCCCTCGTGCGGCACTCGATGGAGAGGGCATTCGAACGTCCTTCGCTGGAGCCAGGGAAAGCGTACTGAGCGCTCGACGCGCAAACCAGAGTCTTGGAAACCTAATCGCGTGGCACCACCAATTGGTGCTCCACACTTCCCTGATGTATGCAGCAGCAACGGCCCACCGTGCGTCTTACTCGCTGTCCAAGGCCCGTATCACCGACATCATTCGGTTTCCCGATAGCCAGTTCGGAATTGCCTACATTGCCGATAAGCGACGAAAAGGCTTCGACCGTATAGCCGCATTGCCGGCCACCGTACTCGACCAGATCGACCAACTCGTGGCCACTGCAGACGAGTTGCGCTCCCAGCTGCTGACCCAACTCACACCGGCCGCAAGACACGCCGCGAAACAGCTTGAACAAGCCGTAGTGGGCGATGGGCCATTATTCATCAGATTGGATCCCGACAAATGGACGCCGCGCGCGACAAATGCAGCCGCTCTCGAGACGTTCACCCAACTACCGTTTCGGCTGAGGCGCCTACGTCACTTTTTCGCGACCCGATCACAGGAACTGGGCGTCCCCGAATCCGACATTGCGCAGCAAATGGGCCATCGTATCGACGGCGAGCCTTATTCAGATAGCGACCCTGACTGCCCGTGGCACTTCGCCACACGCATCGGGCCCCATCTCGAGCGCTACCTAGCAGATATAGGGTTGATGCCTATTCCGGTGAATCGTCCGGCGGCGAGTACTCCTGCGCGCTCCCAGGCCATCGCAAACCTCGCCAACACCGATTGCATGCAACCTGCAGATGTCCACCAAAGACGTAAACACCGGCAAACCAAGAAAGAGGAATCTGCACCTCGCTCAGTCATCCAACCGTGCCACATCCACGCGTATCGATTGGCCCTGCAGCTCGAGACGGTCCTGGTCGAGCTATTGGCCGAACATTCGGCCACAGCCGTGGCGAATGAGCAGCACGCACGTTGGGTGGTCGGAGCCGGCCTGCTCCTCCTGCCCCTATGGGGGGTCACCACCCATCCAGCCACCTTGCGACGAGTCGTCACGGATGGACGACTCGTCGACGTAGACGGCGTAGAAGGTTGCGGTGGCCTCGTGATGCCGGACGCCGAAACCATTGGAGGCATCCAGCTGATTACGTCAGATCAAGCGATGGTTCTGCAGCGCACGATCGTCGGTGCGGCCCAGTTCTCACGATCCGAGCTTTGCCCTAATTTACTTCGAGACTATCCCCCGGCGGCCAAACTGCTTGGTTCCACAGCAACACTCGAGGATGTTTGCCATCTAGCCAGCGCTGCAAGACGTCTCACGGCTCCTGGACAGCGCGCGGCGTGGGAACGTGCACATCTGCGCGCCAGCGGCCCGCGGCCTAGTCGATTCCTGGCCATGATGACGGGGAAACGTGTCCGGCCGGTCGAAGAATTATCTCCTTCCGTGGCAGCCGCCAACTCCGAGAATCCCACAGCCTCTGCAAACCCTCGAGGTGCAAAGGAGGCCTATTACTCACTACGACGATCCATCAGAAGATGGGACGCCCAGCGCGGAGCTACCCATCGAATAACCCAGGCATTGGACGACGCACACCGTCTTATTCATGTCGCCCCAGATGGCTCTATCCCGTTCTTGGTCGCCCACGCCGTCCAAGACGAGATCCACAATCGGGGAAAAAAGGGTTCGATCAAACCTTCGTCGGTTGATCGATATATACGTCACCTCGAACCACCCATCCAGAATTCCATCCGGATCATTCAGAACGACACGGGAGAACACCTCGATCACACAGCGTATTCTGAGTTCGTCATTGACGATTGGGTTAGCCTAATCGCCGACGAGATATCTCCCCTTAAGGCGCTGCGCTGGATCGCTCGACGCAACCGAGACCGCCCTGACTCTCTGCCTGCCAACATCAACGAACGACTGGATGACCTCGACCTGGGGTGTGACAGGCCCGCTCGCGCTGGAGACCCTATCAGCGCCGCCGAGCACACCTATCTATTAGGACAGATAGAAGCCGGATCTACCCCTTATCTCTCGGGCCGAACACCACCCGCATCAGTCGTCGCGCCGTTCGCGCTGGCCATCCAGGCGATATTCGCTCTGCGTACGTCTGAACTCACACACCTCACCCTAGCTGACTACTTCAGTGGGCATCACCGCGTCCTCGTAAGGATCCGAGAACGTGTGAACCGCCCACTCAAATCTAATGCATCCATACGCACTGTCGCCTTCGCCCCCAATCAAGATCAAAAGCAGGGGATTACGGAGCTGTCGAAACGCATCCACAATACCCCTCGCCCCAAGACTCCAGCACAACACAATCTGCTCCCCGGCCCACCGTCCATGGGGCCACTAGACTGGATGGCATCAACGCAAATGCGGTTCTTATCCGCCGGCCGTTACATGATGAATACAACAGGGGGAATTCCCTTCCGCCCACACAGCTACCGCCATAGTTATGCGACTGCTCAGATCCTAGCCCTCATGCCGCGTTATTTCGAAGGGCTAGCGCCTAACCTACCGTATGCGGAACCTCGGATCCCTCATGCATCCCGTTGCTCCTTGCGGGCCCAACAGCGCTATGTCTCTCGACAGCTAGGGCACGGACACCCACTCACGACCCTTACTCATTACGCCCACCATATTCCACTCATGACGGCTGTCCGAGACGGATGGGCGCGCCTACCTTCGTCCACCATCGCGAAGATCCTTGGTACCAGCCCAGAAAGTTTGCGCAACAGCATCTCCCGCATGAAGAAGAAACACCGAACACCGCAAAGCGCGATCATTGAAAGGCTGAAGCTACCACCGTTGAAAACGCTCTACGTCATCGACTCCTTTCCAGAGCCTGCTCACATTAGTGCTTTGCCCGGCGGCCACGCTGCACAAGCGAACTCGGTCTCCATCGACCCCTCAGCCCCTTCTGCTCTGACCGCTCTCGCTCTCACAGCGATCGCGTTCCGCGAACGCCAAGACCCGGAACAGCTCGCTCGTGCGCAAGGCAGGCGTATCGGTACGGTGCGCCGCGACATATCCGCACTTATAGAAACCTCAAACCTACTTGGACTGCATGAGACGTTGATGCCGGACACCCCATTATCCCGGACAAGTCGAACCGCTCCAGTGCTAACCCTCATGGAAGCATTGGCTAACTTGCCCCAAGGCGATCTCCACTCGATCGCACTCAAGCTTTTCCAGTATCGAAATAACGCCAGCAAGACCAAAGAAGCGATGAAATCCCTTCTACCGGACGATCCGACCCTGCCCAACCTTGGCCCATCGCAAAGAAAGATGGCAACCATAATCCTGAATACTTACCTATCCAACTCGGAGTGACTCAAAACAGCATGGACGCAAAATCGAACGACAGAACGATCGAAATTGATCTTTCAAACACAAAAACGCGCGGTCTGCATATAGGCGACCTGCTAAACCTTATTCTTCCCAAGGGGTTTGCCCCGGAAGAATCCCCGAAACAGACCATTATCGATACCCCAGACGAACGCACTCGGATTCGACTAGAGTTCAGAGATAAGAACCAAGTCCCGAAGTACCTTGAGGCTGCGTACAAGACCATTCAGAAACAACACAAAAAACTCCAAAACGCTCGGTCGCCAGAGAAACGCGGTGCAATGCGCGCTCTAGAGCGCCTCACAATCAACGGACTCGAACCCCAAACTGACCAAAAAACGGGCCACATCACCCAGCTGGAACTCCAGGACATCACGAACGAGGTAGAGCTGGATGACCCCGAAGTACACGTCAAGATCGCAGCAACTCTTCCGGGGGAAGGGACGCTCTACACCCAACATTTGGCAAAAGTTCGGCTGCAAGCTAAAGGCCTTTGTGGATCCCTGCGGTTCGTACCAAACCGCCACGGCACAGAAGGCCTTGAGATGCTCTCCTCGCAACAAGAGCTAGCGGTCGTTCGCTCATTGATAGCTCGACTGGAGGAGGTCGCAGCCAAACTGGAAGACGAAGAACAAGACATCACTAACACCACCGCAACCACGGGGTAGGACCCAGCTTGACGCGGCGGAATACTTGCCCATCGGCGACGCGATTGGACTCGCCTCGGCTCGTTAACGGATCAACCTGAACGGTCGTGTCGATCCCTCCCCCAATGTGGTTGCAGTGATTCAGGATACTGAGTGGAGACGGATTCACCGCAGTGCGGACACGAAATCCATTCAACGCCAGGAGCCGGGTGCTCAGCCGTGGTGAATGGGATCCGGCAGCCGCTGCAGAAGAACCAACTTGACCCCAGCGTTTGGCTGCTCCAAGAACGAGCAACCGACGGTGCATTTCGGCCTTGGGGCGGAACCCCATCCGCCGGAGAATGGGCGACGAGGTTTCGCGGCAGCGCTGGAAGGAAGGAATCTCGCTGACGGACTAAACGCTGCTGCGCGTTCGCTTCTCGAATGCGGGTACATAATCTGGCACGAGCCCGCCCACGCGCATGGGCCTCACCATGGTGGAGGATCCACCGGGATCGCTGACCCGCACCGCCCTCCAGCAGGATTCTACGAAGCTCGGCTCGGTCAAGGTCATAAGGCAGACCTGACAGGTCGATCTCAACGGTATCCAATCCAGTCCTGCGCAAGGCCTCGATCTTCTCGTCGGAGCAGAAATGGGTACAGGCGAATTCCACGAGCAGGGGGTAGTCTGCCAGAGAAGTGTGCAGATCCGGGATAACGCTACCCTCTCGACGCTCGGGAAGAATGGCCCCGGAAAGGGAATACTGACCGGACTCGACGACCAATTCACTTTCGACGTGTTCGCTTCCCATCGAATCGTGGTCTCTTACCTCCACGCGATATTCTGGAAGCCAGAGACGGCCAACCTCAGCGATGACGTCCTTCGCGAGGCGGTGTAGTGCGGACTCACCAGTGAAGCCGCAAGGCTCATATCCCACGTCATGCGCGAAATGATGGGCGTTCGTCCCGCCCTTCTTAGCGACCAGAGGGCTTCCACAGCCTTCGCATCGGCAACGACACGCTCGACCGCGCGCCACTTCTGAGATGTAGCGGCGCTCTCCCGTCGTCACGTCTAGACCCCACGGCAAGTCACCCTGATATCGTTCCATCGCTCTTCCCTCATCAATACGCCTCGATATCCCGTATGCGCTACGCTCACGGCCACATGGGGGGGCACGTCGTAGCTGCTTCGGTTGGGGGAAACATGGCGGTTCAATGCGAGGGGAAACACGGTCAAAACCCGTTTTCGGAGGGTTTCGACCTTGGGGTTGCAGCCGGGCTTCTAGGAGAAGAGATCGCCCGGTGGGGTGAGCGCGATAGTCGCCCACTGGTTCTGCTACGAGCGATTTGTTCGCTCGCGAGGAAGGCCGGATCAGGCGAAGCCGCCTGCACGACGTTCGAAGCCCAAGAGATCGCCCAGGCAATCGATCCAGCAACCGGTTTTTGGGGGCACAGCGCTAGTGCACGAGTCTCCACACCAAGCGACAAGGAAGAAATTTCTCGGGCGATTCGCATTGCCTGGAAAAAACTGGAGGGCCGCCACCAGGATGCGATCCACGATGCGTTCCAACGTCTGGGAGCAAAGCGATCTCTGGCGCTGGAGAAAGTCAGCAGCGCAGGTGGGCGACACAAACGAGCCCGATATGGACTTAAGTTCACAGACCTTCCGCAGGGCGGTGCGCAGTATCGAGCTCCGACTGGCGGCATGCGTTACAGGCTCGAAGAGCGGGCACCCGCACTTAGGCTACTTGGACCACTGACAGACGGACTGGGATTGAGCGGTTGGAGAAGCCTCCTCCTTGCCGGTCCACTGACCCTTGTCGCAGCCTACGCAGTCATCGCGGCGACAGTAGCCCTAGTAGCCCTTTGGACTGGGCCATTCACCGGTCAGCACATAGCAACCATCGCCATAACCGCCATTACCGTCATATGGCTGGGAAGGCCCTTCTGGAACCTAGCTCACAACCGCATTACAAGAGCTCCTTGGTGGATGCAGTCCCTGAAGATTGATGAGCCGGACGATCACGTACTGGAGATTATTGCTGCGAAGCCGGGCGCGCCGAACACGCTTCGGATGTCACGGTACCGAGGTGACTGCCCAGTTTGCGGGGGTACGGTTCAACTAGACTCGGGACGCCGCGAGTTCTTCCATCGCCAAGTAGGCCGCTGTCGCCGATCACCGAATGAACATGTGTTTTCGTTCGACCCCGTTACCCGGACCGGGGCGCCTCTTCGCACTCATGCGGAACGAATCGACGTCGGCTAAACAAATTGGCCAGTGCGAACTTTCCGAGAGGAAGCGTCATAAGGTTCTCCGAAGCGGGCGCGCGAGCTTCGAGATCACCCGAAATGGATAAGGCGCCTTAACGCCATTGGCCTTGACCACGCATTTCCTATCGCGCACGACCCAGAACGCTTTTGGCCCTGGCCCCCGAAACCACACTCGCGCTCGCACACCACCTAAAGATCCATCACGCCCGCAGGAATCCCGCGGTTCGAACCTACCGAGCCCGGGGACACCGCGAAGGAGAGCCCTACGCCAGGAGGTCATCCGGGAGACAAAGGCCTGTGCCAGTCCCCGTGACGGCGATCGCCTGATTCGCGGTCGGCGTAACACGCCTCGTCGGCCCCTGTCGGTCTGTGGCGTTATTCTTCGGGGACGGCGATCCCCCGTAGTATCCGACACTTATGGATTTCTTGTGCCATTTGACGCCGCTCTAAAACCCCCTTAGCCTACGCTCACCATTTACCCTTATTCTGGCTACGAACCAGGTGGTCGGAGGTTCGAATCCTTCCGGGCGCGCCATATTCCCGAGAGAGGGCAGCCATTTCGGGCTGCCCTTTTTCATTTGTCCGATCTCAAAGGATTCGAACCTCCGATAAATTCGTTGGTTCGATCCCGAGCGCAGCGAGGAACGTGTCGGCCACGGGCCGACACCCGGAAGGGCCAGGCGCGCAGCGCCGCCGCTATCCTTCCGGGCGCGCCATATTCCCGAGAAAGGGCACCCATGTCGGGCGGCCCCTTTATCATTTGTCCGCTCTCAAAGGATTCGAAGCGCCGGACAGACACGTTGGTTCGATCGACCCGGAAACCGCCTCTCATGTATCAGATCACCAGCCCCGCTCCCGACGCCTCCCCCGGCCTCCGTCCCTGCTGGATGGATGCGCTGATCACACCTAAAGCCTCCACCCGCCTGCGGCACATCGCCCTGGGCCTGGTGCTGGCGATCGCCCTGCTGGCCGCGGAGTTTGAAGCCGCGGCGGCGGGCTGGATCCTTCTCGGCCTGCTGGGCTCGGTCACCGTGCTGGCCCTGTCGGTCGATCCGCGCTGGCTGTATCGCATGGCCTATCCGGGCGTGGTCGTACTGGCGGTGGCCGTCGCCGTACCCGCTGGATATGCCGCCTATATCCTGGGCCTGGCGGGGACCGTCGCCCCCGCGATCGTGTTCGCCCTGATCGCCCTGGCCGCCACGCTGCTCGGCCCCGAAGAAGGCAGCCGCTGGCTGGAGCGTCGAAGCCGCGACGAGGACCGCCTGCGCCGCGGTTGAGACAACCGCCACCGCCCACCCGGGCGTCCTCGTGCACACCATCCCTGCGCGGCAGCTGGCCACTTGCGGCCAACCTCCTGTGAACTTAGCGTGTCGGCATCACCCGACACGGAATTCGCCATGCGCCAGATGTCCCCCCGGGAATTGCAGGACCACCTCGCCGAGGCGGATCAGCCGCCGGTCCTGCTGGATGTACGCGAGCCCTGGGAGTACCAGCGCTGCCGCATCGACGGCTCGAAGCTGATCCCGATGGGCGAGATTCCGGCGGCATACCAGGAGCTGAACCCGGACGACGAGATCGTGGTGATCTGTCACCACGGGGTGCGCAGCCAGCAGGTGTGCTGGTTCCTGAACCGCGCCGGGTTCAGCAAGGTGATCAACCTGGCCGGCGGCATCGACGCCTGGGCGCGGGACGTCGACCCCCACATGGCGACCTACTGAACTCTCCTGTGCGCGGGCTCCCGGCCCTGTCGGTGATCGTCCCGGCCTGGAACGAGGCGCCGTGGCTGCCGCAAACCCTGGCAGCCCTGCAGCAGGCCCTCGCCAATGCGGACCGTCAGACCGAGATCATCGTCGTCGACAATGCCTCCACGGATTCCACCCCGCAGATTGCCCAGCAGGCCGGTTGCCGGGTCGTCTTCGAGCCGACGCGGCAGATCAGCCGCGCCCGCAACGCGGGTGCCCGGGCGGCCTGCGGCAACTACCTGCTGTTCGTCGATGCCGACACCTGGCCCGACGCCGATCTGATCCGCACGACACTCCAGGCACTGGACAGCGGCGAGGTCTGCGGCGGCGGAGCCCGGGTCGCGTTCGATCACCTGACCCATCGCATCTACCGCTGGGGCGCGGCGGCCTGGAACGCCCTGTCGGCACGGCTGGGACTTGCCGCCGGCTGTTACGTCTTCTGCACCCGCGAGGCCTTCGAGGCGATCGGCGGCTTCAGTGAACGGGTCTATGCAGGCGAGGAAGTGTTCCTGTCGCGCGCGATGGCGCGCTGGGGCCACCAGCACGGGCAGCGGTTCCAGATGCTGGAGACCCCCGTGATGACCTCGGGACGCAAGGCGGACTGGTTCAACCCCGCGCACCACATCCTGGTGGTCCTGCAGGCCCTGCTGCTGCCCTGGAGCCTGCGCTCCCGCCGACTGGCCTGGTTCTGGTACACCCGGCCCGGGAGATAGTCCGGGAGACAGTCCACGCGATACCGGACCCGTCAGGCGCCCCGCCAAATATCCGCTGACAGGCCGAGCCGTTTCATGCGCTCCCAGAGGTTCTTGCGGCTGATGCCCAGACTGGCCGCCGTGTTCGCAATATGGCCGTCGTGCAGTTCCAGGGCACGCACAATGTAGCTCTCCTCGCAGGCCTCCAGGTACTGGCTGAGCCGCGCACCCTCCGCATCCGATCCGGGGGCGGCTTCCTCGCCCGGTTCGTCAAACAGGGCATCGGCCTGCAGGACCGCACCCGTGCTCATGATGCAGGCGCGTTCGATCGCGTGCTTCAACTCCCGGATATTGCCGGGCCAGCGGTGGCGGAGCAGCGCAGTCTCTACCGCCGTGGTGACCGTCTTGGGGGACTCGCCATGTTCCCGCGCGTAGTCTTCAAGGAAGCGCCGTGCCAGCCACGGGATATCCTCGGGGCGCTCACGCAACGGCGGGAGCCGCAGATGAATCACGTGGATACGGTAATACAAGTCCTCGCGGAAGCTCCCTTCCTTCACCATCTCCAGCAGATCACGGTGGGTCGCGCAGACCAGCCGCAGATCCACTGGAATCGGCTTCTCGCCGCCAACCCGCACAATCTGGCGCTCCTGGATCGCGCGCAGGAGCTTGACCTGCATCACCGGCGGCATGTCCCCGACCTCGTCGAGAAACAACGTTCCGCCATGCGCCTGCTCGAATACGCCGGGACGCGCACGCACCGCCCCGGTGAACGCCCCCTTCTCGTGGCCGAA
Source organism: Thioalkalivibrio sp. ARh3 (assembly GCF_000377265.1). Lineage (NCBI taxonomy): Bacteria > Pseudomonadati > Pseudomonadota > Gammaproteobacteria > Chromatiales > Ectothiorhodospiraceae > Thioalkalivibrio > Thioalkalivibrio sp. ARh3. The sequence continues at coordinate 203,534 of NZ_KB897948.1, forward strand.
CAACTCGGCCTCCAGCAGGGTCTCGGTCAGCCCCCCGCAATTCACCGGCACGAATGGCGCGTCGGCCCGCACCGGGTCGAGCCGATGCAGCTCGCGCGCCACCGCCTCCTTGCCGGTCCCGGACTCGCCGGTGATCAGGACGGTACTGGCCTGTTGTGCCAGACGCCCCAGTAGTGCGGAGATCCGCCGCATGGCCGCGGAAGTCCCCAGCATGCGCTCGGACGCCGCCGGGTCCCCGTGATCGATGGACAGATCGGCAACCTTGTCGACCAGCGCGTCCAGGTCAAACGGCTTGGTGATGTAGTCGGCAGCCCCGCGTTTCAGCAGTTCGACCGCCCGGTCGACGGCCCCGTAGGCGGTAATGAACAGCCACGGACTCTCCACCCCGCAGGCTTCCTGCCGCTCCAGAAACAGCTCGTCGCCATACCCGTCACCGATGCGGATGTCGCTGATCACCACGGCGTAGTCGCCGGAGGCCAGCCGCTCCCGCGCCTCGGAGATGCTGCGGGCCCAATCCACGGCATAGCCTTCCAGCTCGAAGCGATCGCACAGGGATTCCCCCATGATGGCGTCGTCCTCGATCAGGCACAGCTGCGGCGGTTTGCTCATCAGGAGTCCTCTGCGGTGAAGGGCAGGCTGACTTCGAAGCGGGTCGCGGATTCGTTGCTGGTCACCTCGATCTGACCATCCAGCTGCAGGATCAACTGGTAGGTGACCCAGAGTCCAAGGCCATGGCCGTCACCATTGCTGTGGGCGAAAGGCTCGAACAGCTGGGCCATGCGTTCACGATCGATGTGCTTGCCACCGTTCGTGATGGCCGCACGCAAGGCGGATTCGTCCGCCCGCAACCAGCACTCCACTTCCCCACCCCGTTCGCTGGCCTGCACCGCATTGAGCAGCAGGTTGAGCAGGACCTGGCGGACCTGCGACGAAGGCAGCGGGACCGGCTTGGCGATCGCGTTGTCCCACACCAGGGACAGCCCCTTGCGCTGGATGTCGGGCTGGATCAGGGTGCGGATATCCTCCAGATCGTCGGGCGTCAGTGCGTGACTCTCCAGGCGCGCCTCGACCAGGAGCGCCCCGACCGTACCCTTGATCTGCACCAGCCCTCGTTCCAGCAACGAGATCGTGCGGACCGCCACGGGATCGCGTTCACCCCCGTGGCGCTTGTAGGTGCTGATGGCGTTGAGCATCCCGCCCAATGGGTTATTGATCTCGTGCGCGATCCCGGCGGTCAGCCGCCCCACGGCCGCCAGCCGCTCGGATGCCACCATGCTGCGTTCCAGTTCCTGCTTCTCGCGCAACTCGTCCAGCATGCGGCGAAACCGCATCGAGACCTGGCCGATCTCGTCACGGCCATCGTACAGATCACACTGAATATCGCTCGGCACCTCGCTGCCCACGCGCTGCATGCAGGCAGACAGGTGAGCGAGCGGATCGGTCAGACGTTTGCCCCAGTACCAGCCCAGTGGCAGGAGTGCCAGCAGCACCAGCAGGGTCGCCAGGATCACCTGTTCCACCGTATTGAGAAACCGCGGGATCAGCAGATCGTTCGAATAGTTCAGTACCAGCGTGCCCAAGCGTGCCCCGTCCTCGGCCAGGATCGGCACCACCATCGCATAACGGTCCGGCCAGATTTCACGGGCCACGAAAGGCTGCCCGCCATTGTGGTCGGCGATGCGCTCGGCCAATTCCGCATATTCGCCGCCCAGCTGCTCGAGCTGTACCAGCATGGGGTAGTCCCGAGGGCGCGAGGCCACGTAGATCGACTGATCGGTATCCAGCACCAGGATCTCCCGCTCGGAGTAGTCGACCGCGCGGGCTTCGCCGTTATGCATCGTCACGGGGGCCCGTTCTCCGGCGCCTCGCGCCTCCCGCTCCAGCGGGGTCATGATGGTATCGTAGGCCTGCCAGACATCATCCCGTGTCAGCGACGGCACCAGGGTGCGCGCAAGCACGGTGCCCAGACTGAGGGCGTTGTCGATCATCTCCTCGCGGTTGTCCTGATAGGCACGCGCCAGCAGCGTGGTCGAGAGGACTATCGCGGTCAGCAGGATGACCAGCGTCACGCTCAGTGGCGTCTTGACCCGATAGCTGAGGTCGCGCAGGCGCACCTCAGGCACCCTCCACGCGCCGCTTGAGCCGTTCGATGCCGGCGTACAGGCCGTCCTCGGGCTCGCGAAAGCCATCCAGATAGAACTGGTCGAGGAGCTCCTGCCCCGTCTCCGATTCCGTCATGCCCTTCAGGGTGGCCTTGAACTCGGCACGCAGTTCGCGATCGACCTCCGGATAGGCCACCATGGGCGGGAAGCCGAAGGTCTCCGAGCGCCAGACCACCCGCGTGCCCGCGGTCAGATCAGGATGCAGTCGGGCCAGGGCATCATAGACGTAGCCATCCACCGCCCCACCCTGGGCCAGCCCCACGGCGACGGCCTCGACAACATTCCGGTGGGCACCGGCAAAGAAGGTGCGCCGAAAGAAGACATCGGGATCGTGCCCGGCTTCCAGCAGCTGCGCCTGCGTCACCAGCCACCCAGAGTTGGACAGGGGATCCGAGTACGCAAACACCCGTCCCCGGAGATCTTCCAGGTCGTTGGTCCAGTCGTCCTGCGCGGAGGCGATCAGGTATGACCGGTACAGCGGCCGCCCCCCGTACACCGGAGCCAGCAGGATCTCCAGCTGGTCGCGATAACGCACGAATGGATAGCCACACAGCCACGCGAAATCCACCCGCCCATTGAGGACCAGTTCGGTAATCTCGCGGTAGGTCCCGCGCTGGACGAAGACCACCGGACGTTCCAGCGTCTCTTCCAGGTAGGCCTGCCAGCGATTCAGGAAGGTCTGATCGTCGAGAAACACCGGCGTCAGGCCGATGCGCACCGAGTCCCGCGCTTCCCGCGCCCGCAGCATACCCGGCGCCATCGAGACCATGGCGGCGTTGCGAAGAAACTGTCGGCGGTTCATGGGCGGCTCCCCGGCCGAGACCGGCGCGGATGGCCGGATAACGACGAGTATACAAACAGCGCCGCCGGCGTCCGCAAGGCGGTGCCCGCTGTCCCGAGCGTTCCGGCCACCACCGCTGTCAACTCGCCATTCCGCGCCCTGCTGGAGGGCGCATGCCCGGGCCCAGCGATCCAGCAGAGACGATACACGACCCTCAGGACAGTTCGCTCACATAGACCCGTACCGGCAGTTCGCAGCCCGCCAGCGGATGGTTGCCGTCCAGCAACGCGCCCTTTTCGGTCAGGGCCTGCACGCGCAACTGCCAGGCGCGACCCTCGCTGCGTTCGCTCGTGGTGTACAGCGGCATTCCGACGGCCAATTCAACGTCATCGGGCAGGTTTTCGCGTACGGCTTCGAAGACGAGCTCCGGGCGTCGCTCTCCGAAGGCCTGGGCGGCCGGAATCACGACTTCCAGGTCCTGATTCGGCCTGGTACCGATGATCGCCGCATCCAGGCCCGGGAGCGGTGACGAATCACTGCCCAGTACCAGTTCGCACTCGTGGGGTCGGTCATCAAGGCCCGCTGTCTTGAGCGGAAGCCCTGCATCGGTCCTGATGCGATAGCTCAGGCGGACCCGGTCACCCGGACGGATCAATGTTTCGGGGGGCATGGCCGGCACCTCCAGGTCATGTGTGGGCGATGGCCGCGTGCCACCGCCATCTGCAAACAAGAAGGCCAGGCGTCCCGCAACAGGAACTGCCTGGCAAAACCACCGTCAGGAGACCGACGGAAATCGGCCGACCATCCCTGGCAGAAGCACGTGGTCGTAGCAGGAACCATTCAGGGATCCATTCGCGGTCGGTTCATGCCAGACCGCCTGCAAATTGCACACCAGCCTCCCTGATCCCTGTAGACCGTGGATTCCAAGGCGCAGAAGCCGCGCTGTGATCGGCGCACATGTTACCGATCCGTAACACGATACCCCTGCATCGCCCTCGCGAGCGTTACCCGCCGGTAACACTCCCGCCATCATGCAGTGGCCACAACGGCGTCGCGGCGCGCGTTCCTCGATATGGCACATCCGTTGCTCTAAGGCTTCTGGCAAGGGCGCGTTTGATCTTTTCAATGCGCAATCGCCAACCGCCCGGCAACGTTCCGGGCTGGCCACAACGGAAACCGCCTCTCGATGAACCGTGTCGACGCCGATCAACGTAACTACCAGCGCCTGCACCAGGACGTTCCGGATGTGGCGTTTCTCGCCCGGGACTGTCTGCCCGCACGATCGCCGCTGTCGAAGTGCCACCAGTGCGCGGACGCCTGCCCGGTGGACGCGCTGAGCGCCTCCCGGGGCCGCCTGGAGCTATCGGACGACTGTCTGCGTTGCGGACAATGCGCCGCGGCCTGCCCGACCGGTGCCCTGCGGGTCGCCGGTTTCCCGCAGACCGAGGCGCTCGAACCCGCCGACACGGATACGTCGCGTCCGTTGCAGATTGATTGCTGGCGGGTACCGCAGCCCGCATCCCCGGAGGGCACGCTGCGCGTCCCCTGCCTGGGCGGTCTGGATGCGGGCACGCTGGCCCAGCTCTGCACCCTGCAGCGCGGCCCCGTCTGGCTGCTGGATCGGGGTTGGTGCCAGGAATGTCCCGCGGGGGGCGGCGCTCATCCGGCCACCTCGGCGGTGGAGTCGGCGGCCGATGCCCTGCGGGCCTCCGGGGCCGCGCCAGACCGACTCCCCTGTATCCACTCATCGCCCATGGACCACCGCGAGTCTGCCTCCGCGACCATCCCCCCGCGCATGACCGAGGCATCGGTCAGCCGACGGGGTCTGTTCCGGCATCTGGCCGGGCAGGTCGCATCCGCCCACGAACAGTGGAGCCTCGCGGAGAGTGCCGAGGGCGCATCGGCACCTGAACCCCTGGCCGGGCGGATACCCGCGCCGCCGCGCCGGCGCATGGTGCGCGCAAGCCTCGCATTCTCCGAACGCTTGCCCGAGGCCTTGAGCCCGCGCGTCGAAGTGGATCACGAGACGTGCTGCAACCATCGCGTGTGCGCCTCCCTGTGTCCGACCGGGGCGCTGTCGGCCGTGGACCGCGACGGAAGCAGCGGCCTCGATTTCGACCCTGCCGCATGCATCGACTGCGGGTTGTGTCAGGGCGTCTGCCCGGAACGCGCTCTGTCGGTCGCGCCCTCCGGCGGCGAGGCGGGTCGGATCACCCGGCACGCCTTCAGCCGCTGCAGGGAGTGTCTGCGGCCATTCGCAGGCGGTGGCCCCGGTTCCCTGTGCCCTGTCTGCGACAAGAAATACGGACTCCTGGCGGGGGGTGGCTACGAGCTGCTCTTCGGCCAGCCCCCGCAACCCCGCGCGGACGGCACGGCCGCGCGGGTTACACAGGCGAGCCGCCAGCAGGCCGGCGCGCAATCGAAGACCAAAGGGAGTGGAGGAAATCCATGAAGAGCATCCTCGAAACCATGTTCACCCGGAGGCGCTTCCTCAAGGCGTCCGGAGCCACCAGCGCAGCCGCGCTGGGCACCGCCGGAATGACCAAGCTGGCGGGTTTTTCGGCCGCTACCGGCGCCCCGCCAGCCGCAAGTGCCGCCACAGGAGGGAGCTGGACCGACACGCGTGTCACCAAGAACATCTGCCATCAGTGTCCGGCCCGTTGCGGGATCAATGTCTATACCTACGAAGATCCCGCGACCGGTTCGGCCCGGGTGACCGGCATCTACGGGGACCCCGGCAACCCGATCGCCAACGGGAAGCTGTGTCCGAAGGGGCATCTGGGCACGTATTTCCTGTACGACCCGGATCGGTTCAAGGGTCCGATGCGGCGGACCAATCCGAACAAGGGTCGCAACGAGGACCCGGGCTGGGAGCCCATCTCCTGGGAAGAGGCCTACGACGAGATCGCTTCCCGCATCAACGACCTGCGCGAACGCGGCGAATCCCACAAGATCTGCCATCTGTACGGGCGCGGCTGGGGCCCGTCGGATGCCGGTCTCTACGGCGACTGGGGCAAGCTGATCGGCACGCCCAATGCCGCCATCGGCCACGCCTCCATGTGCGCCGAGGGCTCCAAGCGGGCCAAGGCCGCCACCGACGGCAACAACTCCTATAACGCCTACGACTACCGCAACACCAACTACATGCTGATCTTCGGCGCCGGCTTCCTGGAGGCCTTCCGCCCCTACAACAAGATCATGCAGGACTGGGGTCACATGCGCTCCAAGAGCCCCAAGACACGGGTGACGACGGTCGATGTGCGCATGAACCCGACGATGGCCGCCTCGGACCGGGCCCTGATGGTCAAGCCCGGCACGGATGGCGCCCTGGCGCTGGCGATCGCCCACGTGATGCTTACCGAGGGACTCTGGGAAAAGGACTTCGTGGGCGATTTCCGCGACGGGCGCAATCGCTTCCGTTCCGGCCAGCGGATCAGCCCGGCCCTGTTCGACGAGAAATGGACCCGCGGACTGGCGGACTGGTGGAACACCGAGCTCAAGGACCGCACCCCGGAATGGGCGGAGGGCATCACCACCATACCCGCCTCGGACATCGTCGCGACCGCCCGGGAGTTCGGTACGACCCGTCCGGCGATGGCGGTGTTCGAACGCGGCCCGACCGCCCATACCAACGGCGTCTACAACGGCATGGCCATCCATGCCCTCAACGCGCTGTCCGGATGCCTGTTCGCCGAAGGCGGCCTGTTCTACCAGATGGGTCCCTCCTACGGGTCCGGTCCCGCCGATGCGGACGACTACATGGATGACATTGCCCGCGAGATGGACGGGAAACATCCGCGCATCGACATGGCGGGCACCGAACGCTGGCCGTTTGCCTCCCACATGATGCAGGAGGTGGCGAAGAACCATAACGCTGGCGACCCCTACAAGCTGGAAATGGCCATCTTCTACACCACGAACCCGATCTGGACGGCGCCCGACGCCCCGGAATGGGAAAAGATGATGCAGGAGATCTTCGTGGTGGACACCTCGCCGTATCCCGGCGAGACCGCGAAGTTCGCGGACCTCGTACTGCCGGAATCAACCTACCTCGAACGGCTGCAGGACTCGCCGACCTATCCGTTCGAGGGCTGGCCGATGACCGCCCTGCGGGTGCCGGCGATCGAGCCGATCTACGACACCACCGAGTTCGGCAACATGCTGATCGAGATCGGCAAGCGCATCAGCGGACCGACCGGCGACTACTACCGGGAGGTCGACAGCGTCGAGAACCTGCTGCAGCACCTGGCCCGCGGCTTCGAGGACGACCCGGGTGACAACGGGGTCGACGGCTGGGAGGCCTGGAAGGAGAAGGGTGTCTGGTACCGCAAGCCGTATCACTGGAAGCAGCACCGCGGTGTCTTCTACGAGTGGGATGGCGACGGCTACACCGTCGAGATGTCCGAGGAGGACGTGAAGGAAAAACTGATGCCCACCGCCTCGGGCAAGTTCGAGTTCAAGTCCGCGCACCTGGAAGACAAGGCGGACTACATCGTCGAGAAGCTGGATGTCCAGCGCGATCGCGTCGGATTCCCACAGTGGCTGGAGCCACGCCACACCGGCGGCGACCGCGACCTGTTCTTCGTCACTCCCAAGACGCCGATGACCGCCGAGGGGCGCAGCGCGAACATCCCGCACGCCATCGCCCTGCAGCAGCCGAGTGTCGGTGGCAATGACCGCACCTATATTGAGATGCATCCGAAGACGGCCCGCGAACGCGGCATCCGCGCCGGTGACCGGGTACGCATTACCTCCGACCTCGGCAGCATCGAAGGATTCGTGCGCTACATGCCGCAGCACCGTCCGGACACCATCGTGCTGCCCTACGAGCATGGCCACTGGGCCCAGGGACGCTGGGCAGAGGCGGAGGAGCGATCCGTCGCCCCCGGAAACCCGAACGAGATCACCGCGAACGTATCCGACCCGATCTCCGGGCTCGCCGCCTATTACACCGGCCGGGTCGACGTCGAGCGCGTCTGAGCGGCGTACCCCTGCGAACGAACATCAGGAGACTGGAAATGGCGAAATGGGGAATGGTCATAGACCTCGACAAGTGCACCGGCTGCCAGGCCTGCACCACCGCCTGCGGGATGGAAAACGACACCCTGCCCGGCGAGAACTGGCAGGACGTCCTGTTCTACACCGAGGGCGAATACCCCTCGGGCCAGATGAAATGGCTGCCGCGACCCTGCATGCAGTGCGAGGACCCGTCCTGCGTACATGTCTGCCCGACCCGGGCGACCTACAAAGACCCGGATGCCGGCGGCATCGTATTCATCGACTGGGACAAGTGCATCGGCTGCAAGTACTGCATGATCGCCTGCCCCTATGGCGTGCGCTTCTTCGCGGACGAAAAACCCCTGGTGGAACCGGACCTGAAGAAAGTCTTCGCCGGGACCAGTGGCCGCCTGTGGGATCCGCCCTCGAAAGGCCCGGATCACGACAGCAAGCGCGGGATCGGCGTGCAGCCCAAGGGTGTCGTGTCCAAGTGCACCTTCTGCTACCACCGTGTCAGCAAGGCGCCGGAAGGGGTGCCCGACCTCGACGAGGACGATCCGGACCTGGTCGAGTACGTTCCGGCCTGCGTGCGGACCTGCCCGCCCAAGGCACGCTTCTTCGGTGATCTCGACAACCCGGAGAGCAACGTGAACAAGCTGATCGCGAACAAGAAGGGCGTGCGGCTCAAGGATCACACCGGCAATCGACCGCAGGTCTACTACCTCGGTGCCGGCGCCTCCATCCCCGCCTTCAAGCCCAAGTCGTAAGGGAGACCCGACATGACTGCAGAAACGATCGACCGCAGGAGCACGGGGCTGTTCATGCCGCTGATGCTCGTGGCCGCCGCCATTGCCATCGTTACGTTCGCGATCGCCGGCTTTGCCCTGATGACCCAGGGACATGCCGCGTTCAACATGGATGCCAACGTGGCCTGGGGGCTGCCGATCTCCACCTATGTGTATTTTGCCCTGATGTCCTCGGGACTGACCCTGGTCGCGGCACTCGCCATGGTCTTCGGGTTCAAGCAGTACTACCCGCTGATCAAGCGCGCCATCTGGCTGGCGATCATCACCCTGGTCGCCGGTCTGGCGGTACTGGCGCTGGAGCTGGGTCACACCTTCCGCATGCTGTGGGCCATCCCGCTGAACATGCAGATTCAGTCCGCGATGTTCTGGATGGGCGTGTTCTACCTGCTTGACCTGATCTTTATGGCCTGGAAATTCCAGCGCATGGAACGCGGAGACTGGAGCAGTTCCCTCAGCCGGCAGATCGGGATCGCCTCGTTCGTCGCCGTGCTGCTGGCCGCCGGCACCCTGGCGCTGATCTTCGGCATGATGAGCATGCGTCCGTTCTGGTACGACCCGACCCTCCCGGTGTGGTTCTACGCGACCGCCGGACTCTCCGGCATCGCCGCGCTGGTGTTCTTCACCTACCTCAGCTACGGCATGAATACCGCCAACATGCCGAAGGCCCTGCGCCTGGACCTGGAAGGCCCGTTGCCGCGACTGTTCCTGGCCATGCTCGGCATCACGCTGGTGCTGATGCTCGCGCGCCTGACCACCGGGCTGTACGCCAACGATCCGGGGGTCAACGTGGTCTGGAGCGACTACCTGCTGGCATCCGGCTGGTTCCACCTGGCGCTGTGGGGCGGCCTGCTGCTGCCTTTTTTGCTGATGCTCGGTCGCGGCCTGCGGCGCTCGGCGGGGCTCCAGATGCTGGCCGCGATCCTGGTACTGGTCGGCATGTTCATCGAACGGCTCTATTTCGTGGTCGGGGGCCAGGTCGTACCGCTGTTCAAGGGCACCTGGGAGCGTGATCTGGTCGCCTATGCACCCTCCTTCACGGAATGGGTCCTGGTGGTCATGGGGGCGGCCATCGTGTTCGCCCTCTACGCTTTGGGCGAACGGCTGTTCAACCTCTCCGACATGCCGGATCAGAACGAGGTGGAAGAACGGCTCGAGCGCGAGGCTGCCGCGGCGGCCGCGGGCTGACCCGCGATCGGCGCGGGCTTGCGCCACTCAACGCACGGGCCGGGGGCTCCGCGTCCCCGGCCTTTCCCACCCTCTCGCAACGGACATCACCATGACCGATTTCACCACTGATACCGACGAACTAGTGGCTCTGGGTGAACTGCTGCTGTGCCTGGGCCAGGCGTTCCTGCCCCCGCGCGATGCGGCACTGCATACGGCCCTGCAGGACGAACTCGTGGACGACCTGCGGGCCCTGGACCGCACGCTGTCCTTTACCGACACCGCGCACGTGGATCGTTTGCAGCGGGCGATCCGCGATACGGCCGCGCTGGAGGGTGGCCTGCTGCGAGTCTACAGCCGCCTGTTCCTGTCGCCACCGTTCCCGGCGCCAATCAATGCCGGCATCCACCTAGATGGTGCGCTGGCCGGCCGCAGCACCCTCGAGATGGAACGCATCTACCATCGTCACGGGCTGGCACGGGATCCCGAATTCCGCGATCTCCCGGACCATCTGGCCCTGCAGCTGCAGTTTGTCGGCTGGCTGCATGGCCGCGCGGCCGAAGCAACGGACGCAGCCGAGCGACAGCGGATACTCGGCGACGCGCGGCATTTCGTCGAGGCGTTCATGCTGCCCTGGCTCCCGCGCTGGCAGGCACAGCTCGAAGAGGCCGTGAGGCACACCGCAGCGGCCGCGGCATACCGGGAACTTGCAGCGGTGACAGAGGCGGCCCTGCAACACGACCACGCCCGGTTGTCCGCCCTGCTGCCCGGCTCGACGGAGGCCCCGCCGGCGGTCCGCCCCACGCTGGACGAGGCGCTGGCATCGCGCTTGTCAGAGGCCGACGAGCAGGCCGAACCGACCGCCTGCCGGGTATGTGGCGAGGCGTTCGCGCCCGGAGCCGACCTGGCCTTCATGGCACGTCAACTGGAAACACGCGGACTTGAGGCCGACCACCTGTACGTCTGCCCCGACTGCCGCACCGGGGAGATGGGCCTGACGCCCACCCGCGTCAATCTCCCGGAATCGGCCCGCAAGGGCCGCGTCGCCTGAACGGTCTCAGGGGGCACTCCAACCGAGTCCGCTCGAGCGCCCCCCATCGAACGCCGGCCTAATCGCCGGCATCCACGCGCTGCGCGAACTGCGCCAGCAAGGCGTCCATGGTGGTGAGGTGGCGCTGATACCAGGGGATGATCTCGTCATCGAGCGCGGCCGCCAGCTCACCCGACTGGACCGAACCGTCTTCCAGCCCGGCCAGCAGGGCCTCCCAGCGTGCGAGATGGGCGGCATGCTCCTGGCGGTGGTAGTCGGTCTGCGGGAACCCGACCCGTTCCATCAACGCATCCTCGCCAGCGAAGTGTTCACGATTGCATTCGACAAACCCCGCAAACGTCTCGCGCAGACGGATCTCGTCACCCGCCGCCCGGGCCTCTCCCACCTCTTCCAGCAGACGCGCCGCCTCCTGGTGATCCTCGTTCATGAAGCCCTGTTCCAGTTCGGGCACCTTCAGCCGACGTTGTGCATCCGTCATGGTCTTGTCCTCGCTGTGTTCAGTCGTGGGCGGGTACCAGCAGCGTCAGGCGACGGGCCTGGCGGCACACGGCCTCGGCGGTACTGCCCAGCAGCAGGTCGGTGATCGGATTGCGGCCCCGTTTGCCGATGATCAGCAGGTCCGCACCCTTCTCCTCCGCGACCCTTCCAATCTCGGCAGAAGGCTTGCCCTGGCCCAGGAGTACGGTATCGAAACCGCGCTCGCCGGCCCGTTGCGCCAGCTGCTTCACGTGGCCCTCCAGGGCCTCGCGCTCGGGCTCGCGTTCCGGGGCATCGTCCCAGCGCCCGACCGAGACGACGATACCGCGTCGGCACCGGGGGAGCACTTCGAGAAACGCGGCCTCCGCTCCCGCAGCGGCCGCCGAGCCATCGGTGGCAAGCAGAGGCCGGCATACCGGCGTGGGCTCCAGCGTCACGCCATCCCCGAAAGGCACCAGCAGCAGGGGCCGCCGCGCGCGCCGCGCCAACTCCAGCACCGTACTGCCGAGAAACAGGTCGCGCAGTGTGCTGTGACCATGGCTTCCGGCCAGGATTACACCAGCGCCGTGAGTGGCGGCGATGCGTTCCAGCTCGGTCGCCACATTTCCGACACCGATTGCCTTCTCCACCTCGAAGCCTTGCTCCCGCACCGTCGCCGCGATCGCGTTCAGACGCTCTTCGTAGTGCGGCACATGCCCCACCTCGGGGGCCCGGGTGTACCCTTCGGCCAGGACATGGGCCAGGGTCAGACGCCGGCAACCCAGGGCCCGCAGGCGATCGAGCTGAGTCTCCATCTGCCCCCAGGCCGGGGAGAAGTCCACCGCCACCAGAATGTGTTCAAACATCGCGGTCTCCCGGCATTTCCCTATCCTTGTCCCATTTCGCCTTCGACCACCAGGCGCCGCCAGCGAAACAGGCCCTCGACATCGATCCGGTAGGGACCCCGGCCCAGACCATCGGCCAGGTGAACCCGGATCCCGTCGATCTCGCGCTCGCTGTGGCCATCGGCGTTACGCGGAGCGCCCGGCTCGGCCACCGGCACCGCCGCCTGGCCGCCGCAGCAGCCATGGCGCTTGGACAGCCGCAGCACCACCTCTCCGCCCTGCCCGGCCAGCCACTCGCGCGCGGCCTCGGTCAGGATGATCGCGGTCATGCCGGTTTCACCTCGCGGTCGGTCGGGAACCAGTGACGCGTGCGGTTCGCGATGCGCACCAGCGCCAGCATCAGCGGCACCTCCACCAGCACCCCGACCACGGTCACCAGCGCCGCGCCCGACTGCAGCCCGAACATCGCGATCGCGGCCGCCACCGCCAACTCGAAGAAGTTGCTCGCACCGATCATCGCGCCGGGGGCCGCCACCGAATGCCGCACGCGCCAGGCCTTGGCCCAGTAATAGGCAATGTAGAACACCAGGAAGGTCTGGATAATCAGCGGGATCGCGATCAGCGCGATATGCCCCGGATTCTCCAGGATGCGCTCGCCCTGAAACGCGAACAGCAGGATCAGGGTCAGCAACAGGCCAATCGGCGTCACTGGACCCAGGCGCTTCATGAACACGTTGTCGAACCACTCGATCCCCCTGCTGCGGATCAGCCAGATGCGCGTCAGGTAGCCGGCGGTGAACGGGATCACGATGTACAGCAGCACCGACAGCGCCACCGTATCCCAGGGCACGTGGATGTTGGACACGCCCAGCAGCAGCACCACGATGGGGGCAAAGGCGAACAGCATGATGATGTCGTTCACCGCCACCTGCACCAGGGTGTACGGGGCATCGCCGCGAGTCAGGTAGCTCCAGACGAACACCATCGCGGTACACGGCGCGGCCCCCAGCAGGATCGCCCCGGCCAGGTATTCGCGCCCCAAATCCTCGGGGATCCACGCGGCATACACCACCATGAAGAAGAACCAGGCGATCGCGAACATGGTGAACGGCTTGATCAGCCAGTTCACCGAGGTGGTGATAGCCAGGCCCTTCGGCTCGCGGCGCACGCCGAGGATGGCGGAGAAATCGATCTGCACCATCATCGGGTAGATCATCGCCCAGATCAGGATGGCCACCGGGATCGAGACCTGCGCGTACTCCCACTGCGACAGCGTCTCCGGCACCACGGGCAGTAACTGCCCCAGCGCGACACCCGCCACGATGCATAGCGCCACCCACACGCTCAGGTAGCGCTCGAAAACGCCCATGCCTTCCTTCGCCGATATCTCCTCGGCGACGGCGCCTTGATCCGTCATTACTTACTCCGTCAATCCGCCCCGCACGGAACCTAGCGTGCATGCCTTGAGGCGATGCAGCCCGGATGCAACCCGGATCCCGCCCGGGCCTACATCCGCCATCATTCGTTGCTGGCGATCTCACTGGCACGGGACAACTCGCAGTCGCCCACTTCCTCGACGCAGCACTGTGCGGTCAGGTAGTGAATCAGCCCCTGCATAGCCCTCAGATCGGCTCGATAGCGCTGGTAGCGGCCCTCTTGCTCAACCGTCAGCAGGCCCGAATGGGTCAGCGTCTTCAGATGAAAGGACAGGTTGGTCCGCGGCAGCGCCAGCGCGTGCGCGATCTCGCCCGCCACCAGACCGTCGCGACCATGGCGAACCAGGAGACGCACAATATCCAGACGGACGCCGGAGGCCAGCGCTTCGAACATATTGTTGGCCGTGCCCTTGTCCATATTTCAATAATACAACACCTTTTGAAATAACTTCAAAGACACCCGCTACTCATGTTTAGTGACCATGCATGCGGCGGCCAGATGGACGCCTTGCGACTCTACCCGGCGTCCTGTCCTATCGCCGACACGCGCTTTCGCTACATCCAGGCCGGCAAACCGGCAGAACGTGACCTGAGGGAGACCAGAGCGGGGCCACACAGGGCCCCGTCGGTTTGGCAGCCTTGCAAGCGCGAGATCAGTCGAGACTTTCCATGTCGATCACGCCAATCACATCAAAGCTGCCCATGCCCTCGGGGCGCATCACCACCATGCTTCCGGCATCCACATTCTGCTGGGTGATCGTATTGACGTTGGGACGATGAGAGACGAGGAACAGGTTGCCCTCGCCCCCGAAATCCGCGATGCGATCCCGCACGTCTTCCATCAGAAAATCGGCGTCGGCCGCCGGCAATGCGGGCAGCAGGTTCAGCGCCTCCCAGTGTTCATACTCGCCGAACACCCCCTTGGCCGTCTGCCAGGCCCGGCAGAACTCGCTGCTCAGCACCTCGTCCACCGCAACCTTCCGCTCACGCAATGCCTCGCCCAGTGCGCTGGCCTGTTCTTTGCCCTTCTCCGTCAGATGGACCTCGTCATCACTGCAGTCGCGCGCGTCGGAAAGGTACATGGACCGCTCCTGATCGGCCTCCTCGGACTCCGTGTGGCGCAGCATGACCACCACGCCCCCTTCCGCCAGGGCATCCCAGGCCGCTTCATCCGCGGCTGCGACCGGCGCAAGCACCCCACCTCCGGCGAGCAGTGCGGTGGCCGCGAGACCATGAACAAGGGATTGCAGTTGAGAACGACTTTTCATCATCACTCCTTCAGTTGCGATAAGCGTGCATCAGGGCGTAACCCTCATGGTGGAGATCCCCGAGACGAACAATGCCCGAAGGGACCGGTTCGACCGGGTCATAGAAGTCATCGATCGGCAGCCCCACGGCCGCTCGTGTGCTCTCGCACAACTCCAGCTTCACGTCATGCATATTGGCGAACTGCAGCAAGCGTGTCCGGAGTTCGTCGCGCTGTTCGGCAAACTCGCCCTCGGGATCAACCTCGAAGGGTGTACCCTCCAGGTTATCGTCAGTGACAAACTGGATACCTTGCGCCCGGAAGACCAGCCGAATGTCGTAGTCGAGCAGTTCTCCTTCATACGCTTCGACCAGACTACTAACACTACCCAGCATCGCGCTGAACTGGGCCGGATCGTCGAAGCCGACATGCCAGGCGATCTTGCGATCGGCGTCAGCCTTGGCAACCTGCAAGGGCAACAACGCGAGCGCCAGAATCAGTATCCAGGCCCCCAGACTTGCCACTCTGCTCCCGTTTCCCGACTGTTGGCGCTTGTTCGGTAACATGACCTGTGCTCCTTTGCGGTGGGCAGGTGCTCTCGGGCTCTGCGTAAAAAACCCGCCAGATTCACCCCGATCTTATCCCTTACTTAGGAGAGGGATTAATACGAAAGCGTAGTCCATGCACCTGCCCGCCGCCAGGACCTGGATTCTTTTTCACCATAAAATCCGTTTGTTACATTCATCCCGGATCTTTCCCCGAAAGCGCGCGACGCACATACCCGTCCCTCGAGGCCTCCGGTATACTGCGCGGTCTTTCGTTTCCCTCGAACACGACGCCCGAGCCGCCATGAACCCGCGCCTGGACCGGCTACAGCCCTATCCGTTTGAACGCCTGCGCCGGCTGTTCGCGGATCTGCAACAACCCGCTGACCGGGAGCCGATCGCCCTGTCGATCGGCGAGCCGCGTCATGCGCTGCCGGGGTTTGTCGAACCGGTACTGCGCGACGCCCTCCAGGGCTACAACCACTACCCCACCACCCGCGGCGAACCCGCGCTGCGCGAGACCATCGCCGCGTGGCTGCAGCGGCGCTTCCAGTTGGGTGCGGTGGATGCCAACCGGCAGGTCCTGCCGGTCAGCGGCACGCGCGAGGCCCTGTTCGCGATCGCGCAGGCCGTCGTCGCAGAGAAGCCCGGGGCACGGGTGCTGATGCCGAACCCCTTCTATCAGATCTACGAAGGTGCGGCCCTGCTGGCCGGGGCGGAGCCGGCCTTCTACGACCTGGCGCCGGAGAACGGCTATCTACCCGATTTCTCCGCGGTCGATGCCGCGACCTGGGATGCGGTGCAGCTGGTCTACATCTGCAACCCCGGCAACCCGGCCGGGGCCTGCATGTCCGAGTCGGCGATGCAGGAGCTGATCGGCCTCGCCGACCGGCACGACTTCGTGATTGCGGCGGACGAGTGCTACTCCGAGATCTACCACCCGGATGCCGAACCCCCGGCCGGGCTGCTCGGCGCGGCGGCCCGCATGGGCCGTACCGGCTTCGAGCGCTGCGTTGTGTTCCACAGCCTGTCCAAGCGCTCCAACCTGCCGGGCCTGCGCTCGGGGTTCGTCGCCGGCGATGCCGCGCTGCTCGACCGCTTCGCGCTGTACCGCACCTATCAAGGCTGCACCCTGCCACCGCCCACGCAGGCAGTTAGTCGCGCGGCCTGGGCGGACGAGGCCCATGTCGCCGATAATCGCGCGCTGTACGCCGAAAAATTCGCCGCCGTCGTGCCGATCCTGCAGGAGGTCCTGGACGTGGAACCGCCCGCCGCGGGCTTCTACCTCTGGCCGCGCGTACCGGATGGCGACGACGAGGCCTTCGCCCGCCGCCTGTATGCCGAAGCCGGCGTCACGGTGCTGGCCGGACGCTACCTCTCCCGCAGCGATCCCGAGACCGGGCACAATCCCGGGGCCGGACACGTGCGCATGGCGCTGGTGGCCGAACCAGCGGCCTGCATCGAAGCGGCCCACCGCATCGCTGCTCTATACCAAGAAACAATTTTTTAAACACTTAAAAGGACTGTTTCATGTCGGACATCAAGAACATCATCGAGACCGCCTTCGAAAGTCGAGCCGAGATCAACCCGCGCAACGTGGAGACCAACGTACGTGACGCCGTCAACGAGGCCATGGAGATGCTGGACAGCGGCCAGGCACGCGTCGCCGAGAAAAAGGGTGGTGACTGGGTCGTCAACGAATGGCTGAAGAAGGCCGTGCTGCTGTCGTTCCGCATCGCCGAGAACGAGTTCATCAAGGGCGGCTTCACCAACTACTACGACAAGGTCCCGTCCAAGTACGCCGACACTTCCAGCCGCGACTTCCGCGAGGGCGGCGTGCGCGTAGTACCGCCGGCAACCGCCCGCCGCGGCAGCTACATCGCCCCGAACGTGGTGCTGATGCCCTCCTACGTGAACATCGGTGCCTACGTCGACGAGGGCACCATGGTGGACACCTGGGCCACCGTCGGCTCCTGTGCCCAGATCGGCAAGAACGTGCATCTGTCCGGCGGCGTCGGCATCGGCGGCGTGCTGGAGCCGCTGCAAGCCGCGCCGACCATCATCGAGGACAACTGCTTCATCGGCGCTCGCTCCGAGGTGGTCGAGGGCGTGATCGTCGAGGAAGGCGCGGTGATCTCCATGGGCGTGTACCTCGGCCAGTCCACCCGCATCTACGACCGCGAGAACGACGAGATCCTGTACGGCCGCGTGCCGGCCGGCGCGGTGGTGGTGCCGGGCAACCTGCCGTCGAAGGATGGCAAGTACTCGCTGTACTGCGCGGTGATCGTGAAGCGCGTGGACGAGAAGACCAAGGCCAAGGTCGGCCTGAACGCCCTGCTGCGCGATGTCTGAGCGGGCCCTCTACGGGATCGCCAACTGCGATACCGTGCGCAAGGCACGCCGGGCGCTGGATGCGGCCGGCGTGGACGTCCGCTTTGTGGACTTTCGCAAGGACGGGCTCGAGGAGGCGCAGTTGCGCCGCTGGGTGGAGGCCGTTGGCTGGGAGACCCTGGTCAACCGCCGTGGTACCACCTGGCGCCAGCTGCCCGAAGAGACACGCGAGGCCATCGACCAGGAGCGTGCGATTGCCCTGATGCTGGAGCATCCGGCACTGATCAAGCGTCCGGTGATCGAGCGTGGTGACGACGTGTACGTTAGCTGGAATGCGGCGACCGCGCGTGAGCTTGGGGCTGGCTGACCGTTTCTAGCGGGCTCCAGCGTTCGTAGCTCTCGCCTGGTACGTTTTGGCTGGGCCTGGTTCGGCATCGGGGGTTTACGTGCCTTCGTCCGG
This sequence comes from Thioalkalivibrio sp. ARh3, assembly GCF_000377265.1. Taxonomy (NCBI): domain Bacteria; kingdom Pseudomonadati; phylum Pseudomonadota; class Gammaproteobacteria; order Chromatiales; family Ectothiorhodospiraceae; genus Thioalkalivibrio; species Thioalkalivibrio sp. ARh3. The sequence goes on from NZ_KB897948.1 coordinate 221,815, forward strand.
CCGCCTGCCTGCGCTGTTTCGCCAGCGCGCCGCGAGGTACTTTCTTGCTTGCCCAAGAAAGTACCCGTCGAGGCGCACCCGGATTCCGCCCGGGGACCTTGCTCCAGGGCCCTCGGGCCGGCGGCGCTGAAACTCGCTGCGCCTTTGGCTTCGCTCAGACAGTCAGCGCCCCCGTTTTTATTTTGAATCGTCCGTCCCGAGGACCCTTCCGCAAGGGGCTTCATACGGGGGGATGAAGGTCAAGACAACGGCGGTCCTGATGTTTGTGCGAATGGCTGGAGGGAAGGTGTTCCGACATCCGGGCACGCGCGGCCTTCGGCCTGGCGTGCCGCGCCCGCAAGCGGGCGCCGGACCCCATCGTAGGATGTGATGAGCGCAGCGAATCGCATCAGGGGTTGCCCCGGCGTCAGAATGGTGCGTTTCGCTTCGCTCAACGCACCCTACAGCTCTGGGCTTATGAAAGGTGCGGGAACACCGACGGTTTTACCTTCCCTCCCGAAATGAGCCCCTTGTGGAGGGCGTGACAGGCCGGACGAAGGCACCGTAAACACCAGACGACGAACCAGGCCCCGTCACAACGAAGGTGGCAGGGGGCAGGCCCCGGGTGTCAGGCGGGTTGCTGGCGGAAGCCGGCTACCTCGGCCTGCAGGCGTTCGGCCAGGCCTTCCAGGGCCTCGACGGCCTCCTGCATCTCGCGGGCGCCTTCGGCGCTGCGTACCGCGATGTCGTTGATGTGGTGGACATTGCGGTTGATCTCCTCGGCGACCTGGCTCTGCTCCTCCGTGGCCGAGGCAACCTGGCGCGTCATGTCGTCGATGGTGGTGACGGAGTCGTGGATGTATTCCAGCGTCTCTTCCGCCTCGCCGGCCTTACTGACCGATGCCTCGGCCTGCTGCTGACTGACTTCCATCGCCTGTACGGCCTTGCCGGCCGCGCCCTGCAGGCGCTGGATGATCTCGCGGATCTCGCCGGTGGAGTCATTGGTGCGCTGGGCCAGGTGGCGCACCTCGTCGGCGACCACGGCGAAGCCCCGTCCCGCCTCGCCGGCACGGGCGGCCTCGATCGCTGCGTTGAGGGCCAGCAGGTTGGTCTTCTCGGCGATCTCCTCGATCACCTCGAGGATGGACCCAATGTTGTCGGAGTCACCCTTGAGTTCGTCGATCACGGTGCTGGCCTTGCGGATCTCACTGGCCAGCGCATTGATCGAGCCCTGGGTCGCCTGCACCACGTTGCGCCCGCCCTCGGCCGCGCGGGTGGCCTGGCCGGCGCTCTCCGCCGTGCTCTGGGTGTTGTTGGCCACCTCCTGCACGGTCGCGGACATCTGGTTCATCGCGGTGACGACCTGCTCGACGTCCGAGCGCTGCTCGTCGGTCTCGCGACTCAGTCCGTTGCTGCGGCCCTCCAGCTGGCGCGCCGAGGCGGCGATCCCGTCCGCCGCATCCGCCACCTGCGTGATCAGGCCCGACAGACGCTCCATGACCGCGTTGAACGCGGTACTGGTACGGCCAATCTCGTCTTCGGTCGTGATCTCCACCCGATGGCCAAGGTCGGCCTGTCCGGAGGCGATGGCCTCCAGCCCCGAGGCCAGCCGCTCCAGTGGCCGAACCAGCATGTTGGCCGCGAACCAGCCAATCGCCAGCGCGACCAGAAAGGCGACCACCCACAGGCCCCAAAGGAGCCACCACAGCTGATCGACCAGCGCCGCGTCGACATTCGCCGCCAGGTCGCCCTTCATCGTATGGAAGGTCACCCCGCCCATGATCGAGAGCGGGATGGTGCTGACGAGAATCACGAGGACAATAAGCTTGAGGCGCAGGCCGCCGTTCGTTAGAAGCCGGTTCATGGGGTCCCTCCTTTCCCCGCTGTAACGGCCGGGGCGGCCGGTACTTGATAGCGCCCATCTTCCCGGTGGCGACGACAAGAGCAGGTGATCCGGATCAAGTCCGGCGCAGGTTCGCAGACACAAAAAAGCCCGCGTCCCCATGGGAGACGCGGGCGGGTCTTGCCGTTAAGAGAGCGGTCCTAGCGGCCGCGTGCAGCCCGGTTGCCCTGGGGCGCGCGGCCCTGGCCACCACCGCGATGGCCGCCGGGCTTGCCGCCACGGCCCTGGCGCGGCTTGCCATTACGCGCGCCGCCACCCGGCTTGCCACCACGGCGATGGCCATTGCCATCATTGGCGGCCGGCTTCGGGGCCGCGAAGCCGTCGGTTTCGATGCGCTCGATCGGTCGCTGGATCAGGCGCTCGATGCCCTTTAGGAGCTTCAGCTCTTCGCCATCCACCAGCGACAGCGCAGCACCGGCGGACCCGGCACGCCCGGTGCGGCCGATGCGGTGCACATAGTCTTCCGGCACATTCGGCAGCTCGAAGTTGACCACCTGCGGCAGCTGGTCGATGTCCAGGCCGCGGGCCGCGATATCCGTGGCGACCAGCACCGGCACGGCCCCGGTCTTGAACTGCTTGAGCGCCTTGGTACGGGCCGCCTGGCTCTTGTTGCCATGGATCGCCTCGGAGGGCACGCCGTCCTGCGTCAGCTTCTGCGCCAGGCGGTTGGCTCCGTGCTTGGTGCGCGTGAATACCAGCACCTGGCCCCAGTCGTTGGTGCGGATCAGGTGGCTCAGCAGCTCGCGCTTGCGGCTGCTCTCCACCAGATGCACCGTCTGCTGGACGGTCTCGGCAGCGGTGTTGCGCGGGGCCACGTCGACCTCGGCCGGCTTGTTCAGCAGGCTCGACGCCAGGGCACGGATCTCGCCGGAGAAGGTCGCCGAGAACATCAGGTTCTGGCGCTTTTTCGGCATCAGGGCAATCAGCCGGCGAATATCGCGGATGAAGCCCATGTCCAGCATGCGATCGGCCTCGTCCAGCACCAGGATCTCGATACCGGAGAGGTCAATCGTCTTCTGGCTGGCATGGTCCAGCAGGCGACCCGGGGTGGCCACAACGATATCCATCGGGCCCCGCAGCGCCTTGATCTGCGGGTTCATGTTCACGCCGCCGAAGATGGTCATCGACTTCAGCGACAGGTGGCGACCGTAGGTACGGACGGAATCATGGACCTGAGCGGCCAGCTCGCGCGTCGGCGTCAGGATCAGGGCCCGCGGACGCCCCGGCTTGCGCTCGGGCGCCGGGCCATCGGTCAGTCGCTGCAGGATCGGCAGGGTAAAGCCGGCGGTCTTGCCGGTCCCGGTCTGGGCAGCGGCCAGCAGGTCACCACCTTTCAGGACTTCGGGGATCGCCTGGGTCTGGATCGGGGTCGGCGTCTTGTAACCGGCCTGCTCCAGCGCACGCATAAGGGGTTCGGCCAACCCAAGGTCGGCAAAAGAAGAAACAGAAGACATTCAATACTCCAACGGCTACCCGCCGCTCGTACTCGAGGGGCACCCATCGGGGTATGACGAAATCGGGGGGACGGGAACCGAGAGGGTTCCGGATCAGTGAACGGACGCTGACGGGCGGGGCGTTCGGTGCCGACAGTGTACGCGATTCTGCCTCTATGTCCATCAGCATATTCGCCCAACGGAATAAATCTCGCTTTCCAAGGAACGCTGGACTATGCTCCGGCCACAACGAAAAACCGGTGCCCACGAAGTACCGGAACGACCGGCGCGGCGAAAGAGCAATCGGTCAAACGGGGGATGGCCAGCCATGAAACGCAACCTGCCGATCTCGGGGAACGAGGTCGCCTACCCGGCCTCGGCCAACATCCTGTCCACCACCAACCTCAAGGGCACCATCACCTACGTCAATCCCGAGTTCATCGACATCAGCGGTTTCTCGGAGGATGAACTGATCGGGCGCAATCACAACGTGATCCGTCATCCGGAGATGCCACCGGCCGCGTTCGAGGATCTCTGGCAGGCCATCCAGGCAGGCCAGTCATGGATGGGCATGGTGAAGAACCGCTGCAAGAACGGGGATCACTACTGGGTCAGCGCCTATGTGACCCCGGTGGTGCGGGACGGAGAAGTCGTTGAATACCAGTCCGTCCGGACCAAGCCGGACCGCAGGCTGGTCGAGCGGGCCGAACAGACGTATGCGGCGGTAATGGCAGGCCGCCCGCCACCGGCCCTTCGCCTGCCTCCGTTGGGTCTGCGCATGCGCATCCTCGGGAGTATCGGGCTCGGGGTGCTGGCTGGGCTACGGACGCGGCTTTTTTTCGGTGGTGGCCGACGAGGTTCGAACCCTGGCCAGCCGCACCCAGGACTCCACCGCCGAAATCCAGACCATCATCGAGTCACTGCAGACGCGTGCAGCCGCCGCGGTCGAATCCATGAACACCAGCCGAGACCAGGCAGAAGAGTCCGTCGAACTGGCCCGGACCGTTTCCCGTACGCTGGAGGACATCACCAGCGGGATCGGACATATCCGCGACATGAGCAACCAGATCGCGGCGGCGGTCGAGCAGCAGGGAACCGCGGGTGACGAGATTCGGCAGGGCGTTGCCACGATTCGAGACGCCGCCCAGACAACCGCGGACCGCGCAGTCCGCAGCGACGCCTCGGCGCGATCGGCCGCGGAACTCGCAAACGGGCTCGAGGCACTGGCCGATCAGTTCTGGTCCCGCCATCGGAACCAGGGCGAACACTGACCCCTTACACGCTGATGCCATCTGCATCCCGGCGATCTACCTGCGAGGACATCGAGCAGGTTACGACGATATCGAGATGCGTTCTGTGAATCCCATCCGGAGTTATCATCCGCAGGGAAGCGCGGCCGCGCCGATTTTCGCTGATTACCCCACCCCGCCAGTAAAGATTATGGGCTGCCGCCAGATAACTAACCTATATTGCCGGGAATACAAGAATAATCGCGCCAGGGAGGGCCGGGGGAACCAGATCCATCGCCTTGGATCCGCGACGCCCAATGCCTACCGGCAACGGCATACACCCGGCATTTGATCGTCCGCTGCCAACCATGGAGGGGCAGGATGAAGCCGTACGCCCGTGACGAACGCTGCCGCGCAACCACCCGAGGAATGGCGTCTGCGCCAGAGCTCGCGGGCACGCATGAGCGCACGAACTCCGCGGTAGCCCGATGAACACGCTCCCCCGCCCGCTTCTGCACCGGCATGGGCCCCTGATATGGCTGGTTATGCTCGCACTGCTTCTGCTGCCGGTATTCCTGTGGATGGCCGGCATCGCCATGCCGCCTCTGGTCCCGCTGGAGCACATGACCGCTTTTCATACGGCGACCGAACTGTTCGCGGTCGTCGTGGCGATCGGGGTGTTCGCAGTCGCCTATCACGTCCGTGACCGCCGTCGCGCGCTGGCCACCCTCGTTCTCGCCACCAGCTTCCTCGCAGTGGGCCTGCTCGATTTCCTGCATCTGATGACCTATCCCCAGATGCCGGACTTCATCACGCCCAACTCCTCGCAGCAGACGATCTTCTTCTGGCTCGCAGCCCGTCTCGTCGCAGCCTTGGCGCTCCTGCTGTATGTAGCACTGTCACTGTTCCCGCGGATCCGGGGGCCCGCCGCCGGGACCCTGCTCGCGGGTGCACTGGGTCTGGTGGCACTCCTCGCCTGGGTGGGGCTTTGGCACGAGCACCGCATCCCGGCGTTGTTCATCCCGGGCGAGGGACTGACGCCATTCAAGATCGCGCTGGAGGGTGTGGTGGTGGCACTGCACGCAGCCACGCTTCTGATCCTGCTACTGCGTCCTCGGCTGCTGCAGCGCCCGGGCATGCCGCTGGTGGCCGCCGCGCTCATGATCCTGATGGCCAGCGAGGTCCTGTTTACTCTCTACGAGAACCTGACTGACGGCTTCTTCGTGCTCGGCCACATCTACAAGGTGGTGGCTTATGCCCTGATCTACTGGGGTGTGTTCCTCGAAAGCGTGCGGGCGCCCATGGCACAGCTGAGAGCCGCACACCGAGATGTCGGGCTGCGCCAGAAACGCTACGAACAACTAATCGACACGGCGCCTGACGGCGTTCTGGTCACCGATGGAAACGGGACCATCGTGATGGCCAACCGCAATATCGAGCGAATGTTCGGCTATCCCAAACAGCACCTGACAGGCCAACCCGTGGAAACGCTGATACCGGAACGCCTGCGTGCACACCATCGCTCGATGCGCGAACAACATGCCGGCAACATCTCGGAACGCACCATGGGCGAAGTGCCAGATCTGCGTGGGCGCAGACGCGATGGCACGGAGTTCCCGGTCGACATCAGCCTGAATGCCCTGGAGGACGAAGACGGCCAACGCATCACGGCCTTTATTCGCGATGTTACGGAACGGCAGCGCCGTGAGGCCCGCATCCAGCACCAGGCAACCCATGACAGCCTGACCGGGCTGCCCAACCGGTGGCTCCTGCACGATCGGCTCTCCCAGGGCATTGCTCAGGCCAGCCTTCACAGCCACCAGGTCGCGGTCATGCTGCTCGATCTCGATAACTTCAAGGTGATCAACGACACCTTCGGCCACCACGAGGGCGACGAATTGCTGCGCGAAGTGGCGCAGCGCCTTAAAGACGCGGTCAGCAGTGAGGCCACCGTCGGCCGTTTCGGGGGAGACGAGTTCATGATCCTGCTTCCGGAGGTTGCGGATGGCCGGCAGATAGGAGAAACGGCCCGTGAGATTCTGGGCCTGTTTGAACGACCATTCCGCACGGGCCCCAACCGCGAAGTGACCTCCAGCGCCAGTCTCGGGATTGCGCTGTTCCCCGGGGATGCACGCGACGAGCACACCCTGGTGCGCTATGCGGACATGGCGATGTACGAGGCGAAGGGTTCCGGGCGCAATACCTACGCCTTTTATTCCGAGCATCTGGATGCCCAGGTGCATGCCGAACAGCAACTGCAGGAACGCCTGAAGCTGGCACTGGAGCACGACCAGCTGACCCTGCATTTCCAGCCGCTGATCCACGTACATAACGGAACCGTCGTGGCCGCCGAGGCCCTGCTGCGCTGGAACGATCCAGAACTGGGTGCTGTACCCCCGTCCCGCTTTATCCCCAGCGCCGAGGCCAACGGATTGATCCTGCCGCTGGGCGAATGGGTCATCCGTCAGGCCTGCCAGCAGCTGGCTACCTGGACACAACAGGGCATCGATACATCCATTTGTCTCAACATCTCGGCGCTGCAGTTCCGCCAGCCGGATCTGGTCTCGCAGCTCGGACGGGCACTGGAGGAAACCGGAGCCCCGCCCGAACGCCTGGGGATCGAAGTGACCGAGACGGTGGCCATGGCCGATATGGCCCTGACGCGCGAGCACCTGTCCGGCCTCAAGGCACTCGGAGTGCGCGCAGCGCTGGACGATTTCGGAACGGGATACTCCTCGCTTGCCTATCTCAAGTCATTGCCGATCGACAGGATCAAACTGGATCGTTCGTTCATCGCCGACATCGGCCGCGACCGTGACACCGAGATGATCCTGCGCACCGTGATCAACCTCGGCCACAGCCTGCACCTGGAGCTGGTGGCCGAGGGCGTGGAAACAGCCGAGCAACTCGCGTTTTTGCGGCGTGAAGGCTGCGATCTGTACCAGGGCTGGCTGCACTCGCCCGCACTTGCGCCCCAAGCGTTCAGTGCTGCAGTTCACCCGTAGCTGCGCACCCGAAACGCAACCGCCTGGGTGCAGCACGAACATGCATTAGCATTCTCTGTTTGACAAACGGCTAACACTCCCATTGAATCAGCCACATAACGCCACCTTCCAGTGGCGAGCGCACCAGAACCAGAAGGGGAAGGCCACCCTGGCCCAAACCCCTCATGGCGCAGGGAGTCCATGTGACAGGGAGAGTTCGCAACGCTACGGGGCCGCCGACGCCCGACAGTGGCGATGCCTCGAGGCAACGCACCCGCTCCGCCTGGGTGATTGGCGCCGGTTTCACCATGGTGCTGGTGCTAATGGCGGCGTTGATTGCGCTGGGCCTGAACCGCATGGCCCAGGTGCACGACCGCCTCGAGCTGATCGTGCACGAACATAACGTCAAGACCGAGCTGATCGGCAATATGCGCAACGCCGCACGCGAACGCTCGGTAACCCTGCTCCGGCTGTCGATCACCACTGATCCGTTCGACGTCGACCAGGGCATCATGGACTTTCGTGGCCACGCCTCGGACTTCATGGTCGACCGCCAGCAGCTGGACGCAATGCCGATGACGTCCGAGGAGCAACGGCTCCTGGACGAGTCCCGCGGCCTGACCGAGCGTGCGGTCGCAGCGCAGGAGCACATCCTCGACCACATCCTCGAGGACGAGAGAGGGGAAGCCCGAAGCCGCCTGCTCGCGGAGGCCATCCCGAAACAGGAGAGCGTGCTCGAGCACCTGGATGCGATGATCGAGCTGCAGCAGGAGGCCGGTCTGGCAGCCGTACGCGACACCGCACGACAATACCGTACCGCGGTCGTCCTGATGCTGGCGCTCGGCGGGGCCGCGCTGCTGATAGGCATCCTCATCACGCTCGGCGTACTGCGGCATACGCGTCGGATTGAATCCGCGCTGTTCGAGGAAAAGGAACGCGCCCAGGTCACCCTGCACGCCATAGGCGATGGCGTGATCACCACGGACCTGGAGAGGCGGATCGACTACCTCAATCCGGTGGCGGAGCATTTGACTGGATGGGACCAGGCTTCCGCGCGTGGCCAGCCCCTCTCACGGGTGTTCCACATCATCCGCGAATCTACCGGCGAACGGCTCCACCACCCCTTGACCGAACGCATGCCGGATGGCACGGCGTGCAGTCTGGATCAGGAGGCCATTCTCATTTCGGCGGAGGGCCGCGAGCGCGCCATCGAGGAGGTCTCGGCCCCCATCCGCGACCGCGAGGGCACCACCATCGGTGCGGCCCTGGTCTTCCGCGACGTTTCCCGGGCCCGCGAGATGGCGCGCGAGCTGTCCTGGGCCGCAACGCACGACTGCCTCACCTCGCTCGCCAACCGCGCGGAGTTCGAACGGCGGCTCAGCCAGCTGGTGGCCACGGCACAGCAGGAAGACCGCGAACATGCCCTGCTCTACATGGACCTGGACCAGTTCAAGCTGGTCAACGACACCTGCGGACACGGTGCTGGCGACGACCTGCTGTGTCAGCTGACCGCTCAGCTGCACAGCCAGTTGCGCGAGAGCGACACACTGGCACGCCTGGGGGGCGACGAATTTGGCGTACTACTGCCGAACTGCCCCCTCTCGCAGGCGGAACGCATCGCGGAGACCCTGCGTGCCACGGTCGACAACTACCGCTTCGAGTGGCAGGGACGGATCTTCCGCGTGGGCCTCAGTATCGGCGTGGTCCCGGTCTTCGGCCGCGTGAAGGATACGGTGCAATACATGAGCGAGGCCGACGCCGCCTGCTACCTGGCCAAGGAACAGGGTCGCAACCGGATCCACGTCTCGCGGGCCGGTGACGCCGAACTGTCGCAGTGCCAGGGAGAGATGAACTGTGTCCAGCGCATTACCCATGCCCTGCAGCACAACCGCTTCTGGCTGCACGGGCAACGAATTGTCCCGGTTTCCAGCGATGGGGCCACCCATATCGAGGTCCTCCTGCGCATGGTCGAAGACGACGGCACAGTGGTCCTGCCTGCCACGTTCATCCCCCCCGCGGAGCGCTACGGGCAGATGCCCGCGATCGATCGCTGGGTGGTCAAACGGGTGTTGCAGCACGCGGCCACGGACACCGATACCGAGGGCCATTTCGCCGTCAATCTTTCCGGCCAGTCCCTTTGCGACCGAGGCATGCTGGACTACATCGTGGACCAGCTTCAGCAAAGCGGTGTCGAGCCCAGCCGGATCTGCTTCGAGATCACCGAGACGGCCGCCATCGCCAACCTGAGCCAGGCCAGCCGCTTTATCCGTGTACTGCGCGGCATGGGCTGCCGCTTCTCGCTGGACGACTTCGGGACAGGAATGGCCTCATTCGGCTACCTGAAGACACTGAAGGTCGACTACCTGAAGATCGACGGCAGCTTCGTCCGGGACATGGGGGATGACCGCGTCAGCCGTGCCATGGTCGAGAGCATCCACCACATTGGACGTGTGATCGGGGTCGAGACCATCGCGGAATGCGTCTCGCACGAGAGCCTGCTGGATTCCCTGCGACTGGTGGGCGTGGACTACGCCCAGGGGTTCGGCCTGCATCTTCCGGAACCCCTCGAACCATGCCCCGCAAAGCCCGAGGCGCCCGAGGAAAACCGCCGGCGTTCCGAATCGGTCGCGAGCCAGGAACTGTGACAGCCCCATTCCGCCGGGGCCGAACCCCCGGCGGAATGGCCGGCTTGCCTCAGTAGCCCATGTTCGGGTGGACGTCCGGCGGGGCCTCCTGGGTCAGCAGCGACCAGGTCAGGTGGGCCATGACCTCGGGTGCCACGACCGTATGACGATTACCCCCGTGCTGCATCCCCTCGCGCAGCCGCTGGCGCACCTCGCTCCGCCCGGTCAGGTCATAGACGACATCCACCTGGTCACCACGGGCCAGGATCTCCTCGACCGATTCCAGCGGAATTCCCCGCTCCTGCGCCAATTTGCGGCCATCGGTCTCGCCGCGCTCCGATACCGCGCAGATATTCATCCCCGGTGTCTGGCTATCCAGCAACAGCTCGAGGAAACGCCCCCCCACGCGGCCCAGACCGACAATCGCGATTTGAATCGCCATCACTCCCTCCTTGGTTTTCGTTATGTCCAGCATGCATCGTCGTGCACGCCCACCGGAGTATAGGGGATATTCCGCCATGCGCATGCTCGGGAGACATGGCGAAGGTCGGGCCTTTTGGGCCCATGTGCCAAGCCCCCTACACTCGGCGCATTCACCGCAATGGAGGCCCCCATGAGCCAGCTGCACCTTCCGATCCGCGTCGACCGCCGCGAACAGGGCAAGATCATTCAGCGCCTGGAGCGTCTGGAGGGCGTGGAGCTGGAATTCACGGATCTCGACGTCGGCGACTATGAACTACCCAACGGGGTCGTCGTGGAGCGCAAATCCGCGACCGATATGGTCCTGAGTGTCGTGGACCAGACGCTCTGGGAGAACGCAGCCAAACTGAAGGCCCAGCATGACAAGGTGATCTACGTGGTCGAGGGGGACCTGTACGAGCCACGCTTTCATCAGCAGGCACTGGATATCCACCGCGCCCTGACGCACCTGACGATTGCACTGGGGATCAGCGTACTGCCCTCCAATGACGAGGACACCAGTGGCATGCTGATCTACCTGCTGGGCCTGAATGCCCAGGTGGACCCCGACCCGGCCGCCCGGGCAGCCAAGCCAGACAAGCGCCGGGCGGCGGCGGAGTTTATTGTCAGTGGCCTGCCGGGTGTGGAGCCCGACCAGGCCCGCGATCTGCTGCGCCAGTTCGGCAGCGTGCGCGACGTGATCAATGCGGATGCACAGGCTCTGGCCGAGGTTGAAGGCATGGATGCGGAGCGCGCACAGCGGATCGAGTCGGTAGTGGCCTACGGCAGCCGCAAGACCTGAGGCGACACTGCCTAATGTGTCCCGGCCCTCGCCTGACGTTACAATGCCCGCATAAAGCCCATGCGCGAGCCACGGGGCCGCGCGGCGGTGCCCGCCAGATCACGGGAACGCGGGGCCGCAATTTACTGATTTCAGGGAGAAACCCATGACGTTTGTCGTTCTCGAGAACTGCATCAAGTGCAAGTACACCGATTGCGTCGAGGTCTGCCCGGTCGACTGCTTCCACGAAGGCCCCAACTTCCTTGCGATCGACCCTGACGAGTGCATCGACTGCACGCTGTGCGAACCGGAGTGCCCGGCCGAGGCCATTGTGCCGGAGGACGATGTCCCGGAAGACCAGCTCCAGTTCATCGAGCTGAATGCCGAGCTCTCGCGCACCTGGCCGGTGATCACCGCGCGCAAGGACCCGCCCGACGACGCCGAGGAGTGGGACGGCGTCGACGGCAAACTGCAGTATCTGGAACGCTAGTCACCCGCCGGGGCCGCCAGGCGGCCCCGCATTCCCCTGCCAGGCCCTCCGTGCCGGCGCCCCCTCCCCGCTTCCGCTTCCTTCGCTCATCACCCCGACGACGCCCAACACGTCTCGCTGACAACAACCGTGCGTGACAGCACGTTGTGCACTGGTTGTCTCCGTGATGATTCACCAAGCCCACGCGTTATTCTCTCGTTATTTCATCGCCTTAGGGCCAACCCCAACCATCGGAGGCGGACGCGCTGTATCACGGTTGACACAGTTGCGGCCCCACGGCCAGGCGCAACCTATCGTAAGTTGCTGATCCATCGATGAAACGGGTTTATGGCCCGACTCCTGCTAGTGGATTGCTCGTAGCGCGGCGCCTCGTGCACCTGGGCTACGACAACCGTTCATTGCTAGCTAGCCACAATGGAGACGTGACCATGAACTTCAAAAAGACCCTGATTGCTTCCGCTATCGCCCTGGCCTTCGGCCTGAGCTCGGGCCTGGCCCTGGCCAACCCGACCAATACCGCCGATGGCGAAGTCGGTGATCAAACCGCCACCGCCACCTCCTCGGCCGACGGTGGTGGAGCCTCGGCGAACGAATATTCCCAGGCGTCCGCGATCAATGACTCCGACCTGTCGAACAGCTCGGACAACAGCACCGCGATCTCGGACTCGGGCAATGACAGCTCCGACAACAGCACCGCGATCTCCGACTCCGGCAACACCACGGTCTCGGATTCGGGCAACGACAATTCGGACAACAGCCTGAATGTCTCGGATTCGGGCAATGACAGCTCCGATAACAGCACGAATGTCTCCGACTCCGGGAATGACAGCTCCGACAACAGCCTGAACATCTCCGACTCGGGCAACGACAACTCCGACAACAGCATGGCCCACGCGGACGACAACAGTGCAGCCGCCAACAACGGTTCCACTGCCTCGGTAACCCGCGATCAAAGTGACAACTCCGACAACAGCACGGCTGTCATGGATTCCGGCAACAGCACCGCAACGGACAGCTTCAACACGACGCTGCAGGTGAACGCCGTGGTCAGCCAGAACGAGCTGTCGGGGACCGTGACCGGGAACTACGTAGACATCGCGCACCATGCCTCGCAGACGAGTTCCAACTCGATTGGCTCGGATTCCTTCGTGGCTCCGGCGGGGATTACCCAGGTGTCGCAGAACAGCGGCGCGAACAGCCTGACCCAGCAGCAGGTCTCGGTGCAGGCGCACCTGAACCTGGGCAACTAACCGACACGCGCTGTCGGAACGACATGCGGCGGGGACCATCCCCGCCGCATTCTCCCTGCCATGCTAGAGGGTCCGGTCATGTGTAATCCGTCAGTCCATTGGGGCGGCATCGGTTCGGCTGCCTTGTTGTCCGTCGGCATGCTGCTGGTTACGGCCATCGCCCAGGCCGACGCCCAGCCTGCCAGTGATGCAGTGATATTCGGCGCGGGCGCCGAGGCGTACGAAGTGGTCGACATGGCCACCCTGGACGCACAGCGGGCGCGCCAGGGCGTAACCAGCATCCAGCTCGGTCAGATCCACTCGCGCATCGACCTTGCGAACAACCACGTCGTCAATTCCACCACCGGCAAGAACCAGGTGGCCGCCGGGGCCTTCGACAACGCCCGCGGGATTTCCTCGGTCATCCAGAACAGCGGCAACAATGTCGCCATCCAGGAATCCATGGTCGTGAACATCACGATCAATCCCTGAGGGAGCATCGATGACGATCCGCCATTGTCTTCTTGCACCAGTCGTCGCTACCGCGCTGGTGCTGGCCCCGGCCTTGTCCGCGTGGGGCAGCGGTGCACAGTTTCCCGGCGTGATCGGCTCAATGAACGTACCGGTCGAAAGCCTCAAGGATCTGCGCTTTCGCTCGATCGTGCAGCAGCAATACGACTTCAGCTGCGGCTCGGCCGCCCTGGCCACCCTGCTGACCTACCACTACGACCGCCCCACCACCGAGGTCGAGACCTTCGACAGCATGTTCCGTCGTGGTGATCAGGAGCTGATCCGCGAACAGGGCTTCTCCATGCTCGACATGAAACACTACCTGGAGGCCGAACAGGGCCTGCCCGCCGACGGCTTTCGCATCGGACTCGATGACCTCGAAAACCTGGGGGTACCGGCGATCGCGATGATCGAAACCCGCGGCTATCGCCACTTCGTAGTGATCAAGGGAATGGAAGACGGCCAAGTGCTGGTGGGGGACCCCGCGCTCGGGGTCAATAGCTACAGCCGAAACGAATTCCAGCGGGTCTGGATCAACGACATCCTGTTCATCGTCCGCGAGGACGTGGACCTCGCCCGGCATCGCTTCAATGCCTCGGAGACCTGGGCCGCTGTTACCCGCGCGCCTATCGAGGCGGGCGTCGTGGGCAGCGACCTGGCCAGTTTCACCTTGCACCTGCCCCGCGCCGGCCAGTGGTGAGCAATACGATGAATCGATTTCGATACAGCGCCCTGCTCGCGATCCTGTCGAGCGCCCTGTCGCCTGCCGCCAGCTACGCCCTCGACCCCCTGCCCCAGCCCGGCGATTATCGCGTAGTACCCGATGAAGTACTGGAAGCCCAGCGCGGTGGCTTCTTCGGGCGCGACGGGCTGGAGATCGCGATCGGCCTGGAACAGATCACCTCGCTCAATGGCGAGGTCATCCACCACTCAACCCTGCGCCCCCTGAGCGACCTCGCCATCACAACCGGATGGTCCGCCGGCGACCTGCGCTCGGTCGTGATCCAGACGGGCGGTGCCATGCCTGCAGAGCACTGGACCTCCGGGATGGGCTGGGTCACCACGATCCAGAACGAGCTCGACAATCAGGACATTCAACACCAGACCATCCTGCAACTGGAGTTGGGCCACCTGGAGATGCCGCGCGGCGACCTCAGCCGGGCGCTGGAACAGCACCTGCTCGAACGGGGCGGGGCCTTCTAGAAAGGCCCCACCCCTGGTGACCTCAGAAGCGGATGGGCACGCGCACGGTGGCCTGGACATCCGGGGCCGCCTCGGTCGCACCCACACCGAGCGAGAAGTTCACGCTGGTGCGATCCGTCAGGCGATGCGAAATGCCCCACAGCACCGTCCCCACCTGGCGCCGCCCAAACACGGGCTCGAGCCCGCTGTCGTTTTCCACGCGGGTCCGGAACACCGTGCTGTGATCGTAGCCAAAGCTCATCGAGGTGCGGTCATTTAGGCTGATGGCCATCCCCAGACTCGCCCCGATTGCATCCCCGGGATTGACCTTGCCAAACCCGTCGCCGACATCGCGCTCGATGTTCCAGAGATAGCTCACATTGGCAAAGATGACCGCCGGGTCCGTCGGATAGATCATCGTGATACTCGGCTGGATACTCCAGAACCCGGAGCCCGTCGGCTGCTCCAGAAAGATCTCGCCCAGACGATTGCCCTCGTCGTCCACGATCTCGCGGCGGTCCACATCGAACGGGCCTTTTCCGGTCCGGCTCTTGGCCTTGAGGTTGCCGATAAAGAAAGGCCTTCCCCGATCCGCCATGTTGAATTGGTAGGACAGTCCGAATTCGATGTCGCCCAGGCCGTCGCCGGTAGAGCCCGTCACCCGTTCCAGCGCGGTCGCCTCGAGGATGTCCCGCCGGCGTACCTGCTGCTCGCGGTAGACATACGGGATCTTCATCCCCACCTCCAGCCGCTCGGTCAGGCCGTAGCGAAAGCTCACGGCCGCGGTCAGCGTATCGCGTTCGGTCTCGCTGACATCAATCAACCCGATGGCCAGGGCCGGGACGATGGTGAAACCCTCGATCGACACGTCCAGCGAACTGCTGTGGACATACGACAAGGAGGGTTCCACCACCCACTGCCCCTGCGGCGTGAGCACGCCACGCTCCTCGAACACTGTGACTTCGGGACCCGTGTCGACCGGGGCATCTCCGACCTGTTCCCTCTCCTCCTGGGCCAGGGCGACCCCGGCCAAACCACAGCAAAGCGGCACAATCCCCAACACGCCCCATCTGATCCGTCGCTTGTCCACCATCATTCTCCATGGCCCCCAGGGGCCGACCCGTTACTCAAGGGCCAAACACTGCGCCGCTGCAACCTTCAGGGCTCGTCGGAACGCAACCCGTGTTTGTTCAGCAGGCGGTAGAGCGTCATCCGGCCCACCCCTAACTGGCGCGCGGCCCGCGAGACGTTGTTGTCGCACTGGCTGAGCGCCTTGATGACCAATTCGCGCTCGGCGTTCCAGCGCGCTTCGGCCAGCGTTTGTGGCTTCTCGGCACTGGCCGGCACGATCAGTCCAAGGTCCTCCGGTCGAATCAGTCGCCCTTCGGCCATCGTGACCGCGCGTTGCACACGATTGACCAGTTCGCGCACATTGCCGGGCCATTTGTAGTCGTACATGGCCCGCCATGCGGCCTGCGTAAAACCGCGCAAGCGCGGGTTCTGGCTGCGAAACTGTTCGAAGTAGAAGCGTGCGAGTTCTTTCAGATCCGTACCCCGCTCGCGCAATGGCGGCACATCGATCTGGATCACGTTCAGGCGGTAATAGAGGTCCTCGCGAAAGCGCCCGCTCTCGACTGCCTCGTCCAGCGCGATGTGGGTCGCGGCGAGTACACGCACATCCAGTTTGATGGGTTGCAACCCACCCAGCCGCACCAGTGTTCCTTCCTGCAGGAAGCGCAGCAGGTTGACCTGAAGGTCCAGTCCCAAATCCCCGATTTCGTCCAGCAGCAGGGTCCCGCCGTGGGCCAGCTCGAACTGCCCGATCTTGCGCCGGCCCGCCCCGGTGAACGCCCCCGCTTCGTGGCCGAACAGTTCCGACTGGATCAGTTGCGCGGGCAAGGCCCCGCAGTTCACGGCGACGAACGGCCCATTGGCGCGACGCGAGTGGCGGTGTACCGCCAGTGCCGCAAGCTCCTTGCCCGTGCCGCTTTCGCCCTGAAAGAGCACCGGCGCCTCGGAGCCTGCCACCCGCTGGATCTGACGCCCCAGCGCCTGCATCACTGGGCTGTGCCCGATAATCGGAATGGCGTCATCCAGGCTGGCGCCGGGCTCCTGCCACGCGGGCCGCGCCTCCAGCGCCGCCATACCGCACGCCCGACCCAGGGTAATCTCCAGACGTGCCCGGTCCAGCGGCAGGCTATGAAAGTCATAACAGCACTCGCGGACCAGTTCGCGCACGTCGCCGCGCGGCAACGCCTCCGGGGCGATCAGCGCAATCCACTTAACGTGCTGGTGGTTGTGGACAAATTCGACAACCCAGGACGGCACCGGAAAGCCCAGGTCCAGCAGGCCGACCCCGATCCCCCTCGGCACCTTTTCGCCCGGACCGACGGGTCCGCGTATCTGCCTGAACGTCCAGGCGTCAGAGAGCTGCGGCAGCGACTCTCGCGCACGCCCGCCTGCATCCAGCCATGCAACCTCGCGCACCATTGCGGTCGCACAAGCGCGTTGCACTGCATAACGCGATCCGTCTGAATCCCCCTGGGGCGAGAAACCTCCGCCATCCACCGAACGCAAAAAGGATCCGTTCAACCTTCGCGATCCGGCCATGCTCATCCCTATTGTTTAACGCTACCGATACGCCAATCACGATCTCTCGTTACACGACGAAGGCAACCCGCACCGTGTACGCCAAATATTAGGGCAAAAGCACGACAACAACCTTAAAACAAGAGAGGGAGATTACCCACCCAATGGAATTACAATTTTATTTCATGCATAGCATTAAAACTCCCAAAAGCAAAAGCTCCTAAAGAAAAAGAAAAGGCCGCTTGAAGCGGCCTTTTCTGTGATGCATGTAACAATATCCTCGGACCTCTCAAGCCGCCTCCGGGCTTCGCCCCAGAACCGGGCAGGCGCTTCTGAAGGTGATCATCACCACAGCCACGTCTCGGGATGCTCGATCGCCCGGTCTTCATTATTCGCCAGCAACCCCTTGATGCAACGAACCAAAAGCCAGACGATCATGAAGAGCAGGACCAGGAAGCCAATTCCGATCGGGGTCAGAATCGCGCCAACGATGACCCCGAGAAGCCCGATCCAGAACGTACGAATCTGGTAGGTAAAATGGGTATCGCTGACCGCATCGCCATCGTTCCGCTTGATGTACGCAATGATCAAACCAGCAATCGCGGTGAGCGCAGTAAGAAAACTGACGAGATAAAGAACGTACACCACGGTCACCATGGTGCGCTCCTTGCGCGGACCCGGCACCGGACGACTCACTTCGCTGGGTTCCATTTCCGGTCTGCTTGTCTCGGTCACCTCGCACCTCCTGTCGGCATGGTTCGGCTCATCACGGGCCTGCTTAGCGAGACTAGCACTTTTGATACTTTCCGAGGCAGAGATGCTGTGGCCTCAGACGGGACCCGCCCAGACGATCAGCGCAATGCCGAGCAGGGCAAACGCAAAGCCGGCCAGCTGCACACGTGACATGCGCTCGGCCTGAAAAAGGCGGGCCATCAACGCGGTCGGCGCGGGCGACAACGCTCCGGCCACCGCGATGATCGACAACAGGCCCATGCGTACGGCGACGACAAAGGCCAGTGTCGCAGCCGCCTGAAACAGTCCCGCCAGCGCCAGGAGCACGAAGGTGGATCGGCTCATGCCGCGCTCGGGCCGCAGCACCAGCATGACCAGCGCCAGGGTCAGCGCCCCAACCGCGGACGTAGCGACAACAGGCCACAACGGCGAGCCAGCCTGGGCCTGGCCGAGAAACACAAACACCAGGCCAAAACAGACCCCCGCGGTCACGGCGTTGAGCAGACCCTTGACCGGGTGCTCCCCCCGCGCGAGTGCAATCAACCCGCGCACGGGCTGATCCAGCCGCCGCGGGCTCGCCTTGCGCGCCCCGCCCGAGATCAGGCCGATGGCCACAACGATGGCCGCAATACCGACCAGGGCCAGCACCCCCGGCCGCTCACCGAGCGCCAGACCCACCCCCAGCGGCACGAGGGCGGAGATCACCCCGGTAATCGCCGCCACCAGGCCCATCGAGCCATCGGCCAGCCCGCGATAATAGGCAAGGAGCCCCAGCGCCAGTGCCAGTCCGGAGGCACCACCCCAGATCAGCGCCTGCGGGCCCGGGAGCCCGGCGAACGGAACGGCAATCAGCAGCAGCGCGCCCGTGGCCAGGAACTGCGAATAGCAGGCGACCACGAGCGCGGGGATCCGGCGCGAGGCCAGACCACCAAAAAAATCTCCGGCGCCAAATCCAAGCGCCGTCAGGAGCCCGAGAAAAAAGGCCATCAGCGGCGCCGCCGCAAACCCGGCGCCCGCCGCTTCAGGGGCTTATTCACCTGCCTGTTCGAGCAGCTCCTTCAGCCGATCCTCGCTCGCGGCGGCGTGGATACCCGTGACGGTTCCCTCGCCGTCCAGCAGGATCACGGTGACCTCTTCCGGAGTGTGCGGCATGAAGCCCGCGTCCTGTTCGGACTGGGTCACCGCCGTCGGGTATTCACGCGCCTGCATGCGCGGCAGCACGACGTTCTCCATCACGTGCGGCGGCATCTGGTGGATATCCGCGATGTAGATCACGCCGATCGCGTTGCGCTCTTCCTCGGTCATCTCGCCCAGCACGGCGTTGGCGATATCCGCCGGGGCCATCTCCACGGTCTTGAGGATGACGCGCGCATCGCCCGGGATCTGCAGCGGATTGCCATGCTGGTCGTTCAGCGTGCGCTCGGGAAAGGCCTCGCCCTCGACGACTTCGTCGGCCGGGGCGTCGGCGCCCCCGTCGCAGGCCGCAAGGAACAGGGTGGAGATGGCAAATAGAGCGGCAAGCAGGAGTACGGGCAGTCGAGTCATGGGGATTCCTCCGGGGCTGTGAATCAGGGCGCGCCGTGAACGGCCAGGCGCTCACGGCAGACGCCGCCGATGGTAACGCATCCATTGCCCCAGTAGACTGCGGGACGAATTTCCCGGGTCCTCTCGATGCTTCAGCCACTGATCAAACTGCTGCGTCCGCACCAGTACATCAAGAACGGGTTCGTCCTGCTGGGCGTCGTGTTCGCCCACGAGTGGGAACCGGCGATGCTGCTGGCAGCCGGGGTCGCCTTTGTCGCCTTCTGTGCGATCGCGAGTGCCGTGTATGTGCTGAACGACATCGTCGATGTCGGGGCCGACCGCCAGCACCCGGTCAAGCGCCACCGCCCCATCGCCAGCGGGGCGATCCCGGTCACGACTGCCTGGGCGATCTTCGCCACGCTGGTGGTGATCGCCCTCGTGCTGGCGGCCATGGTCAGTACCGGCGTGACCGCCCTGGTGCTCGCCTACCTGGTGCTCAACGTCGCCTACTCCTGGTCGCTGAAGCACATCGTGATCCTGGATGTGTTCAGCATCTCGGCGGGCTTCATGCTGCGCATCCTGGCCGGCACACTCGGCCTCGGGATCGAACCCTCGCAGTGGCTGTTGCTGTGTGGCCTGATGCTCACGCTGTTTCTCGGCTTCGCCAAGCGTCGCGCCGAACTGGCGGATACCGCCATCGAGCGCTCCCCGGAGCGCGAGGGCCCGCGCCGCGTACTGAATGACTACAGTGTCGGCCTGCTGGACCAGTTCATCGCGATCAGTGCGGCCTGCACGGTCCTGGCGTACGGGCTCTACACGGTCAGTGCACAGACGATCGACCTGCACGGCACGGATGGACTGATCTACACCCTGCCGTTCGTGATCTACGGCATCTTCCGCTACCTGTTTCTGCTGCACGCCCGTGGTGGCGGCAACGACACCTCGCGCGACCTGGTCACCGACCCGCACCTGCTCGCAACGGTTGCGGTCTGGCTGGGCGTCACCATCGCCGTACTCGCATGAGTGCGGTCCTGCTGTCCGGCTGGCGCATGCGGGCCGTGATGCTATCCGTCATCGCGGCCGTTGTGCTGTATCTCGGGGTTGCGCTGTGGGCGGGGGCCGCCGAGGTCTGGCATGCCCTCGCGCTGGTGGGGATTGGGGGCCTGCTGCTGGCGCTGTCGCTGTCATTGGTGAACTACTCGCTGCGTTTCACACGCTGGCAGCTCTATCTGCGCCGGCTGGGTCACCACGTGCCCCTGCGCAGGAGCGCCCACATCTACCTGGCGGGCTTTGCCCTGACCACCACACCCGGAAAGGCCGGCGAGGCCCTGCGCGGCGTACTGCTGAAGCGACGCCATGTTCCCTATCCCGACAGCTTCGCGGCCTTCGTCAGCGAGCGCCTGTCCGATCTGATCGCGGTCGTGCTGCTGTCGATGCTGGGCTTCACCCTGGTCGCCCAGGGTGGCTGGCTGATCCTCGCCGGGGCCAGTGCCGTGGCGCTCGCGCTGGTCATCCTGTCGTGGCGCCGACCACTCGCACGACTGCAGACGTGGACGGACCGGCCCGGCCAGCGCCTGTGGCGGACCTTTCATCACCTGGCGACCATCCTGCTGCAGGCCCGGCGCTGCCACCGCCCCACCCTGCTGGCCGGGGCGACCATTCTGAGCGTGGTCGCCTGGAGCGCGGAGGCGCTCGCCTTCTGG
The DNA here is from genome assembly GCF_000377265.1 of Thioalkalivibrio sp. ARh3. Classification (NCBI taxonomy): domain Bacteria; kingdom Pseudomonadati; phylum Pseudomonadota; class Gammaproteobacteria; order Chromatiales; family Ectothiorhodospiraceae; genus Thioalkalivibrio; species Thioalkalivibrio sp. ARh3. Next base: position 243,166 of record NZ_KB897948.1, read on the forward strand.
TGGATCCTCAACGCGATGGGTTTCGAGGCCAGCTTTGCCTTCGCCGCATTCGTGTTCGCGCTGGCGATGCTGGCTGGCGCGCTGAGCTTCCTGCCCGGCGGGCTCGGCGGCACCGAGGCCGTGATGGTCGGCCTGTTGCTGCTGCATGACATGCCTGCGGCCGATGCGGTCGCCGCCACCATGCTGATCCGCTTCACCACCCTGTGGTTCGCGGTCATCCTGGGCCTGATCGCCCTCGGCACCAACCCCGAGGCCCGCGGCCGCGAACACCCGGCAGAGCATCATGCGTAACCGATCTCCTGTAGGAGGCCAGCCCTCTGGCCGATCACCCATGACGAATCGGCCAGAGGGCTGGCCTCCTACAGTGCCGCGCAATCACGGGTATCTTGAGGACGCGCCATGACCACGAGCTGGAACCGCATCCCGCGTGTCGCGCACGCCGCCGAGGTCTCCCTGACCCGGCGCGGCCAGCCCCTGCCCGAGGCTTCGCACCCGCTGCTGGCCCACGGCCTCGGCCGCAGCTACGGCGACGTCTGCCTGAATCCCGGCGGGAGCCTGCTGCATACCCGCGACCTCGACCGCTTCATCGCCTTCGATCCCGATACGGGCCGCATCACCGCCGAGGCCGGCCTGACCCTGGACGACTTGCTACGCTTCGCGGTCCCGCGCGGCTGGTTCGTGCCGGTGGTGCCCGGCACGCGCTTTGTCACGCTCGGGGGCGCTGTGGCCAACGACGTGCACGGCAAGAACCACCACCATGCCGGCAGCTTTGGCGAGCATGTCCGCGCGCTGACCCTGCGCCGCTCGGACGGCGAATGCCTCGAAGTGACCCCCGACGGCACTGCCGACTGGTTCGCCGCGACCGTCGGCGGGCTCGGGCTGACCGGGCTGATCGAGACGGTCACGCTGCAGCTGATGCCCGTGCGCAGCGCCTGGATGCGCGCCTGGTCGCAGCGCTTCGACAGCCTGGACGAGTTCTGGGAGCTGGACGCCCGGGCCGAGCGCGAATGGCCTTACACCGTCGCCTGGATCGACTGCCTGAACCCGGGCCCGCGCGGCGAGATCGGGCGCGGCATCTACAGCGGGGCGCGCCACGCCACCACCGCACCACCACGCGACCGATACCGGGAGCCCCGCCGTGCGATCCCCGTCGATCCGCCGGTGTCGGTGGTGAACCGGGTGACCCTGCGGCTGTTCAACCAGCTTTACTACCGCCAGCCCGTGCACCCGACCGCACGCGTCGTCCATCACCTGCCCTGGCTCTTCCCGCTGGACGCGATCCGCCACTGGAACCGTATCTACGGGTACAAGGGCTTTTACCAGTACCAGTGCGTGCTGCCCCCGCATGCGCAAAAGGACGGCATGCAGGCGTTGCTCGATGCCGTGGCCGCCAGCGGCCAGGGCTCGTTCCTCGCCGTGCTCAAGCGCTTCGGGGACCGCGCGGGGCCGGGGATGCTGTCGTTCCCCCGACCCGGCGCGACCCTGGCGCTGGATTTCCCCGATCGCGGCAACGAGACCGAGCACCTGTTCCGGCGCCTGGACCGCATCGTGCAGGAGGCCGGCGGCGCGCTGTACCCGGCCAAGGACGCGCGCATGCCACCCGAGTTGTTCCGCGGCGGCTTTCCCCGCTGGGAGGAGTTCGCTAGCTTTGTCGACCCCGAATTCTCCTCCGGCTTCTGGCGCAGGGTAACCAAATGAACCGTTTGCAATCCGTCGTGATCCTCGGCGCCACCTCGGCGATCGCCACCGCCGTCGCGCGCGAACTCGCCGAACACGGGGCCCGACTGTTTCTGGTCGCGCGCGACGGCGAGCGCCTGGAGCCCCTGCTGCAGGATCTGCGGGTACGCGGCGACGATGCCTCCGCCACACGCATCCTCGGCACGACGGCCGACCTGGCGGACATCGACACCCACGCGGATGTGTGGGCGCAGGCCCAGGAGGCGCTGGGCAGCAACATCGACGCCGTGCTGCTGGCCTGGGGCACGCTGCCGGATCAGGACGCCTGCAACGCGTCGGTCGCCACCACGCTGGAGGCGATCCATGTGAACGGCACCAGCGCCATCGCCTTCCTGGCCCGCATAGCACCCGACTTCGAGCAGCGCGGCCGTGGCGTGATCGCCGCCATCGGCTCGGTCGCCGGCGACCGTGGGCGCCAGAGCAACTACGTCTACGGGACCGCCAAGGGCATGCTGGCTACCTATCTCCAGGGGCTGCGCAACCAGCTGTTCTTCAGCGGCGTGGATGTGGTCACGATCAAGCCGGGTTTCGTGCGCACCCCGATGACCGAGGGCTTCAACCGCGCCGGTGCGCTGTGGGCGGAGCCCGAGACCGTCGCCCGCGGGATCGTCAAGGCCATGCGCCGCGGCCGCGATGTCGCCTACCTGCCGTGGATCTGGTGGGGCATCATGACCGTGATCCGCCTGATCCCCGAATACCTGTTCAAGCGCCTGAAGCTGTAATGACGGCGCCGCAACGCATCGTGCTGTTCGACTTCGACGGGACCCTGACCCGACGCGACAGCCTGTTCCCGTTCTTGCGCTTCGCTCTGGGTACGCCGCGCTTTCTCGCGACCCTGCCCGGGTGCCTGCCGACACTGGCGGGCTTCGCACGCGGGCGTATCGCCAACCAGGTCGCCAAGGAGGCCGTGCTCCAGCGGATGATCGGCGGCGCGTCGCTCGAAGATCTGCAGGCCCGGGGCCGTGCCTTCGCCGATCGCGTGCTGGACCGCCTGCAGCGGCCGGCCGGCATGGAACGCCTGCGCCACCACCAGGCGGCCGGCGACACCTGCGTGCTGGTCTCGGCCTCGCTGGATCTGTGGCTGCGCCCCTGGGCCGAGCGCCACGGCCTGGCTGACGTGATCTGCTCGCGCCTGGCGGTCGACGATCACGGCCGCGTCAGCGGGCACCTCGACGGCACCAACTGCCAGGGCCCGGCCAAACCCGCCGCGATCGCCAGCTGGCTGGGCCGCTTCGACCCGGACACGCCCCTTGACCTCTACGCCGCCTACGGCGACAGCGCAGGGGACGAACCCATGCTGCAGATGGTCACCACGGGTTATCGGCTGCGCGGCGGCCGCTTCGAGCCGGTCCAGGCGGGCACGGCCTCGGCATGAGTGCCGATCGCCTGCCTCCCGGCGCGCCCTGGCTCGTGCGCCACTACGGCGCGGTGCTGCTAACCGCCCTGGCCGCCAAGATCCTGATCGCCTGGACCCTGCCGATCACGGGCGACGAGGCGTACTTCCTGATCTGGGGACAGAACCCCGATCTCGGCTACTACGACCACCCCCCGATGGTCGGCTGGTGGCTGAGCCTGGTGCTCGCGATCTCGGACCACCCGCTCGCGATCCGGGCACTGGGGATCGCCGTATCCATGGCCCCGGCCCTGCTGATCCTTGCACTGTGGCACCGGCAGGACCCGGTCCGGGCGCGGCTGGTCTCGCTGATCGCCCTGTTCATGCCGCTGCTGTTCATCGCGGTGCTGACCGCCACGGACACCCCGCTGCTCCTGTTCGGCCTGCTGGCCACCGGTCTGACCTGGCACGCGCTGCGCACCGGGCGTCCCGGCTGGTTCCTGCTGGCCGGGATCGCGCTGGGGCTGGCCTTCCTGTCGAAGTACTTCGCGGTGCTTCTCGGGATCGCGCTGGGGCTGCACATCCTGCTGTTCGCGCCGCGCCACTGGCGCGGACTGCTGCTGATCATCCTCGGCGTCGTGCCGGCGGTGGCCCTGCACCTGTACTGGAACTGGGACAACTGCTGGTACAACGTGATGTTCAACATCGTGAACCGGCATGGCGGCGACGGGATCGACCCCGCCAACCTGCTCGCCTACGCGGTGATGCTGGTCTATGTGTTCACCCCCTGGCTGCTGTGGTTCATCGCCCGCGAGTTCCGCGAACTGGGTCCCGGCATCCGTGAACATCGCTTCGGGGTTTTCCTGAGCGCCGGGCTGATCCCGCTCGCGGTGTTCGCCCTGCTGGCCCCGTTCAAGAGCATCGGCCTGCACTGGCTGGCGGTGTTCGTGCCCTTCCTGCTGCTGCCCGCCCTGTTCCTGAGCACCCGCGCGCTGAACATCAGCGCCTGGCTCTCGGCCATCCTGGCCGGCCTGCACGCGGCCGTACTCCTGACCATCGCACTGATGCCCGTGGAATGGCTGAAGGATCACGAACACTACCCCGATGCAGTGTTCTATCTGGCACCGCACTCGGTGGCCGACGCCGTGGGGGACTACGGTCCGGAATGGCACTTGTTCACACGCAGCTACTCCCGCTCGGCGGTGCTCGCCTACTACACAGGGCGCGACGTCGGTGTGTTCGGCCAGGGTTCCCACTACGGCCGCCAGGACGACTTGCTCACCGATTTCCGTGATCTGGACGGCGCCGACCTGCTCTACATCCCGAGCCGCGGCGATCTCGACCCGGAACAGATGGAGCCCTTCTTCGACGCGGTCCATGTGCAGGAGGTGACCATCCGTGGCGTCGACTGGTCTCTCGCGGAAGGCCGCGGATTTGACTACCGCGCATATCGCGACGAAGTCCTCGATCCGGTGCTCGAGCGCTACTACGACTTCCCGGACTGGCTGCCCGAGGGCCGCTGCGCGTTCACCGAGCGCTACTCAAGGCGGTAGCAAACCCACACGTTGACCATGGGTTCGGCAGCCCGGATACTGTCCATTGTCACCGATCCAGGGCACCCAGGGAGGGGGAAGCGATGATCATCTCCGAGGCTGCGATCGCCACCCGCCGGCCCCCGCCGAACGCGAGCCCTCGCTGGCGCGGGTTGCTCGCCGCCATCGCCGTACTGTTGCCATTGCTGCTGGCGGGCTGCGCCGGTTCGGAGGAGCCGCCCCTGCGAGTGGCCACCATCCCGTGGATCGGCTACCAGCCCCTCCACCTGGCAGCCGACCGGGGTGAATTTCGCACCGAGGACATCCGCCTGGCCCGGTTCGCCTCCAATGTCGAATCCCTGCGTGCGATCCGCAACGGCAATGTCGATGTCGCCGCCCTGACCCTGGACGAGGCCCTGCTGCTGCGGGCCGACGGCCACGACATCCGGGTCATCCTGCTGCTCGATTACTCCCACGGGGGCGACACCATCCTGGCCCAGCCGGGCATCACCCGCATCACCGATCTGAAAGACCGGCGGGTCGGGGTGGAGAACGACGCCGCCACCGCCTACCTGCTCGCGCGTGGACTGGAATACGGCGGCCTGGATCGAGAGGCGATCCAAATCGTCCGTGTCGATGCGGGACGTCATGCAGAAGCCTTCCGGGACCAGGAGATCGATGCCCTGGCCACCTTCGAACCCATCCGCACCCGACTGCTGAAGGACGGTGCGGAGGAGCTGTTCGACAGCACCAAAATCCCGGGCGAGATCGTCGATGTACTGGTGGCCCGTCGCGCGGCGCTGGACGAGCACCCCGGGCACCTCCGAAAACTGGTCAACGGGTGGTTCAGTGCCTTGAACCATCTCGATGCCGAGCCGGGCCCGGCACGCACACGCATGGCCGCGAACAGCGACCTGAGCGAGGACGAACTCGAAACCGCGCTGTCCGGGGTTCGTTTCCCTTCGCGGACAGAGAACTGCGAGGCCCTCGCCCGCAGCGGCGAATCCCTGCGCAGCACGACCCAGCGTCTGGCCGACCTGATGCTGGGACAGGGGTTGCTGGAGCGGCAGGTCGATCTGGACCGGCTGTTCGATGACCGGGTCCTGCAGGCGTCGGGTTGCCCGGAAACGGCAGGCGGCTGATGCGGCAGGGGATTTATCGCTTTCCGATCAACACGACGCTGCCGGTCTTCCTGCTTGTGGCGGCGCTCATCCTGGGCACGGTTTACACCGTCACTCTGATCCAGAATCAGCAGCAAACCATCCTGGAAAACGCCGAACGCGAGCTGGGCACCGAGGTCAGCCGCCTGCAGCGCATCGTCCAGCACCATCTGGCAGACAACGGCACAACCTCGCTCCAGGAAGAAATCGCGGCACTCAATGTCGATATCCGAGTGCGCATGGCCGGCGTGATCGATGAACACGAACGCCACGTCGCCGCACTGGATCGCGCAGAACGCGGGCGATCCCTCGACAGCACCCTGGCCGGCGAGCCACTGGTGGCGCTGGCCGGTCCTCTGCGCGACACACTGGACGATGCCCGCCACCGGCGCGCAGCACAGGTGCGCTATGTCGAGACCGAGAACACACTGATCGCCGCTGCTCCGCTGCAATTCAGCGGCCCGGCGGTCGAACTGGGCCGGAGCCCGGCCGGGGCGGTCATCCTCGCCTGGGATCTGTCCTATCCATTCCGGCAAGCCCGCGCCGCGGCCCTGAACTCGGCGCTGGCGCTGGCGCCGTTGATCGCTGCGGCCTTCGCGGGACTGTGGTGGCTGCTTTATCGGATGCTGGGGCAACGTCTGAGCCGGCTGACCCGGACAGCCGAGCAGATCGCCGGGGGCGAACACCACCAGCGTACAGGACTGACCGGGCGCGACGAGATCGGTCGCCTGGCGCGGGCCTTCAACCGCATGGCGGACAGCCTTGTGGAGGAGCAGGAACACCTGCGGGACAGCGAACAACGCCTCTCCCTGGCCCAGGAGTTTTCCGGGATCGGCACCTGGGAGTGGCACATCGACAGCGGTGCAGTGATCTGGACCCGCCCGACGTTCCGGCTGTTCGATCTGCCGGAGGACGATACGGAGGTCACTTTCGAGCGCTACCTGGAACGGGTCCATCCCGATGACCGTCCACGGGTACAGGCCGCGGTAGAGCAGACGCTCGAGTACGGCACGGCCTACAGTATCGAGCACCGGGTGGTAACCGGGAATGGCGACCAGCGCTGGCTGCTCGGCCGTGGTGACGTGCTCCGCGATGACATGGGCAACCCCCGTCGCATGTACGGGATCGTGCAGGACATCACCAGCACCAAGCGGGCCGAGGAGGCGCTGTTCCGCGAGAAGGAGTACGCCCAGGTCACCCTGGCCTCCATCGGTGACGGCGTCATCACTACCGATACCCGGGGCCGAGTGACCTTCCTCAACCCGGTGGCGGAGTATCTCACCGGCTGGAGCACTCGGGACGCCACAGGCGAGCCCCTGACCCGCGTGTTCGACATCCTCAACGAGATCACCCGCAAGCCGGCGATCAATCCGGTCGAGCGCTGCCTGCAAGAGGGCCGGATCGTCGGGCTGGCCAACCACACCGTGCTACTGCGAACGGACGGGCAGGAATTCGCGATCGAGGACTCGGCCGCCCCAATCCGGGACCGCGACGGCCAGATCGTGGGCGTGGTGCTGGTATTCCACGACGTCACCCAGGCGCGCGAACTGGCTAACCAGCTGAGCTGGCAAGCCACCCATGACGCCCTCACCGGGCTCCCCAACCGTCACGCCTTCGAACAGCGCCTGGAACAACTCGCCCGGTATCCAGAGAGCCAGAAGGGGCACGAGCAGCACACCCTGCTGTACATCGACCTGGACCAGTTCAAGGTCGTGAACGATATCGCCGGCCATCTGGCGGGGGACCAGATGATTCGCCAGGTCGGCGAGCTCATGCTGGACCAGATTCGCGAGTCCGACCTGCTGGCCCGTCTCGGGGGAGACGAGTTCGGCATCATCCTGACCTACTGCGACATCGCCCACGCCGAACGGGTGGCCAACGCCATCCACACGGTACTGGACGAGCTTCGCTTTGCCTGGGAAGACCGCGTGTTCCGCATCAGCGCCTCGATCGGCATCATCGAATTCCACCCCGGCCGACACAGCCTGGACCAGCTGCTGGCGGATGCCGACATCGCCGTATACGCGGCCAAGAACGCCGGCCGGCGGCGCTCGCACATCTTTCGCCCGGAAGACCAGGAACTGCAACAGCACCGTCGCGAAATGGACTGGGCCACACAGATCTCGGATGCGGTCGAACAGGGACGCCTGGTGCTGTTTGCCCAGAAGATTCATCCACTGGCGGAGCCCGACTCCGCCGAGCGACCACCCGGCCTCGCCTTCGAGGTCCTGGTGCGGCTGCGCCACGAGGATGGACAACTGATCCCGCCCGGGGTCTTCCTGCCGGCAGCGGAACGCTTCGACCTGATCACCATCGTCGATCGCTGGATTATCACCCGAACATTCTCCATGGTCGCCGACTACCTCCGCGAACACGGCCCCCACACCATCAGTCACTGCGCGGTCAATTTGTCCGGCGCGACGCTGAGCGACGAGAGCCTGCTCCCGTTCATCAAGAACCAACTCAGCCTGAACCAGTTGCCCGGCGAGATCTTTTGCTTCGAGGTCACCGAGACCGCGGCGATCTCGAACCTGCAGGCGGCGATGCGGTTCATCCGCGACCTGCGCACCATGGGCTGCCGCTTCGCGCTGGATGACTTCGGCTCGGGGCTGTCATCGTTCGCCTATCTCAAGACGCTCCCGGTGGACTATCTGAAGATCGACGGCAGCTTTGTGCGCAATATCAGCACCGATCCTGTGAACCATGCGCTGGTCAGCAATATCAACGACATCGGCCACCTGCTGGAGAAGCAGACCATCGCCGAGTTCGCCGAGGATGAACTGACCATCGCCCGCCTGCGGGAACTGCGGGTGGACTTCGCACAGGGATATGGCCTGCACCGTCCGCAGCCACTAGACGAACTGCTTTCCCAGACGCCACCCCCGTGACTCCATCCGAGTGACGCGGTTTTCGGACCAGCCTGCCCGCAAAATTTGTTCGCCTCAGGGAACGCCGGACGGGCGGCGCGGTCTCGAGAGGTCACAACGATGGTTGCCCGCGGGGGTGCCATTGGCCATTCTGTACGATTGACCACACGTTCCGGAGCACACTGAATGTATATCCGCCCCCTCCTCTCGGCCCTGGTCCCGGCCCTGCTTTTCGCCCTGCCCGGCCTGGCGCTGGCCCAGCAGGCCGACCCCCAAATGGAAGAGCAGATGCAGCAGCAGGAGCCGGAGACCACGACCTACCAGGACTGGGAGGTCGCCTGCATCGAGACCCAGGGCGGCGAGCGCTGCCGCATGCAGCAGACGCTGCAGATCCAGGACGAGCAGGCGCAGGGCGCCTACCTGCAGGCCTCGCTGTTCCGCGATGGCGACAGCTACATCATCGAGATCCTGCTGCCGCTGGGTGTGGACCTGCGCCCCGGCATTCTGATGCAGGTCGACGAGGACGGCGAGGAGATCGAGGCCCCCTACATCGCCTGCGTGGAGCAGGGTTGCGTGGCCGGGCACGAACTGACCGACAGCCAGTTCAACGCGATGCAGGGTGGTCGGGCACTGACGGTCGGCTTCTGGCCGCTGCATGGCGAGCAGCCGCTGGCCTTCGATGTCTCGTTGATGGGCTTCACCGACGCCAGCGAACACCTCTGAGCCGGCCCTTGGCTGAACCATGCGGGCCGTTACAATGGTCCGTGTGGCAACGCACAGGGACGCATCCGGTCGGGCCGGCTTGAGCCGGGCCCGCACACGCTGGCGGCGGGCAGCCTGGACTGCCCTGGCCGCCGCTGTGCTGTGGTGGATACTGGCCGGCCTGGATGCCCTGCTGGAACCCCTGGCGCTCCTCGCGGTTCTCCTGGCAGGCGCCGCCAGCCTCGTTCTTCCGACCAGCCGTCCGCTCTCGGTGCGGCCCCTGGCCATCCCGGGCCTGATCACCTACTTCCTGCGGGCCTCGTTTCTGGGCGGTATCGACATCGCCCGGCGTGCCCTCGATCCGAAACTGCCGATCGCTCCCGACTTCATCGAATATCGCGCGGATCTCCCGCACGGCCCGCCGCTGACGCTGTTCATGGCGGTGCTCAGTCTACTGCCGGGGACCCTCAGCGTACGCCTCGAGGGCCGATTGCTGACCGTGCATGTCCTGGATCGCCACAGCCACCCCGAAATAGCCCTGCGCGAGCTCGAGAAACGCATCCACGCCGCCTTCGAAGACCCGCGCCGGCAATCATCAGAGGAGACGCCATGACCACCTTCTACCTGGTTGCCGCGATCTTTCTGCTGGCAACGATCCTGCTCGGCCTGATCCGTGTGCTGCGTGGCCCCGGCTCTGGCGATCGCATGCTGGCCGCGCAGTTGTTCGGCACCACCGGTGTCACCATTTTGCTGCTCCTTTCGATGACACTCGAGACCCCGGCGCTGGTCGACGTGGCCCTGGTATTTGCGTTGCTGGCGGTCGTAGCCGCAGTCGCATTCGTCCGCCAGCATGGTCTCCCGGAACCCTCGGGGACGCCCATCCACCAGCGTCACGGTCAGAAAAAGGACCCGGACGATGATCGCTAACACCCTGACCGTGATCCTGATCCTCGCCGGGCTGGTGTTCTTCGCGGCCGGGACGGCCGGGCTGCTGCGCTTCCCGGATGTCTACTCCCGCCTGCACGCCCTGACCAAGGCGGACAACGTCGGCCTGGGTCTGGTGATCCTCGGCCTGATGCTCCAGGCGGGGGGTCCGGCGGACATCCTCAAGCTGTTCCTGATCTGGGTGCTGGTCCTGGCGGCCGGCACCACCGCTGCGCACATGGTCGCGCAGCGCACCTGGACCCACGGGGAATTCGAGTCCGATCGATGAGCGACCTGCTCCTCGTCGTCTTCGACCTGGTCCTCCTGGTCGGGCTCCTCGGGGTGGCCTGGCGCTGCCTGGCAAGTACCGACCTGTTCCGCGCGGTGGTGCTGTTCATCACCTTCGGGCTTTTACTGGCGCTGGCCTGGGTCCGCCTGGAGGCTCCCGACATCGCCCTGGCCGAGGCTGCGATTGGTGCCGGTATCACCGGTGCCCTGCTGCTGGTCACGCTGGAGCGGCTGCGCAGCATCGTGGTCGAGCGTCGCCGCGGGCAACCCGACGAGCCACCCGATCCCGCCGGCGCCGATGCCCTGCTCCATGCCCTGCATGATCCCCCGCCCGCCCGACGGACCTTTATCCCGGCGCTGACCTTTGCCCTGGTGGTGGGCGGGCTCATGGTCACCGCGCTGTGGCACCAGCCGGACGCCGTGGGGCTTGAACCGGTGGTGGATGAACACATGGATGTCTCGGGAGTCGATCACCCGATCACCGCCGTACTGCTGAACTTCCGCGCCTACGACACCTTCCTGGAGCTGGTGATCGTGCTGATCGCGCTGCTCGGGGCCTGGTCACTGGGACGCTACGACCGCCTGCCGGCGCGCCCGGCACCCGGCCCGATCCTGCCCGGGACCCTCCGGCTCCTGGTGCCGGTCGCGATTGTCACGGGCGTGTATATCCTCTGGGCGGGCAGCCATGCGCCGGGCGGTGCATTTCAGGCCGGGGCGATCCTCGGTGCTGCCGGCATACTTCTGGTCCTTGCGCGCCCGCGTGACCTCCCCATGGCCCCCAGCTCACCGCTACGACTGGGGCTGGCCGCAGGCGTCACCTTGTTCCTCGCGATCGGTATCGTCGGGCTGTTGATCGGGCCGGGGCTGCTTGGCTATCCGCCCGCATGGGCCTATCCCCTGATCATCGTGATCGAGGTTGCGGCCACGCTGTCCATCGCACTCACCCTGGTGGCACTGTTCATCGCCGGACGCCCTGCTGGAGACGATCGCTGATGGAGTGGCTCGCCCAGCAACTGGCGCCGGGGCTGATCTATCCCACAGCCGGCGCAATCCTCTTTGCGCTGGGGTTGTACGGGCTGATCCGCCGCCACCACCTGGTACTGCGCATCCTTGCGCTGAACATCATGGGCTCCGGGGTCTTCATGGTGCTGCTCGGCATTGCCGCGCGTGGCGAGGGTCCACCGGATCCGGTGGCGCAGGCCCTGACGCTGACCGGCATCGTGGTCGCGGTCAGCGCGACCGCCTTCGCCCTGGCGCTGGTCGTGCGCCTGACACGCATCACGGGGCAGGCGGTGATGCTCCCCGGCCCACCGGACGATCACGCGCCGGTGGACGACATCTCGCGCGAGGAGCATGCCCCCTCCGCGGAATACGACCGGGGGCATCGCGAATGAACGAAGCGGCCCCTGCGATGCTCCCGCTGGCGATCAGCGGCCTGGTGGCCCTGTCCCTGGCGCTGGCCATCCTGGCCACCGTCTGGCCGCGCCAGGCACACCGGATCGGGGGCTACGGCGCAGTGGTCGTCACCGCCTCCGTGCTGGCACTGAGCGCCCTGTTCCTGGCCGCGGGGCCCGAACCCGAGTCCGCCGCCACGCGCGTGGCACTGGGCGGCTGGGAGGCCCCGCTGGGGCTGATGCTGCACCTCGATGGCCTGTCGATGACGCTGCTGGTTCTCACCGCCGTGGTCGGGCTGGCCACCAGCCTGTACAGCCTGGGCTACGTGCACGACCCGATCGAACGCCGCCAGTTCTGGCCTCTCTGGCTGTGGCTGTGGGCCGGGCTGAACATGCTGTTGCTGTCCGGTGATGCGTTCAACCTGTACATCACGCTGGAGGTGGTGTCGCTCTCGGCCGTGGCGCTGGTGGCATTCACTGGTACCGCAGCCGCCGTCTCCGGGGCGATGCGCTATCTGCTGGTCAACATCCTCGGCTCGCTCAGCTTTTTGATGGGGGTCGTACTGCTGTTCGGAGAACACGGCGTGCTCGATCTGGTGTTGCTGGAGGCCCGCACCGAGATCGGCCCCACCGAGCGCATGGCGGCGGTACTGATGACCGCCGGGCTGATGGTGAAGGCAGCCCTGTTCCCGCTGCATGTCTGGCTCGCCCCGGCACACGGCTCCGCCCCGGCACCCGTCAGCGCGGTGCTCTCCGGTCTGGTGGTCACCGGCTCGTTCTACCTGATCCTGCGCCTGTGGATGGGGCCCTTTGCCCCGCTGGCCACACCGGCGTTCGGCATCCTGGTGGGTCTGCTCGGCGTGGCCGCGCTGGTCTGGGGCTCGGCCCAGGCCCTGCGCGCGGGGCGGCTGAAATCCATCGTCGCCTACTCGACGGTGGCCCAGTTCGGCTATCTGCTGATCGCCTTCCCGCTGATGCTGGTGGACCCCGAGGCGTGGAAGGTGGTGGTGTTCTTCGCCGTCGTCCACGCCCTGGCCAAGGCCTCCGTCTTTCTTGCCGCCGGCACGCTGCAGCACGCGGCCGGTCATGATCGCGTGGCCGAGATGGGCGCGATCCTGCGCGCGCGCGGGCGCACGGTATTTGCGCTCGGGCTGGCTGGGGTAAGCCTGATGGGCCTGCCCTTTACCGGCGGCTTCATCGCCAAGTACCTGCTGCTGGAGGCGGGCCTCGGCACAATCCTGGCGGGCAGCCTGATCGGCGTGCTCTGGGTAGTCGCAATTGCCGGGGGCGGGCTGCTCGCTGCCGGCTACGTGCTGCGCATGGTGGCCCCGGCCTTTCACCACGGGCCCCAGGACGCCGGCGAGGCGGTCTCGCCCTGGATGGACTGGGTGCCCCTGGGGCTGGCCGTCGTCGCGGCCGCCGCCGGGTTCGCCGGCACCCTGACCCTGCACACCCTGACACTGACGCCGGGGGCGCCATGAGCGACGGCGGCTGGCTGCTCCTCGCCATCCTGATGAGTTCGCTGGGCCCGGGCCTGGCGATCTTCTTCCTGCCCGAACGGCGCTACGGGCTGCGGACCCTGCTGAACCTCGGCGGCTCCGGCACCAAGCTGTTGCTGGTCGGCTGGCTGCTGCTGGGCGTCCTGCGCGGCGACGAATACCACTTCAGCGTGCCCCTGCTGCCGGGGATCGACTTCGTGCTTGCGGCGGATGCCCTGTCGCTGCTGTTCGCCACGCTGTCGGCCGTGCTGTGGTTCGTGACCACGGTCTACGCGATCGGCTATCTGGAGGGATCGCCTCGGCGCAGCCGATTTTTTGGGTTCTTTTCCCTTTGCATCAGCGCCACCGTCGGGATCGCGCTGTCGGGCAACCTGATCACCCTGCTGATCTTCTACGAGCTGCTGACGCTGGCCACCTGGCCGCTGGTGGTGCACCGCGGCACGCCCGCCGCCCTGCGCGCCGGACGGCTGTATCTGGCCTACACGCTGACCAGCGGGTTGGTGCTGTTCACCGCGATTGTCTGGCTGACCCTGCTGGCCGGGGCCGAGTCCTTCGTGCCAGGCGGCTACCTCGGCGACCTCGCGACCACGCACGAGACTGCGCTCAAGGTGCTGTTCGTGATGCTGATGATCGGGTTCGGGGTGAAGGCGGCTTTGGTGCCCCTGCACTCCTGGCTGCCGATCGCGATGGTCGCACCCGCGCCGGTGAGCGCCCTGCTGCACGCGGTCGCGGTGGTCAAGGCCGGGGCCTTCGGGATCGTGCGAGTGGTGAATGACGTCTACGGCGCCGAGGTCGCGATGGAACTCGGGCTCGCCGCGGGGCTGGTGGTGGTCGCCGCGATCACCATCCTGTACGGCTCGATCCAGGCCCTGCGCACGGACGACCTGAAACAGCGGCTGGCTTTCTCCACCGTCAGCCAGGTCTCGTACATCGTGCTGGGGATCGCGCTGGCCGGGCCGCTGGGGGTCATCGGCGGGCTGGTGCACCTGGTCCATCAGGGGATCACCAAGATCACGCTGTTCTTCTGTGCCGGCAACTTCGCCGAGACCCTCGGCATCCACAAGATCAGCGAGCTCGACGGCGTGGGCCGGCGCATGCCGCTGACCATGCTGGCCTTCACCCTGGGCGCCCTGGGCATGATCGGGCTGCCGCCGCTCGCGGGCTTCGTGACCAAATGGCATCTGGGTCTGGGGGCGCTGGAGGCCCAGTTCCACTGGGTACTGGCGGTGCTGGTCGCCAGCGGCCTGCTCAATGCCGCGTATTTCCTGCCGCCCGTGATCCGCGGCTGGCTGGGCGAGCGACGCACGCCCTGGCACGAGCATCTGGTCGAGCATAGCGGCCCCACGCGCTTCGAGACCCACTGGATGCTGCTGTTCCCGACGTTGTTCGTCGCAGCGCTGAGCCTGCTCGGCGGTCTCCTGGCCGGGATGAGCCTGAGCCCGCTCGACTGGGTGACCCTGATCGTGGAACGCGACTACTCGATCCCGGGGTTCGCACCATGAACGCCGTCCTGTGGCTCGCGATTCCCCTGATCCCGCTGCTGCTGGCGATACTGATCGGGTTGCGGCCGCACCGGACCCGCTTCAACCGCTGGGTCCCCTGGGCGGCGTTCCCCGGGCTTGTGCTTGCGGCGTTTGGCGGCGAACTCGAGCCTGCCGCGCTGGACTGGCTGATGCTGAACACCCTGCTGGGGCTCGATCCCCTGGGACGCGCCTTCCTCGCGCTGACGGCGGGGCTATGGCTGGCCGCGGGACTTTTTGCGCTGGGTGACCGCCAGGACGATCCCCTGCGCCATCGCTTCTACGCATTCTGGCTGCTGGCACTCTCCGGGAATCTGGGCCTGGTCCTCGCGCAGGACGCCCTGAGCTTTTACCTGTTTTTCTCGCTGATGAGCCTGGCGGCCTATGGCCTGGTGGTGCACTTCAATACCGCGGAGGCCTGGCGGGCCGGGCGCATCTATCTGATCCTGGCGGTGGTCGGCGAGATCCTGCTGTTCGCGGGCTTTGCCATGGCCATCCACGAGGCCGGTGGCGATACGCGGCTGGTCGCGATCGCCGAGGCACGCCCCGAGGGCTGGGGGCTAGCATTGCTGGTGCTCGGTTTCGGCATCAAGGCGGGCATGCTTCCCCTGCATTTCTGGCTGCCACTGGCCCACCCGGCCGCACCGGTCGCGGCCAGCGCCGTGCTGTCGGGGGCGATGATCAAGGCGGGCCTGCTGGGCTGGCTGCGCGTATTGCCGCTGGACGAGACCGGCCACGCGGTTCTGGGCGAGACGCTGGTACTGCTGGGCCTGTCGGCGGCCTTCCTCGCCGCGCTCGCCGGGGTCCTGCAGTCGCGTCCCAAGACCATCCTCGCGTACTCCAGCATCAGCCAGATGGGGCTGATGACGGCAGGGGTCGGACTGGCACTCGTCCTGCCCGATCTGCGCGCCTGGCTGCTGATGGCCGTCACCCTCTACGCCGTGCACCACGGCTTTGCCAAGGGTGCGCTGTTCCTGGCCGCCGGGATGACCACACAGCGCCCGGCGACCGGCGCGGGCCGTCTGGCCTTTTTCCTGTTCGCGGTGTTGCCAGCACTGGCCCTGGCCGGGATGCCGATGACCAGCGGCGCACTGGCCAAGAACACCCTGAAAGACCCGCTGTACGACGCGGACCTGGCCGGCTGGATGGCTCATACGGAATTCGCCCTGACACTGGCGGCCGCCGGCACGACCCTCCTGATGCTGCGTTTTCTCTGGCGCTGGCACCAGGTGCAGCAAGACGCGGAGACACCCTCGCGCGCGGACTCCCGCCGCTGGTGGGCCTGGGGCGGCCTGGCGGGCATGTCGCTGGTCTTCCCCCTGCTGGGGGTGGCGGTCGCCCCACCGGAGCAGGTCCCGACCTGGGTCGTGCTGACGGGCCTGAGCCTTGTCTGGCCGATCGGCGTAGGTCTGGTCCTGGGGCTGCTGGCCTGGCGATCGCTCCGCGGTCGCGATCGGCCATGGCTCCAGGAGGGCGATCTCGTCGTGCCGCTGGAGTGGCTCGCGCACGCCGCCCAGCGCCTGTGGAACAGCCGCCCCGCACGGATCGGCGACGGGCGCCACCCGGCGCGCCTGCGCTGGATGCGGTACCGGCTGCGTGAACGCCTGGAGCTGGCCGAGCACGTACTCACGCGCTGGGAGACGATTGGCCTGCTGTTCGCCGCCGCGATGCTGGGACTCTACCTGACCCTCTGGGCCGGTTAAGGAAGCACACAAAAAAGGCCGGCCCGAAAGGGCCGGCCTGATGGCCTCCGGTTGCCCGATCAGTGCTGATCGAGGAAGTCGGCGGTGAAGTCCACCACGTCATCGGCGAAGAAATCGCGGAAGAAGTGATCCGCACCATCGACCGTTTTCACGGTGATGTGCTCCTTGTCCTCGACCGCATCCATCCGCTCGGGCAGATCCGCCACCACGTCATCCTCGGACCCGATCACCACGAGCGTCGGGGTCTGGATGCCGTCGATCACGCTGGGCGTATCGTGAACGGGGGCGGGATCGTAATAACTCAGGAACACATGCGGTGCGACGTCCAGCTCGCCACATTGCAGAAAGCGCACACCTTCCAGCATGGAGCCGTCACCACGATCGTGCTTCTCCTGGGCGCGGGCCAGTACTTCACCCAGTGGTTCGTCGGCCTGCTCTTCGTAGTCCGCGGAGGCCTTCTCGGCGTCGAAGGTGGACGGGGCGACCACGACCATCGCCCGGATGTCGTCCGGGTCGTGTTCGGTCAGATAACGCGCCACCTGGTTACCGCCGCGCGAGTGCCCGAACAGGGTGACCGGGCCATAGCCCTCACCCTCCAGCCATTCCTGCCAGAGGGCGAGCTCCTTCAGGTGCTCGTCCACACCATGGTGAATCGGCGCATCACACTGGAACATGCCCTCGCGCCCGTCGATCCCGTAGCTGAGGTTGATGGACAGCGTATTGTGGCCCCGGTCGGCCAGTCGATCCTGGGCCGCCTGCATGATCTCCATGCGGCCATGGGCCAGCGTGCCGTGCAGCATCAGCACCACACCGTCCTCGGGCGAGGCACCGGCCCCCTCCTGGAAATGACCGATCAGGGTCAGGTCGTCATGTTCCAGCGTGACCTTCTCGGCCGCGAACGCCGGGGCGGAGACCAGGGCAGCGGCCGCACAGGCCGCAGTGATCCATGAATACCGCATCGCAATCTCCTTGGGTCGGGTTTGGAGTCATTCTAGTAATCCCGCGAATGACTAGACCATCGCAGAACAGGAATAATTCCCGATACGAACTCTGCTTATGGCATACGCCGCTGCGCCCGACCCAATCAGCGCTTGCCGGGACCAAGAGACAACACGAAGTGCCACGGACATTTCCCGCACCGGTCACCGCCTGTAACCTGAAGGACCAATCCCCGCTCCGGACGCCCCTGACCACACCATGAGTGCCGAACAGCCCCTGACCCCGGATTCCACTGCGCTCGATGCGCTGGCGGCCGCCATCGAGGTCCTGCAGCGGGAGCTGCCCGCGGATCGCCTGATCCTGGAGGCGCACGAGCGCCGCACCTACGAATGTGACGGGCTGTCCGCCTATCGCCAGACACCCGGCGCGGTTGCGCTGCCACAGACGCGAGAGGAACTGCTCACCTGCCTGCGGGTGTGCCGCGAGCACCAGGTTCCCATCATCCCCCGCGGGGCAGGCACGGGGCTCTCGGGCGGGGCCCTGCCCAGTGCCATCGGGTTGCTGCTGTCCCTCGCACGTTTCAATTGCATCCTGGAGATCGACGCCGACAATCGCTGCGCGGTCGTGCAGCCCGGCGTCCGCAACCTCGCCATTTCCGAGGCCGCGGCCCCCCAGGGCCTCTACTATGCCCCGGACCCCTCCTCCCAGATCGCCTGTTCGATTGGCGGCAATGTCGCCGAGAACGCCGGCGGCGTGCACTGCCTGAAATACGGCCTCACGGTACACAACGTACTGGGGCTGGAGATGGTTACGCTGGATGGCGAGATCATCCGCCTGGGGGGCAAGACCCTGGACACCGCGGGCCCCGACCTGCTGGCGTTGATGATCGGCTCCGAGGGGATGCTCGGGATCGTCACCGAGGTCACGGTGCGCCTGCTGCCCCGTGCGGAACGCACCCAGGTCCTGCTGGCGAGCTTCGACGAGGTCGAGGCCGCCGGGCGCGCGGTAGCCGGGATCATCGCGGCCGGACTGATCCCGGCCGGCCTGGAGATGATGGACAACGCCGCGATCCGCGCAGCCGAGGACTTCGTCCATGCCGGCTACCCGGTGGATGCCGCCGCGATCCTGCTGTGCGAGCTCGACGGCACCAATGCCGAGGTCTCCGAGGACATCATGGTGGTGCGCCGCAAGCTGCTCGAACTGGGTGCCACCGAGGTGCGCACCGCGCGCGACGCACAGGAGCAGGCCCTGTTCTGGGCCGGGCGCAAGGCCGCGTTTCCGGCCGCAGGCCGGATCTCGCCGGACTACTACTGCATGGACGGGACCATCCCCCGTCACCAGCTCGGAACCGTGCTCGAGCGCATCAATGCGCTGTCGCGCGAGCACGGACTGGGCGTATGCAACGTCTTCCATGCCGGCGACGGCAACCTGCACCCCCTGATCCTCTACGACGCCAACCAGCCCGGCCAGCTGGAAACGGCCGAGGCCTTCGGGCAGCAGATCCTGGAGCTGTGCGTGGAGGTCGGCGGGACCGTGACTGGCGAACACGGCGTAGGGGTCGAGAAGCTCGACGGGATGTGCGTGCAATTCGCCCCCGTCGAGCTCGAGCAGTTCCACCGGCTGCGACAGGCCTTCGACCCGCTCGGCCTGCTCAATCCCGGCAAGGCCGTGCCGACACTGGCTCGCTGCGCCGAGTTCGGGCGCCAGCACGTGCATGGCGGCCAATTACCGCATCCTGACCTGCCGCGCCTTTGAGTAACCACAGACCAATACTTCCCGGAACGCCTTTCCACAATTGGGAAGAAGAACAAAGATCGCGTGGCATCGAAACACTACCCTTGGGTTAGCCATCCAGCTTTCCCATGCGTTGCCCATGATGCGCTCCCAGGACTGGCGACGACAACACCGAGGACCCGTTCAACCAGGGCGTGGACAACACCCTGCGCCTGCTGCGCCAGATCGCCCCGCTCGACACCTGGATGCTGACACGGGTGGAAGGGAACGACCAGATCGTGGTGCGCGCGGACGACCACGGCTACGGCATCGAGGCCGGCACGGTATTCGACTGGAGCGGCTCGTTCTGTATCCGCATGCTGGAAGGCCGCGCGCCCCGCATCACACCGGATGCCGCAAGCGAACCGGCCTACGCCGAGGCACTAAAAGCCCTCGCGGCGGCCGGTGACGAGACACCGATCAGCAGCTATATCGGCTATCCGGTGCGCGACATGGATCACCAGTTGTACGGCGTACTGTGCGCCATTCACCCGGAAAAAATGGATATCTCGCCCGCCGAGCAGGACGAACCGATCCAGGCGGCGGTAGGCGCGCTCGAGGCCCTGCTACTAATGCGCCACCAGATCGACTCGCTCGAACGCGAACGCGAAGCCCTTGTTCTCGAGGCACACACCGATACCCTGACCGGCGCCTACAACCGTCGCGGCTGGACCCTCGCGCTCGCGGCCGAGGAAGACCGCTGTGCCCGCCACGGCCTCCCGGCCGGTGTCGTCATGATCGACCTGAACGGGCTAAAGACCCTCAACGACACCGAAGGGCACGAGGCCGGCGACCGCCTGATCGCCACAGCCGGGCGCACCCTGCGCGAGACCGTGCGGGAAGTCGACACGGTGGCCCGCCTCGGCGGCGACGAGTTCGCGGTCCTGTTCCCCGAGACGCCGATCGACTACCTGCCCGATCTGACCCAGCGCCTGCGCACGGCACTCGAGCGGGCCGGCGTGTCCGCCTCCCTCGGCGCCTCCGCACGCGAGGTCCAGGGCGACCTGCCCAGCGCCCTGACCCGCGCCGATCAGGCCATGTACGCCGACAAGCGCGGTCAGCGCTCCCCTTAGGTTAGGGAAGCGATCCAGGGAAACAGCTCGCGGAATCCAGCTTGCCGCCGAGGGACACGCTGCCCGGCGGGTGTCGATCGTTTACCATGCCCGTTTTAGCCGCTCGTTCGGACAACCTAGCGAACCCCGAGGCCCCTACATGAGCAAGACCGTCACTCTGACCGACAACACCACCGGCAAGAGCATCGAGCTGCCGATCCAGGAAGGCGCCCACGGCCCCAACTGCATCGACATCCGTGCGCTGTACAAGGAGCTCGGCTACTTCACCTATGACCCGGGGTTCATGTCCACGGCCAGTTGCCGCTCGGATGTGACCTTCATCGACGGGGACGAAGGCACCCTGCTCTACCGTGGTTACCCGATCGAACAGCTGGCGGAAGAGAGCACCTATCTCGAGGTCTGCTACCTGCTGCTGAACGGCGAGCTGCCCTCCTCCGACGACCTGCACGACTTCTCGCGCATCATCAAGGAACACTCGATGCTGCACGAGGCGGTGCGCCGCTTCTTCGACGGCTTCCGTCACGATGCACACCCGATGGCGATCATGGTCGGCGTGGTGGGCGCGCTGTCGGCCTTCTATCACGACAACGTCGACGTGCATAACCCGGAACATCGGCGCATCGCCGCGCACCGGCTGATCTCCAAGATGCCGACCATCGCCGCCTGGTCGTACAAGTACGCCCACGGCCAGCCGTTCATGTATCCGGACAACAACCTGTCCTACACCGCCAATTTCCTGTCGATGATGTTCGGCGTGCCCAGCGAGCCCTACCAGCCGAACCCGGTGTTCGTGCGCGCGCTGGACCTGATCCTGATCCTGCATGCGGATCACGAACAGAACGCCTCGACCTCCACCGTGCGCCTGTCCGGCTCCTCCGAGGCCAACCCGTTTGCCGCGATCTCGGCCGGCATCGCCTCGCTGTGGGGCCCGCTGCACGGGGGCGCGAACGAGAAGGTCGTGCGCATGCTCGAGGAGATCGTGAACTCCGACAAGAGCGTGCAGGACTTCGTCGCCCGGGCGAAGGACAAGAACGACCCGTTCCGCCTGATGGGCTTCGGCCACCGCGTGTACAAGAACTACGACCCGCGGGCCAAGATCATCCGCAAGATGTGCCACGAGCTGCTGGCCGAGATGGGCGACATGGGCGCCGACAACCAGCCGCTGTTCGACGTCGCGATGGAACTGGAGCGGATTGCGATGGAGGACGACTACTTCATCGAGCGCAAGCTCTATCCGAACGTCGATTTCTATTCCGGCATCATCCTGCGCGCGATGGGCATCCCGCTGAACATGTTCACCGTGATCTTTGCGCTCGCCCGCACGGTGGGCTGGATCTCGCACTGGAACGAAATGATGCAGGACCCGGAATCGCGCATTGGCCGCCCGCGCCAGCTCTACACCGGCCACCCCTCGCGCGAATACATCGCGATCGAGGAACGCTAGAAACGTTCTAGGGAAACACTGATCAATGTACACGCTCGCGCTCGAGTCGCTTTTGCGTGCGAACAAGGCGCGGTGACTGCCGTGCAGTCATTCTGCACAAGGGAGCCGCAACGCCGTTCCCGCGCCCGTTTTTGATCAACAACGGGCGGCCGAGCCCCTTCGGGGTTGGAACCCCAGGTTCCCCGATCCTGCGTTGCGCCGCTTGCGGGTAGAACCACTACCCACTGCACGACGCGCCTTGTCTCGGAAAACCTGGGGTACCAACGCGAGCGTGTACATTAATCAGTGTTTCCCTTGGCGCTCCCCTTCCCTTGCCGTGCGACTGCGCCAGTGCTATCTACTGGTTAGATGACGGACACAAGGGAGGGACCGTCCATGAATCTCGATCGCTTTTTCCTGGTCTTCGCCGGGATCGTCGTGCTGATCAGTGCCCTGCTGGCCTGGGCCGCCAGTGGGTGGTGGCTCTTGCTGACGGTGTTTATCGGCGTCCATCTGATCCAGTCTGCCTTTACCGGTTTCTGCCCCCTGGCCATGGTGCTCAAGAGCCTGGGCATGAAGCCGGGCGAGATCTTCCACTGAACCGACCAGTTCCGACACGTGCACGGGCCCATTGATCGATGGGCCCTTGTATTTCTGTGTCCGCGGGCCCATATTAGATTTGTCTAATAGATAAACCGGGAGGAACCCCATGAGCATCGATCGCATTGTCCTTGCCTTCGCCGGCACCGTCGTCATCCTCAGTGCCATCCTGGCCTGGGTGTTCAGCCCCTGGTGGCTGCTGCTGACCCTGTTTGTCGGCTTCAACCTGCTGCAGTCCGCGTTCACCGGCTTCTGCCCGCTGGCCATGATCCTGAAGGCCATGGGCGTCAAGCCCGGCGAGGCCTTCAGCTAGGCCGGCCATACGGCAAGGCCCGGGCATCATGCCCGGGCCTTATTGCTTTCAGGGCCTGCAAAACGCCCCGCCCTGGAGCACAATGGAGGGGCACCCAAACCCGCCTCCCACGATGCTCTCGCTGATCCCGCGTCTGTTCCAGCGCGCCCCCGAACCCGACACCGAGGCCCGCCAGTGGGTCCGCGCCGTGACCCTGTGGGCGCGACGCCAACCCGCCTGGGCGCGCCCGCTCGGTCAGGCCCACCTGGTCCTGCCGATTCGCGAGCATTTCCCCGGGCAGGCGGATACCCGCCACGGGATGGCGCAGATCGTGTTCGACGCCGTGTGCAGCCATGCCGGCTTTGCCGACGGCCCGTTTCGGCTCGCGCAGCCGGATGACCTGCTGGATGACCCGGTGCCGATGGGCTCCTGGGGCCATGCGCCCCGCCCCGAATCCATTCCGATCCCCTACGACCCCCGGCTGGTCGGCGAGAACGAGGCCCTGATCGGCCACTTCGCCCGCGAGATCGCGCTGAGACTGCTCCCCACCGCCGCGGAACCCGCCCCCTCTCAGGCAGGCAACGAGGGGCATGTGGCCGAACTGCTGGCCACACAGATGGGATTCGGGGTGATGCTCGCCAACACGGCCTTCCACGTACGGGTCGGTGGCTGCGGCTCCTGCAGCGCCCCGAGCGCGGAACGCCAGGCCTCGCTCGGGCGCGACGATCTCGTCTATGCGCTGGCCCTGTTCTGCTATCACCAGGGCATTGCCCCGGGCCGGGCCCGAACCTTCCTCAACAAGCCGCTGCGCCCGGTGTTTCGTCAGGCCACGCGCAGCCTCGCACGACAAGCCAGCTCCCCGGCCTAAGTGGACTATCCGTTACGCCGCCAGGCCCACGGGACCACGAGCAGGATCTCCAGGGGTCCTTTGCGGAACAGCCGGCGCCAGCCCACCGCAAACAGCATGAAAAGCCCCGTGAAGACCACCGCCACCACCAGTGCGAGTCCAACGTCCTGCTTGAAGACCACTCCCTCGCGCCACAGGGCGATCACGACCAGGTGCAGCACGTAGAAGGTCAGTGCCAGCTGCCCGGTCGCGACCAGCGGCCACAGCGCACGCCCGAGACGATCCGCCGCGACCAGACACACGGCGAGCACAGCAACCGCCACACCGGTGGCGTTCAGCAGCCATAGCGGTCGCTGGCTGTGCGCCTTCATGTCGGCAAGATCGGCCCAGCGCAGCCCCCCGCCCGGCTCGCCCCACCAGGCAAAGAGCGTGACATGCAGCGCCCAGGCCACCCCGGCGACGAGGACCCCGACCAGCAGCATCCGCAGCCGCAGCTGATCGCTGCGCAGGTCGCAGCGGCCCAGCCACAGGCCGACCACAAAGGGCACGATCCAGGTAACCAGCGGATAGGGCCCCGAGAACAGCAGGGCGTGCAGCATCACGCCAGGGGGATTGTCGGGCCCGATACCCACCCGCTGAAAGGTCTCGGGGTCCAGCATCTGACCGTACAGGTACAGCGGTGGCCCCAGTACCAGGGCGAACAGGCCCACCAGCAGGAGCACCGTCGTGTGCAACCGCACCAGCCCGATCGAGAGCACGAAGAACAGGGCGTAGGTCTGCAGGATCACATTCAGCTCGTCCTGCATCGCCTGCAGCGCCAGACCCAGCGGGAAAAGCAGCAGGGCACGCCACAGGAGCTGGCCGGACAGACCCTCGGCCGCCACACGCCGCGAAGCCGCCAGGAACGAGATGCCGACACCGGCCACCAGCATGAACAACACGGAGGCCCGCCCGTGTGGGAGGGCATACCACTGCCCCGCAACGGAATCGAGGCGCGTGGGGCCCACATGCACCATCAGCATGCCGATCATGGCCAGTGCACGGGCCACATCGACCCCTTCCAGCCTTCGCTGGCCCTCCCTGGCCCTACTGTTCCGCACCCGCCTTCCTCCGTGCGCTATCGATACTCGTGCTCACTACACGACGGTGCCCGATCCGCGCAAAAAGGTCACCCATCGCGGGAAGGTTTCGCCCGCCGGATTTGTCCCGCTCACATTGCGGAATGCTCGATCAATGACTAGAAAAAAGGACGAGACCACAGAGAAGGAGTGATCCCCATGCGCATGACCAAGCTCACCCCGTTGTTTCTGGCCGGTGCCCTGGCCTTTGCTGCCAATCCGGCACACAGTAGCGAAGGCACCTTTTCGATCCCGACGCTCATCCCCGAGCTGGCGGTGGAGGCGGTCGAGGCCGCGATGGAAGCCTGCCGCGACAAGGACACGCAGGTCGCCGTCGCTGTAGTGGACCGGTTCGGTGTCACCCAGGCCGTCAAGCGCGACCGCTTCGCCGGGGCCCATACGGTCGATACCGCCGTCTCCAAGGCATGGACAGCGGTCAGCTTCCGCACCGATACCCTGGAACTGCGCGACTCGACGATGCCGGACGAAACCAGCTACGGCATCCAGCATCTGCCCAACGTGAGCATCCTCGGCGGTGGCGTGGTGATCACCGATAACGGGCGGATCGTCGGCGGCATCGGCGTCTCCGGCGGACCCAGTGGAGACATCGACCACGAATGCGCCAATGCGGGCATCGACGCGATCGCGGACGAGCTCTTGTAACCAGCCCAGCGAAAAAGGCCCTTCCCGCCAGGAAGGGCCTTCTACCCACCGAGCATCACGGACCCGGTCGATCGCTCTATCGGGCCTCCATCCGGTAAAGCCCGCCGTCGGACTCGTCCGTCAGCACATAGATATGCCCGTTCGGGCCCTCGCGCACATCGCGGATACGCCCGATCTTGCCGTGCAGCAGTTCCTCCATGTGCACCACCTCGTCATCCTCGATCACGATGCGCAGGATGCGCTCGGCACGCAGGCCACCGGCCAGCAGATTGCCCTCCCAGGCCTCGAAGCGATCCGCCGTGACCAGTGCCAGCCCCGAGGGCGCCAGCGTCGGCAGGAACTCGTAGATCGGCGGAATCACGTCGTCCGATCGGCGTGCCTCGCCAAACGGACGCTCGGTGGGATATTCACGCCCGAGCGTTACATCCGGCCAGCCGTAATTGCCGCCGGCCTCCATGCGATTGAGCTCGTCCCCGCCGCGCGGGCCATGATCGGTCAGCCAGATCGTGTCGTCGGCGGGGTCGACCACCAGCCCCTGCGAGTTGCGCAGACCGTAGGCATAGATGTGCGGCTGGGCATCATCACGATCCGCAAACGGGTTGTCCGCCGGCGCCTCGCCATCCTCGGTCAGGCGCAACAGTTTTCCGGTATGGGTGGACAGATCCTGGACTCGTTCTTCCTGGCGGCGATCACCGATCGTCATCAGCAGCGTGCCGTCGGAGAGCCAGCCCAGACGCGAACCGAAGTGGCCATGATTACCGCCCCCGCGATCCTGCTCGAACAGCTTCTCGAACTCGTGCAGTTCGCCATCTTCCAGCAGGCCACGGCCCATCGCGGTGTAGGACTGGTCTTCATCACCTGACGAGTAGGTCAGGTAGACCCACCCGTTGTCCCGGAAATCCGGGTGCAGTGATACATCCAGCAGCCCGCCCTGATCCCGGGCCACCACCTCCGGCACGCCCGCCACCTCGCGCACCTCACCGTCCCTGCGGATGTGCTTCAGCGCACCGGTACGCTCGGTGACCAGGTAACCACCACCGGGCAGGAACGCCACCGACCACGGGTGTTCCAGATCGCCCGCGACTCGCACCAGGTCGAACTGCTCGTATTCGGTGCTGATGCCGGACTCGACCGTCTCGCCGGCCTGCGCACCGCCGGCCAGCAACGCCGTGGCGGCCGCAGTACCGATCAGGCTGCGCCAGACAGGACCGTAATTCGCCATGACAACCTCCCGTTCTTTCCATGAAACCACAACCATGCGACCGGAAGGGTTTCCCGGTGTTCCCGCGATCGGCCCATCCAGCATGCCAATCGCGGCCGGACTGGGGCGGCTTCAGGCCTCCGGGCGCAGGTGCGGGAACAGCAGCACGTCGCGGATCGAGGCGCTGTCGGTCAGCAGCATCACCAGGCGGTCGATGCCGATGCCCTCGCCGGCGGTGGGCGGCAGGCCGTATTCCAGGGCGCGGATGTAGTCGGCGTCATAGTGCATCGCCTCGTCGTCGCCGGCGTCCTTCTCCGCGACCTGGGCCTGGAAGCGTTCGGCCTGGTCCTCGGGGTCATTCAGCTCGGAGAAGCCGTTGGCGATCTCGCGTCCGCCGACGAACAGCTCGAAGCGGTCGGTCACGAACGGGTCGTCGTCGCTGCGCCGCGCCAGTGGCGAGACCTCGGTCGGATAGGCGGTGATGAACGTCGGGTGGCGCAGCCGGTTCTCGGCGGTGTACTCGAAGATCTCCGTCCACAGCTTGCCGAGGCCGAAGCTCTTCTTGACCGGGATCTCCAGGCGCTCGCAATGCGTACGGACCTTCTGGATATCGGCCAGGTCCTCGCTGCTGATCTCCGGGTTGTGCTCGAGGATCGCCTCGCGCACCGTCATGCGCGTGAACGGCTGGCCGAAATCGTAGGTCTCGCCCTGGTACGCGATGGTGGTCGTGCCCAGCACGTTCTCGCACAGCCCCCGCAGCAGCGTCTCGGTACGGTCCATCAGCGCGTGATAGTCGACGAACGCCTCGTAGAACTCGAGCATGGTGAACTCGGGGTTGTGCCGGGTGGACAGCCCCTCGTTGCGGAAATTGCGGTTGATCTCGAAGACCTTCTCGAAGCCGCCGACCACCAGGCGCTTCAGATACAGCTCCGGCGCAACGCGCAGGTACAGCGGCATGTCCAGCGCATTGTGGTGGGTGGCGAACGGCCGCGCGGTCGCGCCGCCCGGGATCACCTGCATCATCGGGGTCTCCACCTCGATGAAATCCTCGCGCTCGAAGTATTCGCGTATGTAGCGCACGATCCGGGTGCGGGTGCGGAACAGCTCGCGGCTGTCCAGGCTGGTGATCAGGTCCACGTAGCGCTGGCGGTAGCGCTGTTCCTGATCGGTCAGGCCGTGGAACTTCTCCGGCAGCGGGCGCAGGCTCTTGGTCAGCAGGCGCAGATCGTCCAGCTGGACCGTCAACTCGCCGGTCTTCGTCTTGAACAGCGTGCCCTGCCCGCCGACGATGTCGCCCAGATCCCAGTGCTTGAAGGCCGCGTAAACGCCCTCCGGCAGGCTGTCGCGCTGGGCGAACAGCTGGATGTCTCCCGACTGGTCGCGCAGGCGGACAAAGCTCGCCTTGCCCATCACGCGCTTGCCGATCATGCGCCCGGCAACGGTCACGCGAATCCCCTGCCCCTCCAGCGCCTGGCCTTCGGTGTCGTCATGCGCGGCGTGCAGATCGGCCGCCAGGGCATCACGGCGGAAGTCGTTGGGGAAGGCCGGGCCGGCCTCGCGCAGCTCGTTCAGCTTGGCGCGACGCTGGGCGATCAGCTTGTTCTCGTCGGTGGTTTCGGTCATCGGGAATCCCGGTAAAAGAAAGCGTTACAGCCCACTCTTAAGGCTGGCTTCGATGAACTGGTCCAGGTCGCCGTCGAGCACGGCCTGGGTGTTGCCGACCTCCACGCCGGTGCGCAGGTCCTTGATCCGCGACTGGTCGAGCACGTAGGAGCGGATCTGACTGCCCCAGCCGATATCGGACTTGGCGTCCTCGGCCGCCTGCTTCTCGGCGTTGCGCTTCTGGATCTCCATCTCGTAGAGCTTGGCCTTCAGCTGCTTCATCGCCGTATCGCGGTTCTTGTGCTGCGAACGGTCGTTCTGGCAGGCCACGACGATGCCGGAGGGCTCGTGGGTAATACGGATCGCGGATTCGGTCCGGTTGACGTGCTGCCCGCCCGCCCCGGACGCGCGGTAGGTGTCCACGCGCAGATCGGCCGGGTTGATCTCGATCTCGAAGCTGTCGTCCACCTCCGGCGAGGCGAACACCGAGGCGAACGAGGTATGCCGGCGATTGCCCGAGTCGAACGGCGACTTGCGCACCAGGCGGTGCACGCCGGTCTCGGTGCGCAGCCAGCCAAAGGCGTATTCGCCCTCGATACGCACGGTCGCGCTCTTGATACCGGCGACATCGCCCTCGGAGAGCTCGATGATCTCGGTCTTGAAGCCGTGGTTCTCGGCCCAGCGCAGGTACATGCGCAACAGGATGTTGGCCCAGTCCTGGGCCTCGGTGCCGCCGGAGCCGGCCTGGATGTCGAGATAGGCGTTGGCCTCGTCCATCTCGCCGGAGAACATGCGCCGGAACTCCAGCGCCTCGACCCGCGCGGTCAGGGCCGCGACGTCGGCCTCCACCGCCGATGCCGTCTCGGCATCGTCATCGGCCTCGGCCATCTCCAGCAGGTCGCGGCTGTCGGCCAGCTGCGTGCCGATCTCGCGGATGTTGATGACGATATTCTCGAGCTGGGCGCGTTCCTTCCCCAGCGCCTGCGCCCGGTCCGGGTCGTTCCAGATATCCGGGTTTTCCAGCTCGCGCTGGACCTCTTCTAGGCGTTCTTCCTTGACAGCGAAGTCAAAGATACCCCCTAAGGCCTTCCAGGCGGCCTTTCAGGTCATCAATCTGGGTATACAGCGGATTCAGTTCCATGATGCGTCGATTTCCGGTGTCCGGGTGGGCAGAAAAGCCGCGCAGTATAACACCCCTGGCCAGACGTCTGGCGCGCTCGGACCAACCCGACAGGCAGCGTCAGAGGGGCCGCGCGCGCCGCCAGAAGGCCAGACTGTCGCGACGTTCCAGCACCCGGGGCGCCTCGGAGCGCGCCTGCGGATCGTGAAATTCCAGCGCCTCCAGGTGCCCCCTTCGCAGCAGGGGCAGCAGGGGCCGCACGACATCATCGGCCAGCGACTGCATGACCTCCGCATGGCGCTCGAGGTCGCGCGCGCCTGCCAGGGCATCCAGTACCACGACGGTATCGCGCGCCATCTCCGCGGCAGATGCCGGGTCGGGGGACCAGTCGAGCGCCGTCCAGTCCGCCAGAAAATGCGCGACGGGCCCGCCGCCGCAGACCGCACGCACCGCAGTGCCCCCCTCCGGCCGTCCCGGCGACCAGAGCCACAACCCGTGCACAGGGTCGCGCCCGGACTGCTCTCGCGCCTGATTGACCGGATGCTGGAACCAGCTCATCTGCAGGGCATTGTTGAGGACCTGCAGGCGGCGCGCGACATCGCTGTCCATCGCGCCCCGACTCATGGAGCGCCCCCATCCCGTCGAGGGCGGCTGACCCGAGCCATCACCCTCGCCCTCCATCTCCAGGATCCACAGGCCACCCGAAGACAGCCGCAGCGTGGCGCCCGCCGCGTCCAGATCCGGGCGAGCGGCCTCCCACAACGCCTCGCGTTCCTCCTCGTGGACCTCGAAGACCGGATCCGCGACCAGATCCTTCATGCCCGGGGTCAGCCGCACGGGCCACGCCAGCCATAGACGCGGCCCCGAGACCGGCTGCACGAAACCCAGCCGCCGCGCGAGCTGAGTCTCCCAGCCCTCCCGGAAGCCCGCCGACGCAGGCGCCAGCGGCCGCGCCCGACCCAGCCAGCGGGACAGGTGCCGGATGGCCTGGGGATCCTCGCCGGTCTTCGGCAAGGCGGCTTCGGCACGGCGGAAAAGCCCGGGCAGCAGGAGCGTCACCCTCGCCATCTCAGGCCGCCCTCATCCGGGGCTTGAAGCCTCCCAAGAGACACATTCCGATTCCCCCCCTTAATCGACCGCAACCATGCTACCACCGAGGCAATGGTCACCCGAGGAACAGCAAACGCCCCGTTGTGGTCTACCGTATTAAGCAGCCCAAACCTTTGGACGCGCCATGGACGATTACAGCCGTTCCCCAACCATCCCGCAGTCGATCACCGCTTTCCGCTGCTGGACCATCCCCATTATGGGGCTTGCGTTGCTGGCCCTGGCGGGTGCTGCAGGGGCACAAGGTGCGGCTGGCCCTGCCGAGGCGCCGGACAACGGGCCCGACAACGGCTTCGAGGTGGATGACTATCCGGAGGGTTCGCAGATCGACTGGCAATCCTGGGACAGCGATCTGTTCGAGGAGTCGAAGGAGCGCGAACGGCCGATCTTCTTCTACTTTCACGGGCAGTGGTGCACCTGGTGCCGCGACTTCCAGGACGAGTCACTGGAGAACCCCAACGTGGTCGACACCATCGACCAGCACTACATCCCGGTCCTGGTCGACCTCGACGAACGCGCCGATCTGTTCCGTCGCTACGGGGGCCGAGGCTTGCCCTTCGTGGTGATCGTCAACCACGAGGACGAGATGCTGACCCGCTTTACCGGGCATGTGAATCCGCGCGACCTTCAGGGCATCCTGGAGGCCCGGCGGGACATGTTCTCGGTCACCGGCCGCGAAATCACCCCGGACGATGCCGACATCAATGACCTCGACAGCTTCCGCGAGATGCTCGGCGAGGTCTACGACGGATCTGCCCATCGGCTGAGCGGCAGCGCGGCCTTCGGCACGCTGAGCAAGCGCCCGCAGCCCTGGACCTACCGCTTCCTCCTCGACGAAGAGGACTGGGAAGAGCGTATGCCCGCGATGCTTGATCAGGTCGCCTCGGACCTCTACGACGGGGTGGAAGGCGGGTTCTTCTTCTTCCACGACTGGGACCAGCGGGATCCGGTTCTGGCGCTCGAAACGTCCAAGCGACTGGATCAGAACGCCGCGTTCCTCTGGATGTATGCCGATGCCTATGAACGCTTTGGAGAGGAGCAGCACGCCGAATTCGCTCGAGGCATCCGTGACTACCTGCGCGAGCAACTGTGGGACGACAGTCAGTCCCGCTTCGGCAACAGCCAGTACGCGGATCGCGACTACTACCAGCTCGAACCGGAAGAACGGCTCGAGACCGATCCCCCGCGCGTGGACCGCAACACCTATGCGGACACCTCGGGCCAGGCGATCGCCGCCCTGGCCAACATGGCGCGGGTCATGGAGGACGAGGACACGCTGGAATGGGCACGCGAGGCCATGCAGGCGCTCGATCGCTATATGGGTACCGAGGCCGGTTTCCTGCACGGCATCACCGCCGACGGCCGCCCGGCGATGGAGGGCTACCTGCCCTCCCAGATCTGGCCGGAGATCGCCCGTCTGGAGCTGGCCCGGGCGATCGAGGCGCTGGAGGGCGAGAAGCCCGACCTGCCCGACCCGGTAGCCACCCTGGACCGCCTGGAACCATTCTTTGACGAGGAACTGGGTGCGCATGCCGAACGGATTGGCACCGAGCTGGAGCCCTGGTCCGAGACCCGTAGCCAGGCCGCCCTGGCCTGGTGGCTGCACCTCCTGCCGGAGGAAGCGGTGGAAGAATCCCACGTCGACCCGGAGAAGGTCCGCGCCCGCCTGCACATCGAGCCCGGCGCCGATCCCGACGACGTGGCCATCGGCTTCCAGGCCCTGCGCGCCGGCATCCCGGGACTGGACGACTGACTCAGTCGTCCCCGTCCAGGGGACGGACCCGGACCTGTCCATCCTCGAGCAGCTGTGTCCCCCGCTCCGCCGGGGGCACATCCGCATAGGGGTCGCCGTCCC
This sequence comes from Thioalkalivibrio sp. ARh3, assembly GCF_000377265.1. Classification (NCBI taxonomy): domain Bacteria; kingdom Pseudomonadati; phylum Pseudomonadota; class Gammaproteobacteria; order Chromatiales; family Ectothiorhodospiraceae; genus Thioalkalivibrio; species Thioalkalivibrio sp. ARh3. Next base: position 275,438 of record NZ_KB897948.1, read on the forward strand.
AGTGCCCCTGCTGCCAGCTCCAGCCAAACAGGACCAGATTCGCCAGCAACAGCACCACCACGAGCCAGCGCATCACGAGCCGCCCTCCGCGCGCGCGATCTGCCACAGCCCCTCAAGTACCAGGTTCTCGCGCCGGGTAACGAACTCGGTGAGCTGCCCGGCGAGCCAGGGGCCATCCCCACCATGGAGCCAGCAGACGGTGTCATTGCCCAAGTGGGTACGGGCCTCGACGATCAGGCGATCGACCGCGCCGGACAGGCCCAGCATCAGGCCGCGTTCCAGGCCCGGTTCGCTGCCAAGCCCCGGCGCCGGGTCGAGGGTGGCGGGCCAGCCCCCCGGATCACGCGGGGCGACGCGGTCGGCCAGTCGCGCCTGCAGCGATTCCCAGCCCAGCTGCCGTCCCGGCAGCAGGTACCCGCCCCGGTGCCGACCCTCGGCATCCAGCAGGTCGACCGTAATCGCGGTCCCTGCATCGACCAGCACGCAGGGTCCCCGCCCTTCCGCCCGGGCCGCCACCAGTGCGCAGAAGCGATCCACACCCAGCTGGCCCTCGGCATAGTCACTGCGCACGCCATAACGCCCGTCACCCTGCGTACCCACCCAGTGGATGGGTACCGCCCCCATCCCCGCTTCCAGCGCCGCCTGGCGCTCCGGGCTGCCGACCCGGGCGGCCCAGACCGCGAGACCGATGTCTTTCAGCGCTTGCGCGCAATCCTCGATCACAAGGCTCGCACCCTCGTCCAGCACATGACCGGCCCTGTCGCGAAGCTGCCACTTGATTCGGGTACTGCCGATGTCGATCAGTGCGCAGTCAGGCATGCCCGGGCCTCCGGATGGATACTTCCCCCGCGTCGAGATGATGGAGAACGCCCGTTTCGTCCTCGACGCGCAGACGCCCCGAATCCAGACAAACGCCCCGGGCAACGCCCGACAGGCCCGTATCCGGCACCTGGATCCGGGATCCGGCCAGCGCATCGAGGCGGTCGAGGTCGTCCCCCAGCGCCGCCAGCCCCTGCGCCATCAGCAGCGAATGCAGGCGCATCTGCCAGGCCGCCACCTCGGCCGCCAGCTCCAGCCAGCCGGGGCCCTGACCGCCGCACAGGGTGGCCAGGTCGGTTACCTCGCGATCCAGGCCGAGCGCCCCGGAACCGCATCGATTGAGGCCAATCCCCACCACCAGGCGTCCGGGCCGATCCGACCGGGGGAGCCGCTGTTCGACCAGGATCCCGCCCAGCTTCGCCGCGCCCACCACCACGTCGTTCGGCCACTTGAGACCCGGCCCTTGCACACCCAGCGCCTCCAGCGCGCGGATGACCCCAATGCCCACCCCGACCGGGTAGGCCGCAGGCACGCGCTGGCCGGCGGCAACTGGCCATGAGAGCGAGAGGGCCAGACCTGCATCCGAGGGCGTCACCCAGGCCCGGCCTCGCCGCCCACGCCCTGCCAGTTGCTCGCGTGCCAGGCAGACCCTGGGCCCGGCGTCTTGCGCCGCGGAGTCGAGCAGCCGCGCATTGGTGGAATCCACCCGCTCCAGTACCTCCACCTGCGGCGGTTCCAGCGCGGCTCCCGCCAGGGCCCCGCGCAGCAGCCCTTCCAGTTGCGCGGTTTCCGGCGCCATAATGGGATCGGTCGTCTGGGGAGCGTTCATGCGGGCGTGGGCGGCAAGGGGGATTCGGTTGCGCAATCGTACACATGGTAAGCGTTTCGCGGGCGCGCTGCCGGCGTTGCTACTGGCCGCCGGCATCCTCGCCCTGCCCGCCCAGGCCGAGCTGTACACCTATTACGACGCCTCGGGTGCCCGTGTGATCACGGACCAGCGCCCCGAAGGCATCGAGTACGAGACCGTGCCCTCGCCCCAGCGCCCCGGCACCGCCGCCACGCCTGGCAGGTCATCCTCGGGCGGTGGCTGGTCGCCCAGCGAGATCTTCGTGTTCGAGGGCCCCGACGGCCAGCGCCTGGTCACCAACCAGCGGAGCCAGGACGCCAACATGAACCTGATCGCCACCTACGGCCGCCCGACAGCCCGGGCGCGCTGCGGCGAGCGGGCCCGCCAGGCCCTGGCCAGCGGCGGTGGCGAGTTCGCCGACCTGATCCGCGACGCCGCAGGCCACAACGGTGTCGACCCGGCCCTGGTACAGTCGGTGATTCACGTCGAGTCCTGCTTCGACCCCGAGGCCGTCTCGCGGGTGGGCGCGCACGGCCTGATGCAGCTGATGCCGGCCACCGCCGCCGACCTGGGCGTGACCGACCGCTTCGACCCGGCCCAGAACATCCATGGCGGCACGCGCTACCTGGCCGAGATGCTGCAGCGCTTCGACGGGGATCTGGACCTGGCCCTGGCCGCCTACAATGCCGGCCCGGGGGCGGTGGAGCGCCACGGCGGCGTACCGCCCTTCCCCGAGACGCGGACCTACATCCAGCGGGTACGGGCCCAGTACGGCTCGGGTAACGGGATTCGCTAGAAAGACGCCCTGCGCAGCGCGCGGGCGGTGGAGAATCAGCGCCGCTCGCGACCGCAGTTCCAGCACTGGGTGAACTGCGGCTCGATCCGCTCGCCGCAGCGCGAGCACTTCCATTCCTTCCCGTCGTGGTCGGGCTCGCCTTCCAGATACTCCACGATCAGCTCGCGGGCCTGCTCGGCCTGGGCCTCGTGCACCACCATCACCCGCCCCCAGCACTCGGTCGGCGGGATCTCGCCCGCGGCGCCATAGAGCCCGGCCTGGGCCACATAGGCGGGGATGCCAGCCTCCTGCAGGAGGTTCTCGATGAACCCGGCCATCACCGGGTCGGCTGCGGTGTAAACAGTACGCATGTCCCGACCCTAGCAGTCAGTACGTCCTATTGCACCGTGCCCTGGTTGGCCGCCTGAAAGTATTCCATCGCCTTCTGGATGGCGTAGAACGGGGCCTCGTCCAGGGCCTCGCGGGTGTGCGGCTCGTGGATGTCCGCGTGGTACTTGCGCATCGCGAGCACATGGATCGGCAGCTCGCGCGCAAACATCGGATTGTCAAAGTTGAAGAACTGCCCCAGGCCCAGCACGAGGTTCTTGCGCTCCTCGGCCTCCAGCGCCTCCGGACTGACCGCCACATCGGGCAGCTGGCCGGCCTGTCCGGTCACGGTCACGACGATCTCGCGATCGCCGCCGGCAGGAGCCGGGCGTTCATCGTCAGGGCCCACCAACTTCAGGTCCTCCGACAGGTCCAGGTAGCCCTTCGCCAGGATATGGCCGTGCGGCTGGAACACCTTGCTGGACATGTTCACCGCCCACAGCTCCAGGGTTTCCTTCAGCTCCTGCGCCGTCTGCGTCTCCCCAAGGGCGAACAACTGCTGGGCGAAGAGGATGTCCCATACCCAGACCTGGCCGTATTCCGGCAGCTCCTCGTCCCCGCCCGCGGTCACGGACACGCGCTGAATGTCGGGCTCGTCCGCGGTGCGGGCATGCAAGGTGATCGTGAAACTGGCCAAGGCGTTCTCTCCTGCCGACGATGGACCAAGCCATCGCGTAAATGCATCAATGTCCCAGTATAACGAACACCCCATACGGCACCCGGTTCTTCCACGCGGGCCGGGGGCTTGCCGCCCACGGCTGTTGCTCTCGCTAGCTGTAGAGTCGGCGTCGCTCAACCAGGAGTACAACCATGAGCAACGGATTCCTCGAACTCGAGAATCTGAACCAACGCTTCCCGCAGCCCGACTCCAGCGACCTCATGAGGGTGTTCGAAGGGGTGGACCTGGAGATCCAGCAAGGCGAATTAGTCTGCCTGATCGGCCACTCCGGCTGCGGCCAGTCCAGCATCCTGAACGCGCTCGCTGGCCTGACCTCGCCCTCCTACGGCAACGTGATGTTCGCGGTCCGAACCCACTGACCCTACTGGAGCAGGCAGAAGCGCCTTGAGCCTGCCGAGAAGTACCTGAAGATGGTCGGGGTCGACCACGCTATGAACCGCACACCGCCGCAACTCAGGGGCCCGGCGGACGGGCGCTTTCGGCCATCATCTGCATCCGAACAAGGCCTATGCGAAAAGTCCCTGACCATAGTAGGCTCTTGTCATGTCACGGCCTCGGTCCCTTTTCCTGCTGCTTGCGCTTCTGTTCGGAGCCGCGCCGGTGTTCGTCGCGGCAAGCGAGGAGCCCCCCACTTACACCATCGGGGTGCTGGCTTTCGAGGATCACGATGCCACTGCGGCGCGCTGGCAGCCCACGGCCGACTATCTGACCGAGACGATCTCCGAGGCCCAATTCCGCCTCCATGTGCTCGACTATCCCGACCTGAATCGGGCCGTCACCGAGGGCGAACTGGACTTCGTTCTGACCAACACCGGGCACTATGTTCGTCTGGAGGCCGAACTGGGCGTGACCCGGCTCGCGACCCTGATCGAACACGCATATGGGCAGCCGGTGCGCGAGTTTGGCGGCGTCCTGCTGGTGCCCGCCGAACGCGAGGACCTGCAGACCCTGTCCGACCTGCGCGGCCAGCGGCTGCTCGCGGTGGACCAGGACTCGCTGGGGGGCTGGCAGGCCGGCCATTACGAGCTCCATCGCGCCGGCATCGACCCGTTCGAGGATCTGGAATCGGTAACCTTCACCGGAATGCCGCACCGCCGGGTGATCGATGCCCTGCTCGCCGGCGAGGCGGATGCCGGGATGGTACGCACCGGCCTGCTGGAGTCACTGCTGGAAGCCCGCGAAATCCCGCACGGTGCACTGCGAGTGCTGCAGCCGCGTGAGACCGCCGACTTCCCACTGGCGCACAGTACGCGCCTGTATCCCGAATGGCCGTTCTCGCGTCTGGACGGCACACCGGACGCAATCGCCGAAGCGGTCTCCATCGCCCTGATGAGCCTGCCGATGGATCACCCCGCGGCACAGGAGGGGGGCTACCACGGCTGGTCGGCGCCACTATCCTATGCCCCGGTCCATCACCTGTTCGAAACCCTTGGACTGCCCCCTTACGACTCGGCCTTCGTGCTGGACTTGTCGGCCTTGTGGGATACCCACCCGGAGATCCCGCTGGCATTCCTGTCGGCACTCCTGCTGCTGACAGCAGCTGCCATCATGTACTACCGACGGATCAACACCCGCCTGACCGCGGAGGTCGAACAACGGCGCGAGGTCGAAACACGCCTGCGTGCCCACGAGGCACGACTGGCCTACCAGGCCGAACATGACCCTCTGACGGGCCTGCCCAACCGTGTGCTGCTGCAGCAGCGGCTGGATGCGGCCATGGCTGCGGCCCGTCAAAGCAGTGGGCGTGTCGCCGTGCTGTTCATGGATCTCGACCGCTTCAAGAACATCAATGACAGCCTCGGCCATGCAGTCGGAGACGAGCTGCTGCAGATCCTGGGGGATCGCCTGAAGGAGCGCTTCCAGGCCCAAACGGTCGCGCGTATCGGGGGTGACGAATTCATCGTTGTGCTGGACGACGTACGGGATCGACCGGGCATCGAGTCGCGGGCCCGCGAGCTGCTGGAGCTGGTCGCGGAGTCGTTTGCGATCGGTGGCTGGCGCGATCTCCAGGTCGGGGCCAGCATCGGGATCTCGCTGTTCCCCGACCACGCGGAGGCTCCCGGCGAATTGATAACCCAGGCCGATGCAGCGATGTACGAGGCAAAGGATGCCGGCCGCAACACCTTCCGCTTCTACAGCTACTCGATGACCGAGGCCGCGAACCGGCGTCTGGAGATCGAGAACCGCCTGCGGCGGGCCCTGGCCCAAAACGAGCTCGAGGTCTTCTATCAGCCACAGGTTCAGATGGCCACCGGCCGCATCACCGGCGTCGAGGCCCTGGTGCGCTGGCGCGATCCGGAACAGGGCCTGATTACCCCCGATGTATTCATCCCGGTGGCGGAGGAGACCGGCCTGATCGGCGCCGTCGGCGACTTTGTACTCGCACAGGCCTGCCGGCAGGTCATCGAGTGGGATCGGGCGGGATACCCGGCACTGGACGTCTCGGTAAACCTTTCCGGGCATCAGATCACCGAGCCCCATCTGCCCCGCCGGATTCGCCAGGTCCTGCGCGATGCGGGGCTCGAACCGCGCCGTCTGACACTCGAGATCACCGAGAGCACGCTGATGCGCCAGGCCGAGAGGACTCGGGGCACACTCCAGCACCTCAAGTCACTTGGGGTGTCGCTGGCGATCGACGACTTCGGCACGGGCTATTCGTCGCTCGCCTACCTGAAGGAATTCGCGATCGACATCCTGAAGATCGACCGAACCTTCGTGCGCGACCTGCCGGAGAATCACAACGACGCCGAACTGGCCACGGCGATCATCAGCATGGCTCACAATCTTGGCCTGGACGTGCTGGCGGAAGGCGTCGAGACCGAGGCTCAGCGCAGCTTTCTGGCTTCGCAGGGCTGCGATGCCTGGCAGGGCTACTTGAGCAGCCCCCCAATGCCTCCCGAACTGCTGGGCGAACTGGTCCAGCCCGACAGTCCGTCGGTGGGCCGCCGAGCCGGCAGCTGAAACAAAAAAGGCCTGCGTTTGCAGGCCTTTTCCGGGAATGTGGTGGAGCGGAGGAGGATCGAACTCCCGACCTTCGCATTGCGAACGCGACGCTCTCCCAGCTGAGCTACCGCCCCATTCAAGGCGCGCATTCTAGCAAGTCCGCGCGGGCACGGGAAGACCGGCGAGGGTCTTCGCCTGCCATTCCGCCGCCTTGCTCGATGCAGAGAGGCGTCCTGCCGCCGAAGCCATGACACGGACCCGTTGACGGACGCACCCGGCTAGAAAACGCGAACCCGGCCAAGTTTTTCATTCGTTTCTCGGGGCATGGGTGGTATTTTCGTGGTGCGCATCACGTCAGACCCGATTAGACTTGATCTAGTGTTAACGCATGTTAGAAGTACGTCGGAAATCCGTCGTAGCCGCCGCATCCTCAGGGAGGCGCCCGTGTCGCATGGCCTGCCGAAACACACTTGTTCTCCAATTGCAGGTTGACCCCGCATGAGCCTGTCTGTCCGCATCCTGGGCGCTAGCGGTGGCATCGGACCCAACCGCCGCACGACATCGATCCTGATCGACGAGGATATCCTGATCGATGCCGGCAGTGGGGTCGGCGACCTGACTCTGGGTGAACTCGAACAAGTCCGTCACATATTTCTGACCCATTCGCACCTCGACCACATCGGCTTTCTGCCGATGCTCGCGGACATGGTGTACTCGCCGGATGCTCCCCCGATCCAGGTTCATGCGCTGCCTGCCACACTGAAGGCCCTTCGCGACCATGTGTTCAACTGGGTGATCTGGCCCGACTTCACCTGTCTCCCGTCACCCGAGCGGCCCCTGCTGCAGTTTCAGGCGATTCAGCCGGGGCAGCAGGTGATGATCGGATCACGCGAGATTCATATCCTGCCTGCGCTGCATACGGTGCCCGCCGTGGGGTACGGCGTGATGCACAACGACGGCATGGGCTTCGCGTTCACCGGGGACACCTCGTCTTCCGGGGCCCTGTGGGAGGCCTTGAACACCCTGCCCTACCTGGACTTGCTGATGATCGAGTCCGGGCTGCCGGACGAAATGGACGGCATGGCCGATCTGGCCAAGCATTACACCCCGCATCGTCTTGCGGACGACCTGGAGGCGCTCCATCACCAGCCACGGATCGCCATCACACACCTGAAACCCGGCCATGAATCCGCCATCCGCCGGCAGCTCCAGCAGTCGCGGCATGCGAGCCGGATGGTGCTGCTGGAAGGCAGCGAGCGGTTCGAACTGCATGCCCAGAACCGGGCCCTCAAGGTCGGATAGGCTCTCAGCCGCAACGCCCGGCCTGCATCCGGCCATTCCCGTTCCCTCACCGTCACACGGCTGTAACATCCCTGTTATCTAATGCAGGGCATCCTGAACTCGGGAATGGGTCATGGCTGTAAAGATACTGCTGGTCGAGGATGACACCGCAATCCGCGAAATGCTCCAGCTGCCGCTGCACAAGGCCGGGTACGCGGTGCGCGAGGCGGGCGACGTGCGCACTGCCAAGGCCCTGCTGCTGGAAGATTCCCCCGATCTGATCCTGCTCGACTGGATGCTGCCGGACACCAGCGGCCTCGATTGGGCGCGCACGCTAAAGGCCAGCCCGCTCACCAAGGACATCCCGATCATCATGCTGACCGCCCGCGGCGAAGAAGAAGACCGCGTGCGCGGGCTGGATGTGGGTGCCGACGACTACGTGACCAAACCGTTCTCGCCGCGCGAACTGGTTGCCCGTATAAAGGCCGTGCTACGGCGTACCGCACCGATCACCAGCGAAGAACCGGTGGAGGTCGAGGGTCTGCGCCTGGACCCGGTCTCGCACCGCGTCAGCGGCAATGGCGAGCCCTTGGCGATGGGCCCGACCGAATACAATCTCCTGCACTTCTTCATGACCCACCAGGACCGCGTATTTACCCGCGGCCAGTTGCTCGATCAGGTCTGGGGCACCAATGTGTATGTCGAGGAACGCACCGTGGACGTGCATATCCGGCGCCTGCGCAAGTCACTGGCGCTGACCGGGCACGACCACCTCGTGCAAACCGTACGCGGATCGGGGTACCGTTTCTCGCAGACACCCTGACCGCGGCCGACGCCGCGACCTTCAATCACCCACTCGGTCGTCCGATGCAATCACGCAACCCCTGGCCCGGTGTCATCGCGGGAACCCTGCTGGTCGGTGTCCCGATCGCACTGCTCGGCTGGAGCATGGGGCAGTTCTGGGCCACGATTGCGTTCCTGTTGGGGGCGGCGCTGTTCTGGAACCTCTCGCACCTGTTGCTGCTGGAACGCTGGCTGCGACAGGGCGGGCGCAGCGAACCACCCGATGTGCGCGGGCTTTGGGGGCTGGCCTTCGACCATCTCTACCGCCGCCGCCGGCGCCACGAACACCGGGTGCACCGGCTGCGCCAGTATCTCGAGCGCTATCGCGACTCGGCACGGGCGATGCCCGATGCGGTCGTGGTCCTGAATGACGATCTGCGCATCGAATGGCTGAACGAGATGGCCACCCAGCTGCTGGGCCTGAACTGGCCGGAGGACGAGGGCCAGCGTATCACCCACCTGCTGCGCAACCCGGCATTCATCACATTCATGGAGCGCGCGCGCACCACGCCGGGCAGCGTGACCACGCCCTCCCCGATGTACGACGACCAGCAGCTGGAGTTCCGCCTGGTGCCCTATGGCGATGCGCAATATCTACTGCTGGCACGGGACACCACCCACCTGCACCGGCTGGAAGTGATGCGGCGCGACTTCATTGCGAATGTTTCGCACGAGCTGCGCACGCCGCTGACCGTACTTTACGGCGTTGTCGAGACGCTGGAGGACGAGCTGGCCGACCAGCCGGACAAGGCGCGCTCGGTCGAGCTGCTGCGCGAACAGTCCGAACGCATGAAGCTGCTGGTCGACGACCTGCTGACCCTCTCCCGCCTGGAGACCGGCAGCCCGCAGGGCCCGCCACAATGGGTCGACGTCGGGGCCATGCTGGATACGCTGAAAGGCGAAGCGGAACTCCTCTCCGGCGAACAGCGCCATCGTATCGAGATCCACGCACAGACCGGGCTCGAGCTGCGCGGTGCGGAGAACGAGCTGCGCTCGGCGTTCGCCAATCTGTTGTTCAATGCGGTCAAGTACACCCCGCCAGGCACCCGCATCGAGGTCCGCTGGCAATCCGACGCGGACGGGGTACGCCTCAGCGTGATCGACGAGGGACCGGGGATCGCCCGTCACCACCTGCACCGCCTGACCGAACGCTTCTATCGGGTGGATGCCGGACGCGACCAGCGCCGCGGCGGGACCGGGCTCGGACTGGCCATCGTCAAGCACGTGCTCGCCCGCCACGGCGGACACTTGGAGATCGACAGCCAGGTCGGTCGCGGCACGCGCTTCACCTGCCTGTTCCCCCTCTCGATCACCCGCACTAAGCCCACCGAGTTTGCCAAAAACTGACGCCCTGCGATGTCACACGGTTGTCATGTCTCCGTCACAGGAGCGTCAACGCGGCTCCGCATAATCCCCCTCCAAGGTCGCTTGAAGCGTCCTTGCAAGAATTCCATTCAAGGGGAGATTCCCATGTTGTTGAAGCGCAGCATTCTGGCCCTGGCCACCGCCACCGCAATGGCCGTTACGCCGTTTACCGCCTCCGCCGAAGTCGATGCCGACATCCCGGCCTACGAGGCGGTCTCCGGTATCTCCGGCAACCTGTCGAGCATCGGCTCTGACACCTTGAACAACCTGATGACGCTGTGGGCCGAGGAGTTCCAGAACTTCTACCCGAACATCAACGTCCAGATCCAGGGCGCCGGCACCTCGACCGCGCCGCCGGCCCTGACCGAAGGCACCGCCGACTTCGGACCGATGTCGCGCATGCCGCGTGACAGCGAACACGCCGAGTTCGAACAGCGCCATGGCTACGAAATGACGGCTGTTCCGGTCGCGATCGACACCATCGCCGTGTACGTGAACCGCGACAACCCGATCGAGGGTCTGACGATCGAGCAGACCGACGCGATCTTCTCCTCCACCCGCCGCTGCGGTGGCGCCGAGGACATCACGCGCTGGGGCCAGCTCGGCCTGGACGGCGCCTGGGCGAATCGCGACATCACGCTGTACAGCCGTAATGCCGTCTCCGGCACCTATGGCTTCTTCCGACAGCACGCCCTGTGCGACGGTGACTTCAAGGATGCGGTCAACGAACAGCCCGGTTCCGCCTCGGTGGTCCAGGGTGTCTCCGAGTCACTGAACGGCATTGGCTACTCCGGCATCGGCTACATGACCTCCGGTGTGCGCGCCGTCCCGCTGGGCGAGAACGAGGGCGAGTACTACGAGCCGAACGCCGAAAACGCCTCCACCGGCGACTACCCGCTGGCCCGCTTCCTGTACGTAATGGTGAACAAGCACCCGGAAGACGGCCTGACCCCGCGCGCGGCCGAGTTCCTGCGCATGGTGCTGTCGAAGGAAGGCCAGGAAGTCGTGGTGCGTGACGGCTTCATCCCGCTGCCGGCGGCCGTGGCCGAACGCGAGCGCAAGAACCTCGGCCTGGAATAATCCAGGTGGCGGGCCGGCCATCTACGGATGGCCCGAACCGGGTCCCTCGCGGGGCCCGGTTTTCTTGTGTCCGCCTCATGCAGTCCGCCTGCTCGACCCGCAATACAGCGTTCAACGGTCCGTCACATGGCTGTCACGTTTCTGTCACGAAGCGGCCGTAGCATGCCGGCCAGTTCCACCCTACACCTGCCGCATCAGGGGACCTTGAATGTCCAGCCTCACCGCCACCACGACGCTCGGCCGCTTCCAGCGCTGGCGCCGCGCGAAGGACCGCACCGTCCGCTACACCATCGGTTTTTTCGGTGTGGCCGTGATCGGTGCCCTGACCCTGATGTTCGTGTATCTCGCCAGCGAGACACTGCCCATGTTCCAGGGGGCGACCCTGGAGCCGCGCACGGAATACGCGGCTCCCGGCGGCGCCGACACACAAACGATCCATCTGGCAGTGAACCGTCATCGCGAGATGGCGATACGACTTACCGAGGATCGACGCGCCCTCTTCTTCCGCCCCTACAGCGGCGAGATCGTGAAAGAACAGTCACTGCCGATCCCCGAGGATGCGCAGGTCACCAGCTTCAGCGCCGCCGAGCCACGCACGCGCCTGGTGGCCGCGGGCCTGGACAACGGCCAGGTACTCGCCATCGAGTACGAGTACAACGAGCGTTTCAGCCCTGACGGACGCCTGTACGACCCGGGCCTGGTATATCCGCTGGGCGACGAGGATTCTGCGCTGCTGGACGTGGACGACGACGGCCGCGCGATCTCGGTGGTCGGCATACAGCGCGGCTCCAGCGGCATACGCGTCGCCGCTGCGACGGAAGATGGCAATCTCAAGCTGGTGCGGTTCGAGAAACGCACCTCGATGATGACAGGCGAGACCGAGGTCCGACGCTCCGCCTACGATCTACCCTCGCTGCCCGACGGCGCCACGCCGACCCGCATCCTGCTGGACATCACCGGCCGCCACATGCTGGTTGGCGACGATCAGGGACAGCTCCACTTCTTCGACATCAACAACCCCGCCCGCGCCAGCCTGGTCGACAGCAAGCGTGTGATCGGCGGCGACGCGGCCGAGGTGACCTCGCTGGAATACCTGCTGGGCACGGTATCCATCATCGTCGGTGGGTCCGACGGGACGGTCACGCAGTACATGCTGGTGCGCGACGACGACAACGTAAACCGCATCACCCGCGTCCGCGATTTCCCGTCGCATGCCGGTCCGATCCGCAACATCCAGCCGGAATACATCCGCAAGGGATTCCTGACCGCCGACGACCGCGGCGAGGTCAAGATCCACTATTCCACCTCGCAGCGCACCCTGATCGAGCGCCAGATCACCGACCAGCCGCTACACCGGGTCTATGTCGACCCGCGCAACCGCCTGCTGATCGGCATCGACGACCATGAGACCTGGCACCTGCAGGAGCTGTCCAACCCGCACCCGGAGGTCTCCTTCCACGTGCTGTGGCAGAAGGTCTGGTACGAGGGCCGTTCCGGAACGGACTACGTCTGGCAGTCGTCCTCGGCGACCGACGAGTTCGAGCCGAAATTCTCGCTGGTACCGCTAACCATCGGCACCATCAAGGCCGCCTTCTACGCGATGCTGTTCGCCACCCCACTGGCCATTATGGGGGCGATCTACAGCGCGTATTTCATGTCGCGGCGCATGCGCAGCCTCACCAAGCCCTCGATCGAACTGATGGAGGCGCTCCCGACGGTCATCCTCGGCTTCCTGGCCGGGCTGTGGCTGGCCCCGTTCATCGAGGCCAACCTGCCGGCGATCGCCAGCATCCTGATCCTGATGCCGCTGGGCATGCTGGTCGCCGCGTTCCTGTGGACCCGCGTGCTGCCCGAGAATCTGCGCAATCTCGTGCCCGCCGGCTGGGAGGCCGCGATCCTGATCCCGGTGATCCTGGCGATCGGCTGGTTCTCGGTCTCCATGAGCCCGCTGATCGAGGTCTGGATGTTCGGTGGCGATGCCCGCCAGTGGCTGACCGACCAGGGCATCACCTACGACCAGCGCAACGCGCTCGTAATCGGCATCGCAATGGGCTTCGCCGTAATCCCGACCATCTACTCGATCTCCGAGGACGCGGTCTTCAATGTGCCCAAGCACCTGACCCAGGGCTCGCTGGCCCTGGGCGCCACCCCCTGGCAAACGGTGGTGCGCGTGGTGCTACTGACCGCCAGCCCCGGGATCTTCTCCGCAGTGATGATCGGCTTCGGCCGCGCAGTGGGCGAGACCATGATCGTGCTGATGGCGACGGGCAACTCGCCGGTGGTCAACTTCAACATCTTCGAGGGCATGCGCACGCTCTCCGCGAACATCGCGGTGGAGATGCCGGAGGCCGCGGTCGGCAGCAGTCACTTCCGCATTCTGTTCCTGGCGGCCCTGGTCCTGTTCGCGCTGACCTTTGCGGTGAACACGGTCGCCGAGATCGTGCGCCAGCGCCTGCGCCAGAAATACAGCTCCCTTTGAGGCATACCCGATGAATCGTTGGTTCAAATCCGGCACCCCGTGGATCTGGCTGAATGCCGGAGCGGTCGCTGCCTCGCTGGTGATGGTGTTCGGCCTGATCCTGATGATCGCCGTGAACGGTCTGTCGTTCTTCTGGCCCTCCGAGGTCATCGAGTTCGAATACCAGACCGAGCAGGACGCCGAACCGCGGCGCATCATGGGCGAGCTGCAGCGATCCGAGACGATGACCGCCCAGGCCATGCGCGATGCCGGCTTCGACGTCCCCGAAGGCCAGGACATCGTGGTCCGCCACCTGATCAAGCGCGGCAACCGCGACCTCGACAGCCGCGACTTCCAGTGGTACCTGAACGACTTCATGTCCGAGTGGGAGCGCCCGCGCGATGTAGCGGTGCTCGAGCGCCTGCAATGGGGCGACTTCTACGGCTACATCCGCGAATACCAGGAGGACGGCGAGACGGTCGCCGAGGGTCGCGAGGCGCGCACCGCGTTCGAGGAACGCATGCCGAAGACCCGGGAACTGGTCCAGCAGATCCAGCACATCGAGCGCATCGAGATCGGCCGAGTCAATTTCGAGCTCGAGCGCCTGCGCATCGCCCAGCGTGGTGTCGAGCGGGCCACCGACCTGTCGCCCGAGGAGCGCGACCAGCGCCGGGAGGAACTGGATGCCGAGCGCGCGGAGCTGGACGCCCGCTACGCCGAACTGGAGGCCGAGCGCAACGCCCTGCGTGACGAACTGGCCCGCTTTGCGATCGTGCTGGAGACCGCCGACGGGCAACACGCGACGATCCCGCTGTCGCGCATCGTGAACGCCTGGTGGCCGAACGACATGAGCGTGCCGGCCAAGCTGCGCCACTATGTCGTCGCCTTCTGGGATTTCATGACCGGCTACCCGCGCGAGGCCAACACCGAGGGCGGCATCCTGCCCGCGATCTTCGGCACCGTGCTGATGGTCATCCTGATGTCCATCGTCGTAACCCCGTTCGGCGTGCTCGCCGCGATCTACCTGCGCGAATACGCGAAGCAGGGCCCGCTGGTGCGCACCATCCGTATCTCGGTCAACAACCTCGCCGGGGTGCCGTCGATCGTGTTCGGGGTGTTCGGCCTGGGGTTCTTCGTCTACCTGATCGGCGGCAACATCGACCAGATCTTCTTCCGCGATGCCCTGCCCTCGCCGACCTTCGGCTCGCCCGCGATCATCTGGGCCTCGCTGACGCTCGCACTGCTGACCCTGCCGGTGGTGATCGTCTCCACCGAAGAAGGCCTGACCCGGATCGGCGCCAGCATCCGTCACGGCTCGCTCGCGCTGGGCGCGACCAAGGCCGAGACCCTGTGGCGGCTGATCGTGCCGCTGTCGGCCCCGGCGATGATGACCGGTCTGATCCTCGCAGTCGCCCGCGCCGCCGGCGAAGTGGCCCCGCTGATGCTGGTGGGCGTGGTCAAGCTGGCCCCGACCCTGCCGCTGGACGGCAACTTCCCCTATCTGCACCTGGACCGCGCGTTCATGCACCTGGGCTTCCACATCTTCGACGTCGGCTTCCAGAGCCCGAACGTCGAGGCCGGACGCCCGCTGGTCTACGCGACCGCCCTGGTGCTGGTGATGCTGATCATCGTGCTCAACCTGACCGCGATCTCGATCCGCAACTACCTGCGCGAGAAGTACCGCGCCGACAGCGATTGAGTGGCCCGATGCACAACGCCTCCCGCAAACACCGTCATTGCGAGGCCCCGAAGGGGCCGCGGCAACCTCCCGCCGCAACCCCGACGCCTGCCCGGGGTCGCGCCGGGGCCGACCACGGAGATCGCCACGCGCCTGCGGCGCTCGCGATGACGGTGCTTTTCCGCACCATCGCGAGGACGGGATGCGTCGAACCCTGTTCCCCATGGAGTACCCGAGATGAGTGACACCGCTACCCACGCCGTCAACGTGACGCAAGGCGACCGACCCGACCGCGGCCTGCGGCTCTCCAGCGAGGAGATCTGCCTGACCGCCGAGGACCTGAAGCTGTTCTACGGCGAGGACCAGGCCCTGAAGGGCATCGACATCCAGATCCCGAAAAACCGGATCACCGCGTTCATTGGCCCCTCCGGCTGCGGGAAGTCCACTTTCCTGCGCTGCTTCAACCGCATGAACGACCTGATCGATGCCGCCCGCATCGAGGGGACGATCCGGCTCGACGGCGACGACATCTACGAAAAGGCCGTGGACGTGCCGGAGCTGCGCCGCCGCGTCGGCATGGTGTTCCAGAAGCCCAACCCGTTCCCGAAGTCCATCTACGAGAACGTCGCCTACGGCCTGCGCCTGCAGGGCGTGAAGAATCGCCGACGCCTGGACGAGGTGGTGGAAAAGTCGCTCAAGCGTGCCGCGCTGTGGGACGAGGTGAAGGATCGCCTGCACGAGAACGCCTTTGGCCTGTCCGGCGGCCAGCAGCAGCGCCTGGTGATCGCGCGCGCCATCGCGATCGACCCCGAGGTCCTGCTGCTGGACGAGCCCTGCTCCGCGCTGGACCCGCTGGCCACGCTGAAGATCGAGGAGTTGATGATCGAGCTGAAGAAGGACTACACGCTGGTCATCGTCACCCACAACATGCAGCAGGCCGCGCGCGTGTCCGACTACACCGCCTTCATGTATATGGGCGAACTGATCGAATACGCCGACACCGACACCCTGTTCACCTCGCCTGCCAAGAAGCAGACCGAGGACTACATCACCGGCCGCTTCGGTTAGGCCATTTCGGATCAGGAGTCCGGATCATGGACAAGAGCTTTTTCAAGCAGCACATCTCCCAGCAGTTCAATGCCGAGCTGGAGGACATCATCAAGAAGGTGATGACCATGGGCGGCCTGGTCGAGCAGCAGCTCGGCGATGCGGTGACCGCGATGGTCGAGGGTGACACCGCGCTGGCGGAAACCGTGATGACCTCCGACTACAAGGTCAACGCGCTCGAGGTCGAGATCGACGAGGAATGCACCCACATCCTCGCCCGTCGCCAGCCCACGGCCTCCGACCTGCGCCTGGTGATCGCGGTGATCAAGACCATCACCGACCTGGAACGCATGGGCGACGAGGCCGAGCGTGTGGGCCGCATGGGTCTGCAACTGCTGGACTCCGACCGCCGCGAGGCACCGATGGACGAGATCGCGAAGATGGGCCAGCTCGTGCGTGAGATGACGCGCGGCGTGCTCGATGCGTTCGCGCGCATGGACACCGAGCAGGCGGTGCGGGTCGCACAGCAGGACATCCAGATCGACAGCCTCTACGAGGCCATCACGCACAAGCTGATGAAACAGATGACCGCCTCCCCCGATGCGGTGCCACGTCTGATGGACATCGTCTGGGCGACCCGATCGCTGGAGCGGATCGGCGACCGCGCGCGGAACATCTGCGAGTACGTGGTGTATTTCGCGAAGGGCAAGAACGTCCGGCACACCAGCTACGACCAGATGGCGGCCGAGGCCACGGGGGATCGCCACTAACAAGAGTTCCGGCATCCCGGAACGGCGCGCGAGTGGACAACGACCCGGCAATCGGGCCCAAAATAGGGTCAAGCACACCCATGCCCTGGCCCCTGATACCCAATGCCGCGTTTCATCCCGATGTTGTTGGCCCTGACCGGCCTGATCCTGCTGACGGCGTTCGGCAGTCTGGCCGGTGCGGATGAACCGGAAGAAGCCTCGCCCTCTGCCGAGGTCGAGGCGTTACTCGAGCAGGACGATCTCCCCGATGGGGTCGCGTTCGAGATCGTCGAGAACGACCGCGCGGCGCTGAGTGCCCTGTTGCCCGAGATTCACGCGAATATCCGGGTGCTGCGCGAGCGCGCGCCGGAACTCCCGATCGCGGTCGTCACTCACGGGGCCGAGCAGTTCACCCTGACCCGCGCCGAGGCCGCGGCGCATGGCTCGCTCCACGCCGAAATCGAATCGCTCGTGATGGACGACGGCGTCAACGTCGTGGTCTGCGGCACGTTCGCGGGGTGGCGCGATCTCGAAGCCGATGCCTTCCCCGAGCATGTCGAGGTAGCCACGGCCGCACCGGACCGGCTGGATGACCTGGAGGCGTCAGGCTACACCGTGATCCGTCTGCGCCCGTCGCTGCTGGACGCCCCTGCCGAAGACCCCTGGGAGTTCGACTTCGGCCAGCCCTGAGACGCGCACGCCCGATGCGGGCTCTGTCACCCGCCAGGCGGCTTGTGGCATCCTTTTGCGCATGCGATTTCTGATCCGATGGTTTTTCCGCGGCGTACGCCTGATCCTCACCCCGTTCATGCTGATTGGCGAGCGCCTTTCGCGCCCGCGCGGCATCGAGCGCGACCCTGCCGACCAGGCCCGCGTTGATGAACAGACGCGCCACCTCGCGCTTTACCATTTCCCGGCCTGCCCGTTCTGCATCCGGGCACGCCGCACGATGCAGCGGCTGTCACTGAATATCGAACTGCGCAACGCCCAGGCAGCCGGTCCTCACCGCGAGGAGCTGCAGACCGAGGGCGGCAAGCTGCAGGTGCCCTGCCTGCGGATCGAGGAACCGGACGGTGAAGTGCGCTGGCTGTACGAGTCGGACGCGATCGGCGAATACCTGCGCGAGCGCTTCGACCCGAACCGCCAGGACGGGAGCTCCGGGGACGCCGCGGTATCCGGGGACTCCCGCACCTGACGGTGACGTCCGAAAAACGGGCCAGCGCCTAAAGGCCTGCCGCCACACAGCGGTATAAGATGGGGGTTCCCGTACCCAAGGAATCCGCTGGATGGCCGCCCTGAATCGCCCTCGAAGACTGCTTCGCATTTTTATTCTGCCAGCGACTGCCCTGCTGCTGGGCTCACTGGTGGGAGGCGCCGCCGCCCAGACGCTCGACCCCCTGTTCGATGCCCATCTGCACTATCGCGACCGACAGATGGAACAGTTCCCGCCGGAGTCCGTCGCACGCACGCTGGAGGAGAACTCGATCCAGTCCGCGATCGTGATGGCCCCGCGCTCGCAATTGATCGAGGCGCTGGAGCCAAAGGCCAATACGCGCATCGTCCCGTTTCTCGAGATCTCCCAGCGCCTGGGACGCAAGATGGACTGGATGTACGAGGACGGCCTGCGGGAACAGGTCGAGACCATACTCGACCGAAGCCGCGTCCAGTGGCGCGGGATCGGGGAATTGCACATCCAGGCCGACGACCGTTTTGCGCGCGGCTTCGAGGACCTGCTGGACCTGGCGGTCGAGCGCGATCTATGGATCGTGATCCATGGCGACCCGGCCGTGATCGACCATGCCTACGCCATCCAGCCCGAGGTACGCATCCTCTGGGCGCACGCCGGTTCCTATGCCTACCCCCCTCTCATTCGTGATTACCTGGAACGGCACCCGCACATGGTCATGGATGTCTCCATGCGCAATCCGCGCATCAACCCGGGCGGCATCATCGACCACGACTGGTTCGAACTGTTCCTCGACTATCCGGATCGTTTCCTGATCGGCAACGACACCTTCAGCCTGGCCCGCTGGGAACACTTCACGGTGCTGAAGGACAGCACCCGGGCCTGGCTCGAGCAGCTACCCGCGAACGTTCAGCGCATGATCGCCCGGGAGAACGGCGAGCGCCTGTTTCCGCCCACCGAGAGCCAGTAAGCCGGCCACAAAAAAGCCCGGGACCGTCTCCGGACCCGGGCTTGGCATCAACTGGCTCGGGGCTTACACCTTGAACTGCCCCACCCGCTGCTGCTGCTCGGAGGCCAGCTTGGACAGCTCCTCCGAGGCATTGCGGATCTGTTCCGATCCAGCCGCGGTCTGATCCAGCACCTCGGTCACGTTGGCGACGTTGCGGTTGATCTCCTCGGCCACCGTCGACTGCTCCTCGGCGGCACTGGCGATCTGCGTGTTCATGTCGCTGATGCGCGTGACCGACTGGGTGATCGCGGTCAGCGATTCGCCCGCCAGGTTGACCTGCTCCACGCTCTGGTGCGCCTTGGAACGGCCGTCTTCCATCGCCTGCACCGCCTCGCGGGTGCCGCTTTGCACACGCTCGATCATCTGCTGGATCTCGTGGGTGGAGTCCTGCGTGCGGCTGGCCAGGGTCCGGACCTCGTCGGCGACCACTGCGAAACCGCGGCCCTGTTCGCCCGCACGCGCCGCCTCGATAGCCGCGTTCAGCGCCAGCAGGTTGGTCTGGTCGGCGATATCGCCGATCACTTCCAGGACCTTGTTGATCTCCTCGGCATCCTGAGACAGGCGGCTCACCACCTCGGCAGCACCATCGACCTGCTGCGACAGGGTGTTGATCGCGGCCACGGTCCGCTGCACGACCTGCTGGCCCTCGCTGGCGTCCTGGTCGGTGTTCTGCGCCGCGGCGGCGGCATCCGCCGCATTTCGGGCCACTTCCTGCACCGTGGCCGTCATCTCGTTCATCGCCGTCGCCACCTGGTCGATTTCGGACTTCTGGCGGCGGACCTGCTCGTTGGTCTCCTCGCTGGTCGCGGACAGCTCGTTCGCCGCGGCGGCGACCTGGTCGCCCCCGGCCGCGACACTCGCCACCAGACCGCGAATCTGTTCGACGAAGTTGTTGAACGCCTCCGCCAGTTCTCCAAGCTCGTTGCGCCCGGAGACCTCCAGCTTGCGGGTCAGGTCACCGCCGCCACCCGCGATATCGTTCAGGCGGACCACCGTGCGATTCAACG
Source organism: Thioalkalivibrio sp. ARh3 (assembly GCF_000377265.1). Classification (NCBI taxonomy): domain Bacteria; kingdom Pseudomonadati; phylum Pseudomonadota; class Gammaproteobacteria; order Chromatiales; family Ectothiorhodospiraceae; genus Thioalkalivibrio; species Thioalkalivibrio sp. ARh3. Next base: position 295,591 of record NZ_KB897948.1, read on the forward strand.
GACGCACGATGCTGCGGGTCAGCAACCAGGCCAGGAGCGCGCCGAGGGCCACAGCAACGACTCCGACCGCGACCACGGTCCCAGTCGCGTTGCGCGCCATGGCCACATAGGCACTGCGGTCCACCATGACCTCGAGCACGCCGACCACATCACCGGAGAAGTCCGTCACGGGGCGGCCGACTACGGCCATCGGGGTGCCTTCATAGGTCACGTTGCGCACAAGTTCCTCGCCCTCCATGACCTCGCGCATCTCGGCATCGCTGAAGGTGGAGTCACCGCTGATGGTGCCGCCGAAACGGCTGAACGAACGACCATCACGCAGGTAGAGGGCGACCGGCGAATCCGTTTCGTCGGTGAATTCCTCAAAGAAGCTGTCGCCAAACGACAGCCCGAATTCCACGGAGCCGACGTGTTCACCATTGTGTTCGATCGGCACAACCCCGCGGATCCCGAGACCCGCCACGCCTTCTTCCAGCCCCGAGATCGCGGTGCGCTTGTCGTTCGTGTCGACCACGGTCTGCCGGAAGTCCGACAGGTCATCCCCGTAATTGTCGGGGGAGTGAACGCGCAGGAACGAGGTCGCCGGCGGGGTGTGGAACTGATACTGAGCCACGCCATAGTGCTCGCTGAGCGAGTCGAAACTGGGCACGACCATCTCGGCCAGACGCTCGCGATCCCCCGCCCCCATGGCCTCCTGCACGTCAGGGATCTTCGCCACGGTCTCCGCCATCGCGGTCGCACGAGCGGACTCCTGGTCCAGCCGCCCGACGAGCTGCGCGGCCAGATCGCTCAGCTCGCGCTGTTCGGCGCGATCGGCCATGGTGCCAAGACTGTTCATCACGACGACGAGTGTCAGGATCACGGCCAGCAGTACCACCGCGATGATCCCGACCATCAACCGGACACCGATTCGGATGTTGTCGAACATAATTGACGATTCTCCCCCAGGTTAAGGCTTTGCAGACGCGCGGCATCCTTGCTGCGGCAATTCACAGACAGTAGCGGCCGCGAAGCTTAAAGCTTGAGGGAGATCACAGAAAGCCAAGCGCCCGAGCGGGGCACCCTACCCGCGCATCAGGACGAACTCGGCGAAGGCATAGACAGCAAGCGTGATCAGGACAATCGCCACCAGCGACAGCAGCGCTCCTCCACGCACCATGTCCAGCACCCGCAGGCGGTTGCTGGCGAACACGATCGCATTGGGCGGGGTGGCAACTGGCAGCATGAAGGCCACGGAAGCGGCAAAAGCGACGGGTATCGCGAGGAGCACGACCGGGATGTCCATGCGCATGGCCAGCGCGACCACCAGCGGCAACAGCGTCGCGGCAGTCGCCGTATTGCTCGTGACATGCGACAACAGCATGGTTATCACCACGACCCCGGAGATAATCAGGACCAGCGGCCACGCCTGAGCGGCGGCTAGCCCCTCTGCGGCCAGTTCCGCCAGACCGCTCGCCTCGATGGCCGAGCCCAGGCTGAGCCCACCCCCGACCAGCAGCAGGACCCCCCAGGGGAGCTCGCGCGTGTTGTCCCAGGCCAGGAGCCGGCGCTGATCCGCCGCACCCGAGGGCAGCAGGAACAACAACCCGGCCCCCAGGATCGCAATGCCGGCATCGGTCAGGTGGACCGGCAGGACGCCCTCCAGGAACGGCCGCGACAGCCACGCCAGCGCCACCAGCAGGAAGACCCCCGCGACCCGGTACTCGGCTCGGGACCATGCCCCGATCTCGGCACGCTGCCGGTCCATCATCGCCTGCAACCCTTGCAGGCGCACGCGATGTACCGGGAAGACCCAGCGCGTCAGCAGCCACCAGGCCAGCAGCAGCAACAGGGTGGCGAGGGGCAGGCCCAGCATCATCCACTGCATGAAGCCGATCTCGATGCCATGCCGGTCGCCCAGATAGGCTGCAGTCAGTGCATTCGGCGGAGAGCCAATAATCGTCGCCATGCCCCCGATATTGGCGGCAAAGGCGATCCCCAGCAGTAGTGCGAGCGCGGGCCGGCGCGACTCGGGGCCGCCCCGGCCTCCCGCGATCTGCGTATCCCGATCCATCAGCGCCAGAACGGACAGGGCAATCGGCAGCATCAGCGCGGCGGTCGCCGTATTGCTGACCCACATCGACAAGCCCGCGGTGGCCAGCATGAAGGCCCCCACGAGGAGATGCAGGCGGTCCCCCGCCCGGCTGACGATCGCGAGCGCAATGCGCTGGTGGAGCCCCCAGCGCTGCACCGCCAGCGCGATCGCAAAGCCCCCCATGAACAGGAAGATGATGGGATTGGCATAGGGTGCGGTCGCCGCGTCCATGGGCACCACGCCCAGCAGTGGCAACAGGGCAATCGGCAGCAGCGCCGTAACGGGCAGGGGCAGGGCCTCGCTGATCCACCAGGTGGCCATGAACAGGGTCAGGCCCAGCACCCACCAGGCCTCGCGCCCGATGCCCTCCGGAGGCGGAAACAGCAGGAACGCCAGCATCAGGAGCGGGCCTAGGAACAACCCCACGCGCCCGCGCCAGCGGTAGGCACTGCGAGAGGCGTTCGTACCAGACTCCGGGGGATCGGCACTGGATTGTCGATCCGCATCGTGCGCGGGCATACCCTTGCTCCTTCACGATTCCATCGAACGAAAACCAAGCCGCGCCATCGGACATTGCATCCCCCGGACAACGTGACTATCGTTGACGGGTTCACTGGCTCGGCCATCGATGGTCGGCCAGCCGCAGTCTCGCATGTTTTCTTACAAGGAGTCTTTCATGGCCTACGAACTGCCCGATCTGCCCTATGCCAAGAACGCGCTGGAGCCGCACATCTCCGCCGAGACGCTGGAATACCACCACGACAAGCACCACGCGACCTACGTAACGAAGCTGAACGGCCTCCTGCCGGGCTCCGAATTCGAAAATGCCTCGCTCGAAGAGATCATCAAAAAGGCACCGGCCGGCGGCATCTTCAACAACGGTGCCCAGGTCTGGAACCATACGTTCTACTTCAACTGCATGGGTCCGAATGGTGGCGGGGAACCCACCGGCAAGCTTGCGGACGCGATCAACAGTGCCTTTGGCTCGTTTGATGCCTTCAAGGAGAAGTTCAACGAGGCCGCGGTCGGCAATTTCGGCTCCGGCTGGACCTGGCTCGTGCAGAATGATGATGGCTCGGTCGAAATCGTGAACACCTCCAATGCAGGCAACCCGATGCGTGATGGCAAGACCCCGCTGCTGACCTGCGATGTCTGGGAGCATGCCTACTACATCGACTACCGCAACGCGCGTCCCAAGTACCTGGAAAATTTCTGGACCGTCGTCAACTGGGATTTCGTCGCCCAGCAGATGAAATAAGTCGCTCAAACGCGATCGGTGCCGCCCCAATGCGGCGCCTCGGGCAGAAGCCGGCGACTCGGGCGCCGGCTTCTGCATTTAGGGGAAACACTGATCCGTGCATCCCCAGGGAGAAGCTTGCAAATGATTGACGTCCTGCAGAATACCTACAATCGGCTTCCTGTCGCCTTCGAACGGGGGGAAGGCGTCTGGCTCTGGGATACCGAGGGGAAACGCTACCTTGATGCCCTGTCCGGCATCGCGGTCTGCGGCCTTGGGCACGCCCACCCGAAAGTGGCGCATGCGATCTGCGATCAGGCTCAGACGCTGGTACATACCTCGAACCTGTTCCGCATCCCCTTGCAGGAACAGCTGGCCCGCCGTCTGTGCGCACTCGCACAGATGGACCAGGCCTTTTTCTGCAACTCCGGCGCCGAGGCCAACGAGGCGGCGATCAAGCTGGCCCGACTGCATGCCCGCCGCCGCGGCATCGAGAACCCCAAGGTCATCGTGATGCACGGCAGCTTCCACGGACGCACGCTCGCGACGCTGTCGGCCACCGGCAACGAGAAGATCCATGCCGGCTTCGAGCCCCTGGTCGAGGGGTTCGTGCACGTACCCCATGGTGACGCCGAGGCCGTCGAGGCCCTGGGCAGCGACCCGGACGTGGTCGCGATCCTGGTCGAGCCCATCACCGGTGAAGGCGGCATCCACGTACCCCCACCCGGATATCTGAAGCGCCTGCGCGAACTGGCCGATCAGCACGACTGGCTGCTGATGCTGGACGAGATCCAGGCGGGGATTGGGCGCACCGGCCACTGGTTTGCCTTCCAGCACGAGGGCATCACGCCGGACGTAGTGTCGCTCGCCAAGGGACTGGGCAACGGCATCCCGATCGGGGCCAACCTGGTGGCCGGGCGTGCCCGCGAGCTGTTTACCCCGGGCACCCACGGCACCACCTTCGGCGGCAATCCGCTGGTCTGCCGTGCGGCCCTGGCCGTACTGGACGTGATGCAGGACGAGGGGCTGTGCGAGGAGGCCGGGCGGCAGGGCGAGATCCTGCGCCGGCGCCTGGCCGACCGCCTCGAGGGCAAGCCCGGGGTCGTCGCCGTACGTGGCCGCGGTCTGATGATTGGCGTCGAGCTGGATCGCCCGGCCGGGGCACTGGTTCAGGCCGCCCTCGACGCAGGGCTGATCCTCAACGTGACCGCACAGCGGGTGATCCGGCTGCTGCCGCCGTTGATCGTGGACGACGCCCAGGTCGACCAGATCGCCAGCACCGTGGCCGATCTGGTCGACACCCTGCTCGCGTCCGAACAATCCCGGGAGGCCCAGGCATGAAGCCCCGCCATTACCTGTCGTTCCGCGACCTGTCCGCAGACGAGACGCGCACCCTGCTCGAAAGGGCCGTCGAACTGAAGCGCCAGACCCACGCGGGCGAGCACCACGACGACATTCTGCGTGGCAAGACGCTGGGGATGATCTTCGAGAAGTCCTCGACCCGCACACGCGTCTCGTTCGAGGTCGGCATGCAGCAGCTGGGCGGCAATGCCCTGTTCCTGTCCCCGCGCGACACGCAGCTGGGCCGCGGCGAGCCGATCGAGGACACGGCCCGCGTACTCTCGCGCATGGTGGACTGCGTGATGATCCGCACCTACGAACACGAGAAGATCGAGCTGTTCGCCCAGAACTCCTCGGTCCCCGTGATCAATGGCCTGACCGACCGGGAACACCCCGCCCAGCTGCTGGCCGACCTGCAGACCTATCTGGAACACCGGGGCGATATCCGGGGCAAGCGTGTCGCCTGGATTGGCGATGGCAACAACATGTGCCACAGCTACATGTATGCCGCGCACCTGCTGGACTTTCAGCTGGTAGCGGCCTGTCCCGAGGGCTACGACCCGGAAGAGGACGTCGTGGAGGCCACGCGCGACCACTTCGAACTCACCCGCGATGCGCGCGCGGCGGCCGAGGGTGCCGACCTCGTGGTCACCGACGTCTGGGCGAGCATGGGGCAGGAACAGGAAAAGAGTGCGCGCCGCCGCGCCTTTGCCGGGTTCTTCGTGGACGCCGACCTGATGCGTCTGGCCAACGACGACGCCCTGTTCATGCACTGTCTGCCCGCGCACCGCGAGGAAGAGGTCTCCACCGAGGTCCTCGAAGGCCCGCAAAGCGTGGTCTGGGACGAGGCGGAGAACCGCCTGCATGCGCAGAAGGCCCTGATGGAATTCCTGCTGACCCGCGGCACCTGATCCAGAGCCGGACCGGTCACGGAACTGACATAATGTCCGCAAAGACTCCGGCTCCCCACTCTGGCCGGAGTCGTTCGTGCCGGATGCCGACGTGACCGATACCGATCTCTTCCTCAACCGCGAGCTTTCACTGCTGGAGTTCAACCGGCGCGTGCTGGAACTGGCGCGCGACCCGGGTTTCCCGCTACTGGAGCGGTTGCGCTACCTGAGCATCTCCTCCACCAACCTCGACGAGTTCTTCGAGGTTCGCGTGGGGTCGCTGCGTCAGCAGATCGACCTGAACGTCCAGACACCCGGACCGGACGGCCTTTCCGCGGCGGAACAGCTGCGCCAGATCGCCCCCCGTGCTCACGCCCTGGTCGATGATCAGTACCGCACGCTCAACGACGAACTGATCCCGGCACTGGCGGAGGAAGGCATCCATTTCGTGCGGCGCTCGCACTGGAGCGACGAACAAAGAGCCTGGGTACGCCAGTTCTTCCACGAGCAGCTACAGCCGGTCCTGAGCCCGATCGGGCTCGATCCCGCACACCCGTTCCCGCGCATCCTGAACAAGAGCCTGAACTTCATCGTCACGCTCAAGGGCAAGGACGCATTCGGACGGGAGTCCGGGCGCGCGGTGGTGCAGGCGCCGCGTTCACTCCCGCGTCTGGTACCCCTGCCACGCGAGGTGGCCAGCGGCGATTCCGATTTCGTGCTGCTGTCGTCCATCCTGCACGCCCACGTCGGCGAGCTGTTCAAGGGCATGAAGGTCACCGGCTGCTACCAGTTCCGGCTGACGCGCAACTCCGACCTGTTCGTGCAGGAGGAGGAGATCGACGACCTCCTGAACGCACTGGAGGGCGAACTGCCGAGCCGCAACTACGGCGCCGCTGTCCGCCTGGAGGTCGCGGACAACTGCCCGGGGGAAGTGGCGCAGTTCCTGCTGCAGGAGTTCCGTCTGGAGGCGGACGACCTCTACCAGGTCACCGGCCTGGTTAACCTCAACCGCATGATGGCGGTGTACGACCTGGTCGACCGGCCCGATCTCAAGTTTCCTCCGTTCATCCCCGCCCTGCCGCGCACGGACGCCAGCGGCGAAAGCATCTTCGCGTCCATCCGCGAGCAGGACCTGCTGCTGCACCACCCCTACCAGTCGTTCATGCCGGTGGTGGATTTGCTGCGCCAGGCCGCCAGCGACCCGCGCGTGCTGGCAATCAAGCAGACGCTTTATCGCACGGGGACCCAATCGCCGCTGGTGGAGACCCTGATCGAGGCCGCGCAGTCGGGCAAGGAAGTGACCGTCGTGATCGAGCTGCGCGCCCGCTTTGACGAGGCGGACAATATCGAACTGGCCAACCGCATGCAGGATGCGGGCGTGCATGTAACCTATGGCGTGGTCGGCTACAAGACCCACGCAAAGCTCGCCCTGGTGGTGCGCCGTAACGGCGACAGGCTCGTGCGCTACGCCCACCTGGGCACGGGCAACTACCACTCGGGCACCGCCAAGGCCTATACGGACTACGGCCTGCTGACGGCGGATCCGGTCCTCACCGAGGACGTGCATCGCGTGTTTCAGCAGCTCACGGGCCTGGGCAAGGTGGAGCGCCTGCGCGAGCTGATCCAGGCACCCTTCCGCCTGCACGACGCGATGTGCGAGAAGATCGAGCGCGAGGCCGATAACGCGCGCGAAGGCCGTCCGGCGCGGATCGTCGCGCGCATGAACTCGCTGAACGAGGCCGGCATCATCCAGGCGCTTTATCGCGCCTCCCAGGCCGGCGTGAAAATTCAACTGATCGTGCGCGGCATCTGCAGCCTGCGCCCGGGCGTGCCGGAGATCTCCGAGAACATCGAGGTGCGCTCGGTCCTCGGCCGCTTTCTGGAGCACTCGCGGGTGTTCTATTTCGAGAACGGGGGCGAGCCCGAGGTGTATCTGTCCAGCGCGGACTGGATGCCCCGCAACTTCTTTCGCCGGGTCGAGGTCGCCTTTCCGATCCGCGATCCCGCGATGCGCGACCGCGTCGCCGAGGAGTCGCTGTTCAACTACCTGCGGGATACCACCAGCGCGTGGGCCCTGCAGGCCGACGGAAGCTACCGGCGGGTTGAACCACCGGCGGACGAGCCTCCCCATTCCGCGCAGCAGCAGTTGCTCAAGACGCTCGCTAGCTGAAGACCAGCTCCAGGTCGTGGCGCGCCCACTGCCCGGCCTCCTCCTCCAGATCCGCCCGCGTCAGCGGGTGCGCATCCAGCCAACCCGCGGCAAAGCCCAGCACCAGCCCGCGCTCGCGCGCCTCGATCCGCTCCAGCGGCGGGGGCTCCGGTGCGCGCGAGCGATGCAGCAGCACCGCCAGCCGCAACAGACTGGCCAGCCGCAGCAGCGGCTCGACTCGGGCCTGTCGTACGTCACTGAGCAGCTTCGGTTTGAAGGCCCGCCGGTGCAGGCGCACCAGCAGCGCCAGTTCGTGCTGCTCGGGCTGCGAGAAACCCGGCAGATCGGCCCAGTTGAGGATGTATTCACCATGCTTGTGGTACTTGCTGTGCGCGAGCGCCAGCCCCACCTCGTGCAGCTCGGCCGCCCAGTCCAGTCGCTCGCCGTCGGCCTCGTCCAGGCCCCAGCGGGCCCGGACCGCGCCCAGCAGGCGCGCGGCCATCGCCTGTACCCGCGCCGCCTGGGCCTCGTCCACGGCGAAGCGTCGTCGGAGGTTGTGAATCGTCAGGCCACGTACATCCTCGTGCCGGAAACGGCCCAGCAGATCGTGGATCACCCCCTCCCGCAACGCACCATCGGAGGGATACAGCCGCTCGATCCCCAGCGCCTCGAACGCCCCGATCAGCACCGCCAGCCCGCCGGCGATCACCGGCACCCGGTCGTCGGCCAGCCCCGGCAGCTCCAGTTTGTTCAGGCGCCGAGCCTCGACCATGCGTTCGCGCAGGGTACGCAGCGCCTCCAGCGTCATGCCCGGTGCCTCGTCGATACCCGTCTCGCGGACGATACGATCCAGCGCCAGAATGGTCCCCGAAGCCCCCAGTGCCTGATCCCACCCGGCCTCGCGGTAGGTGGCGGCGATCGGCTGCAGCTCCTGGCCGGCATGCAGCTCGGCGGCGGCAAACGCCCGGGGCGTCAGGCGGCCGTCGGCGAAGTGCCTGCGGGTGAAGGTCACACAGCCCATTTCCAGGCTCTCGGCGAGCATGGGCTGGAAGCGCTCGCCAATGATGAATTCGGTGCTGCCGCCGCCGATGTCCATCACCAGTCGCCGCCCTGCGTCATCGGCGACCGTATGAGCCACCCCCAGATAGATCAGCCGCGCCTCCTCGCGCCCGGCGATGATCTCCACCGGATGCCCCAGGGCCTGCTCCGCGGCGGCCAGAAAACGGTGACTGTCAGCCATCTGGCGCAGGGTATTGGTGCCCACGACACGCACACTGCCCTGGCGTAGCTGGCGCAGCCGCTGGCCGAAACGCTCCAGGCAGTCCAGCGCCCGGCGTTCGACCGTCGCATCCAGGCGACCGCGGGCATCCAGACCGCTGGCCAGTCGTACCGTTTCCTTCAAGCGGTCCATCTTCAGGACCTCACCGCCGTGACGTCGGGCCACGATCATGTGGAAACTGTTGGACCCCAGATCGACCGCCGCGACGGTCTCGCCCTGCCCCTCCATGCCCATCTACCCGTGCTCTCCCGCGAGATCCTCCAGCACCCGGCGGGGCAACAGCCAGAGCAATTCCATCGGACCGGGCAGACCGCCTCCCAGGGCGCAGACCGAACCCTTGCCCATATGCACCCCGGCAGCCCCCGACGGACAGCCCATCAGGCGCCCCGCCAGCGAGGACAGGTCCGGCTCATGGCCGACCACCACCAGACTGCCGTCGGCCGGCAGGCGGGCCGCCAGGGCCTCCAGTTCCACACCGGCCACCTGTCCGGGTGCCAGCCATTTCTTCTGGCGTACCGGGACGCCCAGTGCCTCGGCGATGGGCGCCGCCGTCTGACGGGCGCGCAGGTAGGGGCTGGTCAGCAGTTCCAGATGGCCGGGAAGCAAGTGGGTCAGCGCGGCCGCCATGCGCCGGGCGCTCACCTGGCCGGCCTCGCTCAGCGGCCGGTCCCGGTCGGCCCCGTCCCACTCCCCCGCGTCGCCCGCCTGGGCATGGCGGACCAGTACGAGACGCGGACTCCGGCTCACGCCTGCGCGCTCCCCGGCGCCAGCAGGAACAGGCTGTACGCCTCCTCCGGGGCTGACCACTCCGCCACCTGCGACAATCCGGCACCGGCCAACAGTTGTTGGACCATCGGGCGGGTAAACTTGCGCGAAATCTCGGTGCGAATGGCCTCGCCGTCGGCGAACTGCAGGGTCGTCGCGGGTTCGGAGACCTGGACGGTCTGATCACCCTCGGCGACCAGGTGCATCTCGATACGGGAGTGAGCCTCGACGAACGGCGCGCGATGGTAGAAACCGTCGGGATCGAAGTCGGCCCCCAGCTCGCGATTGAGGACGGACAGCAGGTTCAGGTTGAACGCCGCCGTCACACCGGCCGCGTCGTTGTAGGCCGCCTCCATCACGGGAGTGGCCTTGACCCGGTCCAGCCCGAGCAGGAGCCGATCCTCCGGCCCCATGGCGACGCGAATCTGCGACAGCAAGTCGATCGCCTCGGTGTCCTCGAAATTCCCCAGGCTGCCGCCGAGAAAGGTGAACAGGCGCGGGGCACTCGGGCCGGGGTCCAGCGTGGACAGGGCCGAAAGTGCGGCGAGATAGTCACCACACAGGGCCTCGATCACGAGCGTGGGGAATCGTTTCAGCAGGCGCTCGGCCGCCTCGTCGAGGATCTCGCCACAGACATCGTTGGCGACGTAATACGGGTCGTCGACCCGCTCGTTCAGCGCCGCGAGCAGGTACTCGGTCTTGCGCGAGGTCCCGCTGCCAAGCTCGATCAGCGTGTGGGCACCCGAGGTCTCGACGATCTCGCTCGCTCGGGACTCCAGCAGGGCCGATTCCAGGCGAGTGGGGTAATACTCCGGTGTGTCGCAAATGGCATCGAACAGCTGCGAGCCACGGGCATCGTAGAAGTACTTTGGAGGTAGCCAGCGCGGTGCCTCCAGCATGCCCTCACGAAAGTCCGCTACCAGCTCCGCATGGGGGTCGCGCACCTGCACCACATGGCGGGTATAGCGCTCCGGGAGCGGCATGGCGGGACTCTCGGGCTTCATTGGCACCATCCGTGCTTCGGGGTTCCCGGCACGCTACCATGAAACTCCCGACCTCCCAACCGCGAGTCCGCGCCAATGTGTCGCCATCTAGCCTATCTCGGCCCGCCACTGGCACTCAGGCGGGTACTGCTGGACCCGCCGCACAATCTGATCGAGCAGGCAATTGCCCCGCAGGAGCTGGTCTACGCCCGGGTCAATGCGGATGGGTTCGGGTTCGGCTGGTTCAGTGAGGACGGCACCGCGCGTTGCTATCGCCGCGCCGATCCCCTGTGGCAGGACCCGAACCTGCAAACGCTCGCGGATACGCTCGAAGAGCCTCTCTGGATCTCCGCCATTCGCAGCGCAACCCCCGGGTTCGGGGGCGACACGGTCAATGCCCAGCCTTTCTGCATGGACGGTTTGCTCTACAGTCACAATGGGCTCATTGGCGGCTTCAGGCCCCGGATCCGCCGCCAGGTCGAGAACCTGCTGACGCCCGAGATCGAGGCGGGTATCCAGGGCACCACGGATTCCGAATACCTGTTCGCCCTGATCCGCCAGTTCCTCGCGGACGACGAGAACGCCACGCTGGAAGGCGCCCTGGGCGAGGCCTTCTCAACGCTCGAGACCTGGCTGGGCGAGGACATGGCCCTGTTGAACGTACTGCTGTCCGACGGTCGCCGACTGGTCGCCAGCCGCCATGCGATCAACAGCCCCTGTCCCAGCCTCTACTACACTTCCGATGATGACGATTTTCCCGAGGACTCGGTCGTCGTCGCCTCGGAGCCGCTGACAGACCGCGAGCGGTGGCGCCCCGTTCCTTCGGGACATATCCTGATCCTGGACCCTGACGAACCCCCGGAACTCCTCGCGCTTTAGTCGCTCCACTCGGTATGAGCACCCCGGACTTCAAGCCGCCGGCCAGGCCCGTCTCCTCCCCCGGCCTGCTGGATGCCCTCGCCCGCCAGCACGAGCGCCTGAATCAGGCGCTGGAGGCCGTGCCGGCCTGCATGTGGCGCAACCAGTACCATCCAGACCTCAGCCCGATCGGCTGGCACTACGCCCACTGCTGCTTCATCGAGGCCGTCTGGCTGCGCGAACGCATCCTGGGGCTCGCGCCGCCCCGCCCGAGGGACTGGCACGACCTCTATTTCCCGGAAATCAGCCCCAAATGGCGCCGGGGCGGACGCCTGCCCGCCCCCGATCGACTCATCCGATGGGGACGTGAACGCCAGTCCCGGCATCGCGATTGGCTCGTCCGCCACGCTGACATCCTCGACCACCCGCTGATGGCCGGCGAATACCTGACCGGGTTCCTCGCCCAGCACCACGCGATGCACCTGGAGTCCCTGGCCCAGGTGCGCTGGTTTGCCGGTCTTCAGGGGCCCGACCCTGCCCACTCGGAACCCCGCCGACAGGACCCCGAGCCCCCCTCGCAGACCTGGCTCGAATGGGATGTCGTGCAGACCATGGTCGGCAGCGACGACGTACTGGCGTTCGACAACGAACAGGGCGTTCACGGGAAGGAACTCACCCCCTTTGCCATCCGGCGCGATCCCGTCACCAACGGGGAATGGCAGGCCTTCATACAGGAGGACGGCTATCGGCGTCCCGAACTATGGAGCCGCGAGGGGTGGGACTGGCGCAGCGCACACGACATCCAGGCCCCGCTCGGGTGGCGGGAGTCCGGGACCGACATTGACCTGCAGGTTCTGCCGGAAGGCACGGTTCAGCGCAACGCCGATGCCCCGGTGGTGGGCATCTCCCGCTTCGAGGCCGAGGCCTTCGCACACTGGGCCGGCGCCCGGCTGCCCCACGAACACGAATGGGAACATGCCCAGCGCGAGGGAGCGCTGCGAGGCACCGGCCGGGTCTGGGAATGGTGCGAAAACCCGTTCGCACCCTATCCCGGATTCCGGCCGTTCCCCTATGACGAATACTCGGCCCCGTGGTTCGACGGCCGGCATTACGTCCTGCGCGGCGGCAGCGACTGGAGCGACCCGCTGCTGAAACGCCCGAGCATGCGCAATTTCTTCACCCCGGAGAAACGCCATGTCTTTGCCGGCGTGCGCCTCGCACGTACGATGGAACCCTGACCCCCAGAGGATATCCTCCCATGAGCCGCACGCTGCCCCTCAGGCCCCTTTTCGCATGCCTCTGGCTGGGCACCATGCTGCTGCTCCCGGCCCTCGCCACCGCCGATGGCAGCACCACGCTGACGCTCTCCGGCCATGCCGAGCGGGAGGTGGAGAATGACCGCATGACGGTCCAGATGCAGGCCCAGGCCCGTGCCCCGGACGCGCGCGACGCCGCGGCCACGGTGAATCGCCGCATGGAACAGGCCCTGGCCCGAGCGGAGGGGTATGACGACGTCGAGGCCTCGACCCGAAGCTACACAACACAAGCTATCCACGATCGGGACGAACCCGGTCAAATCAGGGCCTGGCAGGTCCAGCAGACCCTGGAACTAACCAGCAGTGGCTTCGAGGATCTCACCGAACTGGTGGGCGCCCTGCAGGGAGACGAGCTGACCGTGGGCCAGATCCGCTTCTCGCTCAGCCGCGAGAAACAACAGGAGCACCGTGAGGCGTTGCTCGAGGCTGCCATGGAGGACTGGAAGGAACAGGCACGCGCGATCGCACGCTCACTGGGGGCGACCCACCTGCGCCCGGTGGAAGTCGAACTCGTCGACAGCGGCTATGACCGCCCACAGCCGATGATGGCCATGCGTGCGATGGACGAATCCGCCAGCCAGCCCGCACTGGAGGCCGGGACCTCCACGGTGTCCGTCACCGTGCGCGCCAAGGTGGAAGCGCTGGGGGGCGAGACGCTGCGCGTCGACCCGTAAGCGGTCTGCACCTGCTCACTACCGCGCGAGATGCAGGGCCAGTTCCCCTTCGCGCACATCAATGCTCTCGATCCCCGCGCGCAGGTGCTGGAAGGGCTCCAGCGCCAGCAGGTCTTCATCTTTCAGGCCACCCAGCCAGGCGTCGGGCAGCGGGATGCCGGCGACGGACACACCGACGAGTCGGGCCCGCAGTTCTTCGGCCTCGGTCTCGAAACGCACGCCGGAACGCACGTTCAGCACACGCCCGCCCATCAGCGGCACATCTGCCGGCACATCGATGCGCACCCGCGTGCTCACCTGCCCCGGTGTCAGGCGGACCGCCACCCGACCGGCCAGGTCCGGATCACGCGCGATCAGGGCATTCAGTTCGCGCTCGCTGAACTGGACGATCCGGGCCTCGTCAGTCTCTTCATAGAGTTCGGGGATCAGTGGCTCGGCTTCCGCCTCGAGGTCGATGATCGGTTCGCCGGGGGCCTGATCGGGGCGTGGCGCGTCGGGTGCGGAGATCGCCTGCAGCTTGGCCTCGAGCTCCACCTGCTCCTGCTCGCTCAGGGTCACGGGTTCCGGTTCGCCGGACTGCAGCATCACCACGCCCCAGAAGGCCGCCCAGATGACCGCCAGCACCAGCAGGACGATCAGATAGCGCGGGGGACGCCCGGTGGAGCGGTACTGGATGGGTGCGGAGGGTTCCTGGGATTTGGCCATTGCTGGGTCCCGTCCTTGGCGGACGCATCATGGGGATCGCCATATGGTCGCACAGACGCCCACGCCCGTGCGCAGCCGCGCTCGCTAGATGAAGTCGAACAGCGAGAGGCGATTGACCTGCGTATAGGTCTGCTGGGCCGCCTGCAGCGCCACCTGCTGCTGGTTGAAGCGGCTGATCGCCTCGGCATAGTCGAGATCACGGATCTGCGACACCGCGCTTTCCAGATCCAGCAGGCGATCCTCGTTCAGGTCTTTTTGCTGATCGAAGGTCTTCAGCCGCCCACCCAACTCGGCGCGGATATCACTAAAGTTGCCAAGCGCTGCGTCCAGGTCCGCCAGGGCGGTGTTGGTAGCCGATGCCAGGTCCGCACGCGCCGTGGAACCGCCTCCACTGTTTTCCAGCGCATTGATGATGCGATCCAGGCTTTCGAAGACGTTCACGTTTTCCGCGGGCCGGGATTCGATCGTGTCACCCTCGGCGGGGGTACCGGAGATCACCACGGTACGTCCGGCGAATTCGATCGCGGCACCGGGGACATACGGCTGATCTTCCAAGCCCGCGAACACGTCACCTTGGCCATCCCGGATGGTGTAGGTGATCTCTCCATCATCTTCACTAAAGACAATCTCGAAGGTGTCGTCGCGATTGTCGTTGAAGGCCGAACGGTCGGTAACTTCGGCCTTTTCCAACACCATGGTGCCGTTGTTCGTGGCCACCGAAGCCCCGACACGCCCGTCATTCTCGGGGATCTCCATGAACACCCGAGCCCCGTCCTCGCCCAGACGAACCTTGCGCGTGGCAGATACCGCCACCTCGCGGACACTGCCCTCGCCGGACGCTCCGGAATAGCTCACCTCCCCATCCGCATCCTGATGGAACGGCTGATCCTGCGACTTGGTGCCAGCAAACAGGTACTCGCCGTTGGGGTCGCGGGTGTTCGCGATCTCGAACAGCCCGTCGCGGATCTGGCGCAGCTCGCCCGCCAGGTACTTGCGTGTCTCCTCGGTCTGGCTGTCGTTATTGCCGGTGACCACCAGCTCGCGCGCACGTTGCAGGGCATCGGTGCCCTGCTGCAGCAATGATTCCTGCTGCTGCATGCGCGGCTGGGTGTTCTCCATGTTGCGCTGGAACTGCTTGGTCGCCTTGATGATGCGCTCGAACTGGTTGATCTGGGTCGCGCCGCTGGGGTCATCCGAAGGGGACAGGATGCGCTTGCCCGAACCCAGCTGCAGCGAGGTTTGGTTGAGTTCGCCCTGGCCCGCCTGGATCTGGTTGATCCCGCTCTGGAAGATCTGGGTCGTGGAGATACGCATCGGGGTTCCCTCGAATTTCCAGCTGTTTAACGGCGGAACGCGCCCAGCAGGCTGTCGAACAGCGAGTTGCTGACCTGGATCACCTGGGCGGCGGCCTGATAGGCCTGCTGGTAGCGGATCAGGTCGGCGGCCTCTTCATCCAGATTCACGCCCGAGACCGACTCGCGCTGGGCCTTGGCCTGCTCCAGCTGGGCATTCGCGGAATCCAGCGCCACATTGGCCTGTCGCGTACGCGTGCCGACGTTCGCGATCAGGCTGTTGTAGGCATCGCCAAAGCCGGGTACACGACGTTCGCCGTCTTCCGTCTGAACCGTGCGTGTCTCGGACAGATCGGCCATCTCGAGCATGTTGCGGTTGTCACCCGGCCGATCCTGCCCCCCTTCAACGGTAAACGTGTCCCCGTACTCCGGGGTCCCGCTCAAGGTGATCGACCAGCCATCGTCCGTCTCGATCGTTACCGTGTCCCCATTATCAATTGTTGTGCTGGCAATTGGGTTACCTTCACCGTCTTCCACCACGTACCCATCACCTTCGTCGAACCTCACAGTAGCGCCGTTCTCCAGCACATCCGGATCATAATCCTCGGAGGTGATCCGGAAGCCCTCGACGACAGCATCACCCGTGTTGTCCTCGGCCGCCGCTACGTCATGGATTGCCGCAGCCGCGGCGATCCCGCGCGGGTCATCCAGGACGACTTCGAGGTCGCGGGCACCGTTTCGGGTCGGCTGGATCAGCCAGTTGTCGCCGGGCTCGGCATTGTCCAGGTCACTGACATCCACAACGAGTCCGTCCGCCTCCAGCAGCGTGTCCCCCGGATCCAGCGAATCGACGACCTCGTTGTTGGACAGGCGAACCAGTTCGAATACGTCTTCGTCATTGACACGCAAGCGGTAGTCGGAGGTAGTCAACTCGTCGACGTTGCCAAAATCGACCGAGGGGGTCTCACCGGTGCTGTTCCCGGAACGGCCCCACACGGAGGGTTCACCAATCCCGAAGATGTCGCCACCGATCTGACCGTCCAGATCGAGGCCCTGGGCGTTCTGCTCGTTGAAGGCCTGTCCCAACTGGGTGGCGATCTGGCCCAGGGAATTCTGCGCGGTGTCGATTACGGACTCGCGCATCTCCAGGAGGCCCCCGAGTTCTCCGCCCTGCAGGAAACGGGTGATGTTCGCTACTCCACTGCCGGACTGGATCCCCACCTCCATCTTGGCCGGGTCGCCGGAGATGGAATCGGCCACCAGCGACTGGCTGTTCCCGCCCAGCACGAGCGCCTGCCCATTCCCGATAAAGACGTTCAGCGCCCCGTCGTCCTGCTCGACGGTGGTCAGGTCGACCTTCTCCGCCAGTTCGTTCAGCACGCGATCGCGCTGGTCCAGCAGGTCGTTCGGCGTGCCCTGGGTGCTCTTGGCGACGATCTCGCGGTTGAGCCCGGCCAGCGACTCAGCGAGCTGGTTGATCTCCTTGACGTTGGTCTCGATCTGCCCGTTCACGATGCGGCGCTGTTCTTCCAGACGCCCGTCGATGGCCTTGAAGCGCTCCGCCAGCGATTCGGCCTCGGTCAGGAATACCGTGCGCGCGGCATTGGAAGTCGGGTCGTTGGCCACATCGGAGGCGGCATCGAAGAAATCCTGCAGCACCGGCGCGAGGCCACTGGCGTCGTCCGCCAGCAGGTTGTCGATCCGCTTGGCCAGGTCCGCCTTCGCCTGGGCATTGGACTGCTCGGAGATACTGGTGCGCAACTGGGTGTTGACGAAGTCGTCCGAGATTCGGCGAATGGAGTCCACACCAACGCCCTGGCCCTGGTAGGAGCCACCCA
This sequence comes from Thioalkalivibrio sp. ARh3, assembly GCF_000377265.1. Taxonomy (NCBI): domain Bacteria; kingdom Pseudomonadati; phylum Pseudomonadota; class Gammaproteobacteria; order Chromatiales; family Ectothiorhodospiraceae; genus Thioalkalivibrio; species Thioalkalivibrio sp. ARh3. The sequence continues at coordinate 312,992 of NZ_KB897948.1, forward strand.
GGAACTGCGGGCTCAGGTTGCCCAGCTCGGTGCGCTGACGGCTGTAGCCCTCGGTCGCGGAGTTGGCGATGTTGTTGCTGGTCGTGCCGATCGCGCGCTGAAACGCCAGCAGTGCGGAGGTCCCAATACCCGAGACGCTCATACCCCGCCCCTCCCGGTCAGGCCTGCCCAGCTGGATTTACGTGTTCGCGACATGGTCTACCCCTCGTTTCGGGTAACGGCCGGCTCGGCCAATGCTTGAGTCGGCTCCGGATTCACGTAGCCCGACAATTGGTCACGTACCCGCAGCACCTTGTCCGCGTAGGCGGGGTCAGTCGCGTAGCCGGCATCCTGCAGCTCGCGGATGTACTGGACATCGTCGCCGGCCTGCAGGGCCCGGTGGTAGCGCGGGTTGTTGCGGATGAAGTCGACATAGTCGGCGAAGGAATCCGCCGGGTCGGCGTACGCGCGGAAGCGTGCCTGCTCGCGCTGGGCCACACCGTCGCGGTACTCCAGGGTACCCACGGCCACCTGATCACCCTCCCAGCGGGAGTCGGCCTTGATGCCGAACAGGTTGAAGCTTGGCTGGCCGTTGTCGCGCGAGGGGACGTGACGCCCCCAGCCCGTCTCCAGCGCACTCTGCGCCAGCAGAATGCCGGGGTCCACGCCCAGGTCCTCGGCTGCCTCGCGTGCCAGGGGCTCCAGTGTCGCGACAAACTCGGACGGATCGCGCGGCGGCCAGTCGATCGCCAGTGGGCTTGCCTCGCCGCCCAGCCGCCGGAATTCCCCGGGTCCGGCCTCGGCATCACCCCTTGCAGGACGCATGGGCGCGACCGGCTCGAGGTCGCGCTGCTCGTCGGACAGCGGCTGGAAGCCGAGATCGCCGCGGCGTTGCGGCAGATCCAGGGCCGCCAGGCGCTCGGGATCGCGCAGGCCCTGGCCGTCCTGGGGCTGGCTCTGCTGCGACAGCTGCTGCATCAGCACCTCGCGCAGCCCGATCCCGTCGCCCTGGCTCATTGCCTTGGCGAATTCCTGATCCTGCATCTCCAGGTACATCTTGCTCTGTTCGTTGTCGAACAGCCCGTCACCCAGCGAGGCCTCGCGCATCTGCTTGAGCATCTGCCCGATCAGCATCGCCTCGAATTCACGCGCGACCGCCTCCAGCGCCTCGTCCCCGCCCCCCTGGGCGGCGCGCCCGAGGTCACGCAGGCCGCTCGGGTCGCTGGCCATGGCCGAGCGCGCCTGCATCGAGAGGTCGTGGCCGGAGGAAATCATCAGATGACCACCAGCTCCGCGCGCAGGGCACCCGCCTCGCGCAAGGCCTCGAGGATCGCGACCAGGTCGCCGGGGGCCGCCCCCACGTTGTTCACGGCGCGCACGATCTCGTCCAGCGAAGTCCCGGGGTCGAACAGGAACATCGTGCTGTCTTCCTGTTCGATCGCGATATCGGTTTGTGGCTGCACCACGGTTTCGCCCTCGGCGAACGGCAGTGGCTGGACGACCTGCGGGGCCTCGGTAATGGTCACCGTCAGGCTGCCATGGGAAACGGCCGCCGGCGTCACCTGCACACTCGATCCGATCACTACGGTCCCGGTACGAGAGTTCACGATGACCCGCGCCGGGGGCGCGCCACGCTCGATGGGCAGATTCTCCAGTTCCGCGACAAAACCCACGCGCTGATCCGGATTCTGGGGGGCGCGCACCCGCACCGAAGACCCGTCCATGGCCTGCGCCACACCAGGGCCGAACGTATCGTTAACCGTCTCCACGAGACGATTGGCGGTGGTGAAATCCGGCCGGTTGAGGTTGAGCGTCACGTATTCGCCCTGGGCAAACGCGGTGGGCACCTCGCGCTCGACTGTCGCGCCGTTCGGGATGCGCCCGACACTGGGCACGTTCACGGTGATGCGCGAGCCATCCTGCCCCTCGGCACCGAAGCCGCCCACGACCAGGTTGCCCTGCGCGATGCTGTAGGTCTCCCCGTCGGCGCCCTTGAGCGGCGTCATCAGCAGGGTCCCGCCCCTCAGGCTCGTTGCATTCCCCATCGAGGAGACGGTCACGTCAATCCGCTGACCGGGCTTGGAGAACGGGGGCAGTTCGGCCGTGACCATCACAGCCGCGACATTGCGCAGCTGCGGGTTGCCAGCCTCGGGGGTCAGCCCCAGCTGGCCGAGCATGTTGTTCAGGCTCTGGATGGTGAACGGGGTCTGCGTGGTCTGGTCGCCCGTACCGTCCAGACCCACGACCAGACCGTAGCCCACCAGCTGGTTCTCGCGCACGCCGAACACGCTGGCCACGTCCTTGACCCGCTCGGTGTAGGTGCGTTCCTGCATCGCGGCCTGCTGCTGGATGGCCGTCTGGGCCTGGGCCCCGGCGATCCCGCCCAGCAGCAGCCCGATGGCGGCCATCAGACCGGGGAGCACACGCCCTGCGACGCGGCGCATGCTGCGCTGATGCGACTTGTACCCTGTTCGTTGCATCTCGGCTCTCCCGCTCAGAACGGCCACCAGGGGCTATTGAAGAAGCGGGTGATCCACCCGGGCGTATTGCTGTCGGCCAGTACCCCCGTGCCGCCGTAGTAGACCCGTGCATTGGCCACCTGCGTCGACAGGACGGTGTTGTTGGTCGTCACGTCCACCGGGCGCACGATGCCGCGAAAGCGCACGTACTCCTCGCCCTGGTTGATGCCCAGCCACTTCTCGCCCTGTACCACGAGATTGCCGTTCGGCAGCACCTCGGCCACGGTCACGGTGATCTCGCCATCGAGCTGATTGCTCTGCGAGGAATCGCCGGAGCCGTCAAAGTCACGGGTGCTGGTATTGCTGGCCCCGAACAGCGGGCGGCCTCGGTGGGTCGCCTCGCCACCGAAAGCCTGCAGGTTGCCGAGGTCCAGGTTCGAGTCCTTCTGCGTGGAGGTGGAGGCGGATTTCTGGGCCTGGGTGCTCTCGGCCAGGATCACGGTCAGGATGTCGCCCACCTGACGTGCCTTGTAGTCCTCGAACAGGCCCTGCTGATGCGCGACCTGGTAGATGCCGCCATTGTTCTGGGCCTGCGGCACCGGCTGCGGGGGCATCACGGGGTTGTAGTCCGGGTTGTCGCCGGGCATGGTCGGCTGGGTGGCGGCGCAGGCGGACAGCACCGCCACGGCCGCCAGGCCCAGGATCGGTCGCATCAGGATCTCAAGGCGGTTCATCGCGCTACCCGATCGTCTGGTTGATGAACTGCAGCGACTGGTCGGCCGCGGAGATCGCCTTGGAGTTGACCTCGTAGGCGCGCTGGGTCTCGATCATGTTCACCAGCTCCTCGGCGATATTCACGTTCGAGGTCTCCAGCGAGCCTTGCACCAGGGTGCCGGTGCCGTTCAGACCGGGCTGGGCCTGCTGGGCGACACCGGAGGCCGCGGTCTCCTGGAACAGGTTCTCGCCGATCGCCTGCAGTCCCGCCGGGTTCACAAAGTCCGCCAGCTGGATGTTCCCCAGCTCCACCGGTTCGGCCTGCCCCGGGATCTGCGCGGTCACGGTCCCGTCCTTGCCGATCGCCAGCGACTGGGTATCTTCCGGCACGAACAGGCCGGGCTGCAGCGGATAGCCGTTGGACATCACCACCTCGCCATCGGCATTCAGCTGGAAGCTCCCGTCACGCGTGTAGCCGATATCGCCGTTGGGCATCATGACCTGGAAGAAGCCCCGTCCCTCGATCGCGACATCCAGCGAGTTGTCGGTCTGCTGCAGGTTGCCCTGGGTGAACATCTTCTCGGTGGACACGGCGCGCACGCCGGTACCAACCTGCAGACCCGAAGGCAGTTGCTGATCCTGGGTGGCCTGCGCGCCCGGCTGGCGCACGGTCTGGTAGATCAGGTCCTCGAACACCGCGCGGTCCTTCTTGAAGCCGGTGGTGTTCACGTTGGCCAGGTTGTTCGAGACCGTCGACATGCGCGTGTGCTGCGCGTCGAGGCCGGTCTTGGCAATCCACAGTGCCTGGTTCATGGTGTTCTCCTGTCAGTCCTGCAATGGGGGCCGCGTCAGCCGAGGCCCAGCAGCCGGTTGCTGCTTTGTTCCAGCGTGTTGGCGCTGTCCATCATCTTGACCTGCATCTCGAAGTGGCGGGACAGCTCGATCATCCGCGTCAGCGCCTCGACGGTGTTCACGTTGCTGCCTTCGAGCATGCCCGAGACCACCCGTACCTCGGCATCCACTGGCGCCTCGCCGCCATCGGCCATGCGGAACAGGCCGTCATCGCCGCGCTCCAGCTCGTTCACGTCCGGATTCACCAGGCGGATGCGTTCGATCGCGGCCAGGGCCTCCGGACCCACGCCCTGTGGGCGGACGCTGATCGTGCCGTCGGTGCCGATCTCGATCTTCTCCGCCGGCGGCACCGCGATCGGGCCGCCATCCCCAAGAACCTGATGCCCCTGCGCCGTGCGCAACAGGCCAAAGGCATCCACATGCAGGGAACCCGCACGGGTGTAGCCTTCCTCGCCGTCCGGTCCCTGCACGGCGATGAAGCCCTCGTCCTCGATCGCGATATCCAGTTCGCGCCCGGTGCTCTGCATCTGTCCCTTGGAGAAGTCCGTGCCGTCGGTGCCAAGCTGTGCATAGTCGCGCGAGTCGAATACCGGACCACGCACGGGGACGGTGTTCGCGTTGGCCAGCGCCTGGCGAAAGCCGTCGGTATTGGCGTTCGCCAGGTTGTGGTTGTTGACCGCCTGCGCGTGCATGGTCTCCTTCGCGCCGGACATCGCGATGTAGAGAAATCGATCCATGCCTGTGCCCTCGTGTCCCTGTCCCTGACCTAACGGATGTTGATGATGGTCTGGGTGACCTGATCGGCCGTGGAGATCGTCTGCGCGTTCGCCTGGAAGTTGCGCTGAGCGGTGATCAGGTTTACGAGCTCCTGGGCGATATCGACGTTCGAGGCCTCCAGGGCACCGGCCTGGATCTCGCCCAGGTTGCCACTGCCCGGCGCACCCAACGTCCGATCACCGGCGGCGAACGTCTCCGCCCAGAGGTTGTTGCCCAGCTGCTCGAGCCCCTGGGGATTGCGGAAATTGGCCATCGCGACCTGCCCCAGCACCGAGGACTGGCCGTTGGTGAAGCGCGCGAACACCGCACCACTGGAGTCGATGTCCACCCCCGTCAGGTTGCCCGAGGCAAAGCCGTTCTGGCCCAGGTCGTTGACCGCAAAATCCCCCCCGTACTGCGTCGTACCGCTAAAATCGATCTCGAATACAAGTTCTTCGGCACCATTACCCAGGTCGTCACTCGGTACGACTACCTCCGCCAGTTCGGGATCGACGCTCTGCAGGCCTCCACTGCCGTCGAACTCCAGAGCGAACGATCCATATTCCGTCCCATCCACAGCTACGTGGGCTGTCCACTCGCCCTGTTCCTCGCCCTTGACGAAGTAAAGGCTCGCATCACGTGAAGTCCCTAGAGAGTCGTAGATCGTCAGGGACGTCGAGTAGTTATAGCTATCCGGCTCATCAACGCTGAAGTCTTCCTCCGGGGGGGGCTCGGCGCCCGACTGCAGGTTGAGCAAGGCCTCGATCTCACTGGTGGCCTGCGGAGCCGAAGCCCCCGTCTGTAACCGAATATCGTCTGAATCCGAGCCGAAATCCGTGTCGGTACTGCCGGGATCCTGTGCGGAAAAGCCCTGCAGTCTCTGCCCCTGGTTGTTCACCAGATAGCCATCACGGTCGACCTGGAACTCACCAGCACGGGTGTAGTAATTGCCGCCCTGATCGCTGACCATAAAAAAGCCCTCGCCATCGATCGCGAGGTCCAGGCCGTTCTCGGTGAACTCCATGCGTCCCTGCGAGAACTGCTGGGATACATCCAGCAACCGCGAGCCGCCGCCGGTCGCGGTCTGACTGACGCCACCAAAACTCTGGGCGAAGACATCACCAAACTCCGCGCGCGAGCGCTTGAAGCCCGTAGTGCCGGCATTCGAGACGTTGTTGCCGGTGGTCTGCAGGTCGGCCTGTGCCGAGTTCAGTCCGCTCAATCCGATATTGAAGGGCATACTGGTCTACCTCCGTTAGAGTCCGTCAGCTGCTGATGCGCCGGACATCCGAGAAATTGATCTCGCCAAGGCCACGGACCATCAGGCCCAGGCTGGAATCGTCACCTACCGAAACGCTCTCGACGCGGGCGTCGAGGAACACATCCACTGCTTCATTGCCGGAACCGCTCTGGGCCGACGCCCGGAATTCATATACGCCCGGGGCCGCCGGCGTCCCGTCATCGCGCAGGCCATCCCAGGTGAACTCCTGCAACCCCTCGCTGGCCGAGCCCAGGTTCATGCTGCGGATACGCTCGCCCGTCGGGCTGTACACCTCGACCTGCAACTGGCCGGTCGACTGTTCCAGATCCACCGCGCCACGCACCGCGCCATCCGCCCCGAGTTCGCCGAATTCCGTCGGGACCAACACGTCCTTCCCGACCAGGGAGGCTGCCTGCAGGGTCTGGCTCTGCCCCATGGACTGCGCCAGTTGCTCGAACGACTTGGACAGCTCCTCGATCCCGGTCACCGTCGAGAACTGCGCCATCTGGCCGATGAATTCGCCGTTCTCCATCGGTTCGAACGGATCCTGGTTCTGCAGCTGGGTCGTCATCAGCTTGAGGAAGTCGGACTGCCCCAGGCGGTCATCGGCCCCCTCGTCCTTCTGGGGACGAGACAGCCCCAGGCGGTCCAGCATGTCGGGTGAAATCTGTGTCATGTACGAACTCCGCTTTAGCCCTGGCCGATCTGCAGCGTGCGCTGCAGCAGCTGGCGCGAGGTCTCCATTACCTCGACGTTCGCTTCATAGTTGCGCGAGGCCGACATCATGTTGGCCATCTCCTCGACGACGCTGATCGCGGGCCGGAAGATGTAGCCATCTTCGTTGGCCTGCGGGTGGTTCGGTTCGTAGTGCGGCTGCGGCGGCGCCTGCGATTCGTCAATGCCCGCCACCCGCACGCCGTTGGAGGCACCATTCGGGTCGGCCTGATTCATCACCGTCTGGAACAGCACCTGCTTCGACCGGTAGGCCTCGTCGGGGCTGCTCGCCACGGTATTGGCATTGGCGAGATTCGACGCGACGGTGTTCAGTCGCACCGACTGCGCGCTCAGCGCCGAGGCCGAGGTGTTGAACAGCTTGAACAGATCACTCACGAAATCACTCTCCCGTAGCCATCAACGACGGCCCTACTAGCGCTCGCCCCGCAGGGCATCACGGATGCCGGAAACCCGGCGGTTCAGGAACTCGAGGCTGCTCTGGTACTGCAGGGAGTTTTCGGCAAAGGCCGCGCGCTCGAGTTGCGGGTCCACGGTGTTGCCATCCAGCGACGGCTGCGACGGCACGCGATAAAGCGTCTCCATCGATCCGTTGGCACTACCCGCACCGCCGGAGCCGATGTGGCCCTGATGCGTGCTCGCCATCGGCATGTTGCCGCCCTCGCCGGCAGCCGCCTGCAGCACCGAGCGAAAGTCGATATCGCGCGCCTTGTAGTTCGGCGTATCGGAATTCGCGATATTCGAGGCCAGCAGCTCCATCCGCTTCGCACGGACGTTCACCGCCTCCGGCAGGATGCCCATCGCCTTGTCGAGAGAAAGACTCATCCGTCGTACCCCGTCCGCCTGTGGCGCACTTCAGGTTCCTCGGGACGAAACCGCTTCGCCCCGCACGACAGGGACGAAGCAATTGGTGTGCCACTATGGGCTGATGGATGTCTGGAGAGGGGTGCCGCGGTCGTGGGGGACGACCGGGTGGCGCAGCGCCAAAGGCGCGTCAGCCCTTCAGGCGAAGGACCGAGCCGTACTCGGTGCGCACCGTTTCGAAGGCCTGGGTGTAGGGGCCCGCGGTCTCGGAAGCGCCAAGAAACAGATAGCCACCGGGATTCATCTGGCGGGCGATTCCGTCAAGAACCTGGCGCTTGGTCTCGGCGGAGAAGTAGATCAACACGTTGCGGCAGAACACGATGTCGAACTTTCCCAGGGCCGCGTAGCTGTCGATCAGGTTGAGTTTCTGGAAACGGCAGCGGCGCTGGATCTCCGGACGTACGCGGTGCCCATCGGCCACGGTCTCGAAAAAGCGGGCGCGGCGCGCTTCGCTCAGGCCGCGCACGATGCTCAGCCCGTCGTAGACCGCGCGCCGGGCATCGTCCAGGATCTTCTCCGACAGGTCCGTACCCACGATCGACACCGGCACCACCCGCCTGGGCCTCGACTCTTCCCACTCGGACACCACCATGGAGATGCTGTAGGCCTCCTGCCCGCTGGAGCAGCCGGCCGACCAGACCTTGATCCCCGCGCCCTTCTCCGCGCGCTCCGGGAGCAGCACATGACGCAGGATCTCGAACGGGAAACCATCGCGGAACCAGGAGGTTTCGTTCGTCGTCATCGCGTCGATCACCCGCGTGCGCAGGCGCGGGTTTGGGGCCTGGCGCATCGCGTGCAGGAGCTCCGGGACGCTCTTGTAGCCGAACTCGTCCAGCAGCCGCGAAAGACGGCTCGACACGAGATACTGACGGCTGTCGCCCAGCACCAAGCCACAGCACTCGGAGAGGAAACGCGAGAACTCCTCGTAGTCGCGCGAATCGATCACGAAGTCATCCCTGAAGCTCGGAGATACGGACGAACAGGCACGTTGATGACGAATCCTTGACAGCGGGGCCCAAGAATCCAACCGGGGCACGACCGCCCCCTGCTGGACGGGTGCAGTATACGTGCAACCGCGCGCCCGCTGACAGCATCACACCAGGTAATGGAGGCGGCGCGCGATGGCCGCCGGCGCTCACACGGCCGGCAATCCCCTTCCGCCCCCATGCCACAACGCTTGAATCTGCCGATTGACACAGGCCGCGGGGACACCGGTTTCAATCCTTGCGGGTCTGCTCAAGCACGGCTTCGGCCAGCTCATCGGGATTGAACTTGGACAGGAACGCATCCGCCCCTGCCCGCTTGACCATATCGGTATTGAACTCCCCGCTCAGAGAGGAGTGGAGCAACACCCTCAGGTCCTTCAGCCGGTCGTTCGTCCGAATCCGGGCCGTCAGGGTATAGCCATCCATCCGCGGCATCTCGATGTCCGAGATGACCATCTCCACCACATCGCCCACATTGCCGGCCTCGGCCTGCTCTTCAAGATAGTCCAGTGCCTCGCGACCATCCTTGAAGACCAGGTATTCCCAGCCAAGACCCTTGATGGCACCCTCGATCTGCTTGCGGGCGACCAGCGAGTCATCGACGATCACGATCTTGCGCTTCCCGATCCGCTCGCGCTCTTCGTCGGCCTCCGCGCGCACCGCGTCGGACACGTTAATGGGCAACGGATTGACGATCGACAGCACCCGTTCGACATCGATGATCTCGACCAGCTTGTCGTCGATCTCGGTCACGGCGACCAGGAAGGACTCGCGCCCGGTCCCCCGTGGTGGCGACTTTACGTCTTCCCAGTTGACGTTGACGATCCGGTCCACGGCCGAGACCCAGAAGCCCTGCACCGACCGGTTGAATTCGGTCACCACCACCTTGTGGTCGTCCGTTTCGCCCACGGCCGTGCGCAGCCCCATCGCGCGTGCAAGGTCAATGATGGGGACCGTCCCGCCTCGCAGGGTGGCCACACCCCGCACGACGCTCAGTGAACCGGGAATCTGCCGCAACGGTGGTGAAGGGATGACCTCGCGCACCTTGAACACGTTGATCCCGAAGGTCTGCGAGCTCCCCAGATGAAACAGGAGCAGCTCCATACGGTTCTGCCCCACCAGCTGGGTCCGTTGATTCACATCGTCAATGAATTGACTCATTGCCCTGCACTCCCCCTTCGCCCGGCGACTCGCCACCTCGACCCGCCGGACCCAGTGTGCACCCCCAGGACCGGCGCTGTCATGCCACAAACCGCCGCTGTATGCCGATTGCATGCGTTATTGACCCGGTAACGGCCACGCCCCGCCACTCTTGAGGATGCAACACTAACCGTCTGGCATGTTTTCTGCTTGTGTCTGCCCGAAAACCTCTCGATTATCGACGAGCCGGCGCGCACGCAGACCATGAATGAGCCATTTCTCCAACCCGTTGTTCGCTCCCGGTGGCTCGCGGCCGCGGCAGGGATCTTTCTGGCCCTGGGATCCATCCCCGCTCAGGCGGAGATCGAGGCGGTGGAGAACATCCGTCTGGCGGCCGAACGTTTCATCCATGACGAGCTCGACATCACACCGGGGGACGAAGCGGTGGAGGTCCAGATCGGTCGTCTGGACAATCGCCTGCGTCTCGCGCGCTGCAGCAAGGCCCTGGAGACGCAGTTCCCGCCCGGCGGACGTCGCGACGGCAATACAGCGGTCCAGGTGCAGTGCGAAGCACCCGTGAGCTGGTCGATCTATGTGCCGGTTACCGTCGAGCGCTATGCCGAAGTCCTGGTCGCGAACCGCAACCTGCGACGCCAGCACACGATCCTGCCGGGCGACCTGCGCACCAAGCGCATACAGACCTCGCGGCACGCCGGCAGCTATTTCGAGGACAAGGGTGAACTGGTGGGGCTTCAGACCCGACGCAACATCCGCCCGGGACAGATCCTCGGCCAGCAACACGTGACCCAGCGCGAGGTGGTCAGCCGCGGCCAGCGCGTCACCATACTGGCCGAGAACGGTTCGGTGGCGATCCGCATGCAGGGCGAGGCGCTGGAGAATGGCGTCCTCGGCGACCGCATCCGCGTGAAGAACAGCTCGTCGGGGCGCATCGTGGAAGGAGAGGTCCTGGAGTCCGGACATGTCCGCGTGGCCCTGTAGAATGGCGGAACATCGCCATGGATCGCCGCCACGAACTGTGAAGCGATTCGAAAATTCATACCTCAAGGGGCTACAGTTTCAGCCGGTGCTGCCGTAAACCTCTGCAGTAGAATTGCAAAAACAGGAAACCGAACCATGGATATCAAAGGCCCGAACAACCCCGGCCTGCGCCCGGACGGCAACACCTCGAGCGTAAAGGGCCGAGACGAGACCTCCCGGCCCGACGCAGGCGCCCAGGGCAACTCCTCGGCGCCGATACGCCAGGACGACTCCGTCACCCTGACCGGTGCGGCGCAGGCGATGAACGCCGCCTCCGGGGCCGCCAGCAACGCCCCGTTCGACGAGGCGCGGGTCGCCGAGTTGCGCGAAGCCATCTCCAACGGCGAGTACCCGGTGGACAACGAACAGCTGGCCGATCGCATGATCGAGCTGGAAAGCCTGTTGCGCTAATCGAGACCCGACAATGTCGCCCGAACAGCGCCACGCCTTTCTCCGCTCGCTGGAGGCCTCGATCCGACTGAGCCATCAGATGGAGGACATCCTGCTGCAGGAGACCCGCGCCGTGGAATCGCGCGCCCCCGAGACCCTGCGCGAGGTCGTGGCCCAGAAGCAGACGCTCCTGCAGGAGCTGGAGACCGAGAGCCGGCGACAGCGCGAAACCATCGAGGCCGCCGGTGAAACCTACACGCCCGAGGGACTCGCGCGGCTGTTCAGCCGGCTCGAGAGCGGCGCCGAGCTGGAGGACCACTGGCAGGCGCTGCGCCGTTCGGTGGAGCGCTGCAATACCCTCAACCAGGGCAACGCCCGACTCATCGATCGCGACCGGCGGCGCGTGGAGATGTCCATTCAGATCCTGCGCGGCGAGGAACCCGGACCGGCCCCCACCTATGACCCCTACGGCCGCACCCAGTCCGGCAGTCGCACTGGCCGGCGCATCACCCGCGCATGACCCGCGCGCATCCTCCGCGCGCCCCTTTCACTCCTCTCCCGCGCAAACGCGGGGCTGGCATTCCGGACAGCCGGGCAGTACCGTGCGGCTTGGCCCAATAACGACCACAACGCCACGCATGGACGAGACCGACTACACTGTCGACCGGCCGGAACGGATTGCCGGCATCCTCAAGGACCTGGACCACAAACTCACCCTCGTCAACGTCCGTCTCGACGACGACGGCCCGCTGTACAACTCCGCCCTGATCCGGCTTGATTCCGAGGGCCGCGAACTCTTCCTCGACGAACTCACGCCCGTTGAGGCCAATCGCCACGTCGAGATGGGCACCCGGATGCGGGTCTTCGCCAGCCTGCGCGGGGTCGCCGTGCGCTTTTCCACCGTCGTCTCGCGCACCGAGCGCGAGGACGCCGGGGTGCTCTACGTCTGCCCCTACCCCGAGACCCTGCAATATCTCCAGCGACGCGAGACCTTTCGCGTACATATCCCGATTAGTCAGCGCCCGCGCGTGGAATTGCAGTACGGCGAATGGGAAGAGCCCGGTATCGGCGATCTCGCCGACCTCTCGGCCGAGGGCATGTGCGTGGAGGTCCCACAGGAGTGGGTTGAGGCCCTCGAGATCGGGACCCCGATGCGCTTCGAGAACCTGCTGCTGCCGGATGTAGGGGAGCGCCTCGGCGGCGACCTGCGCCTGGCGAACCGCCGCCGCAGCCCGCGCGACGGGCATGTGTATGCAGGCTTTCAGATCACCGGGATGAACCAGTGGCTGGAACGGCAGCTCAACATTGCCCTGCTCCACTACCAGCGCGAGGCGCGACGACGGTCGATGGAGTAACAGCCCGGCCCCTCCATCTCAGCCCGGACACAAAAAAGGCCGCTCGATGCGGCCTTTTTATTTACCTGAAGAATAACCTTCAAGTGCTTGAATTTGGTCGGGACGGCAGGATTTGAACCTGCGACCCTCTGCACCCCATGCAGATGCGCTACCAGACTGCGCTACGCCCCGAAGCCGCGAATCATATCCGATTCCCCGCGCCCACGAAAGGCATCAGGCCCGTAGCACGCGCAGAACCGATTCCAGTTCCGAGATCGTATCCTGGATAATCTGGCGCGCCTGCTGGTGATCGCCCTTCGCCTCGTCGCCCGAGAGCTTCTGTCGTGCACCATTGATCGTATAGCCCTCTTCGTACAGCAGAGCCCGAATCTGGCGAATGAGGATCACGTCCTGGCGCTGGTAGTAGCGCCGATTGCCCCGCCGCTTGACCGGCTCGAGCATCGGGAATTCCTGTTCCCAGTAGCGCAGCACATGGGGCTTCACCTGACACAGCTCGGCCACCTCGCCAATGGTGAAGTAGCGTTTGCCCGGGATCGCGGGCAGTTCCTGGTGGTTACTCGCTTCCAGCATAGCTTTCGACCCTCTCGCGCAGCTTCTGGCCCGGGCGGAAGGTGACCACGCGGCGCGCGGAGACCGGGATCTCCTCGCCGGTCTTCGGATTGCGACCGGGGCGCTGGTTCTTGTCGCGGAGGATGAAGTTGCCGAAGCCCGAGAGCTTCACACCCTCGCCTTCTTCCAGCGACTGGCGCATCTCCTCGAAGAACATCTCGACGAATTCCTTGGCCTCACGCTTGTTGAGACCCAGTTCTTCGTTCAGCGTGGCGGCGAGATCCGCCTTCGTCACTGCTGCCATGGAATCACTGCCTCAGGGTTGCCTGGAAGCGAGCGTGGAGATGCTCGACGACCTTGTCGGTGACGCTTGCCACGTCCTGTTCGCCTAGGGTGCGATCAAAAGCCCGCAAAATCAAGCCCAAAGCGAGGCTCTTCTCGTCCGGATTCAACCCCTTGCCTCGGTAGACATCGAACATTCGGACATCCTGCACCAGATCCAGCTCCAGTTCCTCGATAGCACTCAGCACATCGCCGGCCGGAACGGTCTCCTTTACCACAAGGGCCAGATCCCGACGGATCGAGGGATACGGTGACAACGGCGCGAACTGCGCAACCGGTGCGCGCAGGATCGCCCGGGCATCGAGATCGAACAGATATACCGGCTCCACATCGAACTGCTTGCACAGGGCCGGGTGCAGACGCCCCACCCAGCCGATCGGGCGATCACCCTTCAGAATCCGGGCGGACTGCCCGTCGTGGAGCGCCGGATGCTTCTGGGCACGAAAGCCCAGCGGTGCATCCACGGAGGCACAAAGCGCCTCGACCACCCCCTTGGCATCGAAGAAATCGACCCGGCGCGACGGGGCCTCCCAGTGCTCCGGCTGCGCCCGACCACCCAGCAGGCCCGCGAGGCGCGGCTCCTGGCGCAGACCAGAGGCATCCGGCACGAAACGCAGGCCATGCTCGAACAGGCGCAGGTCCGGCTGCTGGCGCGCCTGGTTATAGGCCGCGGTGGCAACCAGGCCGGGCCACAGGCCGGGGCGCATCACCGCCAGATCACTGGAGATCGGGTTCGCCAGCCCCAGCGGCTCCACCGTGGGATAGAAGGCCCGCGACGCCTCGGCACCAATAAAGCTGAAGCTGATGACCTCGTGAAAGCCCTGTTGTGCCAACTGGTCGCGCAGCCCGCGCAGGGCCGATGGGCGCTCGGCCGGCGCCACCGGGGACGGCAGGCGCTGCGGCAGACGGTCGAAGCCATGCACCCGGGCCAGTTCCTCGATCAGATCCTCCTCGCGCTCCAAATCGAAGCGCGCACGGGGGGCCCGGACCTGCCAGCCATCGTCTGTGGACTCGACCTGGCAAGCCAGCGCGGCCAGGATACGCTCGACCTCTTCATCCTCGAACGTCACACCGAGCAGCCGCTCGATACGCGGCCGACGCAGCTGGATGGGCTGTTCGAAATGAGAGGACGGCAACTCGCCGGCACGCTCCACCGGCCCGCACTGTCCGCCACAGATCTCCAGCAGCAGACGCGTGGCGCGCTCCATGGCCTGCTCGACCAGGGTCGGATCCACGCCACGTTCAAAGCGATGCGAGGCATCGGTATGCAGGCCATGGGCCCGCGCCCGCCCGGCCAGTGCCAGCGGGGCAAAGTGGGCGCACTCGAGAACCACCCGCGTCGTGTCATCGTCCACGGCGCTGTCGGCGCCGCCCATGATCCCGGCCAGCGCCACCGGAGCGGTCGCCGAGGCAATCACCAGGTCCTGCTCGCCCAGTTCGACGGTCTGGTCCCCGCCCAACAGGGTCAGCGACTCGCCGGATCGCGCCCAGCGCACCTCGATGGTGTCGCCCAGACGGCCTGCGTCGAACGCATGCAGGGGCTGCCCGAGTTCGAGCATCACATAGTTGGTGACGTCCACGATCGCGCTGAGCGGGCGCACGCCTGCCCGTCGCAGGCGTTCGGTCATCCACAGCGGCGTGGGCGCACGCGCATCCAGTCCGTCCAGCACCCGCGCCGCGTACAGCGGGCAGGCCTCGGCGTCTTCGACCCGTATCGCCATGCCTGCGTCGAGCTCCGCCCCGGTCTGCTCGGCCACGTTCTCGTTCAACGGCCGGTCCAGCAGCGCCGAGCATTCGCGGGCAATCCCCCGCATCCCGAGACAGTCGGCCCGGTTCGGCGTGAGATCGACTTCCAGGATGTAATCATCCAGGCCCAGCGCCGTGCGCAGATCCGCGCCGATCTCGAGATCCGCGGGGAGTGCGAGCAGGCCCTCGGCATCCTCCGCAAGCCCCAGTTCGCGCGCCGAGCACAGCATGCCCGCGGAGGCGACACCGCGCAGCTTCGACTTCTTGATCCTGAAGTTGTCGGGCAGCACCGCACCGACCACCGCAACCGGCGCCACCATGCCTTCGTGCACATTGGGCGCGCCGCAGACGATCGTCAGCGGTTCGGCCTCCCCCGCCTCGACCTGGCAGACGCGCAGGCGATCGGCATCCGGATGCGGCTCCACCTTCGCCACCCGGCCCACGCGTACGCCACTGAACGCGGGTGCCGCCGCCTCGATCGCGTCCAGCTCCAGCCCCGCCATGGTCAGGCGATGGCCCAGCTCTTCGGGGGTCTCGTCGATCTGCAGCCAGTCCCGCAGCCACTGAATACTGATGCGCATTAGCCGGTCCGTCCGAATTGGCGAATGAATCGGATGTCGTTGTCGAAGAACAGGCGCAGGTCATTCACGCCGTGGCGCAGCATCGCCATGCGCTCGACCCCGAGGCCGAAGGCAAAGCCGGTGTACTGCTCCGGGTCGATGCCCACATGGCCCAGCACGTTCGGGTGCACCATCCCGCAGCCCATCACCTCCAGCCAGCCGGTATGACTGCACACCCGGCAGCCGTCACCGCCGCAGTGCACGCACTGGATATCGACCTCGGCCGAGGGCTCGGTAAACGGGAAGTACGACGGACGAAAGCGCGTGGCCAGGTCGTCGCGGTCGAAGAAGCTCTGCAGGAACGCGCTCAAGACACCGCGCAGGTCCGCGAAGGTGATGTCCTCGTCCACACAAAGCCCCTCCACCTGGTGAAACATCGGGCTGTGCGTCAGATCCGAGTCGCAGCGGTAGACCCGCCCCGGCGCGATCACGCGTAGCGGCGGCTTCTGCTGTTCCATGGTGCGGATCTGCACTGGCGAGGTATGGGTGCGCAGGACGCGGTGGGCGTCGAAGTAGAACGTGTCGTGCATCGCCCGCGCCGGGTGATGCTCGGGGATGTTCAGGGCCTCGAAGTTGTGGAAGTCGTCCTCGACTTCGGGGCCCTCGGCCACGCGGAATCCCAGCCCGGCGAAGAACGCCTCGATGCGCTCCAGCGTATGGGTAATCGGGTGCAGCGAACCCTCCGGCAGACGACGGCCCGGCAGGGTCACGTCCACCTGCTCGCTGGCCAGTTGCTCGGCTAGGGCGCTGTCGGCCAGGGCCTGCTTGCGGGCCTCGATCAGGCCGGCGACCTCGGTCTTGGCCTCGTTGACCTTCTGGCCGGCGGCCGGGCGTTCGTCCGCCGGCAGCTTGCCAAGCTCCTTCAGCTGGGCGGTAATCGAGCCTTTCTTGCCCAGGTACTGCACCCGGACATCATCCAGCGCCTTCAGGTCAGTGGCCGCCTCAATGCGGTCGCGGGCCTCGGCGACGAGCTGTTGCAGTTGCTCCACGTGCATTCCCCGAAAGTGATGGGCGACGGTTGCCCGCCGTCCCGGTGTTCCCTGTCCCCGAAACAAAAAAGGGAGGGCGTCGACCCTCCCCTTTCCGGGACCCGCCAGGCAGCGCCCGGCGGGTAATCCTGCAGGACCTCGTCAGGCCGGCAGTGCGGCCTTGGCCTTTTCCGCGATCTTGCCGAAGGCGGTCAGGTCGTGCACGGCCAGATCGGCCAGGCTCTTGCGGTCGATCTCGATCTCGGCCTTCTTCAGACCCGCCATCAGGCGGCTGTAGGAGAGATCGAACTGACGGGCCGCCGCATTGATACGGACGATCCACAGCGACCGGAACTGGCGCTTCTTCTGGCGACGGTCACGGTAGGCATACTGGCCGGCCTTGATGACGGCCTGATTCGCAACGCGGAAGACGTTCTTCCGGGCGCCATAGTAGCCCTTGGCCTGTTTGAGGACCTTCTTGTGACGGGCGTGAGCGGTTACACCGCGCTTGACTCGTGGCATGTCTTTCTTCCTCGGTCAGATCAACGGTACGGCAGCATTTTGCGCACGGCGGCGACATCCGCCTCGTGCACCATGGCCGGACTGCGCAGTTGACGCTTACGCTTGGTGGATTTCTTGGTCAGGATGTGGCTGCGGTGCGACTGGAACCGCTTGTACTTCCCGGACCCGGTACGGGTGAAGCGCTTGGCCGCACCCCGATTGGTCTTGATCTTCGGCATTACGTTCTCCGGCATTTTGGGCCGTACCCGATTCGGGCCGGCCGTTTGTGAAAAGGCGATACGGGTATGCGGAGACCCGACCGCCCTTGTTGTCTGACCGGCCTACTTCTTCTTGCCGGTCAGCACCATGATCATCTGGCGTCCTTCCATCTTCGGTCGCTGCTCGACGACCGCGATATCGGACATGTCCTGCTCAATCTTGTCGAGCAGTTCGCCACCCAGCTCCTGGTGGCGCATCTCGCGCCCGCGGAAGCGGATCGTGACCTTGCCCTTGTCGCCGGCCTCGATGAAGCGGCGCAGGTTGCGAAGCTTGACGTTGTAGTCGCCCTCGTCCGTACCCGGACGAAACTTCACTTCCTTGATCTGGATCTGCTTCTGCTTCTTCTTGGCTTCCTGCGCCTTCTTTGCCTGCTCGAACTTGAACTTGCCGTAGTCCATGATCCGGCACACAGGCGGATCGGCATTCGGCGAGATTTCGACCAGATCGAGTCCGGATTCCTGGGCCAGTTCCAGGGCCTCGGGGGTTCCGAAAATGCCCCGGTTCTCGCCTTCGGCGTCGATCAACCGAATCTTGGGTACGTTGATCTGATCGTTCAGGCGGACGGTCTTGGCTGCGCTAATAGCCTTTTCTCCAATTCAAGTCAGTGTTGCCGGTTCGCGACTTCTTCCCGAAGCCGCGTGGCGAAATCCTCCAGGCTCATCGAGCCGAGGTCTTCGCCGCTGCGCGTACGGACCGCGACCTGGCCGTTTTCCATCTCGCGGTCGCCCAGCACCAGCAGGTACGGCACGCGCTTGAGCGTGTGCTCGCGAATCTTAAAGCCGATCTTCTCGTTTCTCAAGTCCGCCTCGACGCGGAAACCCTTGTCGCGCAGCGCTTTGGTCACCTCTTCGGCGTAGGCATCCTGACGCTCGGTGATGGTCAGCACCTCGGCCTGCACGGGGGCCAGCCAGGTCGGGAAGTGCCCGGCGTAGTGCTCGATCAGCACGCCGAAGAAGCGCTCCACCGAGCCGAGCAGCGCGCGGTGGATCATGATCGGGCGCCGGCGTTCGTTGTCCTCGGCCACGTATTCCATGTCGAAGCGCTCGGGCAGATTGAAGTCCAGCTGCACCGTGGAGCACTGCCATTCGCGGCCGATCGCGTCGTGGATTTTGATGTCGATCTTCGGCCCGTAGAAGGCGCCGCCGCCCTCGTCTACCGAATACTCCAGCCCCTTCTTCTCGATCGCCGAGCGCAGCGAGGCGGTCGCGTGCTCCCAGATCGCATCGGAACCGACCGCGTCCTCGGGCTTGGTCGAGAGGTTCACGTCGAACTTCTCGAACCCGAAGGTCTGCAGCACCTCGAGCGTCAGGTCGATGACCGCCATCACCTCGGCCTCGATCTGGTCCTCGCGGCAGAAGATGTGGGCGTCGTCCTGGGTAAAGCCGCGCACACGCATCAGCCCGTGCAGCGCGCCGGACATCTCGCGACGGTACACCGTGCCCATCTCCGCCCAGCGCAGCGGCAGATCGCGGTAGGAATGCAGCCGGTCCTTGTACATCAGCACGTGGAACGGGCAGTTCATCGGCTTGAGCTGGAAGGCCTGGTGCTCGTCCTCCATCGGCTCGTACATGGACTCGGCGTAGAAGTCCGCGTGGCCGGAGGTCTTCCACAGCTCCAGGTTCGCGATGTGCGGCGACACGACGAAGTCGTAACCCGCCTTCTCGTGCATGTCGTACCAGTACTTTTCGATCTCGCGGCGGATGCGCGCGCCCTTCGGGTGCCAGAACACCAGGCCGCCACCGGCCTCGTCCTGGATCGAGAACAGGTCCAGCTCCTGGCCGATCTTGCGGTGGTCGCGGCGCTCGGCCTCCTTCAGGCGTTCCAGGTATTCCTTCAGCTGGTCCTTGTTCGGCCAGGCGGTGCCATAGATGCGCTGCAGCATCTCGTTGTCGGAATTGCCACGCCAGTAGGCACCGGCCACCTTGGTCAGCTTGAAGGCCTTCAGCTTGCCGGTGGACGGGATATGCGGGCCGCGGCAGAGATCGACGAAGTCGCCCTGCTTGTACAGCGAGATGTTCTCGCCCTGGGGGATCGACGCGATGATCTCGGCCTTGTACGCCTCGCCCATGTCGCGGAAGTACTTCACCGCCTCGTCGCGGTCCATCAGCGAGCGCTCCACCGGCAGGTCCTGCTTGGCCAGCTCCTTCATGCGCTTCTCGATCTTCTCCAGATCCTCCGGCGTGAAGCCGCGGTCATAGGCAAAGTCGTAGTAGAAGCCGTTCTCGATGGTCGGGCCGATGGTGACCTGCGCGTCGGGAAAGAGCTGCTTGACCGCCTGCGCCATCAGGTGCGCGGTCGAATGCCGGATGATCTCCACCCCCTCCGGGTCGCGGTCGGTCACGATCGCGAGTTCGGCGTCGTCGTCGATCTCGTGGCGGGCATCCACCAGCTGGCCGTTCACCTTGCCGGCCAAGGTCGCCTTGGCGAGGCCTGGACCAATGTCCTTGGCGACATCCAGCACGGTGACCGGGTGATCGAACTCGCGGCGGCTGCCGTCGGGGAGGGTTACTGCGGGCATTGCGAGGCTCCTTCGCCGACCCATACGCGGGGTCGAACGTCGCGTATCAGAAATTGAGGATTGCCGGAACGACAACGGCGCGAAGCGTATCACACGCCCCGCGCCGTCGGCAGGTTTCCCGGCCTGCAGCCGGGATTCCAGAGTGGACCCTTACATGTTCTCTTCGATGAACAGGTAGGTCCGATTCACGTTCGGACGGTGCCAGTCGTCGTAGTGGCGCAGATGCTCGAACTCTTCAAGGTCCGCCAGCCGCTCCACCACCTCGTCCAGCGACTCCCAGTCCTCGATCCCGGCCTTCACCTCGCGCACCAGCAGCGTGAGGTAGTCGCCGGTATCCTGGCGCGCCTCGGCCATGTCGGTGGCCCGCCCATGGCCTGGCACCACGATCTCGGGATCGATCGATTCCAGATGCCGGAAGGCCTCCAGCTTCTCCACCGGATTGCTCCAGGGATGGATGCCCAGCATGCGCTCGGTGTAGACGATGTCGCCGGTGAACACGACATCCTCGCCCGGCAGGTGGACCATGATATCGCCCGGGAAATGGGCATCCCCGGCATAGATCAGCTCGAAGTCCACTCCGCCGACCGTCAGGGTGTGTTCGTCGGCGTCAATCGGATCCGGGGCCGGGACTGGCTCGGTCCCTTCCATGGCCCCTTCTCCCACGGCATTCGCCAGGGACTCGATCTGCCCCTCGCCGCGTTCGGCCTGCGTGGCCGCAGTGCGCTGCAGCGCGACCAGTTCCGCACCCTGCTCGTGGAAGTAGCCATTGCCCAGCCAGCGGTGATCCTGGGAACCCACCGAGATCACATGCGTGATCGGCTGATCCGTGACCTCCGCGATGGCCTCGGCCATGCGCTCGGCGACTTTATAGCTCGGCCCCGAGTCGATCAGCACGACGCCCTCGTCAGTGACGACGAAGCCCGTATTGTTGGTGAAGCCCAGATTCTCCGGCGTGCGGTTCTCCAGCGAGCCGTAGAAATACCAGACACGATCCGTCAGCTGGATCGGCTCCAGCACCTTCTCGATAGGCCGGTCACGCGGCTCTTCGTTCTCTTCCTCGGCCTGCGCAATCAGGGCCAGGCCCATCAGCACAACGGCCAGCACTGGCAAGGCGGCCCAGCGCCCCTTCAATCGCCTGTCCATTCAACCATCCTCAATCAACAGTTATCGACTTGTCGGCTGTAAAGCCTGCGCATGCGTCGCGGGTACTTTGGCCCTCGAACGACCGTTCGGACCGTTATTGACTGGACCCAGTATATCCGTTGGCCCACCTACTTCAGGCAGGGCTCACGTCAGCCCCTTCGCTGCTCGTCCCCCGCCGAACCACGCAACGCGCGCACGACCCACCGCGCCGCCAGCGGGAACAGACCCACGGCCACCAGTGAGGCAATCAGGCCGGGCGAGAAAATCCCTTCGGGCCCATCCAGACGGCTGATCTGAGTACCGGCATTGGCAAAGACGATCGTGGCCGGGAGCATCCCCAGTTGCGAGACCCAGTAATAGGTCCACGTCCGGATGCGCATCAGCCCCATGCCCGCGTTGATCACAAAGAAGGGGAAAGCCGGCGTCAGGCGCAACGCAAACAGGTAATAGGCCCCCTCGCGGTCGAAACCACGATTGATGGGTTCCAGCCGGTCCGCGAATCGGCGCTGCAGGGGCTCGCGCGCGATCGTGCGTGCCAGAAGGAACGTCAGCGTCGCGCCCAGCGTGGAGGCAAAGGACGACAGCACGCTGCCCCAGAACACGCCGAAGATGGCCCCGCCCGCCAGCGTCATGACGACGATACCGGGCAGCGACAGCGCCGCCACGATTACATACACGAAGAAGAACACCACCGCCGCCAACAGCGGCCGCGCCTCACGGTGGCCCTCCAGATCCCCCTGGGCCGCCTGCAGACGCTCGAACTCCAGGAAACGGCCGAGGTCGAGCGCGAAAAACACGATCAATGCGACCACCGCAAGGATCGCCACCACCCAGTACGTTCGATTCACCTGCCCTCTCCCGATGCGCATTCGTCAAAACGCTGGACCCGGACGCTGCCCGCGTGCGTACATGGGCCGTATGAATACACAGCCACATCCGTACGATGCTCTCAAACCCACCGTAATTCTTGACGCGGTGGAAACCACCGGCCTGCGCTGCGATGGCCGCCTGCTCGCGCTGAACAGCTACGAAAACCGGGTGTATCAGATTGGCATTGAGGATGCGACGCCGGTAATCGCCAAGTTCTACCGACCCGGGCGCTGGAGCGACCAGGCGATCCTCGAGGAACATGCGTTCAGCCAGGAACTGGCCGCGCGGGAGGTCCCCGTGGTCGCGCCACTGGTCGGAGACGACGGGGCGACCCTGCACCATCACCAGGGCTTTCGCTTCGCGGTATATCCCCGCTGCGGCGGGCGCACACCGGACCTGGAGCAGTCCGATACGCTCCAGCGCATCGGACGGTTCATTGCGCGGATTCACGAGGTGGGCCGTAGCGCGCCGTTCCACGAACGCGTCACGCTGGAACCCGGGACACTGGGGGAACAGGCACGGCAGGACGTGCTCGCCTCCGGCTACCTGCCCCCCGAGCTGCAGTCAGTCTATCGCGACCTCAGCGCAGACCTGATCCAGCGTATGCAGCGAAATACCGAGGCCGTGGGCCCCATCCCGCAGTTGCGGCTGCATGGCGACACCCACCCGGGCAACATCCTGTGGACCGAGGACGGTCCCCACTTCGTCGACCTCGACGACGCCTGCAACGGACCCGCGATGCAGGATCTGTGGATGTTCCTCTCCGGAGAGCCGCCCGAGATGGCGGCGCAGCTGCAGAACCTGCTGGAGGGCTACGAGACGTTCATGCGCTTCGACCGCCGCGAACTGGGCCTGATCAGCACCCTTCGCACCCTGCGTATCCTGCGCCACGCCGCCTGGCTGGCCCGCCGGGCCGACGATCCCGCGTTCATCGACGGATTCCCCGTGTTCTACACCCCGCGCTACTGGGAGGAACACATCCTGACCCTGCGGGAGCAGGCCGCCGCGCTGGACGAGCCCGCTCTGGCGCTTGTCCATCCGGAGGCACCGTACTAGGAAACACTAATCAAGCGGTCGAGCCCCTGCGATCGCCCCCAGGTCCCGATAGTGTTCCAACAGTTGCTGCCCGCTATCCAGCAACTCGGGACCGGGCGCGAGGCCGAAATCCTCCGCTACCAGACGAAGCTGCTGGTCACCCGCTGCCGGCTCCTCGCAGACCCGCCACAGCAGCCGTGCTCCGAGCGGGTTCAGCTCGGCAAAGCGTACGCGCTCGTCCTCGCCACGATAGGCCAACAGGTAGGTGGGCACATCACCCGGCTGCTGGGGGCAGTGGTCCGGCCCTATCCGATGCACCGGGAACTCGTAAGCCAGCAGTCGCGCGGCGGACGAAAACACCGGGACCCCCGTGAGCAGATCGCCCTGCGGATCCACGTCGCCCGAGGGCTGTGCATCGCTGTAGACGAGCTCCGTTTCGACCCGTTCGTAGTGCGCCAGCTCGGCCAGAAACGGCCAGTCGTCGGGTTGCGGCACACGCTCCTCGGCCAGGTACTGCACGAACTCCCCCGCGAGCTGCGGAAAATAGGGCGTGTGACAGCCATGGTCGCGATAGAAATCGCGCACCAGCGCTGCCCATGCCTCCTCCCCGAGGATGCGCCGGATCACCGGGAACCCGCGCCCGAGCAGATTGCGGACGTTATTAATGAACAGGCGCCGGTAGATCGCCAGTCGGCGGTCCTCGATACCCTCCGGAGGCGGGTGGCGCTCCGGGTCGCGCAGGTGCCGGGCGAGGTGCTCTTGCAGCTCCTGGAAATCGGGCTCAGCCATGGGCCTGCAGGGATGCGCGCTTCCCGGCCGCGTTGACCTGAAGTGCGCGGATGCGGTCCGTTTCCTCCAGCAAGACCTCCAGCGCCGGGAAATTGAAATCCCGCTCCAGCAGGGTCGGCACCGGGCCAATCCGTTCGTAGGTCGCCTCCAGCAGGTCCCATACGTCTCCGCAGACCGGCTGGCCGTGGGTATCCACGCGCAGGTCCGGTGCCTCGTCTTCGTGGCCGGCAATGTGGATGTAGCGCACCCGCTCCAGCGGCAGACCGTCGAGAAACCCGACCGGGTCATAGCCGTGGTTGATGCTGTTCACGTAGATGTTGTTCACATCCAGCAACAGGTCGCAGTCAGCCTCGCTCAGTACCGCCCGAATGAATTCCAGTTCGCTCATGCGGCCCCCCACCGGGGTGTAATAGGAGACGTTCTCCAGTGCCATGCGCCGGCCGATCGCCTCCTGTACGTGCAGGACCCGACGGGCCACATGCCGCACGGCCTCCTCCGTGAACGGGATCGGCATCAGGTCGTAGAGATGCCCCTTTTCGTCCCCGCAGGCCGAAAGGTGTTCGGTGTAATCCTCGATGTCGTGCGTATCAAGGAAGCGGCGCAGATCGGACAGAAACGCCGTATCCAGGGGGCGTGGTCCCCCAATGTCCAGGGAAAGGCCGTGACAGACGAACGGGTGCGCCTCGGTGTACTCGCGGAAGGTGCGACCCAGCCGCCCGCCCAGATGCATCCAGTTCTCCGGCGCGACCTCGAAAAACCCGAGCCGCTCCAGCGACTCGGGTGCCGCGGCCAGCGGCTCGAGTAGTGCCCGCCGCAGGCCGAGCCCGGCCCCGCGTACGCGGGCCGGGCGTACGGGCTGGATGGCTTCAACCGCCACAGGTCCCCTCGCCGCAGGCTCCTTCGGAGTCCTTTTCTTCTCCGTCACCGTTGGCGCCGCAGGAACCCTCGGAGTCCTTGTCCTGGTCATCTCCTTCGCCACTGGCGCCGCAGGTGGCTTCCCCGCAACTGCCCTGTGCCAGCATGTGGGGAGCTGAAGATCCCTGCTGATAGCCTTGGTTCAGATCCACCGCAGCAAAGGCCGGGCTGGAACCCATGGCCAGGCCGATCGCGGCGGTACCCACCGCGCCGGCCAGCGTCTTTTTCGAGAACAGTTCTTGTTTCATGATGCAACTCCTTCGTCGCTTGACGTTATGGGCAAAATGCCCGTCCTGCCAATGGCTACTGTATACGTAGCCTCATTGGCTATCCCCTGTCCATCATCCTCCTGCGGATGTAGAAATCGATGCTCAGGTAGCGGCCGGCGCCCCAGAAGAAGATCACCAGCAGCATGATGAAGTACGTCGCGGCCATCTCGATTCCGCTGTTCACGATCGCGAAGCTCCCGTGCTCGGTCAGCCAGTCCCAGTTGCCGTGCTCCCGCAGGATGGAACGCGCGCGGCTCAGCCGTTCCTGGGCCGCTTCCACTCCCGAGCAGTTGAACAGGCACATCATCGGGTCGGAGATGCGCTGCCATCCGTTCTCCAGATGGGCCGTGACCGCCGCGACGATCATCGTGATCATCAGGGGAATGGAGAACCAGCGCGCGGCAATACCCAGCAGCAGGGCGATCGCACCCAGGACCTCGGCGTAGGCGGCCAGCAGCACCATCAGGTACGGAAACGGCATCCCCAGCCCCCAGTCCGGGTTGCCAAACCACATCACCACGCTTTCCTTCGGCAGGAAGCCGTCGAGCTTGTTGGTGCCGGCCATCCAGAACACCGGCGCGAGATACAGGCGAATCAGCAGCGGCGCCAGAAAATCCGCCCCGCGCGTCATGTCCAGCCACCGCTGGAATCGGATGCCCGCCCGCAACGCCATAGCGTTCATCGCCTCGTCCTCGATTCTTCCGTTGAACTGACTTAAAGCCTAGCCAGCCCTTCGGACAATCGTGAGAACCGTCGCGCCGGCATTTATGTCCGATCGTCCGGGGCGGAGCCAAGACGCCTGCGATGCCGTACATTGATCTGTGTTTCCTCGACAGGAGCGAACCCCTCATGGACATGAGCCGGATCATGCCGCGCGAGGACACGCTGTCGTCCGTCCTCTCGGCCTACAACCTGCGCGCACGGATCGACACCAACCCCCGTCTGTGCGGCCAGTGGCAGCTCAGCACCACCGGTTCCGGGCATGCGAGCTTTCACCTGATCAGCGAAGGGGGCTGTTACCTGCACATGGAGGACTGCGAGCCACTGTGGCTGGATGCAGGCGACATGCTGCTCCTGCCCCACGACGACTGGCACCTGCTGGCGAGCGAGCCTTCATTCGAGGACCGGGACAATCACCTGAATCTGCTGGACCCGTCCGAGCCCGAACCCGGCTCGACACAGCTGTTATGCGGTCACTTCGAATTCGATTCCGGGCGCCGGAATCCGATCCTGGCGGCCCTGCCCGACCGCGTAATCGTGCGCCACGCCGAGAGCGGCGAGCGGCTGGCGCGGCTGGCCGATCTGATGCGCCTGGAACTGTCAGAGCAGTCCGCCGGCTATCGGCCGGTACTCGATCGTCTGGCGGATACCCTGTTCGTAATGACGGTGCGCCACTACGTCTGCCATTACCAGGAGCATCCAGAGCAGTGTCTGATCGCGGCCCTCGCGGACGACCGTATCCGCCGCGCCCTCGACGCGCTGCATGCACGACCCGAGGAGGCCTGGACGGTCGAGGGCCTGGCGCAGGAGGCCGCGATGTCGCGAACGAGTTTCGCCGCCCGTTTCACCGAACTGGTCGGGCAGGCTCCCATCGACTACCTGACCCAGTGGCGCATGGTCCTGGCCGAACGGCTGCTGCGCGATCCGAGGGCATCGGTGGCCAGCGTGATGGAACAGGTCGGCTATGGCTCGGAGCCGGCCTTTCGCAAGGCCTTCAAGCGCGTCCACGGGTACGGCCCCGGGCGTATCCGGCGCCTGTTCTCGCGCCTGACTCGCTCGCACTGAAACACCGCGGTACCGGGTTTTCAGCGACCCGCAGGCGCCTCCCAGTGCTCGTCCTGCATCACGTCATCCAGTGGCGTGGAGGCCAGGTGGTTGGTGTAGTTCGAGAGGGTCTTCAGCGCGACCGCGAGGATCACATCCAGGATCGCCGCCTCGTCGAACCCCGCCCGGCGAAACCCCTCGAGTTCGGCATCGGGGACCGCGCCCCGATGCTCGAGTACCGCCACCACGAACCGGCGCAGGGCCTCGAGCCGCTGGTCGGGCACAGGTTGATCCTCCCGCAGCGCGTCGACGACTGCATCGGGCAGACCCGCCATCCGTCCCGTCATGGAGTGCGCGGCCATGCAGTAATGGCATTCGTGGAACCGACTGATCGTGAGTAGCGCAACGCTCTGTTCCTCGGGAGACAGGCTGCTCTGGCCCAGTCGCTCGGTCAGGTCCAGGTAGGCCGAGGCCGCCGCCGGGCTACTGGCCATCACGCGAATCAGATTCGGCACCAGCCCCAGCACCTTCCCGGATCGCTCGAAGGCCTCCGGCGCGCTGTCGGGTGTTCTCAGGGGAAATTCCATCGTCATATACCTCCAGGGAACCACGGATCAATGGTTCTCTCGCTCTTCGTCGTGGGCCGGCCTGGCCGGCAGCAGGGTTTCCAGTGCCGGCAACAGATGCAGGACCGTGTCCGCGTCCTGCCGCGCCTTGGCCAGCAGCAGCACGCCTTCGACCTGCGCCAGCCACTGTTCCGACAGACGGGCACTATCCGACGCCTGCGGGAGTTCACCGCTTTGCACGGCGGCCTCGATCGCTCGCTGGAAATGGCCGCGCAGGGCCTCCAGGTGCGCGGCCACGGCCTCTCGAACCAACGAATTCCAGTTCGCCAGCTCCAGCGCCAGGTTCCCGAACGGGCAGCCGGGGAGCTCCCCGACCTCCCCCTGGGCACGGATCTCGAACTGATACAGACGATCGACAAACCGCCCAAGGCGATCGCGCAAAGGCAGGTCGCATTCCAGTGACGGACGCAGTACCTCGCGTTCGAGCTCGCGATAAAGCGTCTCGAGCATCTCCAGCACCAGGGCATCCTTGCCGGGAAAAAAGTGATAAAGACTCCCCTTCTTCACGCCGGCGTGCGCACAGATCTCGGCCACGCCGACGGCGCCGTAGCTGCGGCCAAGGACCAGCGAGCGTGCAGCGGCGATCAGGGCATCGCGTGTCCGGCTTCGGTTGAGTGCATCGGCCATGCATTGAATGGTAGTTGACCGGTCGGTAAAGTGGAAAGCATCGGATACCTAGCGAGGCCACCATGTCCATCCCGGTTATCAACGCGCAGGCGGTCACGATTCCGGTTCGCTACGAGGACAGCTGGCAGGATGGCTTCGGCGCCCGCGGCTGGAAGCTGGACGTCCCCGGACGGGGAGCTGACGTGATTGCCGCGACCCCCTATTGCGGGGATCGCATTCCGACCTCGGTGTTTGTCCATGACGTCGTGGACCACCTACTGTGCGGCTTCAGTCTGTCCGGTTACGTCGACGAAGCCGCAGCCCTGATCCAGCTCGCCCTGCGAACGCACTCCGACCCTGTCCCGGACTTCCAGCAGATGGTCGACGAAGATCTGATCCCGGGGCTTGGCCAGCACGATGACTGGGTCGAGCTCCTGCCGGCCTCGCTAAACGCCTCACCCGAGGGTTCCGTGGAATCCAGGGACTCCCGCCTACTCCTGAAAGGGCTTCGCGAAAGCCTGGGTGACGGGGCCCTGCGCGCCCTGCTGACAGCCGGGTTCGTCCGCGAAGGCTGGAAACGCACATATGATGCCCGGGACCACTGGGAGGGGCTTGGCCTGCGTTATCCGGACCGCGGCGCAACCGCCCTGGCACTGCAGGAGCTATTCGAGTGGATGGACGCCACGGTGCGCGAACAACAGTGGATGCACGCGACTGGACAATTCCTGATCCATCGCGAGCACGTGACCTTCCGGTTTTCCCGGCCTGAGGAGGCAGGGCATCAGTCGGTAAATGTCACTTCCGGTCGTTGAGGCCAAACCACCAAACCGAAGACACTCGACCAGACCTTACGCCTGCAGGTCAAAGTGCGATCCGAGGTTCTCGTTGGAGTTGGACTGCACCGAGCCGTCGGGCATGAAGGTCTGGCCCATGTCCGCTTCGTCGTCCGGGTCGGCGTCCATCTGGGGGGCATCGTCGGCCTGCGGGGCCCCGTTGACCTGGCCGCCGGCCAGCGGCATCGCCGTGGCCTGTGTCGGCGGGGTCGCGTTGACGCCCTGGGGCGAGAATGCCGCCTCGTGTGCCGAGGGGGCCTGTGTGGTGGACACCGGCTGGGCGACATGCGGTGAGGTCGAGACGCCCGCGCCCTGCCCGTTGAGCTGACCATTCGCCTGCGCTTGCGTGGCGGCCTGTGCCTGCTGGGCCTGAGCTTGCTGGGCGGGCTGTGCGTAGGCCGCCTGTCCGGCCTGTGCCGCCTGGTTGCCAGCCTGCCCGGCGTTGTTCGGGTGTTGCGCCGAATGGGTCGGTCGCGCCAGGGCCGCCTGGTTCATTCCGATGCCATCGATCATGGGATGCTCCCGGTTTGCATTGCACCCGGCACCAAAGCAGCAACTATGCCAGAACACCCGACCCGGGCGCGAAGCGCGCCATGAGGCATTTCTCGGTCACCTGCCCTGTGCGGCTACAGGATCCGGGTGGCAAACGCGATCCGCCCGCCAGCAAGCGCGTTCCGGTCAGCCTGGGGCTATTCGCAACCGATGTCCTCGTGCCAGAGGTCCGGGTGGCGTTCAATAAAGGCGGCCATCAGCTCCCGGCAGGCGGCGTCCTGCAGCACATCGACCTGCACGCCGTGCGAGCGCAACCAGTCCTCCTCTCCCGCGAAGCTGGAGTTCTCGCCGATCACCACGCGCGGGATGCCGTACAGCACGATCGCCCCGCTGCACATCGCGCAGGGTGACAGCGTCGTGTAAAGCGTGCACTCGCGGTAGACGCTTGCAGGCAGGCGTCCGGCGTTTTCCAGGGCGGCCATCTCGGCATGCAGTATGGCGCTGCCGTTTTGCACTCGGCGGTTGTGCCCGCGCCCGACGATGCGTCCGGCGTGTTCGATCACGGAGCCGATCGGGATGCCACCCTCATCCCAGCCAGTTCGCGCCTCGTCCAGTGCGGCTTCCAGAAACGGATTCATGACATTCGTCCAGGGTTGTTCCCAGTGCATTGTGTACACTGAACGATGTCGGTTCCACACCGGCGCCACCCAACCCCCTCCCCGTTATCCCTGCAAGGGGTTCTATACAAGAGGACTACCATGCGCCGCCGCGTCATCGGCATCCCCGTCGGTATCCTGCTGGGCATCGCCCTCGCCTTTGTGCTGGCGAATGTCGCCCTGTTCAACCTGCTGCCGAAACCCGACCGGGTGAAGGTCCCGGTGGCCATCGACTACGGCACCTCGGACAGTGCGTTTCGCCGCGGCATGGGGCTCACGCTGCAGCAGCCGATTGTCTCCGGCAACAGGCTGGAGCTGCTGCGCGACGGCGAGGCCATCTATGACGCCAAGATCGAGGCCATCGAAGGTGCTGAACGTTCAATTACCTTTGAGGTATACGAGTTCTGGGGCTACCAGGCCGCCCGCTTTGCGGAGGCCTTTGCCCGCGCCGCCGAGCGTGGGGTGAAGGTGCACGTGGTGATCGATTACATCGGCTCCGTGGCGGCCGCCCAGGAGAAGTTCGACCGCATGACCGATGCCGGCGCGGAGGTCGTGCGCTGGCGCAAACCCTCCTGGTACGAGATGTCGCGGTTCAACCACCGCACCCACCGAAAGATCCTGGTCGTGGACGGCCACACGGGATTCATTGGGGGCGCCAACGTTGCGGATTCCTGGGTACCCGACGAGGACCACGAGCCCTACCGCGACAACCATTTCCGCGTCACCGGTCCCGTGGTGGGCAACCTGCAGGCGGCCTTTATGGAGACCTGGCTGGATGCCATGGGCGAACTGCTGCTGGGCGACGCCTATTACCCGGAACTCGAAGAAGAAGGTGATCTGGATGCACAGGTCGTCAACAGCGCCCCGCGCGAGGGACGCCATCGGATCCGCAAGATGTTCCTGCATGCCCTGGCCGCGGCCGAGGAGCAGGCAACCATTGCAACAGCGTATTTCTATCCCGACCCGGACTTCCTCGACGCCATGACCGAAGCCGCCGAACGCGGTGTCCGGATCCGCGTGCTGATGCCGGGCGACACCATGACCTTCGGCTTCGTGCGCCATGCCTCGGTCAATCGCTGGCGACCGATACTGGAAGCGGGAGTGGAACTGTACGAATACCACCCGCGGATGTATCACTCGAAATTGATAAGCGTCGACGACCGCTGGGCCAGCATTGGCTCCGCCAACATGCACAATCGGTCGTTCCGCCTGAACGACGAAACCAACCTGAACATCTATGACGAAGACTTTGCCCGCTCGATCCGGGAACTGATCGAGGAAGACAAGGCAGAGGCCGAGCGCATGACAATCGAGGCCTGGGAAGATCGCCCGTGGAAATACCGCATCTACGGCTGGATCGCGCGCATCCTTGGGCCCTATATGTAGGACACGCCCTACCGGCCTCGGCCGCCTCAGTCCGCGGCGGGCCAGGCGACTCCCTCGGCATTGCGCTCCACCACCAGAATGTGGCCCGTGCCGGCACCGCAACCGGACAGCCCCATGGTCTTCGCAGGCTGGCTGCCAGCCCGCAGTTGGTTCACGGTTCTGATTCCCGCGATCAAGAAACGCACACCGGCAGCTGCCGTCACACTCATCCCGCCCGCCGTGGCAACGACCCAGCCTGTCCAGGCGCTTGATTCCGGTCACATCACCCAGGCTTCGCGGCTGCGCCATGCACAGCCGTCTTCACCGCCTGGCTAGTCGGAATGACAGAGGCCGTCGCTGCAGCGCGACCGCCAGCGTCGACGCGCGAACCCCTCATAGACCCGGTCCATCAGGCGCACTACGGGCGGCACTCGCCTCAGGCCCCGCCCCAGCACGCGGTAGTACGGCAAATGCTGCCAGACGACGACGAATGCCCAGGCCCCGGTGTGGATCTGCCCTTGGGTATCGACGACGTGCATCCGCCGCATTGCCGCCCCCCAGTCAATGCGCCACGACCTCAATGGCGCCGCGTCGGCATGGATGTCCTGCCAGTCCACATGTCCGACCTTGTCCAGCCGCTGGTAGTGGCCGATCTCGCGCCGGCAAAGCGGACAGCCGCCATCGAAAAAGACGATGGGGCGACGCCCGGGAACCGGATGGTCAGGCATGGCCCACCGGGCCCACGTACTGATGCTCGGCCTCCGACAGCGAGCCCAGTGCACGTTCGACCACATCGCGCGCGAGATCGCGCGTCATCTCCGGGTGCGCCGGGATCATGTCGGTGCGCACGGCGAGCGCCATTGCCAGTGCCTGCAGGACGTCGCCATTGCAGGTGTCGCCCAGCACCCCGATTTCGTGATCCAGGGTATCGACCAGCCGATCCAGCAGCTGCTGGACACGCACGGCCGAACCGGTCTCGGGATGCAAACGAAACTCGAAGGATACAGCCTCGCCACTGGGGGTGGTATACCGATAGGGCATCACGTCCATGGGTCTCTCCTTCTGATTCGTGTGGGTTGGATGGCATCGCCAGACAGAACGCCGGCTTGAAAGATTGGGCCACGTACGACATCAACAGTTCAATCAATAACGAGATTCCTCGTAGGTCAACGTTGGGCCGTCATCAACATTAAACCACACCGTCGAGATACTCGACCGAGCCGCAAGTCGCGGTATTCTTGGCCCCGATGAACACGGTCCTCCACTTGCATCCAGGGTGGCACTGATGGCCCGCCGACGGCGCGGGCCGATCGCCCGCCTGCTACGCGCGCTGGCCTGGCTGCTGGCCGGGACGCTTGCGCTCGTCGTCACGTTCGCGCTGGGATTGATCCTCCTGTTTGCCAAGGTCAATCCGCCCTACGGCATGGCCATGGTCGTCGCGACGGACTGGCAGACCGCCTCGCGCCTGCGGCCGGACTGGCAGCGCCTGGATGACCTGCCGCGCCACCTGATGCTGGCGGTAATCGCGGCGGAAGACCAGCATTTCCCCGTGCATCGCGGCTTCGACTGGGGATCGATGCGCCAGGCGGTGGACGCTCACGTGCTGCATGGCCAGCGCCTGCGCGGCGCCAGCACCATCAGCCAGCAAACCGCCAAGAACCTGTTCCTCTGGCACAAGCGCTCCTGGTTCCGCAAGACGCTGGAGGCCGGGCTCACGGCGGGAATGGAGACTATCTGGCCCAAGCGCCGCATCCTCGAGGTGTACCTGAACCTGGCGGAATGGGGTCCCGGCATCTACGGGATCGAGCATGCAGCGCAGCATTATTTCGGTGTACCCGCGCGCGAGCTGAACCGGCAGCAGGCCGCACGCCTGGCCGCAATCCTGCCCAGTCCAGGCAACTACGATCCCGTGAACCCGGGTCCGCACCTTACCCAGCGCATTGCCTGGATCGAACGCCAGATGAACCAGCTGGGCATCGCCTGGCTGGATCCCATGCTGCTGGAATAAGCGCAGCGCGCTGAACTGGCGTGCACATCCATCAGTCATTCCCTAGACTGGCACCCTCCGCCGTCGCATGGATGCGCGTCTTCCGCATCAATCCTCGCGACCCGCGAACCCCGTCCAAGCCCGAGGTCCGCCCGTGTCCCCAAGTCACCTTCTCCGTCTTCCCTTTCTCCTGCTCGTCCTGGTGTCGCTGCTGGTCCCGTTGGGCACGGTTCAAGCCCAGGACACCGGCGAGCGCGAACTGCACGACGCTCTGATCGAGGCACTGGAAAACGAAGAAGCCCGCGAGCGGCTACTTGAAACGTTGCGTGCCGAGCGCGCGGAGGACGACGAGGCGGCAGCAGACGAAGAGGCCATCGACACCGACGAACCCATGTCGCTCCCGCGCCAGATCGCCCAGGTCACACAGTCCCTGGCCGAAGGCACGGTGCAGGAGATTCGGGCCCTCAACGAGATCGCCGCGGACATCGGGGAGACGCTGCGCACGATCGACCCGGTGGTGTTTGGCACGGGTGTACTGGATCTGGCGATCCTGATCGCTTTCACAATCGCCATATTCCTGCTCTTGCGCCGCCTGGGCAGCCCGATGTTTGCCGCGCTGGATCGCTGGGTGATCAACTCGCCTGAGCAGTATCACCTGCTGCGCGCACTCCCCGCCGTCCTCCTGGCCGCACTGGTCGACTTCCTGATCGTGCTCCTGGCCTGGGTGGCGGGTTACGGGCTCGCGCTGTTTGTGCTCGGAGAGTCCGGAGAGATGCTCACGCGGCACTCGCTGTTCCTGAACGCCTTCCTGCTGATCGAGGTCACCAAGGCGGCCCTGCGCCTGATTTTTGCCACGCGCTATCAGGGCCTGCGGCTGCTGCCGATGGCCGGCGACGAGGCCGCCTACTGGAATGCCTGGCTCGCGCGCCTGGTGACCTACATCGGCTACGGCCTGCTTCTGCTGGTGCCGATCACCAACATCCACATCTCCAGCGAGGCGGGCCGTTCGCTGGGCCTGCTGGTCATGCTGACCGCCTTCCTCTATGCGGCGGTGATCATCCTGCAGAACCGTCAGCGCGTGCATGACCGCCTGATCCTGGTCGCCAACCGCGCCGGGTTCGCATTCACGCGAATGACACTGACCTTCGTGGCGAACGCCTGGCACTGGATCGCGCTGATCTACTTCCTGACGCTGGCAGTCGTCAGCATGACCCGTCCGGAAGATGCCCTGCCCTTCATGGCCAAGGCCACCGGCCAGACCATCCTGGCCGCCTTTATCGGGGTATTCGTGGCCAACGTGCTCACCCAGGTCATCGGACGCGAGATCCGGGTGCCGGACGAGACCCGCCTCAAGTTCCCGATGCTCGAGGCACGCCTGAACTCCTATATCCCCAAGGCGCTCAAGACCATGCGCCTGGTGATCCTGCTCATCGTGCTGGCGGTGATCGCGGATGCCTGGGGCGCATTCAATCTGGGTGCCTGGATAGCGTCGGACGCGGGCATGTACGTCCTGGGTACCACGATCTCGGTCGCCCTGATCCTGCTTGCCGCCCTGGCCATCTGGCTGGTGTTTGCCAGCTGGATCGAGCACCGCCTGAACCCGAATACCGGCGAGGGCGAACCCGGCGCGCGCGAGAAGACCCTGCTGTCCCTGTTCCGCAATGCCGTCGCGGTGGTGCTGGCCGTGATGACCGCCATGATCGTGCTGGCGGAGATCGGCGTGAACATCGGCCCGCTGCTGGCGGGTGCCGGTGTCCTGGGCCTGGCCGTGGGCTTCGGCGCGCAGAAACTGGTGCAGGACATCATCACCGGGGTGTTCATCCAGCTGGAGAAAGCCATCAACACCGGGGACGTGGTCACGGTCGCCGGAACGACTGGGGTGGTCGAGAAACTCACGATCCGCTCCATGGGCCTGCGCGACCTGTCGGGTACCTATCACCTGATCCCGTTCTCTTCGGTGGATGCCGTTTCCAACTACATGCGTGACTACGCCTACCACGTGGGCGAATACGGCGTGGCCTATCGCGAGGATATCGACGAGGTCATCGTGCGCCTGCGCGAGGCCTTCGAGGAACTGAAGGAAGACCCGGAACAGGGCCCGAACATCCTCGACGAGATGGAGGTGCACGGAGTCACCGCGCTGGCGGACAGCTCGGTCAATGTGCGCATTCGCATCAAGACCCTGCCGGGCACGCAGTTCGGTCTGGGGCGTGCGTTCAACCGCCTGGTGAAGAAGCACTTCGATGCGGCCGGCATCGAGATCCCGTTCCCGCACCAGACCATCTACTTCGGTCAGGAGAAGGACGGCACGGCCCCGCCCGCGCATCTGCGCCTCACCCAGGAAACGGGCGAGGACACCGAGGACAGTCGCGACTACTCGAAGGACCGGCGGGCCCGCCCCAACCCGAAGCACAAGGGCGATTACGACGAGGCCGAGGACTGAACGAGAAAAAGCCGGTGTACGGATTGACGCGGGTGACTTCCCCCGAGGTGGAAGTCGCGCCATGATGAAGGCATGCGACTGCTGATTCTGCTCGCACCGCTCGTGCTGCTCCTGGCCTGGGCCCCGAGCTGGTGGGTACGCCATACAATGAAGAAGTACAGCCAGCCGGAGGACCGCTACAACGGCACCGGGGCGGAACTGGCGCGCGACCTGCTGGATCGCCATGGCCTGCACCACGTACGCGTCGAATCCACCCGTGATGGCGACCACTACGATCCGTTCGATCGGGCGGTGCGGCTGTCGGAGGGCAACCACGACGGTCGGTCGCTCACCGCGATCACAGTAGCGGCGCACGAGGTCGGGCACGCGGTCCAGCACGCCCAGGACTACCCGCCCCTGCGGATGCGCAGCAACCTCGTATGTCTGTCGCGCTACGGACAGCAGATCGGGGCCTGGCTGCTGGTCGCGATCCCCGTGATCACGCTGATCGCCCGGCACCCGGCGCCGGGCATCCTGTTCTTCCTGGCCGGGATTCTGTCGATGGGGCTGGCTGCGCTGGTGCACTTCGTCACCCTGCCCACCGAATTCGACGCGAGCTTTCGCCGGGCCCTGCCGATGCTGCGCCGGGGCAATTACCTGCACCCGCCGGACTATCCCCATGCCCAGCGGATCCTGAAGGCCGCGGCCTATACCTATCTCGCCCAGTCCCTGATGAGCCTGCTGAACATCGCGTCCTGGTTCCGCTTCCTGCGCCGTTAGGGAAACACGGATTCATGTGCGCACTCGCGTTGGTACCCCAGGTTTCCCGAGACAAGGCGCGGTGCGCAGCCGGTAATGGTTCTGCCGGCAAGGGCCGCAACGCAGGACCGGGGAGCATGGGATTTCAACCCCACAAACCATTGAAGGCAGAAAGTCGGCCGCCCGTGGTTGACGAAAACGGGGGCGCGCACGGCGTTGTGGTTCCCTTGTGCAGAATGACCGCATGGCGATCACCACGCCTTGTTCGCACGCAAGCGCGACACAACAGTAAGCGTGCATATCCATCCGTGTCTCCCTAAAACATGGCCGACTGCCCCCTTTGCACCGGGCCACTGCGCCTTTTCTTCGCCCGCGGGGTGCGCGATCCCTCGCCCGGGGATTACCTGCGCTGCCCGACCTGTTCGCTGATCGTTCTGGAACCAGCGTCCTGGCCCACGCCTGCGTTTGAACACGCGTATTATCAAACGCACGAAAACCGCCCGGACGACCCCGGTTATCGGCGTTTTCTCGGGCGCTTGATCGCCCCCCTGGAGGCCCACTGCCCACCTCCGGCCCATGGCCTGGACTGGGGGTGCGGCCCCCATCCGGTGCTGGCGGACATGCTGCGTGCACGCGGCTACTCGATGCAGACCCACGATCCCGTGTTCGGGCCCGACCGCCCGCCCCCCCTCGAACGCTTCGACCTGATCACCTGCAGCGAGGTACTGGAACATCTGCACAACCCCCTCGCCACACTTGAGGACATGGCGGCCGTTCTGCGGCCTGGCGGCACCATCGTGATCATGACCGGCTGGCCGCCCGCCGCAGCCGACTTCCATCGCTGGCACTATCGCCGTGACCCTACCCACGTGGCCTTCTACGGCCCTGCCACGCTGCACTGGGTCGCGATGCACCTGGGCTGGGCGATCGAGCTACCGGCCACCGATATCGCCCTCTTGTGTCCTCCTTCCGGCCGAGGGGGCACCGATCACACCAAAAACGAGAAGCCTGCAGCGAAAACCGGGCTGCTCCGGCACCCGTCGACCACGCCTGTTAAGCTGTTGTTAAGTCACCACGCACTAAGCTTTCCACCGTAATTTCACGAGGAGAATCATTATGACGAACCGTTCCCGGCCTCTCGCCGGTTTGATTGCCGCCGCCGCGCTCGCGCTCGCCAGCCCGCTGGTGATGGCCCAGGGCATGGGTCAGGAAGGCATGGGCCAGCAGGGGCAACAGCAAGGCGGGGCCGACCCGCAAATGGAAATGCAGCAGCTGCAGCAGACCCTGGCCGAGACCCAGCAGCAGGCGATCGAGAACAACCCCGATCTCGAGCAAAAGGGCGAAGAGCTCGAAAACCTGGTGCTTAACAAGATGGAAGAGGCCGGCTATCAGCCGCGCCAGGATCTTGAAACCCTGGAAGGCGCCGAAGAACGCCTGCGCGATCCGGACCTCAGCGCCGAGGAGCGCCAGCAGGTGATCCAGTCGGAGGACGTCCAGCAGGCGCAGATGAACCTGCAGGAGGCCCAGCAGGCCGTGGCTCAGGACGAGGAAATCATCACCGCCCAGGAGGCCCTGCGCGAAGACCTGATGGCCGCCATGCGCGAAGAGAATCCGGACATCGATGACATCATTGCGCGTCTGGAAAGCCTGCAGCAGGAAATGCAGCAGGGTGGCAGCCCGGGCATGGCGCCCCCGCAGTAAACCGCGCCACGCCTGACGCTATCGCGCCCCGGTCGCCGCTGGTGACCGGGGCGTTTTTGTGTGGCACATGCAGGCGGACCAAACGCCGCCCTCTATATTCTCTTTGCGCTATGTATCGCATTGAATACCTTTGATAGAAGAAAATAAGTCGAGCCTCTATACTGGCGCCTCCCCCTGACTGCGCCCGGCCCACCCCGGGCCAGAGTTGGCTGCCAAATCGTGACGACGGCCCTGGCAGCCACACGGCCCGGGTGCGCCGGGCTCGCGGGATCGCTCGACAAGCCGTCGTCCACGTCACGAACAGGCCAAGCGAGTACCGCCATGAATTCGATCCTGCTGCGCATCTTTCCGTTCTTGAGCTGGCGCCCGACCAAGGGCACGATCAATGCGGATCTGATTGCCGGGATCTCCGTGGCCCTGGTACTGATCCCGCAGTCCATGGCCTATGCCCAGCTGGCCGGACTGCCGCCCGTCTACGGCCTGTATGCATCGCTGCTGCCGGTCATGGTCGCCGCCCTCTGGGGCTCCTCGCATCAGCTGGCCACCGGCCCCGTCGCAGTCGTCTCGTTGCTGACCGCATCGGCCCTGGTCCCGCTGGCCGCCGAAGGCTCCTCCGAGTTCATTGCCCTCGCGATCGCCCTGGCCCTGATCGTCGGGGTGATTCAGCTGGTCATGGGCCTGTTCAAGCTGGGCGCCCTCGTCAGTTTTATCTCCCATCCGGTGATCGTCGGCTTTACCAATGCGGCGGCCATCATCATCGGGCTCTCGCAGCTCAACAAGCTGCTTGGGGTGCCGATCGACACGTCGGGTCACTTCCTGCTGGGCCTGTGGGGCG
Organism: Thioalkalivibrio sp. ARh3; assembly: GCF_000377265.1. Classification (NCBI taxonomy): domain Bacteria; kingdom Pseudomonadati; phylum Pseudomonadota; class Gammaproteobacteria; order Chromatiales; family Ectothiorhodospiraceae; genus Thioalkalivibrio; species Thioalkalivibrio sp. ARh3. The sequence goes on from NZ_KB897948.1 coordinate 352,108, forward strand.
TCGTGCTCGAACTGGGCAACACCCACTGGCCGACCCTCGCCTTCGGTCTGGGCGCGATCGCGATCATGGTCGGGATGAAGCGGGTCGCACCGAAGATCCCCGGCGTGCTGGTCGCGGTGGTCGTCACCATTCTGGTCTCCTGGCTGGTCGGCTACGAGCGCAAGGCCGACACAACACTGGACCAGATCGCCCCCGCCGAACTCGTCGAACTCGCCCAGCAGATCGAGGAGAAGCGCGGCCAGGTATCCGATCTGGATGACCGCGTGCGGGAACTCGAAATCGAGATCCAGGAAGCCGCCCGCGTCGACGCCCCGGCCCTGCGCTTCCAGCAGGAGCAGGCCGAGCTGGAGCGCGAGGAACTGCGCGCCGAACTTGCCCCGCTGCGCGAGGAACTGCGCAGCGTCACGCTGCGCCGACTCCCGGCCACCGACGATGAACCCGAGCGCTTCATTGCCGATGACCACCTGTCGGACGCCGAGCGGGCACGTGCCGAGCGCACTGCCTGGCGGATCGAGCGGGTAGATGGCGATGACGTCGCCCTGAATGGCGGTGGCGCGGTCGTCGGCAACGTACCTCAGGGCCTGCCGTCAATCAGCGCACCGGAGATGACCTTCGGCACCATTACCACACTGCTGACTACGGCCTTTGTTATCGCGCTGGTCGGCTTCACCGAGGCGATTGCGATCGCCAAGGCCATGGCGGCGCGGACCGGGCAGCGCCTGGACCCGAACAGGGAACTGATGGGCCAGGGCCTGGCCAACATCTCCGGCGGCTTTACCCAGGGCTATCCGGTGAGCGGGTCATTCTCGCGTTCGGCGGTCAATCTGAACTCGGGCGCACGCACGGGCATGGCGTCCGTCTTCACGGCCGTGATCATCGGGATCGCTCTGCTGTTCCTGACGCCCCTGATCTATCACCTGCCGCAGTCGGTGCTGGCTGCCATCATCATGATGGCCGTGGTAGGCCTGATTAATTTCAAGGCGATCAAGCATGCCTGGGTGGCCAACAAGCACGACGGGGCTGCGGCGATCGTCACCTTCGTCGCCACCCTGGCAATGGCCCCGAACCTCGACTACGGCATCCTGATGGGCGCCGGTCTGGCCATCGTGCTGTACCTGTACCGCACCATGCAGCCGCGCGTGTGCGAACTGGCCCGCTACGACGACGGGACGCTTCGCGAGGCACAGCGCTACGGGCTGGAGACCAACGAGAAGGTCGGGCTGATGCGCTTTGACGGCTCGCTGTACTTCGCCAACGTCCCCTACTTCGAGGATGCAGTGCTGGATCTGGTCGCGCGCAACCCGCAGGCCAGGTATCTGATCGTGGTCGGCAAGGGTATCAACGAGATCGACGCCTCCGGCGAGGAAGTCATCCATCAGCTGGTCCATCGCCTGAAGGCGCGGGGCATCACCCTGGTCTTCGCCGGCGTGAAGGCGCAGGTTATGGAGGTCATGCAGCGCACCGGCCTCGAGGACATCATCGGCAAGGACAACATCTTCAAGTCCACCGATCATGCGGTGAAGGAGATCTCCGAACGCGTGGGTGAACCGATCAAGTAATGCCAAGGGCCCGCGCCACGGACGGCGAAAAGGGCTGCACCCACCGGCGTCAGTCGCTACACTGGTCAGGTTACGAACCCAAGAGGAGTTGACCCGTGTCCCGAGACCAGATCGTTCGCTCGAGTCGCAACCCGTCGAGCACCGGCTCCATCAGCGAGACCATCTCGACCAACAAGGTCATCCGCCAGACCTACATGCTGCTGTCGGTGACGCTGGCGTTCAGCGCGGTGATGGCCTTCGTGGCGATGGCCGTGGGCGCCCCGGCGGTGCACTGGCTGGTCCTGCTGGCGGTCCTGATTGGCGGGCCGTTCGCCATCCATGCCGCGCGCAACTCCGCGCTCGGGCTGGTGCTGACCTTCGCCTTCACCGGCGTACTGGGCTTCTTCCTCGGCCCGATCCTCAGCATGTACCTGGGCCTGCCCAACGGGCCGCAGATCGTCGGCAATGCCTTTACCGCCACCGCGGTCGCCTTTGTTGCGCTGTCCGGCTATGCCCTGGCCACCAAGAAGGACTTCAGCTTCCTGGGTGGCTTCCTGGTGGTCGGCCTGATCGTCGCCCTGCTGGCGATCGTCGCCAACATCTTCCTGGCGATCCCGGCGCTGTCGCTGACCATCTCCGCGGCCGTGGTACTGCTGCTGTCGGCGGCGATCCTGTTCGACACCAGCCGTATGATCCACGACCCGGAGGCCAACTACATCATGATGACGGTCTCGCTGTACGCGAACCTCTACGTGATGTTCCTCCACCTGCTGAACCTGTTCCACGCCTTCATGGGTGACAACTAACAGCAGCGGCTGACAGGCAAGCGATTCGGGCCCCGCGATGCGGGGCCCTTTTGTTGGGAAACACGGATCAATGTACACGCTCGCGTTGGTACTCCAGGTTTTCCGAGGCAAGCCGCATCGTGCGGTCGGTAGTGATCCTATCCGCAAGCGTCGCAACACCGTTTCTCCTGGTAAACGCCATGACTGAACTGCGACACGGGGTATTTCTCGACCTGTCCACGGTGGATCGCGACGACCTGGACCTCACCCCCCTGCGCGAGGCCCTTCCCGAGTGGGACCTGCACCCGCGCACGGACCCCGACGAGATCAGCGCCCGCATTGCGAATGCCGAGGTAGTGGTCACCAACAAGGTTGTACTGGACGACTCGCTGCTGGCCGCGGCCTCGAACCTGAAGCTGGTCTGTGCCGCAGCCACCGGCACCAACAATATCGATGTCGCCGCCGCTCGCCGACTGGGCATCACCGTCAGCAATGCCCGCGACTATGCGACGGACTCCGTGGTACAGCATGTCTTTGCCCTGCTGCTGACGCTGGTCACGCGGCTGGACGACTACCGCGCCGATATCCGCGCCGGCCACTGGAGCGCGTCCGATCAGTTCTGTCTGCTGGATCACCCGATCCAGACCCTGGCGGGCATGCGTCTGGGCATCATCGGCCATGGCGTACTGGGCCAGGCCACGGCACGCGTCGCCCGGGCCTTCGGCATGCAGGTTCAGGTGGCCGCGAGCCTGCGCCCGGGATCACCCTCGTCTGCGGACGACGCGGATCGCATCCCGCTGCCGGAGCTCCTTGCGACCAGCGACGTGGTCAGCCTGCATTGCCCGTTGTCCCCCGAAACCCGCCACCTGATCGACGATGACGCGCTGCGGCGCATGCGTCCGGGGGCGATCCTGCTCAATACCGCGCGCGGTGGCCTGGTCGACCCCGAGGCCCTCGCACGCCATCTTCGGGCCGGAAGCCTGGGCGGTGCCGGCATCGACGTCCTGGAGCCCGAACCCCCGCCAGCGGACCACCCCCTGCTGGCAGCGGACATCCCGAACCTCGTGCTGACGCCGCATACCGCCTGGGCAGCCCGCAGTGCCCGCCAGCGCGTGATCGAGGAGACTGCGGCCAACATCCGCTCTTTCGCCAAGGGACAGCCCCGCCATGTCGTCAGCTGATCCATCCCGCACCGACCGCGAACTGATCGCACGGATCGAGGCGCTGGAGGTTCGCCTGGCCCATCAGGAGTACACCCAGGAAGAGCAGGCTCGCGTCCAGCACGAGCTCCAGCAGGACAACCAGGAGCTGCGCCGCCAGCTCCAGTGGCTCCGCGACCGACTGCGGGAACTCGAGGACCAGGGCGGCGGCCCCGGAGACGGCAACGAGCCGCCTCCGCCGCACTACTGACCGTGACCCTTCAAGTCCGCGCAGAACCGGGGCAGGAGCCCCGAGCCCGGGAGATCGACCATTACCTGCAAGTCGAGGGCTATCGTCACCTGGGCGAGGCGGCCCTGGTACTGGAGGTCGGCACGCACGGGCTGGCGCTGATCCGCGAGGAGAGTCGGCGCGCACTGCGTCTGCATCTGGACTTCGCCACCGGCCGTCAGGGGTATCGTCTGGCCCATAGCGGGCATCAGCGAGAGGGCCTGATCCGGGCCATGGGCAACATCCCGCGGGACAGCCATGTGGTGGACGCCACGGCCGGACTGGGTCGCGATACGCTGCTACTGGCCGCGCATGGCTTCCGCGTGGATGCCTGGGAGCGCCACCCGGTCATCTACCTGCTACTGGCGGATGCCCTGGAGCGCGCCGCCCGCGAGGAGGTGCTGGCACCCATCGTCGAGCGCATAACGCTGCACGTGGGCCTGGCCACGCCGGCGACCCTGAGCACCCAGCCCGTCGCCGCCGTATTCGATCCGATGTTCCCGGAGCGGGCCAAGCGCGCCGCGGTCAAGAAGGACATGCAGCTGACCCAGGCCCTGATGGAGGGCGACCCGGACCCCGACCCGGAAACCACGCTGCATAACCTGCGCGAGGCGGCCACGCGTCGGGTCATCGTGAAGCGCCCCCTGCATGCCCCTGCTCTGGGTCCCGACACGCCCCAGGGCAGCGTCAGGGGCAAGAGCGTACGCTTCGACATCTACGCACCTGCCGAGACACCCTGAGGCAGCCCCGCTGGGCCGCCCACGCCCCGCTCACCGATCAGGAACCACCCAGAATCAGCCGGTCGTCTCCGGAGAAGCGGTAATCCGGGATCGGCAGATTGCGCCGGGCATCCTGTCCGTCATAGACCCGCCCAGCCGCGTCATAGCGCCCCCCACGACAGCGATCGACGAACCCGCCGGACCAGTCCTCCGCCGCGTCCGGGTGCACCAGGTCCAGCTCGCAGCCGAGATCGGTGCTCTCGCCAATGACCACCAGCCACTCCGGCCGCAGGCTGCGCAACGGCAGTTCCAGCCCGTCCGGCTGCTGGCCGCGACGGGCACGCGGATCGACCAGTTCATCGTCATCACCCAGCGCCTGCTGCAGGGCCGGGTCCCGGTGCAGCACCAGGATGCGCCGACCGTCCCAGTCCAGCCGCTTGAGTTCGCCGGGGGCGATCGCATCCAGCTCCACGATGCGGCGCTCGGTCTCACCGCCCCCCAACATGGACAGCGCGTAGCTCGCCAGAATACCGGCGAATACGATCACACCGCCCAGCACCATCAGCTTCATCAGGACGCGGATCCGCATTCGGTTCAGGCTGTCGCCCGCAGGCTGCATCGTGACTTCTCCGCTTGAATTTGCTTTGCGCCTGGCCGGTGTACCTCTACACTACGCGCATGAATACGGCCAAACGCTCCGGAAGCCGCCACTACGTCGGCATCCACAATGACTTGTACGGCGGCATGACGCCGGTCGGCAATATTATCCGCGATGCCTGGGTATTCGGCTTCCTCCCGGAGACCGAGACCTGCGAGGGCTGGGATCTCGGACGCATCCAGCAACTGCACGACCAGGTCAACGCCGAGTGGGACAAGTACGACCTGCGCATCGCCAACCTCCCGCCCGAGCTGCGCGAGCGCCACGCGCGCATTCACGATGAAGCGATCGAGCGGGCCCGCGGGCATGGCTGGGTACCCGGGAAGGACTACGACAGCGAGATGGGCGACGACGCCTGATGCCGGGTACGGAGCCCGAGCCGATGATCCGCGCCCTGGTCGTGATCGCGGCCCTGCTCGCTGCCGTCGCGGTAGTGCTCGGTGCCTTCGGCGCGCACGCCCTGCAGGACCGGCTGTCCGAGCGCGCGCTGGCCACCTGGCAGACCGGCGTCCAGTATCACTTCATCCACGCCCTCGCCCTGCTCCTGCTGGCGGCGCTGTGGTCGCACCTGGCCACCGGCTGGGCCACCGCCAGCGCCGTGGCCTTCGTGCTCGGCATCCTGCTCTTTGCCGGCAGCCTCTACGCCCTGGCCCTGGGCGCCCCGCGCGTCCTGGGGGCCATCGCGCCACTGGGCGGCACCGCCTTTATCCTCGGCTGGCTGGGCCTGGCAATCGCCGCCTGGCGGGCATAGGAAGGTTTGCCCACGCCCGGAAGGCCAGTATCGCGTTCATCCGCTTTCCCTGACTTATACTGCCCGCGCCCAGAGGCAATAACCGAACCGAGAGACCCATGAGCCAGCCCTCCTTCGTCGTATTCGCCGAACAGACCCTCGACGAGATCTACAACTCCCTCAGCGACCAGGACGGTCTCGACGACCTGGACATCGACCTGATCGATGGTGTCCTGACCCTCGAGTTCGAGGACGGGGCGCAGATGATCCTGAACCGCCAGGAGGCCGCGCAGCAGATCTGGCTGTCCTCGCCCGAGGGGCCGGCCCACTTCGGCTACAACGAAGACGAGGATGCCTGGCTGGATGACCGCAACGGGGATGACCTGCACGAGACCCTCGCCCGCGTGATTGGACAGAAACTGGGCGTGCGTGTAGAACTCTAGTCCCGAGGCCCCGACCGGCCGTTGTCACCCTCCTCCGACGGCGCCTCCGGGGATCCCTCCTCGTCCAGCGCCCGCAGGTGGGCCTCCAGCTCCGCCAGCACCGGGTGCGGCCGATCCTCTTCCAGCGCATTGTCCAGTGCCCGGGTCGCCTCCAGCGCCTCGGGGTCGCCCCGAAGCGGCATGCGCGCGATGCCCAGTGCCAGCATCCGGAACTGGCGAAACACCAGGTAGCTGACGGTCGCGGTAATCAGCGCCGCCCACATCTGATCCTGGAACCACAACCAGACGGCAATACCGTAGCCACTGAAGGTCAGGACAAAAATCCCCAGCGCCACGCGATGGGCACGGGCCACAATGCCCTCCAGCACATCGCGATTGCGCACGACGAAATCACGTTCGAAATGCATTCAGTTCGGTCCTCGGCCGCCTAGGGAAACACTGATTCATGTACACGCTCGCGCTCGAGTCGCTTTTGCGTGCGAACAAGGAGCGGTGACTGCCGTGCAGTTATTCTGCACAAAGGAGCCGCAACGCCGTGCGCGCGCAAAAGAGGCCGAGCCCCTTGGGGTTGGCACCCCCGGTTCCCCGATCCTGCGTTGCGGCCCTTGCCGGTAGAACCACTACCGGCTGCGCACCGCGCCTTCTCTCGGAAAACCGGGGGTGCCAACGCGAGTGTGTACATGAATCAGTGTTTCCCTCACGGCTATGGTTGCTGGGCGCGCCAGCGTTCGAAGGTCGGATAGTCCTCATAGCCGCGCGTGAGCACATAGTCCATCACGTTGCGCAGCCGGTTCAGGTGCACCACCGAGTCGATGCGGATGATCTCCTCGCCCGCCTCGTCAAAGAAGATCAGCGTCGGCGCCCAGTGCACATCGAGCTCTGCCGCCCAGTCACGCGGGTTGGTCCGCTGACCGTCCGGGGTCAGCACCGGCGTGTCACTGTCCTCGGCATCCAGCTGGACGGCGTCCATCAGGGCGATGCGGTCCAGTACCTCGTCTTCCTGCAACGGCTCGGTGTGCAGGATATCGCAGGCGTGGCAGGCCTCGCGCTCGAAGAACACCACCAGGGGCCGTTGACCGGGGATCGCACTACGGTCCAGCGCATACGGCTCATTAACGAAGAAATCGCGCTCGTTGATGTCTTCCATGTCGAACTTGGGAGGCGGGTCGGCACGATCCAGGTAGTCGCGGAAACTCATCTCCCGGTCGTGACGCTCGGTCACGTAGTCGAGCAGCGCGCGGAAGCGATACGGCGGGTAATAGCCCCGCATCTGGTGGATACGCTCGCCTTCGGCATCGTAGAAGGCGATGGAAGGCGTGAAGTTAAGCCGTTGTTCGGAGGCATATTCGCGCTCAAACTTGACCTCGCCGTCCAGCCCGGTGACCTCGCGGCTGCCGAGCACGTCGATCGCCACCACGTCGAAGTTGTCCGACAGCTGTGCGCGAATGTCCTCTTTCTCGAAATTGACCTCGAACAGGGCCTCGCAGTACGGGCAGTCATCCATCCCGTAGTACACCGCCAGGCCCTGTTTGCCGCGCTCCACGGCGCGTTCCAGGTCCTCCGGCAGGTCGAGAAAGCTCAGTTCGAACCAGTCCGGGGTGTGCAGGCCGATGATGCGCGGCGCATCGTCGAAATCGAAACCCTCCTCGATCTCGGCCTGCGCCCACAGCGACCAGCAAAGCAGCAGCGCCAGCAGGCTGGCGATCGCGACCGGCTTTCCGATTGGTTTCACACCCACCTCGTCTGAATCAACCTACTGTTCAGACGGCGGTTTCAGCAGCGAGGTTCCACCGAGATAGGGACGCAGCCGCTCCGGGATCGCAATCGATCCGTCGGCCTGCTGGTGATTCTCGAGCAGCGCGACCAGGGCCCGGCCCACCGCGACGCCGGACCCGTTGATGGTATGCACCAGCTCGGGCTTGCTGCCTGCTTCCGGGCGGAAGCGCGCCTGCATGCGCCGCGCCTGGAAGGCCTCGAAATTGGAGCACGAGGAGATCTCGCGGTAGGCCTGCTGGCCCGGCAGCCAGACCTCCAGGTCATAGGTGCGCGCGGCCGCAAAGCCCATGTCGCCCGTGCTCAGCAGCACCACGCGGTAGGGCAGCTCCAGCGCCTGCAGCACCGCCTCCGCGTGCCCGAGCAGCTCTTCCAGGGCCGCGTCGGACTGTTCCGGATGCACCACCTGCACCAGCTCCACCTTCTCGAACTGGTGCTGACGGATCAGGCCGCGTACGTCACGCCCGTAGCTGCCCGCCTCCGAGCGGAAGCACGGGGTGTGGGCGGTCATCTTCAGCGGCAGCGCGCCGGCCTCGAGGATCTGCTCGCGCACCAGGTTGGTCAGCGTGACCTCGGCGGTCGGGATCAGCCGGAAACGCTGGTCGCAGTCCACCGAGAACAGGTCCTCGTCGAACTTGGGCAGCTGGCCCGTCCCCTCCAGCGACTCCGGGTTCGCCAGGTAGGGGACATAGGTTTCCTGGTAGCCATGCTGCTGGGTGTGCAGGTCGAGCATGAACTGGGTCAGCGCCCGGTGCAGACGCGCCATGTCGCCGCGCATCACCACAAAGCGGGAGCCGGCCACGCGTACCGCCGCCTCGAAATCCAGCCAGCCACCGGGCAGGCCCAGGTCCACATGATCCCGGGGCGTGAAGTCGAATTCGCGCGGGGTGCCCTCGCGGCGCAGTTCGACGTTCGCCTCCTCGTCCTTGCCAACGGGCACGTCCTTCTGCGGCAGGTTCGGGACGCGCATCAGCAGCGCGTCCAGCTCCTGCTGCACGGCATGCAGGTCGGCCTCGCACTGCTTGAGTTCGTCGCCCAGACGACCGACCTCGGCCTTCAGGGGCTCGATGTCCTCGCCCCGCGCCTTGGCCTGTCCGATCCCCTTGGAGCGGGTGTTGCGCTCGTTCTGGAGTTCCTGGGTGCGAACCTGAAGCGCCTTGCGCCGCGCTTCCAGCGACTCGAAGCGCTCGCGGTCGAGCTCGAAGCCGCGACTGGCCAGCGCGGCCACGGTCGCGTCCAGGTCCTGGCGCAGACTGCGAATATCCAGCATGTCGGTAATCCGTTCACAAACGACCGGGAAGTCTACGGTCGCGGCCACGCCCCGTCCATGGCCGGGCCGTCAGGCCCGCTCGGCCTCAGCCGCGCGATGCAGCGGCATTCCAGCGACGCCCCTGCGCACTGCCCAGCCACACGCCCGCCAGCCACAGCACCAGGGATACGGACACATACAGCGCCGCACGTCCGGGATCGCCCATCTCCAGCAACCACAGGCTCTCCAGGCTGAACACCGAAAACGTCGTAAAGCCCCCGCAGAAGCCGGCCAGGACAAACTGGCGGGTCACCGGATCGGCGGGCCGGCACCCCTCCGGGGCACTGATCACGGCGTAAAGCCCGATCAGCCAGGACCCGGCCACATTCACCGCCAGCGTATCCCAGGGAAACCCGGCCCCCATCAGGTGCAGCCCGGTCCACGACAGGGCATAGCGCGCCATGCTGCCCAATGCGGCGCCCAGGGCGACGAACGCGGACAGGCGCAGCGAGTACCCCGTCATCCCGCGCCACCCGCGGCACGGCCCAGGACATGGCCGACAAACACCAGCGTCAGCCCACCGCCCAGTGTCAGCAGGACGTAGGCGATCGCCGGGCGCCAGCCGTCGCGTTCCGCAACACCCACCGTCTGCAGGCTGAACGAGGAGACCGTGGTGAAACTGCCGAGCACCCCCACCACCAGCAACAACCAGAGCCAGGGCGCTCCGGAGGGGTCCGCCACCAGCCCGAGCGCCACGCCGATCAGCAGCGCGCCCGAGGCGTTCACGGCCAGCGTCCCCCACGGGAAACGGCCTCCGGTGCGGTTATCAATCCACTGCGACAGCCAGAAGCGCGCCAGCCCTCCCAGCGCGCCCCCAGCCCCCACCAGCACAAGGCCCTCCCACCAGACGATCATGGCGGCATTGTCTGTGCCCGCAGTCGGCCTGTCGAGCCATTGCATTCGGCGCACCGATTCACCGCCCTCCACGGATCTGTTCAAATGCCATTGGGCCATGCTTCGGCACACGCTGGTGCGCCTGTTCATCGACAAGCCCTGACACATCGTCTTTCCCGGCGCATGATTAGGACAACCGGAAGCAATGCACAGCCGCCACCCATCAGGGATTCACATGAGCGATCGCGAATCAGACCGCGACTGGCACAGCCGGGGCGTCGATCAGACCCTGGATGCCCTTGGCGCCAACGCTGACGGCCTGAATAGCGAAACCGCCCACCAGCGGCTCGAAGAACACGGGTACAACCGGCTGCCCCAGCCGCCACGCCGTGGACCGCTGATGCGCTTTCTGGGGCAGTTTCACAACATACTGATCTACGTACTGATCGCCGCAGCCGTTGGCACAGCGCTCCTTGGTCACTGGCTGGATACCGGCGTAATCCTCGGGGTGGTGCTGATCAATGCCACCATCGGCCACATCCAGGAGGGCAAGGCCGAAAAGGCCCTCGAAGCCATCCGCGGGATGCTCTCGCCCCAGGCACAGGTGCTGCGCGACGGACAACGCCGCAGCATCCCCGCCGAGAAGCTCGTCCCCGGCGATATCGTCTATCTGCAGGCCGGAGACCGAGTCCCGGCTGATCTGCGCTTGATCGGGGCGCACAATATGCGGGTCGACGAGGCCACGCTGACCGGCGAGTCGATCGCCAGCGACAAACAGACCGACCCCGTGGACAGCGACACCGATCTTGGCGACCGTCGGTCCATGGCCTACTCCGGGACCCTGGTCGCCTCCGGCCAGGGGCGCGGCGTAGTGGTGGCCACGGGCGCCAATACCGAGATCGGCCACATCTCCACCCTGCTCGGCGAGGTCGAGAGCGTTACCACCCCGCTGCTTCAGCAGATCGCCCAGTTTGGCCGCTGGTTGTCGGTCGCGATTGGAGTACTGGCCTCACTTACCTTTGCATTCGGGTTCTGGGTGCGCGACTACGACCTGGTGGAGACCTTCCTCGCCGCCGCCAGCCTGGCAGTGGCGGCGATCCCGGAGGGCCTTCCGGCGATCATGACCATCACCCTGGCAATCGGGGTGCAGCGCATGGCTGCCCGTCACGCGATCATCCGCCGCCTGCCGGCGGTGGAGACCCTCGGCTCGGTTACCACCATCTGCTCGGACAAGACCGGCACCCTCACCCGTAACGAGATGACGGTAAAGAGCATCATCACCACCCAGGCGGAGTACGAACTGGGCGGGGTGGGCTACGAGCCGCACGGCGGGATCAGCCGCGACGGCCAGGAGGCCGCCCCGGAGACCGATCCCCTGCTGGCCGAGGTGTTGCACGGCATCCTTCTGTGCAACGACGCCGAGGTCTACCGGAAGGACGACACGTGGACCATGGAGGGCGACCCCACCGAAGGCGCCCTGATCACCGCGGCGATGAAGGGCGGGCTGGAGCCGAAGCTCGTGAACAAGGAATTTGTGCGCGACGACGTGATCCCGTTTGAATCGTCCTACAAGTTCATGGCCACCCTGCACCACGATCATGAGGGGCACGCCTTCCTCTTCCTCAAGGGCGCGCCGGAACGCGTACTGGCGCTGTGCAGCCACCAGCGCACCAACGATGAGGATGAACCGCTGGACACCGAACACTGGCAGCAGTGGATGGATGATGTCGCCTCCCGCGGTCAGCGCCTGCTCGCTCTCGCTACCCGGCGCATGGAAGGGCACTGCCGAGAACTCGAGTTCGGCGACATCGAGAACGGAGGGCTCACCCTGGTCGCTGTCTGCGGAATCATCGACCCGCCGCGCGAAGAGGCGATCGAAGCGGTAGCCCACTGTCAGGGGGCCGGCATCCGCGTGAAGATGATCACCGGCGATCACGGCGTCACCGCCCGGGCGATCGCCGACGAACTGGGCATCAGCACCGAAGGCGGTGTGGTGGTTGGCCACGAACTGGACGACACCTCGGACGATGACCTCAAGGCGATGGTCCAGCGCGTCGACGTATTTGCCCGCACCACACCGGAGCACAAGCTGCGGCTCGTTCGCGCGATTCAGAGCCACGGCGACGTGGTGGCAATGACCGGTGACGGCGTAAACGACACCCCTGCACTCAAACGCGCCGATGTTGGCGTGGCCATGGGGCTGAAGGGCACCGAGGCCGCACGCGAGGCCTCCGCAATGGTGCTGGCCGACGACAACTTCGTCTCCATCGCCAATGCGGTCGAAGAAGGCCGCACGGTCTATGACAACCTGAAAAAGGCGATCATGTTCCTGCTGCCCAGCAACGGGGGACTGGCCTTTACGATCGTCGCTGCCATTTTGCTGGGTCTGACCCTGCCGCTAACCCCGGTGCAGGTCCTGTGGGTCAACATGGTCAGTGCGGTTACCCTCGGCCTGGCGCTGGCCTTCGAACCGACCGAGCCGGGCGTGATGCAACGCCCTCCTCGCCCGCCCAATACGCCTATCTTGTCCGGCTTCCTGCTCTGGCGCGTCAGTTTCGTGTCCACCCTGCTGGTCGCCGGCGCCTTTGGCCACTTCCTGTGGCTGGAGCAGCAGGGGGCGGAACACGAGTTCGCCCGTACGGTGGCCATCAACACCCTGGTCATGGGGCAGCTGTTCTTCATGCTTACCAGCCGCTCTCTTCTGGCGCCCGCTCTCAGCCATGCAAGCCTCGTCGCCAGCCGGCCGGCCCTGATCGCAATCGGGATCCTGATCGTACTCCAGAGCCTCTTTACCTATGCCCCGCCACTGCAACTCCTGTTCGGCACCACCGCCATCGGACCGCAAGAGTGGCTGCGCATCCTCGCGTTCGGCCTGATCCTGTTCACTCTGGTCGAGCTCGAAAAAACGGTGCTGCGACGCCGTGGTTTCAACCCCCACCAGTAGACGGCCGCCGGGCTGGCTCCAGGCCTGATCGCGGTGTCCGGCTTGTTCAGCCACCTGACGGTGCGGATGTTCCGGGGCCGCACACGCGTCATTACTGTCAGGCCGCCCGTGACGAAAGCCCAGACTTTGCAATCCGCCTCCTGTTCTACTTCCGACCCCCGTGGGTTTGAGGGCCGCTTTACCCTATTATCCGGGGAGTAGCAGTAAACGCCCCGGCGGTCAGTCAACAGCCCCAAGAGTGATCAAGACGATGATCGAGACGCAGTGGCTGATCCCTCTCCTCCCCTTTCTCTCGGCGTTACTGGTCCATTTGTCTGGTGCCCGGCTGGGCAAGCGCGTCGCGCAGCTGAGTGTCGGCATCAACCTGGTCGTGGTGCTGGTGGCTGCATTCCAGCTGACCGCCTACATCGTCAGCGACACAGGGCCCCAATGGGCGGCCCTCGCCGGCGGTTTGGGCAGCCTGCAGATCGACCCGCTGAGCGCGATCATGGCACTGGTGGTCGCCGGCATCAGCCTGGTGGTCCACATCTACTCGATCCGCTACATGATCGAGGAGCCGGGCTACGCCCGCTTTTTCATGCTGCTGGACCTGATGACCGGCTCGATCCTGCTGATGGTCATGGCCGGCGATCTGATCACCCTGCTGGTGGCCTGGCACCTGATCGGCGTCTTCCTCTATTTCCTGCTGGCGCACAACACCGAACCCGTCAACGCGCAGCGCTACGCGTTCTGGACGTTCATTACCTATCGCCTGGGGGACCTGCCGCTGGTACTGGCCGCGATGGTGCTGTTCCAGGCCTACGGGGCGCTGGACTTCCCCACCCTGTTCGCCCGCATCGAAGCGACGCCGGATGCCCGTACGTTCCTGGACCTGCCGGTCGCCGGAACCGTGGCCTTCCTGGTGGCGCTGGCGGCGTTTGCCAAATCCGCTCAGTTTCCGTTGCACACCTGGCTGCCCTATTCCATGGAGGGACCGACACCGGTTTCGGCATTGATGCACGCGGGTATCGTCAACGCCGGCGGCATCATCATCAATCGCTTCGCGCCGGTATTCGTCCACAGCAGCGAGGTCCTGCATCTGCTGTTCATCGTGGGCCTGTTCACGGCGGTACTCGGTTCGATGCTGATGCTCGCGCAGAACGACATCAAGAAGTCGCTGGGCTATTCCACCGTGGGTCAGATGGGCTTCATGATCATGGAGACCGGTGCGGGTGCGTTCGCGCTGGCGATCTTCCACCTGATTGCCCACGGCCTGTTCAAGGGAACCCTGTTCCTCGGTGCCGGCAAGGTGATTGGCGCCGCGCGCAAACACGACGGCGTGCCCAACGATCCCCTCTACGACTTTCTGGTCGAACGCAAGTCGGCCCCGGCCCGACTGCCGTGGCTGTTGATCGGGGCTGCGATGCTGATCGTGCCGCTGGTGATTCTGGTGCTGGCACACTACTGGGTGGCCCCGGACTTTTTCCAGAAACAGGGCGCGATCGTGCTCCTGTTCTTTGGCTGGATCACGGGCGTCCAGGTGCTGTTCGCCACGCACCGGCTGGATACCGGCAATCCCTTGCGCATGATGGCCCTGATCGTCCTGTCATTCGCGGTGATCGTGGTCGGCTACAGCTTTGTCGGGCACAGCTTCGAGGGCTTCCTGTATCCGGATGCCGAGTTCCGCGAAGCGCTTTATACCGCGGCAGGCATCGATCAGATCACCTTCGGTGTGCTGATCGCGCTGCTGGCGCTGGTCATGGTGGCCGGGTGGCTGGGCGCCTATCTGACCCATGTCCGCCGCCAGCGGGTCGACAGGGAACATGGACGAACCTGGCTGACGCTGTACTCGCTGTTCTCCCGCGAGTTCTACGTCGCCGAGCTCTACACTCGCATGACGGTCTCGCTGCTGGCGCTGTCCCGGCGCCTGAATCTCTGGCTGAGGTGGGGTTGAGATGTCCGCTCTGCTGATCCTCGTCGCGGCATTCTTCCTGCCACTGTTCCCGATGAGCCTGGCGTTCAATGCGCTGGCTGCGCGCATCACCAACACCTACGTGCAGGTGGCGCTTTTCGTGGCCTGGCCGCAGTTCGGCGTGGCACTGATCCTGTGGGGTGATATCGCACCATTCGCTGGAGTGCTTGTCGTCTGGGCGACCCTGAGTGCGATTTTGTACGCCTTTCGCCTGTTGACCATCCGCGACGTCGGGCGCTGGGCGGCCTTGCTGGCCAGCTCCACCTGGCCCCTGGTGTGGCTGTTCGCCTTGCAGCTGCCGGCTGAAACGGACGTGATCGGCTTCGCCCTCGCGATGACAGCCGCCCCGTTGCTGATGCTCCTGGTACGCGATGCGCTTTCTCGACGGCTGGAGACCGCCTATACCGGACTGCATGGCGGACTGGCGCGGGATCTCCCCCGCCTGTCGGGCATGATCGTGGTAGCCACGCTCTGCGCAATGGCCCTGCCACTGTTCCCCGGCTTCTTCGCTCTGCTGACGCTGCTGGGTGGTGCCACACCCGGGGCTGCCCTCGGGGTCCTGCTGACCTGGCTGCTGTGGAGCTGGGCAGGAGCGCGACTGCTGCAAGGAACGGTGTTCGGCCCGCGCAGTGGTGACATCGCCAAGGACCTGCCGGCCACATCGATATGGGCCTTCGCCGGACTGGTGGCATTGCTGGTGGTATCCGGACTGCTGTGGACTGGAGGTGTCCCGTGAAGCTGACCCTCGGACGCAAGCTCAAGATCCGCTCGATGGTGCACATGGCGGCCGAGCCGATTCCCAACTTCTGGCCCATGCGCACCTTCATCCATCACAACCCGCTCCACGGGCTGGAGGACTTGCCGTTCCCGGACGCGATCCGGCGCGGTGAAGAGCTGTTCCACGGGAGGGGATTCCTGCCCCGAGCCGACTACCAGCGATTGTTCCGCGAGGGCCGCGTGGACCGCGACACCCTCGAGGCGCGCGTCGATGCCGCTCTTGAGAGCCACCCGGCCCTTAGGGCGATCGGCGGGCTCGACCTGCTCTGCACGCTGCTGACCGAATGCCATGATCCGGTCATCACGCCGCGCACGCTCGCCGATGCCGACGATGTGGCGGCCGCCCTGAACGGTCGCGAACGCACACCCTCTGCGACGGATACCGGGATCCTCGCCAAACGGCTGCACGCCGCGTTTCCGGCTATGCGGCCGCTCTACGAGGCGCTCGATTCGCTGTGCGGCACACGTATCGGGCCCACGCTGGACGAACAACTGATCAGGATCTGCCTGGACTACTTCGACGAAGGTCAGTCGGCATGGCAGATGCCCGGCCGCGAACAAGGCCTGTTCGCCGCGTGGAAGACTGTCGTCCATCACCACCCGCGCCTGTTCCTGCGCGGCCAGCACACTCACAAAATCCTGGCGGAGTGTGACAGTCCCGAGGCGATCATCGCCCATGTCCTGGACGAGATCGGGATCCCCGAAGAGGCCTGGCCCGATCTGATCGTTCACGAACTGACTCGCCTGCACGGCTGGGCCGGCTTCATCCGCTGGCGCTCGACGGCAAGCCACTATCACTGGGCACGCGAACATCCGGCCGACCTGATTGATTTCCTGGCCATCCGCCTGGTGCTCGCGCTGTCGCTGATCCGCGAACATGGCCATCGGCACAAGTTGCCCGGTGACCGCAAGGCGCTCGAGGCCTTCCTGACCGAGCGACCCGGCGAGGCCTACCTGCGCCACGAACTGTTCACCGGAGCCGTACTGCCGACTCAGGCCGAGCTTGTCGAAGACGTCATCGCGCGTGGCAGGCCGGCCGAGATCGCCCGGCAACTGGACCATTACCTGCCGGCCAAACGCCGCGCGGAAAGCCGCGACCAGGCCCGCGCGCTTCACGCCCTGGCGTCGCTCGCCGGGAACCCCTCGCTGTTTGACGGGCTCGAGCGCGGACAGCTTCACGCCGTGCTGGAACAGCTTGGCGAGTTCGAGCGGCACGAGGGTATGGTCTGGCTGGAGGCCATGGAGGCGACCTACCGCCGCAGCGTTCTGTCCGGCCTGCGACTCGACCCGCCCGCGCCGCGCGAAAAACGCCCGTTCGCGCAGTTGCTGTTCTGCATCGACGTGCGTTCCGAACGTGTCCGGCGTCAACTCGAGACCATCGGCGACTACCAGACCTACGGCATTGCCGGCTTCTTCGGGGTACCGGTGAGCTTCATCGCGCTCGGCAAGGGCAGCGAGGATCACCTCTGCCCGGTCGTGGTCACACCGAAAAACCTCGTGCTGGAGGTGACCACGGGCGCCGAGCAACTGGACCTGGACCTGTACTCCTCGGCGGAATACCTGCTGCACGACCTGAAGCACTCCGTGCTGTCGCCGTATTTCACCGTCGAGGCCATTGGTCTGCTGTTCGGATTCGACATGATTGGCAAGACCGTCGCGCCGGCGACCTACCACCGATGGCGTGACAAGATCGAGTCGGATCAGCCCTCGACCCGCCTGATGGTCGACAAACTTACCCGTGAACAGGCGGATTCGGTGGTTCGCGCCCAGCAGCGGGTCATCATCGTCCAGGCGATTCATCAGCAGTTCGACATCGAGCGCGAAGCGATCACCGACTCCATGATCCGCGAGTTGCGCGAGACGGCAATGGGAAACAGCAGCGAACAGACCGTCTTCGCCCGCGAATTCGGCCTGAGCGAGAGTGCGGAGTCGGAGTTCATCGCGACCTTGCGGAACGACTATCGGATCAACCGTTCCTATGCCCATATGCAGCTCGAGCGACTGGGACGAATCGGCTTTTCCCTCGAAGAGCAGGCCTACTTTGTCGCCCAGGCGCTCCGCTCCATCGGCCTGACCGAACAGTTCTCGCGTTTCATCATCCTCACGGGGCACGGCAGCCAGTCGGACAACAACCCCTACGAATCGGCCCTGGACTGCGGCGCCTGCGGCGGCAGCCACGGTATCGTCAGCGCGCGAGTGCTCGCACACATGGGCAACAAGCCCGAGGTTCGCCGGCGGCTGCGGACCCAGGGCATCGACATCCCCGATGACGCCTGGTTTCTGCCCGCCATGCACAACACCACATCCGACGAGATCCGGCTGCATGACCTCGACCTGCTGCCGGCCAGCCACCTGGTCTATCTCGAGCGCCTGCGCAACGGCCTCCGCGCCGCCACGCGCCGAACGGCACGCGAGCGGCTGCAGACCCTGGAACCGGATCTCGAGGACGCCCCCGATACCATAACGGCCGCTCGGCGGGCACGACGCAACACGGTCGACTGGGCCCAGGTGCGCCCCGAATGGGGTCTGGCACGCAATGCGGGCTTCATCATCGGCCGGCGACACCTGACCGCGGCGAGCGACCTGCAGGGCCGCACGTTCCTGCATTCCTACGACTATCGCGTCGACCCCAAAGGCCGACTGCTGGAAAGCATTCTGACCGGCCCGCTGATCGTCGCCCAGTGGATCAACATGGAGCACTATTTCTCGGCGGTCGACAACGAACGCTACGGCTCCGGCAGCAAGGCCTACCATAACGTCGCCTGTCGCGTCGGGGTCATGACCGGCAACCTCTCGGACCTGCGCACCGGCCTGCCCGCCCAGACCGTACTCTACGACGGGCTGCCCTACCACGACCCGATCCGGTTGCTGGCCCTGATCGAGGCCCCGCTCTCCCATGCGCGCCGGGCCATTGAAAACGTGCCCAAGGTCCGGAGCCTGATTGCGAATGGCTGGGTACTGTGCGTCATCCTCGACCCGGAAACCGACCGGCTGTACCGATTCGTCGACGGCGACTGGTGCGAGGAACCCCCGCCCCGTTCCACACAAGATGCGGCCGACCGACCTGCCGTGGAGGAAAACCGCGCATGAACGACCTGAATCTCAAATCACTGAAGAAGATCGAGATCATTCTCGAAGGCGAACACCAGGCGTTTGCCACCGATCTGCTGGATCGGGCGGGCGTCAAGGGCTACACCATCATCGGCAATCTCTCCGGCAAGGGTAGCCAGGGCTTCCACTCGGGGCACCTGATGTTCAACGAGGACGAAGTCCTGATCATGATCATCGCGGCGATCCCCGAAGAACTGGTCGAACCGATCCTCGAAGGGTTCACGCCCTTCTTCAACCAGCACAGCGGTGTTGTCTTCATCTCCGACATCCAGGTCAGCCGCCTGGTGAAGTTCAAGGGCTGAGATCGAGCGCCTTGCCTTGAGCACACGGGTCGGCGACCACCACGGACGCCCCCTCACGACCGTGGTAGCCGAACATCACCTCCTCAGTGCCCATGGAGCCGGTTTTCGCCCGTGCGCTCAATGCCGCACTTCTCGTCCAGTGCAGAGTTGTCGTCCGCGTCGACGGGCATCGTGAGCGGACCCTCTCCCGGGACCCCAAGCAGCGTGGCAATGACCACCGTGGGCTCATCCCGGCTGGGGTTGTAGGCCGTGTGCACACTGTCCCCGGGATCGACCAGGGCCATGCCGGGTTCAAGCTCGCGCCTTACACAGTCCTCCGCGAACATGAATACGAATTCACCTTCCGTGACCATGATGAGTACCGTCCCCGGATGGGTATGCCAGGGAAACACGGCCCCCGGCTGGATGGTGAACTCGAATACGCTGACATTCGATGCGTCTTCAATGTCGAAGGTCTTCCTGGGCAAACCGTCGAGCTCCTGCGTGATCTGCATCGAGACTTCGCCGCTAAAGGCGTGACGTTCGGTCAATGGCTTGGCCGTGATCGGATCGGGGTCCGCGTGTGCCAGTGGCGTGGCCAGGAGCACCAGCAGCGTAAACGCCGTGAGGGATATGGCGGCTCTGGTCCTGGCAAGGAATCCGGGATTGTTCATGACATTCTCCTTTGGGTCTGTTTGGGGCGAGCACTCCCCGACAGCGGCACCCTCGGCGCCGTATGTCGCACACGCACTCCGTGCGGCTTGATGTGGAAGGACTCGACTGGCGATCGATTCGCATGTGAGTGTCATCGTCGGCTCCCCTTGGTTTGGGCTGCGATGGGTTACGGCAAGACAAGGCACGCCGTGAGATCAGCATTGCGAAGCGGAGGCCGACCCCGCTAGTTCAGAAAATGAACCGGAAAACACCCGGTGGCGGAGCCATAATTGGGAAAATGGCTGCGGAGAAGCGCCATGACCGACCGAACGGGATACAGTCAGTTCTGCCCTGTGGCAAAGGCGGCGGAGATCCTGACAACGCGCTGGACCCCGCTGGTTCTGCGTGAGTTGATCAGTGGGTCTTCAGGTTTCAACGAGATCCATCGCGGCGTGCCGCTGATGTCGCGTGCACTGCTGGCCCGCCGTCTGCGGGACCTGATTGCGAGCGGCGTCGTAGTCCGAGAACACGCGGACTATCGCCTGACGGAGGCCGGCGAGGCCCTGGGCCCGGTGATCATCTCGATGGGCCTGTGGGGGCGGCGCTGGGTGGAAAGCGCAGCCGACGGCCCCGACTGGGACGCAGGCGTACTCATGTGGGACATGCGCCGGCGCATCGATACCGCGGCTCTTCCCTCGGGGCGGACCGTCGTCCAGTTCGACTACAGCGACGCGCCGCCCGAACTTCGACGCTGGTGGCTACTGATCGAAGACGATGATGTCGACCTCTGCCAGTCCGACCCCGGATTCGAGGTCGACCTGTACATCGCCACAACCGTGCGGGTGCTGGGCCCGGTCTGGATCGGCCAGCGCCCCCTCGCGCCGGCCATCGAACGCAGGGATATTCGGGTTCTCGGAAGACTGGAGCTGGAACGCAGCATCGGGCGTTGGATGAAGCTGTCAGTCATTGCCGAACAGGCGGCAAGGTCGCCCCCCACAAGAACGGCCCCTGACGCCACCACCGGGATGAACCTGAAACACTGACCAGCGGTCCAGACCTCGTCCCTCTACCGAATTCCCGTCGGGCTGTCGCCACCAGTATTCCATCGCAAAGCTGGCAGTCTTCAGCATGTCTCGCTCAGCGGTTGGCCCCAACGGGACGCCCAGCACGGGCCGCGATTGGCTTGCCCGCGCAGACCGTACTTTGCAACGGCTTGCCCCACTCCGACCCAATTGCCCGCTGACCCTCACCGAGCCGCGTTCGCACACGCACGCGGAGCCATCGACAGCGTGCCCAGGATCCGGAGCCTTATCGACAACGGCCGAATACTGATCATGATCATCGCTGCGATCCCCGAAACACTAGTCGGGCTCGAGAAAACAGAGCTGCGCCGGCGCGGCTTCAACCCCCACCAACAGGGATACTACCGGGCCGTTTCAGCCGCATCGCGCCTGCCAGCCAGGCGGTAACCCCATGCACTGATAACTCGCGACAAGCGAACGATACAGCCGCTCGCACGATGGCTTGACCGGTCTGTGGACCTCAATCCTCGTCGAGGGCGGCAAAGCCTTCGGCCAGATGATCGATCAGGCCACGCACGGCAGGCAGCTGACCGCGCCGCGACGGGAACACCGCATGCACGATCTCGCGCGGCGGGGCCCAGTCTTCCAGTACCGGAACCAGACGGCCATCCGCCAGCTCCGTGGTCATCATCATGGTCGGCAACTGCACGATACCGACCCCGTGGCAGGCGGCAATCCGCAGGGCCGTCATGCTGCGCGTGACCAGCCGCGGCTGGTGGGCAATCCAGGCCTCGCCACCGTCGGACCCGACAAGGTGCCACTGATAGCGTGCCTGCGGCCGGCTCAGTGCGAGACTGGGGAGGTCTGCGAGATCCGCGGGCACCTGCGGCGAGCCCTCACGCTGAAGCAGGTCGGGGCTCGCCACCAGCCGCTGGGCCCGGTCGGCCAGGACGCGCAGGACAAGCTCGCTGTCCTCCAGCGGCGGCGGCTCCACGCGGATGGCGATATCGAAGCCTTCCTCGATGACGTCCACGCGGCGGTTGGTCGCGTCCAGGTGCAGCTGCACCCGCGGGTAACGGCGCTGGTATTCCGCCAGCATGGTCGCCACCCGGGCATCCAGCAGCGCGACCGGACAGCTCAGCTTGACCGTGCCACAGGGCTCGTCGCGCAGGCCGTCGATCGCGTCCTGCGCGGCCTCCGCCTGCACCAGCATGGCCTTGCAGAAGCCATGGTAGATGCGCCCGATCTCGGTGACGCCGACATGCCGGGTGGAGCGCTGCAACAGGCGCACCCCCAGTCGTTCTTCCAGTGCCGCGATCCGGCGGCTGAGCTTGGACTTGGGCTCGCCCAGTGCCCGTGCAGCGGGGGCAAACCCGCCGTGTTCGACCACGCGGGCGAAATAGTAGAGATCGTTGAGGTCCTGCATCTTCATCGTTCCGATTGCGGAACGGTGAGTGTAATTTTCGGGTACTACCCGCGCCACCGTCCTGCTGTCAGGATTCTCGTCAGGTCACCAACCACGGCCTTTCGAGGAGGACGACATGAAGACCATCCTGGGTACATACAGCGCCCCACCCCGCCACTGGGTCGGCAACGGCTTTCCCGTGCGTTCGCTGTTTTCCTACCAGAGTCACGGCCGCCACGTGAGCCCGTTCCTGTTGCTCGACCATGCCGGCCCCATGGATTTCGAACCTGCGACCCGGCCGCGCGGCGTCGGAGAACATCCGCACCGGGGGTTCGAGACCGTCACCATCGTGCTGGATGGCGAGGTGGAGCATGCCGACTCCACCGGGGCCGGCGGCATTATCGGACCGGGCGACGTGCAGTGGATGACCGCCGGTGCCGGCATCCTGCACGAGGAGTTCCATTCCCGGCGCTTCACCCGCACCGGCGGGCGGCTGGAGATGGTGCAGCTCTGGGTCAACCTGCCATCCCGATACAAGATGACCGCACCGGGCTATCAGCACCTGGGCGTCACCGACATCCCGGAGATCCCACTGCCGGACGCCGCGGGGCGGCTAAGAGTCATTGCCGGCGAATATGCCGGGCAGCGAGGGCCGGCCCGCACCTTCAGCCCGATGCAGGTGTGGGACCTGCGCCTGGAGCGCGACGGCGAGGTCCGCCTGGACCTGCCGCACGGCTGGAACTCCATGCTGGTGGTACTGCATGGCACCGTTCAGGTGAACGGCAGCGAGATCGCGCGCGGCGGCCAGCTGGTGATGCTGAGTGCGGAGCACGAGGGCGTGATCGTCGAATCCAACCACGAGGCCACCATCCTGGTCCTGTCCGGCGAACCCATCGACGAGCCCGTCGTCGGCCAGGGGCCCTTCGTCATGAACACGCCGGAGGAGATCCGCCAGGCCATCCGCGACTATCGCGAGGGCCGCCTGCAGCATTCCGCCCCATCCACTTGACCCAACCCCGCGGCGCACCCGCGTCGCGGACTTTCATGCCTGCCCGGCAGGCCTTCACAAGGAGAACGACATGAATCACGACTACACCTACCGCCGCCTCGACAAGGACGATGCCGCGCTGCTGCTGGTCGATCACCAGTCCGGTCTGATCTCGCTGGTCCAGGACTTCGAACCCAGCGAATTCAAGAACAACGTGCTGGCCACGGCTGCCTGCGGCCGGTACTTCGGGTTGCCCACCATCCTGACCACCAGCTTCGAGGCCGGCCCCAATGGACCACTGGTGCCGGAACTGAAGGAGATGTTCCCCGACGCCCCCTATATCGCGCGTCCGGGCAACATCAACGCCTGGGACAACGAGGAATTCCTGGCTGCCGTGAAGGCCACCGGCAAGAAGCAGCTGATCATCGCCGGTGTCGTCACGGAGGTCTGCGTGGCCTTCCCGGCGCTGTCCGCCATCGAGGAGGGCTACGATGTATTCGTCGTGACCGACGCCTCGGGCACCTTCAACAAGACCACCCGCGATTCCGCCTGGTCCCGCATGGAGGCCGCCGGCGTGCAGCTGATGGGCTGGTTTGCGATGGCCTGCGAACTGCACCGCGACTGGCGCAATGATGTCGAAGGCCTGGGAGCGCTGTTCTCCGAGCACATCCCCAACTACCGCAACCTGATGACCAGCTACTTCGCGCGCAACGCCTGAGCCATTAGCCATTAGCCATTAGCCATTAGCCATTAGCCATTAGCCATCAGCCATGAGCCATGAGCCATGAGCCATGAGCTATCGGGGCGGGCAGCCATCGCGGCGCCCGCCCCGTTCCGTGTTCATCGATGCGGCCCCGGCGACCTGACGCGTCGGAGGCCTTCACAAGGTCCGGGATCACCGGGGGCATGCGCTTCCGGATTGCCAGGATGGTAAAGTGCGGGCCCAGCACGGGCCGTAAAGGGCCTGCCCTCATTCAAACCGCATTGGTCGCAGGAGCATCATGGCGCAGTACATCTTCACGATGAACGGCGTGGGCAAGATCGTCCCGCCGAAGAAGTACATCCTCAAGGACATCAACCTGAACTTCTTCCCGGGCGCCAAGATCGGCGTGCTGGGCTATAACGGGGCGGGGAAATCCACCCTGCTGCGCATCATGGCGGGCGTGGACACCGAGATCGTCGGCGAGGCGCGGCCGCAGCCGGGCATCAATATCGGCTACCTGCCGCAGGAGCCGCAGCTCGACGAGAGCAAGGACGTGCGCGGCAATGTCGAGGAGGCCGTGGCCCCGATCAAGGAGGCGCTGACCGAGCTGGATCAGGTGTATGCCGCCTATGCCGAGCCGGAGGCCGACTTCGACGCCCTGGCCGCCAAGCAGGGCGAGCTGGAGGCGAAGATCGAGGCGGCCGATGGCCACAACCTCGAGCGCAAGCTGGAGGTGGCCGCGGACGCCCTGCGCCTGCCGCCGTGGGATGCGGACGTGAACACCCTGTCCGGGGGCGAACGCCGCCGCGTGGCCCTGTGCCGCCTGCTGCTGTCCAGCCCGGACATGCTGATCCTCGACGAGCCGACCAACCACCTGGACGCCGAGTCCGTGGCCTGGCTGGAGCGCTTCCTGCAGGAGTTCCAGGGCACCGTGGTCGCGGTCACCCATGACCGTTATTTCCTCGACAACGTGGCCGGCTGGATCCTCGAGCTGGACCGCGGCCAGGGCATCCCGTTCCAGGGCAACTACTCGCAGTGGCTGGAGCAGAAGGAAAAGCGCCTGAAGCAGGAAGAAAAGGCCGAGGCCGCCCGCGTGAAGGCGATGGAGTCGGAACTCGAGTGGGTGCGCTCCAACCCGAAGGGCCGCGGCGCCAAGAGCAAGGCCCGCCTGAAGCGCTTCGAGGAGATCGCCTCCACCGACTACCAGAAGCGCTCCGAGACCAAGGAAATCTACATCCCGCCGGGCCCGCGCCTGGGCGACAAGGTGCTGGAGGTGGACGGCCTGTCCAAGAACTTCGGCGACCGCGTGCTCTACCAGGGCCTGTCGTTCTCCGTGCCACGCGGCGCGCTGATCGGCGTGATCGGCCCGAACGGCGTCGGCAAGACCACCCTGTTCCGCATGATCGCCGAACAGGAACAGCCGGACGAAGGCACGATCGAACTGGGCGAGACCGTGCAGCTGGCCTATGTGGACCAGAGCCGCGACGCGCTGCAGGACGAGAAAACCGTCTGGGAGGAGATCTCCAACGGCCAGGACATCATCCAGGTCGGCAATTTCCAGATGCCGTCACGCGCCTACGTCGGCCGCTTCAACTTCAAGGGCACCGACCAGCAGAAACGCATGAAGGAACTGTCCGGCGGGGAACGCAACCGCGTGCACCTGGCCAAGCTGCTGCAAAGCGGCGGCAACTTCCTGCTGCTCGACGAACCGACCAACGACCTGGACGTGGAGACCCTGCGCGCCCTGGAAGAGGCCCTGCTGGACTTCCCCGGCTCCGCGATCGTGATCTCGCATGACCGCTGGTTCCTCGACCGCATCGCCACGCACATCCTCGCGTTCGAGGAGGATGGCAACGTGGTGTTCTTCGACGGCAACTACCAGGAATACGAGGAAGACCGCCACAAGCGCCTGGGCGCCGAGGCCGACCAGCCCCACCGGGTCAAGTACAAGCGACTCGCCTCCTGATCCACCCCGAAGGCCCGGCACCTGCCGGGCCTTCCAGTTTCTGGATCATCACGACCTCCTCTCACCCGGCGAGGTGCATCTTCGCTTTCTAGCGACGGTCCGCGGTCGTCGCGATGTTGCGCAATAACCGCCCCAGGATATCGGTGCCGGTCAGTACGCGGGGCTCGTCGCCCCACAGCAGGACGACGTCGTCCTCGACGATGTCGTCGCCGCGCGGGCCGGTGTGCAGGCGAAAACGCTGGATGAGCTGGCCAAGCCGGTGCTCGCCGCTCTTTACGATCACGGGCCGGTGGCAGTGCCGCCAGGGGTTGAACCGCTCCGGCTCGAACAGCGCCTCGCGCAAAAAATCGTCGGTGGACAACACCAGCCGCGGATTGCCGTCCGAGTCCTGGATGACGGTCCACGTCTTCCCCGAACGGGCCAGGCGCTGCAGGAAGGCATCCTCCGGGCTCGGGGTGATCGCCGGGAATACCGGATGCGGGCCGTCAAAGGGCAGCACGATCCGGCTGAGTTCGTCCACGGGCTCGCCCTCCTCCTGCAGGGGTACGTCGTCGATTTCCAGGAAGTTCAGCGCCCCTTGGCCCTCCACCCGGGCGATGTCGGAGCGTTCTGATTCCATATGCAGGCGGATCAGGTGGCGCAGGTCACGCTCCGGAAAGTACCGGATGCTCTCGCCCCCCAGCCACGCATCCAGTACCCAGGCCGTGGGACGCGCAACCGGGTACAACGCGATCTGGTAGATGCGCAGCACCGGCGCCAGCAGTGACGCCATGCGCAGCGCGTTCCGGGTGAAGTAGGACTGCGGGATGATCTCCGCGAAGATGGTGATCACGACCGTGGAAAACAGGAAGGCGGCCACACCGGCCAGTACCGAACCGGACAGCAGGGCCAGCAGCACGTTGACCCCGACATTCCCCCAGAGAATGGTCACCAGTGCAAAGTTGGAGTCCTCGCGCAGGTGTAGCACCCGCGCGGCGCGGCGATCCCCCTTGCGCGCCTCGACCTCCAGTTCCAGCTTGCTGAGCGAGAACAGCCCCAGATTCAGCCCGGACAGCATCGCCGATTGCGACAGACAGGCGAAAATCCCCAGCCAGATCGCCAGGGTCATCTGGTCTCGCTCCCCGCATCTCGATGACCTGGCTGAACCACGCGCCCCGCCCGGCCAAAGCCCCATAATGCCAGCCGGTGCGTCAGCCACCACACGATTACACAGGAGATCATCACGAAGCCGATCCACAACTCCGGCGCCACCCACTCCTGCGGGTGCCCCGCCGGCCCAAGCGCCCAGTTCACGCTGTCCTCCGGCGTGGACAGGACATAGCTGATCAGCAAGAGGATCAAGCCCAGCGGCACCCAGTTGCGCCAGACGCGGGGATCGTAGCCCAGGCGCCAGACCATCCAGATCAGCACAAACGGCAGTGGCAGGTGATAGAGCGACAGCAACCGCACATGCAGCGGGGTAGCGGGATCGTACATGTAGTCCACCGTACCGAACGGGGGATTGCCCAGCAGCACGAGACTCAGCACGAAATCCACCACCCAGCCCATCTCCAGCACTGCCACCGCCACCAGCAGCATCCCGGCCAGACGGCGACTTTCCAGCCAGGCGGCCATACAGCCCCCGAGCAGTGCAATGTTGGACAGCCACAGAAAGTTGAGCGGCCCGTACTCGGCCAGATAGACCGGCACCAGGACCATCAGAAACGCCAGGTAGACCAGTTTGAACCAGAGGGGGATCATCGCGCGCGAGGCTCCGCCGGGCTTTCACACACCATACCGCACCGGCGTCCCTGCGAAGGGGTCAGACCGAATCCAGCGCCGCGACCACCTCCAGAGCCACCCGCCGACTGTAGTCGTGGAGCTTCCAGTGCCCCGGACTCCAGCCCACCAGAAAGCGATAGAAATCGGCCTGGGCAAACCGGAACAGATCACGCCATTCGGCCTCCAGCGCCCCCAGGTCCACGTCGGGGAGTCGAGCCGCAACCGCACCGCGCAGACTGGCGAAGTAGGTATCCAGCAGGGCCGCCTCCCATAGTTCCTGCTCGGATTCGTCGAGGCAGGAGCCCAGGAAATAGGCGACATCCTTCATGCCGCAGCCTCCCCCGACATACTGGAAATCCAGCGCTGCCACCGCCCCTGTCGGGCCAAAACAGAAGTTGGCCACCTTGGCATCGCCGTGGATTACGGTCCGGAACCGGGCCGCATTCAGGCGCTCGTCGATCGCCGTGGCCGTGCGGCGGATGGCCGGATCCTCGATGGCCGCCCACTCCTGCCGCCGCGTCGCCAGGTGCCAGTAGCTGCCGACCGGCCAGAGCCCGGCCGGGGCCACGCCAAGAAAGGTGGCATGAAACCAGGCCAGCCAGCGCAGACAGACCACCGCCTCATCGAAGTCCAGGTGTTCACGCCGCCCGGAAAATCCGGCCGCATCCAGATCCTCGAGGATGATGCTGTGACCACCTTTCACCGGTCGTGCTTCCAGGCAGCGCGGGACCCGGCAGCCGTCCGGACAAAGTGCCGCCCAGTCACGGTAGAAGGCCATCTCCACCTCGTAGGAGTGCCGCTTGCGGCGGTCGCCGTGATCACTGTTCCAGCCACGCGGGTGATTGCAATGCGCGGGGAACACCACGTGCTTGACGATCACGCTGGGAAGAGCGGCGCCCTCGAGGTCATAGCGCACAATCTCGCCATACCCACTCCAAAGCTGCTGCAGCACCGGGCCACGACGCGCAGCAGACGCACGAGTGGCAGCGAGAACGCCGGCCAGCAGGGGGTCGCTCATCGGTATCTCCGCACGGTGCCGTCGGGTACTCTACTCGTCACGCGAACCCGTCCCGACTCTGAATTGTGGGCCCGCCGCCCCCAGGATCCCCATGCCGCAGGAACCGGCCAGCGACGCGCGCCAGGAGCTCGAAAATCTCGCCATACGCAAGCGCCGGGTCTATCTGGGGGCCCTGGCGCTGGCCGTGCTGATCATGCTCCTGAGCTGGCTTTTCCGCGACCCGGACGACTACTTCCTCGGCCATATTTACCCCGTCTTCGCCATCCTGACCTCCATCCTTCTCGTGCTGGTCTGGCGCGCACCGGTGCCGCTGCGCTGGCTGGAGATCGCCATGGTAACCACCCTCGGGGCATTGGTGCTCGGAAGACTGGCCTGGCACCACCATGTCGCGGGCCCGATCGATCAGCAGCTGCTGGTTCTGGCTGGTGGACATTACTGGGCGGTCGGCGCCCTGATCGTGGGCGTGTTCGTAATGCTGGATCGGCGCTACGGGGTGCTGGCCGGATCAATCTTGCTGCTCGCCAGCGCCGTGATCACCGTGACCGGGGTGCTGCCCGACCTCCGGGCCGACCGGGCATCTGGCGAGGCCTTGATGTACCTGCTCCGGGTGCATGTATTCCTTGCCCTGCTGCTCGTACTGGTCAGCGCGGTCGCCGGACTGCGCGACCAGCTGCAACGTGCGCTAGTACGGGCCGAGGTGCTGGACCATTGGGCCAGCACCGACGTGCTGACCGATCTGGCGAATCGCCGGGCAATGGACCAATTCCTGCGCCAGCAGATGGCGACTGCGAGGCGTCGTGGCCAGCCCCTGTCGGTGATTCTGGTGGATCTCGACCATTTCAAGCGCATCAACGACACCCACGGCCATAATGTCGGTGATCAGGTGATTCAGGAAACGGCGCGCCGCCTCGAGCGGAACGTCCGCGAATCCGACCTGGTTGCCCGATGGGGCGGCGAGGAATTTCTGATTGCATTGCCGGGCGAAGCACTTCCTGCGGCCACCCGCACCGCCGAGCGCTGCCGGAGCACCCTGTCCGCCACCCCGATCGCCGGAGTCGAAGTCACGGCTACCTTTGGCGTGGCCGAACTCAAGCCGGATGACGGCCTGGACGAGCTACTGCGGCGCGCCGACCGTCGGATGTACCGGGGCAAGGCAACCGGGCGCAACCGCGTGATCGCGCAGCAAACCCCGGACGACGCTAACCAGTGTTTCCCGTAGGGAAACGCCTGCCCTCAGCGATTGCAGGTCGCGGCAAGGCGGCCCTCGACTGGATCACGCGTCATGCCGGTGTCCGCAAACAGGCCCGTGGCGGTCAATTCGGCGCCATCGATCTGGATCAGGGGTTCCGAGGGGCCGTCAGCGGCAGAGAACCACTCATCGCCGGAACGGCTGCGGCTAGCCTCCAGCACCTCGCCCTCCGGAGACATCACGTCCCCGATCTGCACACTGACCGTATGCATCAGCATTCCGCTGACCTTGTTGCGCGAGACAAACACGCGCATCGGCCCCTCATCGGTCTCGGCATCGCCGACCAGCGTCTGCAGATCGGCCTGATCGGATTCGCCCGAGAAATCGCAGGCCTCCACGTCGAGGTCGTAGGACTGCCCGTCCAGCTCGAGTTGCGCGGTACCCGCGGCATGGATGCCGCCCGCCATGGCGAAAATAACGGTCGCCGCTGACAGGCTGACGATACGATTCCAGTTCATGGGACGTCCCCGATGGTGATCGGAACTCGACAGTAGACCGCGACGCTCAGGCGGACAACCCCAGTAACGCTCGATCTCATCCTGGATCCAGGCTGATTGACCGCCTCTGAGCCGCCGCAGCGAGGGTGCCACACACCGGGAGTGCATTCCTTTCGGCCGTGATGTGGTCCATATTCGGGGTAGCACAAGCTGATCTTCAAGGCGGAGGGGGATGCAGGCATTCTTTGGTAGCGCTGGCAGGCTTGGTTTTCTGGCCATGCCCAATGCCCCGCCTTGCCGGAACCCGAACCGGCAACGAGCAGATGCAACCTGAACGGATTGCCACCTGCCGCCTGCAGCTGCACCCAGGGTTCAGCCTGGATGATGCCGCGCGCGTCGTTCCCTACCTTGCCCGGCTGGGCATATCGCATCTGTACCTTTCTCCGATCCTCCAGGCGGTGCGCGGCAGCATGCACGGCTACGATGTGGTGGACCCGTCGCGGGTGAACGACGAGCTCGGCGGCGAGGCCGCGCGCCAACGCCTGTGCGCGGCGCTGGAACAGGCCGGGATGGGGCTGGTGCTGGACATCGTGCCCAACCACATGGCCGTGGCCGGGGATCAGAACCCGTGGTGGTGGGATGTGCTGGAGAACGGGCCCTCCAGCCGGTTTGCGATGTTTTTCGACGTGGACTGGGAGTCCTCGGAGGAACGCTGGCCGAACAAGGTCCTGCTGCCAGTACTGGGCGATCATTACGGGCGCATCCTCGAGGCTGGCGAGATCCGCCTGCAATACGCCGACGGGCTCTTCGAGCTCGCCTGTCACGAACACCGCTTCCCGCTGGACCCGTCTTCGCTGAACGACTTGCTCTACCGCGTCTGTCGCGCCACGGGCATCGAACTGCTGGGCTTTCTCGCGGAATCCTGCGCGCGCCTGCCACAACCCGAGCTGACCGCGCGTGACTCTGCCACCCGGCGCCACCGCGACCAGGCCGTGATCCGCCAGCTGCTGGACGACACCACCAGCCAGGATCCGGCGGCCGCCGAGGCAATCGCAGCCGAGGTGGAGCGAATCAACCAGGACCCCGATGCGCTGGACGCGCTGATCGAGCGGCAGAACTACCGCCTGGCCTGGTGGCGCACCGCCGGACGCGACCTCGGCTACCGCCGCTTTTTCGACATCAACGACCTGGCCGGGCTGCGACAAGAACGCGAAGAGGTCTTCCAGGCGGTGCACGCCCTGCCGATCCGCTGGGTGGACGAAGGCTCGGTGCACGGTCTGCGAGTCGATCACCCGGACGGCATGCGTGACCCCGCCGAGTATTTTCGCCGACTGGCCCATGTCTGCCCGGACACCTGGATCGTCGCCGAGAAGATCCTCGAACCGGGTGAGTCACTGCCCGACGACTGGCCGATCGCCGGCTCCACCGGCTACGACTTTCTCAACCGTGTGCAGGGGCTGTTCGTGGACCCGGCGGGCGAGGCGCCGCTGACCCGGCTGTTCGAGGACCTCACCGGCGAGGACACCGACTACGCGGGGCTGGTCTATGCATCCAAGCGCCAGGTCCTGGAGGATCTGCTCGGCAGCGAGCTCAACCGGCTGAGTGCGCTGTTCGTGGACATTTGCGAGCGCCACCGCCGCCACCGCGACTACACCCGCCACGAGCTGTACCTTGCCCTGCTGGAGGTGGTCTCCTGCTTCCCCGTCTACCGTACCTACGTGAGCCCGCGCGAAGGCGGGGTGACGGCGGCCGACGTCGGCTGCGTGGAGACCGCGATCGAACAGGCGGCCGAGCGCAGCGCCGCACTGGACAGCGAGCTGCTGCAGTTCCTGCGCGACCTGTTGCTCCTGCGCATCCCCGGCGAGCGCGAGACCGAACTCGCCCTGCGCTTCCAGCAGTTGACCGGACCGGCAATGGCCAAGGGGGTGGAGGACACCGCCTTGTATCGCTTCCACCGGCTGACGCCGCTCAACGAGGTCGGCGGCGACCCCGGAAGCTTCGGGGTGTCGGTGGACGAGTTCCACCACGCCAGTGCCCGGGCCCGCGCCCGCCACCCGGAGGCGATGCTGGCCACCTCCACCCATGACACCAAGCGCAGCGAGGACGTGCGCGCGCGCCTGGTGCTGCTCTCCGAGATTCCGGGCGCATGGGCGCAGACCGTGCGTCGCTGGATGCGTCACAACGCCCGCCACCGCACCGGCGAATGGCCAGAACCGGCTACCGAATACCTGTACTACCAGACGCTGCTGGGCGCCTGGCCGATCGACGCCGAGCGCATGACGGCCTACATGGAAAAGGCCGTGCGCGAGGCCAAGCAGCACACCAGCTGGACCCACCCCCAGGAGGACTACGAGCAGGCATTGCGCGAGTTCGTGAGCGGGACGCTGGAGGATGCAGGATTTCGCAGCGCGCTGGAGTCGTTCCTGCAGCCCCTGGTCGGCCCCGGCCGCACCAACAGCCTGGCCCAGACCCTGATCAAGCTCACCGCTCCAGGGATACCCGACATCTACCAGGGCAGCGAGCTGTGGGACCTGAGCCTGGTCGATCCGGACAACCGCCGTCCGGTGGACTTCGAAACCCGGCACCAACTGCTGGAGGAGATCGGTCACCTGACCCCGGCACAGATCAGTGCCCGTGCCGACGAGGGCCTGCCCAAGCAGTGGGTGGTGCAACAGGCCCTGGCCCTGCGCCGCCGGCACCCGGAATGGTTCCGCCCGGATGCGGCCTACACCCCGCTGGGCGCGACCGGCGAGCGCGCCAGGCACGCGGTGGCCTACCTGCGCGGGGAAGGTGCGCTGGTGCTGGTGCCGCGCCTGGTGCTCGGACTGGCGGGCGACTGGTTCGACACCCGCCTCCGGCTGCCACCCGGCGTCTGGCACAACCGCCTGTCGGGCGAGACGTTCGAGGGCGGCGACCGGCCGGTGGCGAAGCTCCTCGACGCATTTCCGGTGGCACTGCTCGAACGCGAAGAGGAAACCGCATGACCCGCGTGCGCGTCTGGGCCCCGCAGGCAAACCAGGTCGAGCTGGAGTGCGGCGGCAGCCGCATGCCGATGGACCGCCAGGGCGAGGGCTGGTGGTCGCTGCAGACCTCGCGGCTGGTGCATGGCAGCGACTACGCGTTTCGCGTCGACGGCAACGGCCCGTTCCCCGACCCGCGTTCCGCCTGGCAGGCGCAGGGCGTGCACGGCCCCTCGCGCTGGCTGGACCATTCCCGCTTCGTCTGGAACGACGCCGCCTGGCAGGCGCCACCGCTGGCCGCGGCGGTGATCCAGGAGATTCACGTCGGCACCTTCACCCCGGAGGGCAGCTTCGACGGCGTAATCGACCGCCTCGGCCACCTGGCCGAACTCGGCATCACCCACCTGGAGCTGATGCCGGTGGCCGCGTTTCCCGGCGCCCGCGGCTGGGGCTACGACGGGGTCGACCTGTATGCCCCGCACCATGCCTACGGGGGTCCCGACGGCCTGAAACGCCTGGTCGACGCCTGCCACCGCCGCGGCATCGCGGTGCTGCTGGACGTGGTCTACAACCACCTCGGTCCGGACGGCAACTACCTGGCGCAGTTCGGCCCGTATTTCACCGACCGCTACCACACCCCGTGGGGCGACGCGGTCAACCTCGACGGCGCGGACAGCGACAGCGTGCGCCGTTTCTTCATCGACAATTCCCTGATGTGGCTGCGCGACTATCACATCGACGGCCTGCGCATCGACGCGGTGCACGCGATCGTCGACACCTCGGCCACCCATTTCCTCGAGCAGCTCGCCGGCGAGGTGCAGCGCCTCGGGCGCCAGCTCGGCCGGCACCTGGTGGTGATCGCGGAGAACGACCGCAACGACCCGCGCGTGGCGTGGCCGGTCGAGGCCGGCGGCTACGGGCTGGACGCGCAGTGGAACGAGGATTTCCATCACGCGCTGCACACCGCGCTTACCGGCGAGTCCGACGGCTACTACATGGACTTTCGCGGGCTGGCCGACCTGGCCCGGGTGCTGACCCGCGGCCTCGCCAACGACGGCCGCTATTCGCCCTTCCGCCGCCGGCGGCACGGCCGCCCCGCGGCGGACCAGCCCGGGCGGCGTTTCGTCGGCTGCCTGCAGAACCACGACCAGATCGGCAACCGCGCCACCGGGGACCGCAGCAGCCACCTGCTCTCGCCGGGTCTGCTTAAGGTCGGTGCCGCGCTGGTGCTGACCAGCCCGTTCGTGCCACTGCTGTTCCAGGGCGAGGAATGGGGCGCGACCAGCCCGTTCCTGTACTTCACCGACCATGGCGACCCCGAGCTGGGGCGCGCCGTCAGCGAGGGCCGGCGACGCGAATTCGCCGCCTTCGGCTGGGCGCCGGAGCAGATCCCCGACCCGCAGGCCGCGACCACCTTCGACCGCTCGCGCCTCGACTGGTCGGAGCACCGCCGCCCGCCGCATGCCGCGATCCTGCAGTGGCACCGCCAGCTGATCGCCCTGCGCCGCCGCCATCCGGCCTTCGCCGACGACCGCCTGGAGGCCATCCGCGTACGTTTCGACGAACCCCGGCGCTGGCTGCGGATGCAACGCCCGGGACTGGTGGTGGCCTGCAACCTCGGCCCTCAGGCGCGGCAGCTGGAATGCCCCGAAGCCGCCGGCTGGCGCGTGCTGCTCGGGTCGGAACCGGGCATCCTGCATGAAGGCGACCGCCTGCAGCTTCCCGGCGAGTCGGTCGCGATCCTCGGGGAGCCGCCTGCCGCGTGAGCACCCCGGCCCACCAGCGAATCTGCGAGGAGGAACGCCTTCGTGACGGCACCTGATGCGCCCCTGAAACGGATAGACGGCTACCTGCCGATCGAGGACCACGGCCTGATCGGGGACGGCACCACCGCCGCCCTGGTCGGACGCGATGGCGGCATCTCGTGGATGTGCGTGCCGCGTTTCGACTCCGAGCCGCTGTTCTGCGGCCTGCTCGATCACCGCCACGGCGGGGTGTTCCGCGTGGCGCCCGAGCCGCTGGTGGCCGCCCGCCAGTACTATCTCGGGGACACTGCGGTGCTGGTCACCGAAATGGACGGGCCCGAGGGACGCGTGCGGATCACCGACACGCTGCCGCTGCGCGCCGGAGCCGACCTTTCCGAGGATGCCCCGGCCGGACGCGGGGAGCTGCTGCGGCACATCGAGGTGCTGAAGGGCCGCGTGCGCCTGCGCATCCGTGTCGAGCCCTGGGGTGGCGCCCGGGTCGCGCCACACGGGCCGACCCTGCAGATCATGCCCAACCGCCAGCCCGCACTGGAACTGAACCTCGACACCTCGCTGCCGCTCGACAGCACCGACGCCGTGCACGAACTCGCCGCCGGCGCCCGCCACCATCTGCTGCTGTCGTGGGGCTCACACACCCACCGCTTCCTCGCCCGCACCCCGGAGCAGCTGGTGGAGGCCACGGTCGACGTCTGGCAGCGCTGGATGGAGCACTTCCACTACCACGGCCCGCAGGAGGCGCTGGTCCGCCGCTCGGCGGTCACCCTCAAGCTGATGGACTACACCGCCACCGGCGCGATGATCGCTGCGCCCACCTGCTGTCTGCCGGAGGCCATCGGCGGTCCGCGCAACTGGGATTACCGCTACGCCTGGATCCGCGATGCCGCGTTCTCGGTCTCCGCCATCGGCCATATCGGCATGGGTCACGAGGCGGCCGGCTTTCTCGGCTGGGCGCTGGATGCGGTGGACCGCTCCGGCGGCTGGCCGCGGGTGCTGTACGACGTCGACGGCCACCTGCCGCAGCCGGAGCGCGAGGAACCCGGGCTCGAGGGCTACCGGCGCTCGGGCCCGGTGCGCTGGGGCAACGGCGCGGTGGAGCAGCGCCAGCACGACGTGTTCGGCGAGATCCTCGACTGCGCCTACCGCTGGGTCAACTGGGGCGGCACCCTCGACGAGCACTTGTGGAACCGCCTGCGGCGCCTGATCGACGCGGCCGCCGAGGAATGGAAAAAGCCGGATCACGGCATCTGGGAGGTGCGCACCCCGGGGCGGCCGTTCACCTATTCCGCCGCCATGTGCGCGGTGGCGCTGGACCGCGGGGCGGACCTGGCCGACAGCCACGGCATGCCGGGCAACAGCAAGCTGTGGCGGGTGGAGGCGCAGGAGATCCGCGAGGCGATCCTCAACGATGCCTGGGACCCGGAACGCCAGACCCTGACCGAGCATCTGGGCCGCGGTGGCATCGACGCCAGCCTGCTCGCCCTGCCCTGGCGCGGCGTCATCTCGGCGAACCACCCGAAGATGGTGGCCACCACCGCTGCGGTGGTGAAACGGCTGGGGGCCGGCAACGGCCTGCTCTACCGCTATCTCCCCGATGAATCCCCCGACGGGCTGGCCGGAGACGAGGGGGCGTTCCTGCTGTGCAGCTTCTGGCTGGTGGACAACCTTGCCGACCAGGGCCGGCTGGACGAGGCGATGGAGCTGTACGACTCGCTGTGCGCCCGCACCAACACCCTGGGGCTGCTGCCGGAGCAGATCGACCCGGCCAGCGGCGCCTTCCTCGGCAACTTCCCGCAGGCGTTCAGCCACATGGGCCTGATCTCCAGCGGCATCAACCTCGCTCGGGCAATGGAACGCGGCCGCGAAGGCTGAGCGCGGCGGACCTCCGTGCTGGACAGTCTCCAGGCCCGTTCAGTCAGCGGGCATCTTCGAGGAATGGTGATGCGCGATCCGCCACTGCCCGTCACGGTGCTCGTAAGCGAAGGTGTAGCGCGCCTGGACTTCCTCGGTCTCGCCGTCCACCGTCATCCGGAAGGTGTAGATCCCGACATCGGTCAGCTGGTTGCAGCCGAGCCTTACGTTGCGGGAGTCGATAGTCCCGTAGGGCCTCGACTCGAGGAAATGTTCGAAATAATTCTGGATCTCTGCGTGGTTCGTGCGCGGGACCCTGGAGACCGTGGGCAGCAATACGGCGTCCTCGGCGTAGAGTTCAGTCACGCGAGCCGCATCGCCGGTCTGCAGGGCATCGTTCCAGGTTTCGAACCGCTCCAGCGCCAGGTCCTGGTCGACCGGTGCGCAGACCATTTCGCGCGCGTCGCCGCTGCCAGCCGAGGCAGTACCGGAAACCAGCACGAGGAGTGCGGCGGCGAGCGCCGCGACGGGGTATGAAGTCATGTCGCTGCCTCTGAACGTGTTCGCCGCCCGAAACTGGCGGCGCGGCCTCACTGCACGGCCGTACCGGATCAGGCGGTCGGCATCATCGAGGAGTGATGGTGCACGATCAGCCACTTCCCGTCGCGGTTCTCGTAGACGAAGGTGTAGCGCGCGGGGACTTCCTGCGTCTCGTTGCCGTCGCTTACGCGGAAGGTATAGGTGCCGGCGTCGGTCAGCTTGTTGCAGCCGAGCTTCACATTGCGCGTGTTGATGGTGCCGTAGGGCTTCTTCTCGAGGAAATGCTCGAAGTAGTCCTGGATCTCGGCATGGTTGGTGCGCGGGACATTGGACACGGTCGGCAGCAGGACCGCGTCGTCGGCGTACAGCTCGGTCACACGGCGGGCATCGCCCGTCTGCAGGGCGTCGTTCCAGGCGTCGAACAGCTCCTCGGCCAGGCGACGCGTGGCCGGGGCACAGACCACGCAGCTCTCGTTCGGCGGGGTATCGATCGCGCCGGCGAGCATATCGCTGCCCGTCCCGGTCACCGGGTGATGCTGGTCGCGGTGCGAGGCGCTCAGACTCAGGCGCGAACGCGGGGCCTCGTCGGCGTTGATGAACTGGGTGCCGCTGATACGCGGACGGGTCACGGTACTCACTGCGTGTTCTCCCACTCGGGCCGATGGCGGCCGGGTAAAGCGTGAATTTTAAAGAAAGCGCTGAATAAAGCCATCCCGGCTTTCTCAGCGCACGCGGCGCCGCAAACGCAGTTTGCAGCTTGCGCCGTACTCAACCGCCTACGGCGGTCGATTCCGGCGGCACGTCCCTGTGCCGCAGGGAAACGCCGATCAATCAGCGTTTCCCAAGGGCCCCTTGCGGGCCTGTCAGGGCGGCCACTCAGCCGGCCTGGGCCTTGAACGCGGCCAGCAGGTCCTCGACCTGCCCGCGCACCCGGGCCTCGTCCTGGATCGCGAAGTCGAGAAAGGTCTGGGCGACGACCGACAGGACCTTCTTCTTCGGGTAGACGATGTGCCACTGGCGATGGATCGGGAAGTGCTCGACATCCAGCAGTGCCACCGGACCCTCGGCCCCTTCGGCACTGAGGGTGTGCAGCGACAGCACGGCAATCCCCAGGCCACCGATCACTGCCTGCTTGATCGCCTCGTTGCTGCCCAGCTCCATGCGCACGGGCGGGCTGATCCCGTGCTCCTGGAACAGCTTGAGCGTCGCCTCGCGGATGCCCGAGCCGGGCTCGCGCATCAGGAACGTCTCCTGCTCCAGCTCCTTCAGCGGGATATTGCGCCGACCCACCAGCGGGTGGTCGCGGCTCGCCATCACCACCAGCGGGTTCGGAGCGAACGGGTGCACGGCGACATCGGTCAGTCGCTCGGGCACATGCCCGATGATGTAGAGGTCATCGTCATTGTTCGACAGCCGGTCCAGCACCCGGTCAAAGTTGCTGACTTCCAGAGACAGCTCGATATCCGGATACCGCCGGGCGAACTGCCCGAGGATGCTGGGCGCGAAGTACTGCGCCGTGGTGATCACCGCCAGGCGGAGACGCCCGCGCTTGAGGCCGTGCATCTCGGCCAGTTTCATCTCGAGGTTGGTCAGCGCACCGAGCATCTCGCGGCAGGTGTCGTACAGCAGCAGCCCGACCTCGGTCGGGAAGGCCTTGCGCCCCACGTATTCAAACAGCGGGAGCCCCAGCGCCGTGGAGAGCTTCTTGATCTGGATCGAGACGGTCGGCTGGGTCAGATGCAGCTCTTCCGCCGCGCGGGTAAAGCTCCCCAGGCGCACGATCGCCTCGAACACCTGCAGCTGACGCAGCGTGGCGTGCCGGATCAGGTGCGCCGGCAGCTCCGATT
Source organism: Thioalkalivibrio sp. ARh3 (assembly GCF_000377265.1). NCBI lineage: Bacteria > Pseudomonadati > Pseudomonadota > Gammaproteobacteria > Chromatiales > Ectothiorhodospiraceae > Thioalkalivibrio > Thioalkalivibrio sp. ARh3. Next base: position 391,553 of record NZ_KB897948.1, read on the forward strand.
TGAGCATCACTTGCGGGAGGCTCGACTCCTTCGGCGTCGGGGACTGGGCCATGCGTGGCGACCGGTTACCGCGTAAGGCCCGCGTACAGCATCGGGAGCTTTTCCGGGAGCCGCTCGATCTGGTCCAGCACCATGAAGTGCTGGGCCCCAAAGATACGCTCGACGTATTCGTCCGCCTGCGGGTCGAGGCTCATGCAGAAGGTATAGACCCCCTTGCGCCCGACCTCCTCTACCGCCCGCTTCGCGTCCTGACGCAGATACTGCGGATCACGCACGTCCGTATCCGCCGGTTCGCCGTCGGTGATGATCAGCAGCAGCTTTTTCGCCGTGCCCTGATTGTGCAGCAACTGGCCGGCATGGCGGATGGCCGCTCCCATGCGGGTGGACAGCTGGCCTTTCATCCCGGCGAGACGCGCCTTCGCGGTGTCGTCGAACGGGGCATCGAAATCCTTGAAGCGGTAGTACTCGACGTCGTGGCGTCCGTCGGAGGCGAAGCCGTGGATGGCGAACGGGTCGCCAATGCGCGAGATCGCACCGGACAGCAGCGTGGCCGCCTCGCGCGCCAGTTGCACCACGGTCGTCTCGCCGTCGCCGATCGTCTCGTTGGTCGACTCCGACAGGTCCAGTAGCACCAGCACGGAGAGATCGCGCACATGGCGCAGATTGCGCACATAAATGCGCTCGTCGGGCTGACGGCGCATGCGGACATCGATCTGCGCCTCGACCAGCGCGTTCACGTCCAGCTCGTCACCCTCCGGCTGCTTGCGCATGCGCTGCACGCCCTGGGGCTGCATCGCCTCGATCAGGAACTTCAGGCGCGAGACCAGCGGCTTGTGCTTGTCGTAGATGGCCTCGATCTCCTCGATCTCGCCCTTTCGCGGGCGCCGCTCCAGCAGCGTGACCCAGTGCGGCCGTTCCAGCTGCATCTGGTAGTCCCACTCGTGATAGTGGAACGGCAGCGAGATCGGCTCCTTGCCCTCCTGCTGGTTGATGCTTTCGTCTTCGCCGTCGCGGAACCACTCGGTCGCCAGCACCATGATCTGCTGGGCATCGTCGCCGGCGTTCGGCACATCCAGCGTGTTGATCATCTCCATCGGGGTGACGTAGAAGCGCTCCTGTCCGGAGCCGTGCGCGGCCAGGACCTCCGCCTCTTCCTCTTCACGCCCGAAGTTCCAGAGATAGCGGTTGTCGTCGCGATAGAGGACATCCGGCGCGACCTTGGCCGGGTTCATATAGCCCTGCTCGGGGAACTCGGTCGCCAGCGCCTCGGCCAACTCGCGGGCCAGGCCTGCGGCCTCGAGGTCCTCTACCCGTTCCGCAAAAGCACTCACGGCCTTCTGCACGAACGGATGCGGGTCGTGATAATCCGGATCCAGCAGGGCGCGCGCGGTGCGCGCCAGCAATGCCTGCGGCGTCTCGCCATCCTCCGCCGTGGCGGTGTGCAGCGGCACCCAGATCTGGCGCAGACCCGGGAACGCGGCGATCGCCAGGGCCTCGATGCGCGCGTCCTCGAACAGCTCGGTCAGGATGCCGACCACGCCCCGTGGCCCCTCCTCCGGCTGCATCTCGCGGGTGTGCACCACATGGGACGCCGCGTGCGCGGCCGCCGCGCGATAGAGGTCCAGCCCGGTCAGGCCCTCGACATCGTCGTAGGCATCCGGCAGGAAGATCGTGAAGCCCTCGATGTACGGACGATACCCCTCGCGCGATTCGAAGTCGCCACTGGTCGGGCGCATGAAGAAATCACGCGCCCACAGCGAGCGCAGGTAGAGGTTGATCCGGCGCTGCACGTCGACGAACAGCGTGCCCCGGCGCTCCTTCTGGAACACCGAACGCGACTCCGGCGACTCCAGGCCAAAGTAGGCAATCTGGGCCTCGAGGTCCGTGCGGTGCGCCTGCGCGCCCCACGTCGCCCAGCGCCGCAGCCCGCCCAGCGTCAGGTGGGTCAGCAGCTCGTCCAGGTGCTCCAGCATCGGCCGTACGCCGCGCGGCGCTTGCCCGAGCAGGTTATCCAGCAGGCGCAAATACCCTTCGAACAGCGAATAGTCGCCAAGCCGCTGAGCCGCGACCGGGCTGGTCTCGATCACCAGAGTGATGACCGCCGCGGAGGTCTTGGAATACATCTTGATCGCGGAGCTGAGCAGTTCCGCAACCGCATCCTCGCCCAGCTCCTGGGCCAGTGCCGGCGCCTCCTGTACGAAGGCGACGACCATCTCCGAACCGCGCCCGAGGGCCTGGAGACTGCGGGCGCCTTCAAGGTAGTAGCGCTTGAGCCCGCTGGCGCTGAAGGCGCGACTGGCCTCCTGCCAGGAACTCTCCAGCACCTCCGCGGCGTGGTTCCCCAGATCGTCGAGGAGGTCCTGGTAGTCCTCCAGATGGATGCTCATGGGTTGGGCGCCCCGAGCTGCGCTAGAAGAACGTGGTGACGGCCGAATCCAGCGCGTCGCGCATGTCCGGATCGTCGGTGATCGGCCGCACCAGGGCCATGCGGCAGGCACCCAGCGGCTCCACACCCTTGGCAATCAGAGAGGCGGCGTAGACCAGCATGCGGGTGGAGATGCCCTCGTCCAGGCCATGACCCTTCAGGTTCCGCGCCCGCTCGGCCACACTGACCAGCTTGCCGGCCATCTCCTCGTTGATCTTGCCCTCGTGGGCGACGATCTTCGCCTCGGTCTCGTGATCGGGGTAGTCGAAATCGAGCGCGCCGAAGCGCTGCTTGGTCGACTGCTTCAGATCCTTCATCAGGCTCTGGTAGCCGGGGTTGTACGATATGACGACCTGGAAGTCCGCATGGGCCTGGACCATCTCACCCTTCTTCTCCAGCGGCAGCACGCGGCGGTTGTCGGTCAGCGGGTGGATCACCACCGTGGTGTCCTGGCGGGCCTCCACGATCTCGTCGAGATAGCAGATCGCCCCGTGGCGCGCCGCCAGGGTCAGCGGACCGTCCTGCCAGCGCGTACCGTCGGCATCGAGCAGATAACGGCCGACCAGATCGGAAGCCGTCATGTCCTCGTTACACGCTACAGTGATCAGGGGCTTGCCGAGCTTCCAGGCCATGTGCTCGACGAAGCGGGTCTTCCCGCAGCCCGTCGGCCCTTTCAGCATCATCGGCATGCGCACCGAGTACGCCGCCTCGTACAGCTCGATCTCGTCCGCGACCGGCTGGTAGTACGGCTCGTCCGTGATCAGGTGATCGCGCAGATCGTCTTGCATTGCCCAGACTCCTCAATCAAAAAGGCCGGGGGGCGGGATGATCTGCACCCCGCCCAGCCCCGGCCCCGAAACGCCGTGGCTCAGTCCGGCCAGATACGATTCGGGTGCAGGTTCTTCCACGGTTCGTCGGCCGTCGCCTTCGCCTTGCCCGGATCCAGTTCGGGTGCGCCGCCGCGCCGGCTCGCGGCCGAGCCGCTGGACTTCGTGGCCGACGTCTTGCGTGTGGACTGTGCGGCCGGCTTCTTGGCCGGGGCCTTCCGCTTGGTCGCAGACCCCTTGCGGGTTGCCGTCTTGCGGGCTGTCCCCTTGGGCGTAGCGGCCTTCTTGGTTGCGGCCGCCTTGGTGCTCGCTGCCTGATGTGGTTGCGTGCTCGCGGGCGTCGCGCTGGTGTCCTTCTTCGGCGCGTTGTCCGCCGCGGTGTTGCTGTCCTTGTCCTGGTCTTCGCGGGCGCTGCGCACGCCGGCCGCCAGCTTGTCTTGCAGATTGCTCATTGCGACACCTCCTCGATGATGGCTTCGATCTCGGCCGCCGCCGGTTCGCCCGGTTTGCCCAGGTCGTACACGGAACAGCCTTCCAGCGCGGAACGCCGATAGATGGCCCGCCGCCGGAGCGATTGTTCCAGCGCGGGTATGTCGATCTCCATCAGTGCATGCTTCATCGCGCGCGACAGCGCACTGCGGACCTCGAGCTGATTGACCACGATATAGGGGCGCAGCGACCGGTTCTTCATCTGCGCCTCCTCCAGACCGCGGCCCATCCGGACGCTGCCCCAAAGATCGACGGGGGATGGCAGAACGGGGATCAGCACCACATCCGAGCCGGCGAGGGCAGCCGTGACCGCCCCGCCCTCCAGGGTCGGCGGACAGTCCACCACGATGTGATCGTAATCCTTGCGAAGCGCCTTGAGTTCGCGGTCCAGCGGACCTGCGACCGCGAACACGGAGGCGGGAAACGGACGCTCGTCCGAGGACATCCGTGCCCACTGGCCGGCCGACGCCTGCGGATCCGCATCGACCACCAGGGTACGCCCTCGGCGCGCCAGACCGGCGGCGAGGTTCATGGAGAGGGTGGTCTTGCCAGTACCCCCTTTCTGATTGACTACCGCGAATACCCGGGAACCCACGTATCAGCCTCCTAGGGCCAGGAACCGGACGGGTCCGGCTCGTGGACTCTGACGTGATGGTCGGTCAACCAGTCGTTTCGCTGGCCAGCCGATCCACCTCTTGCGCGAAACGCTGATCCGCCTCGCCAATCCGGTCGCCGTCGCGCGCATCAATGGTGATGTTCACATACGTCGTACCGAAACTGATATTGGGATGATAGCCATCCTCCTCCGACAGCTCGGCCACCCGATCGAGAAACTCGCGAGTGATGCCGTAACGGTCAAAGGTGAACTGCTTGCTGATGGTCGCCGAGGAGCCCTTGCCCGGCTCCCAGCCGGCCGGCACCACGAGATCGCTATCCGCCATGTACTACTCCAGAACGTTGGACCGGCACGTCCTTAACGAACGGCCGCATCCTGTGCGTCGATCTCCCGTACATGCTCAAGCTCATCCTCCAGGATGCTCTCGAACAGCTCGGCGTCCCCCGCGGCACCCACGCGCCGACAGTACACCGCCGCCTCGTCATACAGGCGCACGGCCTCCATCTCCAGCTCGCGGTTGCGTTCCAGCAACTCGGCCATCGAGCGTCCCAGCCGCACGGGTGCCAGCTGGCTCCCGTTCGGGGCCACCCCATGGTGAAACATGCGGGTCATGAATCGATCCGCATGGTCCAGTTCCTCCTGGGCGTCCCGCCGCAGGCATTCGCTGACATCGCGCATGCCCCACATTGCGGTCAATCGCGCCTGGGCCAGATACTGCTGAACCGCGGACAGCTCATGCGCCACCGCCCGGTTCAGGTAACCCACGATCCGCGGATCCGCCATCGAGGCTGCCTCAGCTGGCCGAGCCGTCGGCAGTCGGGGCCTTCGGCAGGATGCTTTCCACTTCGGAGTGGACGCGGGCAATAATGTGCGCAGCCACCAGGCCGTCACCCACACGCTCGCAGGAATCCGCACCGGCACGCACCGCCGCATTCACGGCACCGGTCTCGCCGCGCACCAGAACGGTCACGTAACCGCCACCGACGAACTGACGACCGATCAGGCGCACTTCCGAGGCCTTGGTCATCGCATCCGCCGCTTCAATTGCCGGCACCAGACCGCGGGTCTCGATCATGCCCAGGGCCACACCAGAAATTTCGCTCGCCATTGCTAACCTCTTTTACAAACGGGCCGCCGGGCCGATCGGCCGCGGCGGCGTTCATCCCCGGTAGGGACTTACGGCTTTTCCGGGAGGATGTTTTCCACCTCGGAATGCACACGGGCAATGATGTGCGCAGCCACCAGGCCGTCGCCCACACGCTCGCAGGAATCCGCGCCGGCACGCACCGCAGCGTTCACGGCACCGGTCTCGCCACGCACCAGAACGGTCACGTAACCGCCACCGACGAACTGACGACCGATCAGGCGCACTTCCGAGGCCTTGGTCATCGCATCGGCGGCTTCAATCGCCGGCACCAGACCACGGGTCTCGATCATGCCGAGGGCCACACCAAAGTTTTCGCTAGCCATTACTCAACTCCTATCAAGCGTTACTGATGAATTACTTTTCAACCTGCTCGGGCAGGATGCTTTCCACTTCCGAATGCACGCGGGCAATGATGTGCGCAGCCACCAGGCCGTCGCCCACACGCTCGCAGGAATCCGCACCGGCACGCACGGCGGCGTTCACGGCACCGGTCTCGCCACGCACCAGAACGGTCACGTAGCCGCCGCCGACGAACTGACGACCGATCAGGCGTACTTCCGAGGCCTTGGTCATCGCATCGGCGGCTTCGATCGCCGGCACCAGACCGCGGGTTTCAATCATGCCCAGCGCCACACCAAAACGTTCAGTTGCCATTTCTCTTTCTCCTGGAGTTACAGTTTTTCCAATTAAAATGACGCTCAAGCCGCCTTGTGGGTACTAGCAGAGCGCTGTGCATCGGCCTGGTCTTGTCCAGCCATGTCCTTCGACCCTTCCGTCTTTCTGCCACCATCGTCCCAGTGGTCGATGATGCCGCCGATCGTCAGATCGGTTGTCACCTTGGGGTCATCGAGCGCGTAGCGCGCGGCCGATCCAGAGATCGTGAACACCCAGTTACCCGGGTGTGCACCGACCGGATCCACGGCCACGCTGAGCGCGCCCTTCTGATCCACCAGCACGCGCAGCGACATGGTCTTGAGTCCGTCCACGCGACGGGTCACCACCAGTTCGTCCTGCACCTGCATAATTTCCATGGAGCTACTGCTCCTCCCAGTAGTCGATGATCCCTACGATCGTCGCATCACTGGGGTATTCCTTGCTCCCCGCGGCCTCGCGTGCGGCGGACGAACCCACCACGATCACCCAGTCCCCGGGGACACAGCCGACCGCGTCCACCGCTACCGTGCGCGGCCCGCCGGCCTTCTCCTGCACCACCAGCAAGGGACGGTGGCCCAGATCCCGGATCCGGTTGGTCGAAACCAGCGTCTTCTCTACCTTGCAGATCTTCATTCCGTGTCCCGTTAGCTCAACCGGCGAGCGGTTCCAGCTGGCTGCCGCTGCGCTTGTCGCGAATCACCATGTGGCACCCGATCAGGCCCTTTTCGGCCAGTTCGCGGTAGCGCGCCATGATCTGGTCGCGAATCCGCCGGCAGCGCGCCTCGACCCGCTCGCGCGACCCCGGCACCTTGCGGTCGTAGCGGTAATGGATCACCACCGGTACCGGCAGACCCCGCTCGACATTCAGCTGCCGAAAGATCTTGTTCACCCCCACGTCCATCCCGTGGGCGCCCTCTTCCATCGTCTCCAGATGCGCGAAGTAGGCAAAGTTGCGTACCTGCATCTCCTCGACTTCCTGGCCGACGATGATCACCCGCTCGCGGTGGCCCACGTCGGCGTAATGCCCGTTGTGGTAGCGCGCCACGTAATCGAGCTGCGAAATATTATTCAGCAGCAGCCGCGAGATTAGCCGAAGCATCCCCTCGTGCGGTCCCCCGTTGCCGTGTCCCCAGCCCTGCTGGTGGATCGCGTCCTGGATCGCCTGATAGACGCGCAGCTCTGCGTCACGGCCATTCAGGTCCTGCGTCTCCCGATACACCTTCGCGCTGTCCACGAAGCGGTACAGACTCATCCGCGTATCCGCGTCCGGGATATGGATCTTCACCGCATCCGTATCCGTATCCACACCGATCAGCAGCGTGTCGACCGAGGCCCCACAGCAGTAGGTGTTCTCGATCGCCTGACGAAACGCCCGCAGCTGCCGCAGCGCGGCATCCGCTGCATCCCGTTCGCTGTTGCCGTGCGCCGCACACCCCTGGTGATGCGGGTCCGCACTGCTGTAGTGATACGCCGCGATCTTCAGGTACCGACTCGGCACATCCGCCGTGGTCGGCCGCCCCTCGCGAAACCGCAACAGCTCGCGTTTCGTCCAGTGGCGCACATCCTCTTCGATGTCGAACTGCGCCCCGGCATAACTCTTTACCCGAACGGCCAGGTCCGGCAGGCGCAGAATAAAGCGCCGCAGGCTCAACAGCCGCCCGTCGGAACAGGGCGAGATGTCCACTTCGTGGAAGTCGCAGTCGAGGAAATACGCAATCGCGCGTTCCGCCTCGTCCACCAGGTCATCCCGACCCGCCCAGTATTCGTTGACCAGTTGATCGAACAGCTCGAACGTGCCGTGCAGGTACAGTTCGCGCGTATCCAGATCATTGATCCACGCATCCTCCAGGACGCGTTCCGGCAACCGATACCCGAGGTTGTCCTCGACAATCCGTTGCGCCTTTTCCTCGAAGTCCCGCTCGTGCTGCAGCGCGTGGACCTCTTTCAGTACCGGCACCAGATTCGCAAACCGATCGCGAAAACCGCTCTCGAACGCGTACAGCCGTTCGTTGTCGGCGACATCCGCGAGCGGATGCCCGGGTTTCAGCACGGTCGGTTCCACCGGGGCCTTTGCCTTGGGCGGCACCGCGCTCACCAGAGGCTGCGCGGTACCCGTGCTCGACCCTGGCGTTGCCGGCGACCGGACGGCACTTCCCCGCGGCGTCGCGTAGCGCGTGCCAAACGGAGAAGTCTTGCGGCGGCCTCGGCGCACCATCGTGGTCGTATTGCCTCCTTACTCGCCGCTTAGCCGCGGGCACCGCCGGACAGGGTTACCAGAGAGCCGCTGCCGCTGTTCCCGGAGGAACCGGTGATCTTGCTCATTGGCACTTCCTTGCGCTCCAGCTCGCGGTTGACATAGGCGCTCCGGCCCTCGCCCCGCGGGTTGCCCTTCTGCGTCGCATTCCGGCGCGTGGAGAACCCTTCAGTACCCGTCACGCTGTTGCCACGGCCCCAGTCATCGCCAGTGATCGTCACCCCGTTACTGCTCCCGTTGACGGTCACGCGCTCGGCACCCGTCTTCGGGGCCTCTTCGGCCTGGGCCGGCACCGGTTGGTGGCGATCCGGCTGATAGCGGAACTCTTCCGTACCCGACACCAGGCCCGTGGCCTTGTTGATCGGGCCGGTAATACCACCCGACGCGCCATAGGCGGTCCCGGTTACGCGGCGTTCGCGGCGCGCCCAGGCCTCGCGGGCCGGACTCTGCACACTGAACCCGGCGTTGGGCATCTCGTGGGCCGGCACTTCGGCGACCGGCGCGGCCACGGCGGCCTGCCCTTCCGGACGCAGCCGCGGATGCAGGCTGCTCGCCGCCGTCGGACAGGTCGCAGCGAACTCGTTGGCGCCAACATAGGGTGCACCCGAGACGTCCTGGCATGCTCCGCGTTCAGTGCCGGTCACCCGCTCGTCATAACCCGGCTGGCTGCCGGAGACCGGATGCGCGGGCGTCGCGTGGCGCTCGGCCACTCGGGTCTGCGCCGTCTGGGCGTCCCGCGGATCGCAATAGGCGTCGTACTGGTCAGCACCGATATACGGCGTACCCGAAACCGGCTTGCACGCACCGTATTCGTCGCCCGTCACTCGGGCCGACCGACCCACGGCGCTGCCGGAGACGTTCTGCTGATTCCAGGTGCGGCTCACGGAGACCTTCTCCGGACCGGCCTGCGGACGGGTGCCACAGAAGGCGTCGTAATGCTCGGAGCCGACATATTCCGTTCCAGTGATCGGCTTGCAGCCGCCGTATTCATCACCCGTCACGCGCAGCGAGCTCTCGACCTGCGTGCCGGAGACTTCCCGGCCCCGCAGCGTGTGCATCACCCCGACCTTGGGCACACCGCCGGCGGCCGGACGATCGCAGAGGTCGCCGAAATCCGCCTGGTTATAGTACGGCGTACCCGTCAGCGGCCGGCAGGATCCGGACTCGTCACCGGTCACCTTCGGGCTGCGACCCACGGCCGTACCCGTCACGCTCTGGTCTTCCATCGTGTGCAGCTCCTGCACCTTGGCCGGCGTCGGCTCCGGGCGCGTACCGCACATGCCCTTGAACTGTTCCGTACCGATGTATTCGGTCCCGGTGACCGGCTTGCAGCTGCCGTATTCGTCGCCCGTGACTCGCGAGGAGCGCCCGACTTCGGTCCCGGTCAGTTCACGACCGCGAAGCGTGTGCATGACGCCGACCTTCATCGGCGCTCCGTTGGACTTTCCCGCGCTGCAGGGCACCTCGCTGGCCTGCGTGTTCAGGTATTCGGTACCGGTAATGTCGCGGCAGGAGCCGGACTCGTCACCGGTTACACGCGGGCTGCGGCCGACACTGGTGCCGGAGACACCCTCGCCGTGGCTGGTCATCATCACGCTGGTGCGCGGCTTGGTCGACGGCGCGCGAGTCCCGCAGAAGCCTTCGTACTGCTCGCTGCTGAGATACTCGGTCCCGGTGATCGCCTCGCAGGAACCGGACTCGTCACCCGTCACTCGCGCCGAACGGCCGACCTCCGTACCACTGACCTCCTGGCCACGGCTGGTATGGGAGTGGCCGACCTTGGCCGGATTGGCATTCGGGCGCACGTTGCAGTAGCGCTCGTAGTGTTCCAGCCCGAGGTACTCGGTACCCGTAATGTTCGAACAGCTGCCCGCTTCGGCGCCGGTCACGCTTCGGGTACTCTCGACCTGGGTCCCACTGACGTGGCCGCCCGCAAGCGTCGTGCCTTCTTCCACCTTCGGCGGGGCCTCGCTTGCCTGGTGGCGCGGGCGTCCACAGGGACGTCCCGGATCCGAGGAACCGCGACCAATGGTGCACAGTTCTTCGCGACGCTGGCGTGCCACCTCGCGGGTGGACATGCCCTTGCGCTTCGCGGCCTTCCAGGCACCTTCCTGCGGCATGGCACCGCGACCCTTCGAGCCGTTGAAGCGGCGCTTGGTTGCTCGCTTGCCGTTTTGGGCCATCGCCTCGCGACGGGCCATGCAGATCGCACGGACCTCGGAAATCATCGGGTGAGGACCCGCCGCCTCGCCGCCGGACTCCACCTTCTCGCAAAGCGTGTCGAGACCGCTTTCCACCACAGTGTCGCGATCGCTGGAGTCCGCGCTGTAGCCATCGTCGCGCTCGGACTTCTCGCCCTTGCAGCCACAGCCACAGCCCTGCTTCTCTTCCTGTGCGTCTTCCGAGAAGGAGCCCTGCCCTTTCAGCAGGTCTTCCCGGCGCGGCTCCGCGGCCATGGCCTTCTTGCCCTCAGTCGCCAGCGCCTGCCGGCGCAGACGGCAGATCTCGCGACCGCTCATGTGGGAACAGTCGATCTCCATGCCCTGGCTCTGCGACAGCGCCTCGAGCTGACGCGAGCGGTCGGCGCCGCCGCGAGCCAGACCGCCGAGTGCGCGGGCACGGGTGTTGGAACGACCGACCGCCTTCTTGCCCTGGCGCGCCATTTTCTGGCGACGCTCGAGGGCAGCCTGGCGGCCGTTCGAGGCGCCGGCGTGCGCGCCCGGTTCCGGGCGGCGCTCACGGGCGCTGCTGTCGACCTCGAACGAGGGCGACGGCTGAGATTCGCTGGAGTGCGATTCCGGCTCCCGCGCCTGGGGGGCCGGTGCGGAAGCACGCTCGGCCTGGCGCGCCTTTTGCGCGGCCGCGGCGGAACGCGATCCCTTGTTTTGGCCGGTCGACTTCACGGCGGCCTTGCCATTACGAGACATGGCCTTGCGCCGTTCCCGGGCGAGTTCGCGACCCGAGAGACCTTCAGACGCGGATGTCGGATTACTCATGGCACTTCCTTACAGTTGGCGGCAGCAACGGTAATAACGCTTGATGGACAGGCCGGGTGCCACACGCACCCGGCCACCACCGAACCGGGGTCCTAGCGACCGCGGTCGACCACGAAGGCCATGCCCTGGCTCTGGGCGTAGTTATCGTACGCAATGAAGCGCACCATCATGCCCGGGTTGGAGCGGCGGCATTCTTCGATCTCGGACAGCACCGCTTCCACGGACTGCTCGCCGAAGAACGGCAGCTTCCACATGTACCAGTAATGGGACATGGAATTTTCCTTCTCGCTGAACTCGATCGCCGGGTTCCAGCCCTGCGCGAGGCAGTATTCGATCTGCTTGCGCACCTGGTCGGCATTCATCTCCGGCAGGTAGGAGAAGGTCTCGTACTTCTGCGACTGCTTGAAGTTCTGGATATCAGACATGTCGGTAATCCTGTGCTCTGGTTCTTTCTGGGCACGGGCGACGCGCTAGCGCCGCCCGTGCTCGGACGATCACTTGTGCTGGGTATCCAGCTTGTCGACGGTGTCGAACTCGAACTTGATCTCTTTCCACGTTTCCATGGCGATCTTGAGTTCGGGGCTGTGCTGCGCCGCCTGAGTCAGGATCTCCTTGCCTTCGCGCTCGATGTCCCGACCTTCGTTACGCGCCTGGACACAGGCTTCCAGCGCGACGCGGTTGGCCGCCGCACCCGGGGCGTTGCCCCACGGATGGCCCAGCGTACCGCCACCGAACTGCAGCACGGAGTCGTCGCCGAAGATGGAGACCAGGGCCGGCATGTGCCAGACGTGGATACCACCGGAGGCCACGGCGAACACGCCCGGCATGGAACCCCAGTCCTGATCGAAGAAGATGCCACGCGAGCGGTCTTCCGGGATGAAGGATTCACGCAGCAGGTCGATCCAGCCCAGGGTCGCGGCACGGTCGCCTTCCAGCTTGCCGACCACGGTACCGGTGTGCAGGTGATCCCCACCGGACAGGCGCAGGATCTTCGCCAGCACACGGAAGTGGATACCGTGCTTCGGATGACGGTCGAGCACCGCGTGCATCGCACGGTGGATGTGCAGCAGCACGCCGTTGTCGCGGCACCAGTTGGCCAGACCCGTGTTGGCGCAGAAGCCGCCGGTGATGTAGTCGTGCATGATGATCGGCGCGCCAATTTCCTTGGCGAACTCGGCACGCTTGTACATCTCTTCCGGGGTCGGCGCGGTGACGTTCAGGTAGTGACCCTTGCGCTCGCCCGTTTCGGCTTCGGCCTTTTCGGTCGCTTCCTGCACGAACTCGAAGCGGTCACGCCAGCGCATGAACGGCTGCGAGTTGATGTTCTCGTCGTCCTTGGTGAAGTCGAGGCCGCCACGCAGGCACTCGTACACGGCACGGCCGTAGTTCTTCGCGGACAGACCCAGCTTCGGCTTGATGGTGCAGCCCAGCATCGGACGACCGTACTTGTTCAGGCGGTCACGCTCGACCTGGATACCGGAGGGCGGACCACCGCAGGTCTTCACGTAGGCGATCGGGAAGCGCACGTCTTCCAGACGCAGGGCACGGATGGCCTTGAAGCCGAACACGTTACCAACCAGCGAGGTGAACACGTTCACCATCGAGCCTTCTTCAAACAGGTCGATCGGGTAGGCGATGAACGCGTAGAAGGACTCGTCGTCACCCGGGACGTCCTCGATCATGTACGCCCGACCCTTGTAGTAGTCCATGTCGGTCAGGAGGTCGGTCCACACCGTGGTCCAGGTACCGGTCGAAGACTCGGCGGCCACGGCAGCCGCGGCTTCTTCGCGGTCGATGCCCGGCTGCGGGGTGATCTTGAAACATGCCAGCAGATCGGTATCCAGCGGCATGTATTCCGGCATCCAGTAGGTTTCGCGGTAATCCTTGACGCCCGCGGAGTACTTCTTGGCGGCCATGTGGCTTTCTCCTACGCGTTGGTTAATCGTGACGGTCGCCTAGATTAGGAAGGTGCACTGCTAATAACAAATAAATAATCTAGATACGACCAATAGACGTTCGTTTATAGAAAGACCGCTCCGCAATACTCCGCGCAGCGGCATAGGGGTTCGGTTCGCATCAGCGCTCGGTGCCTGCACGGCGACCGAAGCAGGGAATGCGGTGGCTGATTGTAGTCCATGACCGCAGGCAATGCATGCCTTTTGGTCGGCGCCTGGATCGGGGCCGCTCATCCGGGCACGTGAGGCCTGGACGGCAAGGATCAGGCCTGGGCCGCGTCGGTCTCCTGCGCCCTCAGCGTGTCGGCGTAGTGATCGCGCGCGACGTAGGTATAGATGGCCGGCACCACGAACAGCGTGAAGAGCGTGCCGATCGCCATGCCCGCCGCAATCACCAGCCCCATCGCGAAGCGCGAGCCGGCACCAGCACCGGTGGCCAGCAACAGCGGCACCATCGCCACCACGGTCGCCGTGGTCGTCATCAGGATCGGCCGCAGACGCAGGCTGGCCGCCTCCTCGATCGCATCGCGCAGCGGACGCCCCTGACGCTGCAACTGGTTGGCGAACTCCACGATCAGGATGCCGTGCTTGGCGATCAGGCCGATCAGGGTCAGCAGCCCCACCTGTGTATAGATGTTCAGCGAGGTCACACCCAGGCTGATGAAGATCAGGGCGCCGGCGATCGACATCGGCACCGTGGTCAGAATGATCAAGGGATCACGGAACGACTCGAACTGCGCGGCCAGCACCAGGAAGATCACGACCAGCGCGAAGAAGAACGTGACGACCAGATCCCCACCCTCGGCCTTCAGCTGCCGCGACTCGCCGGCGTAGTCCACGTTCACATCGGGCGGCAGCACCTCGGCGGCAATCCGGTCGATGATGTCCAGCGCCTCCCCGAGCGTGACGCCGGGCCGTGGCACCCCCTGCAGGGTCACCGCGTTCAACTGCTGGAAGCGGTTGAGCTGGCGCGGCGTGACCGTCTCCTCCAGCGTCACGATACTGGACAACGGTATCGGCTCGCCGTCCGCAGTGCGCGTGTACAGCTCTTCCAGCTGCTCCGGCGTCAGGCGGTCGGAACGCTGGACCTGCGGGATCACGCGGTAGCTGCGGTTCTCCATCGCAAACCGTCCGGCGAACCCACCGGAGAGATAGGTCGCCAGGTCGGCATTGAGCGTCGCCATGTCGATGCCAAGCTGCGAGGCACGCTCGCGGTCGATCTTCAGATCGACCCGTGGCTGGTCGAAGTTGAGATCGGTATCCAGAAATATGAAACGGCCCGTGGCCATTGCACGGTCCTTGATCTCCTCGCTCAGTTCGTTCAGCTCCTCGAACGAGCTGGTGGAGCCGAACACCACACTGACCGGTGCACCCTGCCCCGGGGTGGGCAGCTGCGGCGGCTGAATCGCGAACACCTCCAGGGCCGGCAGCCCCTCCAGTGCCGGCTGGAGGTCCTCTTCGAGGATCTTCGCGGTCGAGCGCTCGCGCTGATCCCAGGGCGACATCACAAAGCCACCCAGGGCCTGGTTGGTCGCCCCGGCCATGCCGGGCCCGCCGCCAAAGCCGTTCACGATAAAGATGTTGTCGAGCTCGGGGATGCGGTCGAAGAAGCCGTCGGTCAGCGCGGTGTTGCGCTCCAGATAGTCGATCCCCATGTAGGCATCGCCCTCCATGATCGAGAAGGCGAAACCCTGGTCCTCCTGTGGCTCGAGCTCGGTCTGCGAGGTCACGAACAGGAAGTAGCAGGACACCAGTACGATGGCGCCGAACACGGCAATGGTGAAACGGTCGTTCAGCGCCCCGTGCAGCCGCCGGCGATAGCGCTCGCGCAGGCTGTCGAAGCGCGCGTCCAGCCACGACTCGATGCGCCCGCGTCGCTCCACCGCACCATCGCGCAGGATTTTCGAGCACATCATCGGCGACAGCGTGATCGCAACAATCCCCGAGATCACAACCGTCGCCGCAAGGGTGAACGCGAACTCGATAAATAGCGTACCGGTCAGCCCCCCGATGAAGCCCAGCGGCAGGAAGACCGCCACCAGGGTGGTCGACATCGCGACAATCGGCCAGGCGAGTTCGCGCGCGCCCCGGAGCGCCGCATCCATGCGCGACATGCCCTCCTCGATATGCCGCGAGATGTTCTCCAGCATGATGATCGCGTCATCGACCACAATGCCGATCGCCAGCACCATCGCCAGCAGGGTCAGCAGGTTCAGCGAGAACCCCATCAGCAGCATCAGCATGAAGGTCCCAATCAGGGACAGCGGCACCGCCACCGCCGGGATCAGCACACTGCGCAACGATCCGAGGAACAGATAGATCACCACCAGCACGATCAACAGCGCCAGCGCGATCGTCGTCAGCACCTCGTCGATCGCACTCTCGATGTAATCGGTGGAGTCGTAAACAATCTCGCCCTCCAGCCCCGAGGGCAGGCGCGGCTCGATGCGCTCGTCGAAGATCTCGCGGACCTCGGCGATCACCTCCAGGGCATTGGCATCCGGCGCCAGTTCGATGCCGATGAAAGTCGCCGCCTCGCCATTGAAGCGCACCGAGGTGTCGTAGTTCTCCGAGCCCAGTTCCACCTCGGCGATATCGCCCAGGCGCACCAGGTCGCCATCCTGCTCGAACAGGATCAGTTCCTCGAAGGCCTCCGGGGTCTGCAGGTCGGTATCCGCGGTCAGGTCCAGGCTCACCATCGAGCCCTTGGTCTGCCCCACCGCGGAGAGGACATTGTTGCCCTCCAGCGCCGACCGGACATCGCGTCCGGTCACGCCGTAGGCCGCCATGCGGTCGGCATCCAGCCAGGCACGCATCGCAAAGCTCTGGTCACCGAGGATCTCGGCCCTCTGCACACCGTTCACGGTGGCCAGTTCCGGCTGCACCTCGCGGATCAGGTAGTCGGTGGTCTGGTTGTTGGACAGCCGATCGGAATAGAACGACAGGTACATCGCCGCGACATCGTCACCCACCGACAGGTCCACGACCGGGTCCTCGGCCTCCGAAGGCAGATCGCTGCGAATCTTGTCCACCTGGGCGGAGATCTGCGTCAGCGCCTCGTTCGGGTCATAATCCAGCTCCAGGAACGCCTGCACCGTGCTCATCCCCGGCAGGCTGCTGGATACGATGTAGTCGATCCCCTCCGCCTCGGCGATCTCGCTTTCCATCGGCGTGGTAATGAATCCCTGCACCAGGTCCGCATCCGCGCCGATATAGGCGGTGCTGACCGTGACCACCGCGTTCTGTACTTCGGGGAACTGACGCACGTTCAGGTCGAACACCGCCCGCACCCCGAACAGCAGGATGAACAGGCTGACCACAGTGGCCAGCACGGGCTTCTGGATGAAGATATCGGTGAAGCGCATCGTCGCGGGCCCGCTCAGCGATTGGTCGGCCGCGGATCGCGTTCGGCATCCGGCTGGGCATCCTCCGTGATCTTCACGGGGGTCTCGTTCTGCAGCTTGAGCAGGCCACTGACCGCGATCTCGTCGCCCTCTTCCAGGCCACCCACAACGCGCACAAGGTCACCCCGGCGCTCGCCGATCTCCACCAGGCGCTGTTCCACGCGCTTGTCGCCGTCATCGTCTTCAAAGATCACGAACACCGAATTGCCCCAGGGCGCGAAGCGAATCGCCGTCTGCGGGACCACCAGGCCCTCCTCCGGCTCGCCACGCTGCAGCGTGACCCGGGCGAACTGGCCTGGGCGCAGCCGATGGTCCTCGTTCGGAATCATCGCCTGTACCCTGAACATGCGGGAGGCCGCGCGTACGCGTGGTTCGATCGCAGTGATCTGCCCCTCGAAGGTCTCGCCGTAGGCATCCACGGTCACCTCGACCTCCTGACCCAGTTCGACATTCGCCAGCCGACGCTCGGGCAGCGTGAAATTCACATACAGCGGGTCCAGCGCCTCCAGCACCACGATCGGATCGCCCGGCCCGACGAACTGGCCCTCGTTGACCTGACGAATGCCCAGCTGCCCGTCAAAGGGCGCACGCAGACGCTTCTGGCGAATACGGGCATCCTGTGCCTTGACCGCCGCCTCGGCCTGTTGTGCCTCGGTCGCACGGCGCTGGAACTCCGAGTCGGAGATGTCGTTGCGCTGCACCAGACCCCGCGCACGTTCCAGCTCGCGCGCCGCCAGCTGCGCCTCGGCGCGCAGACTTTCCAGCTCTGCCTCGTCCAGTTCGGTATCGAGCTCGACCAGTGTCTCGCCGGCCTCCGCGAAAGCCCCGTTGGCGAAATGGATGCGATCGACAATGCCCTGCGCCTCGAAGCTCAGGGTGGCCCCCTGCACCGCCTCCAGATCCCCCACCGCACGCAGCTGCGGGGCCCAGCGATCGGTCTCCACCGTTGCCGCGTTGATCGTTGCCGTCGGCTCCGGCATCTCGTCGAAGTACTCCGCGATCTGCTGGTCGACGAAGGCCTTGAAGCCGAAGATGCCGCCCAGGACGACCGCCACGCCCAGCAGCATCAGGAAAAATCGCTTGCTCATCGGGTTTCCTTGGGGAGTGCTGATTCATGTACACGCTCGCGCAGGGCCGCGCGCACCCGCTCCGTCTCGGCACGCACCACCGAGGGTTCGTCCGGATCGATCCGCGGCTCCCAGCGCCAGCCGGTCAGCAGTGCATGGGTGTGGCGGATCAGGTGCTCATACGGGCGGTGGATGTCGTAGGCATCCAGCAGCCCCTGGGCATTCGCAAGCGCCTGCATCCCGGTGTTCAGCGCCCAGGGGCCCAGCCCCATCTCCTCGTCGCCCATCTCCTGCGCGGGCGGCAGGTCCTTGTTGGCCCGCGCCTCGGCCACCACCGCGGTCACGGCCTCGCTGATCGGCTTGGCGGCTTCCAGCAGCTCCTGCCGGCGCACCTCCGATGTGCTCGCCCAGATCACCTCCGTCGTCACGAACTGGGTCAGGCGATAGTAGTCCGGATTCGCCTGCACGAAATCGATATCGGCCAGCACCATCGCCAGCATTCGTGAACGGGTTCCCAGCGCCAGCCCCGGAATGCGCCGGAACAGCTCCGCGCGCTGGCGCGTCGTCCGGGTCGCCACGGCCGCCAGAAGATCTTCCTTGGAGTTGAAATGCTGGTACAGCGTGCCGGTCGCGTACTCGCAGGCGGCCGCCAGACGCGACATCTGCAATGCCAAAAGGCCCTCCGAGCGGATCAGCTCGTGGGCCTTTTCGACAAAAAGTGTCTCGCGCGCCTCGCGCTCGCGCTGCCGGCGGTGCTGGGTTCCCATCCGCGCACCCTAACGAATTGGCGCCAATATTTGAACCGTGTTCAAAGTCACAGAAATAAAGACGGCCGGGGCCCGTGGGCCCCGGCCGTATGCTCCAGGCCGCGTTGTCAGCTGGATTCGCGAACGAGCCGTACGATCGCGTCCGCCACGCTCTTGCTGGATTGCGGGTTCTGCCCGGTCACCAGCTTGCCATCCACCACCACATGGTCGGCCCAGTCCTCGGCGGTTTCGACCTCCCCGCCCAGCTCGGCGAGGCGATCCTGCAGCAGAAAGGGCACCGCGCGATCAAGCTGCACCGCCTTCTCCTCACTGTTGGTGAACGCAGCCACCTTGCGCCCCTTTACTGCCGGGCTGCCGTCCGCAAGCATCGCGCCAACCAGACAGGCCGGTCCGTGACACACCGCCCCCACGACCTTGTCATTTTCCAGAAATTCACCGACCAGGCGCTGAACGTGCGGGTTGTCCGGCAGATCGAACATCGTCCCGTGCCCGCCGGGGAAGAAGATCGCGGCATAGGCATCGTGATGCATACCCTCGTCGAGCTGGATGGTGTCATCCAGCGCCTCCTGCGCCGCCACGGCCGCCACCCCGGGATGGCTTGCCTCCAGGCTCTTCGGGTCCAGGGGAACGGGCCCGCCCTTGGGACTGGCCACCTTGATCTCGAAGCCGGCCTTGCGGAAGCGGTCATAGGGCACCGCGAACTCGTCGAACCACACCCCGGTCGCCTTGCCAGGGGAGATCTCGTCGTGGCTCGTCACCACCATCAATATCGTCTTGCTCATCCCGCGAACTCCTGTGGTCTCCATACAAACCGGTGGACTCGCCACCGTCGGACAGGGTTCCGCGGTCCCGCTTCACATGCGCGTCTCCCTGGAGGTCGTCCACCGACTCGTTGCCCAGGACCTCGCGGCGCCGTCGCCTCCCTGGAGGTCGCGCGAGACCACTGGATCTTGCCTCTCCACAGCCCGCCGCAACGGCGGCATGTACCGCAGACGCTTGACATTCAACCGGTCGCCGGCAGGGTCCACCGTACACGGTCGCGCCGGGCCCCGAACGAAAAAAGGCCCCATGAAGGGGCCTCGGAAAGGTCGCGGGATCGGTGCCCGCCCGCTGGTGGCGGGCGGGCACCAAAGCCCCGGATCGGGATCAGACCTGGGTGTAGCGCAGGTAGGAGCGGATCTCCTCGAAGCCCTGCGGGAACTTCTTCTGCGCGTCCTCGTTGCTGACCGTCGGCGGGATGATCACGCGATCACCCGGGGTCCAGTCGGCCGGCGTGGCGATACCGTGCTGGTCACCGATCTGCAGTGCATCAATCACACGCAGGATCTCGTCGAAGTTGCGGCCCACCGACATCGGGTAGGTCATCATCAGCCGGATCTTCTTGTTCGGGTCGATAATGTAGACCGAACGCACCGCGGCGGTCTCGCTCTCGCCCGGGTGGATCATCTCGTAGAGCTCGGAGATCTTCTTGTCGGCGTCGGCAACGATCGGGAACTCCAGCGTGGTGTTCTGGGTGTCGTTGACGTCCTCGATCCACTTGTTGTGCTCGTCGACGGTATCCGTGGACAGGCCCAGCGGCTTCACGTTGCGCTCCGCGAACTGCTGCGCGAGCTGGGCAGTGCGGCCCATCTCGGTGGTGCACACCGGCGTGAAGTCGGCCGGATGGCTGAAGAAGAAGCACCAGGAATCGCCGATCCACTCGTGGAAATCGATCTTGCCCTTGGTGGTGTCAATCTGGAAGTTCGGGGCGGTATCACCCAGTCGAAGTGCCATGATGTACTCCTTTCTCGATAATCAATGGTTTGCAAGTTTCGGGGCCGTCTCGGCTCCCCGTGGAAACCAAGGTATCGCACCCCCCTTTCATTAGCTATTACTAATTCTCTAAGGCCGCGATAGCCGGTACCTAAGACGGTCCGCAACAAGGGCAGACGGCACCCCGAGCGGCCCGCCCGTCACTACATGCGGCGAAAGAGCTCGGCCAGGTCGTCGCGCATCGGCTGGCGCCCCATCTCCTCGGTGGCGAATTCCGAGCCGTCGAAGGACACGCGCAGCATCACCGCCTCGCCGGCCTCCATGTCGGGCATCAGGGCAACCATCGGGCGCCCGGTCAGGTATTCGGCAACCGCCTCGTCCATCTCCGCCGCGGCCTGTACCTGCTGCTGCATCCAGGTGGAGATATGCAGCATCAACGTGCCGTCCCACTCGGCCTTCGCGAGCTCGACAAGCAGGGCGTGGGCCAGGGCCACGTTGTCGTCACGGCTGGCGCCGGCGCCAAAGGCGAGATAGGTCACCTCGGCGTCACCGATCGCCGCTACTGCGTCGGCGGCATCCTCGGGCCCTTCCATGCCCGCGATGCTGAACCCGGCCTCCGGGTTGGCGGCCAGCATCCCGGCCCCGAGACCGCCGGTCAGCGCGCCACAGATCGCGGAACGGTTGTTGACCACGGCCAGCGACTCGGCCTCCATCATGCTCGCAATGGCCTGTCCGACATTGCCGCCCGCCATGGCGCGAACGGTCTGCTCCTCGCCAAACGAAAGCGACTCGGCTGCCGCCGTGAGCGGTGCGGCCAGCAGCGCGGCCGAGAGAGACAGTGCAATGGTCGTCTTTTTCATCAGTTCACCTCGTGTTGGTGGTTGGGAATATTCGGTATTTCTGATTCCTGGTGCATCACATCACTATGGTCCGGCCGGCCGGGCGCGGCCCTTCTGGTGTTCGGGAGTTGTTGCTATGCAGCTCCTGGGGCCTTGCAGCATCACGCTGCGATTCATGTTTCTCCGACCGCGGCATACTGCGCAGACGGGGACACTCGCCGCAGTTGGCCCGTCAGAACCCGTACCAGCGACCGCCCGGTCAGTCGTCTCGATCCAGTTCCCGCAAGCGCCGGTACAGGCTGCGCTCGCTCAGGCCCAGCCGGCGCGCGAGGCTCCGCCGATCACCCTGGTGTACCGCCAGGGCGTGGCGCAGATATTCGCGCTCGATCTCTTCCAGAGGACGCAGTTCCCGCGGATGGACCAACTCCGCGTAACCCTCTCCGGCCGCACCCGCCTCCGCGCGCGCGGCCTGCCGGCGCACCGGCTCTGGCAGGTGCTCCGGCCGAATCGGGCCACCATCCGCCAGCAGGGCCGCGCGTTCCAGGATGTTGCGCAGCTCGCGTACGTTACCGGGAAAGGCATACCCCTCCAGGAGTCGCATCGTGGCGTGGTCCATGGTCGGCCGCGGCACCTGCTCGGAGCGATCCAGCATGGCGGCGACCAACAGCGGGAGGTCGCCGCTGCGCTGACGCAGTGGCGGCACCTCGATCGGAAAGGTATTGATCCGGTAGAACAGGTCTTCGCGAAATTGGCCATTCCGCACCATGGCCTCCAGATCCCGGTGGGTGGCGCAAACCAGTCGAAAATCCGCACTCCGAGACTCGATCCCCCCGACCCGGCGGTAGGCGTGTGTCTCCAGCAGGCGCAACAGCTTCACCTGCTGCCCCAGCGGGATGTCGCCCACTTCATCCAGGAACAGCGTACCGCCGGCCGCGGCCTCGACCAGACCGACCTTGGCCGAGGCCGCCCCGGTGAAGGCCCCCTTCTCGTGGCCGAACAACTCGCTCTCGAAAAGGGACTCGGTCAGCCCGGAACACTCGACCGCGACAAAGGGCTTGTCGCGGCGCGGGCTTTCTTCGTGGATGGCCCGGGCAATCAGCTCCTTTCCGGTACCGGACTCGCCCAGCAACAGCGCCGAGGCATTGCTCGGTGCGACGCGACTGATCATGCCCAGCATGGTATTGAACGCCCGCGAACGCCCGACCAGCCCGATGGCCCCGTCCTGCGGGCTGGACACGGGCAGATGGTGGAGTCGCTCGACGAAATAGCGGACCTCGCCTCCCGGTCCCAGGATCGGCGTCAGCTCCACGTCCACGTGCTCACGCCCCTGCGCCGTGTGATGCACATGCAGGACACGCTCCCGGCGTCGGCTGGCGAGTGCCGCTTGCAGCGGGCAGGCCTCGCCGGCCTCGTCGCACGGCCGCTGATAGCCGTGGGACGCCTCATGGCAGGCGCGGGAGGAACCATCGGCGTCCGTGCCATAGACTTCCTGATAGGCCGTATTGGCCGCCAGGATCCGGTAATCGGGCGACAGCAGGATCGAGGGCTCGCGAAAGGCCTCCAGTACCTGTCGAATCGCCGAGAGCTCCGTCTCGTCGCCACATGGAATCGCCAGTCGCCTGATCGTCACGTCTTCTCGCATGGGCCAGATATCCAGGGGAGGCGCCGCTGCGGTGGTCCTCCGATGACTCTGCCCAATAGACACGCTCAACCGAGGTACGTTCAGTGGCATCACGGCCGGTCTCTCCGGATCCCGCCTAGTGGTACCCGGTCTCGGGCGTCACCTTTCCGCGGAAGACCCAGTACGTCCAGGCGGTGTACCCGAGGATGATCGGGATCACGAACAGCGCACCAACCAGGATAAACAGCTGCGCATCGGGCGACGACGCCGCGTCCCAAAAGGTGTAGTCCGGCGGCACCACGTAGGGCCACTTGCTGACCAAAAGTCCCAGATAGGTCGTAATGAACAGCGCGATGGTCGCTACGAACGGGATCCCCTCGTCACGCCGCCGCACCGCCCGGATCAGTATCCAGGCGGAGAACAGTGCCAGCGCCGGAAGCACCCACAGGTACTGCCAGGTACCCATCCAGCGTTCCATCACCTTCGGGTCGATCAACGGCGTAATCAGGCTCACCGCCGCGAACACCAGCAGGACCAGGGCCAGCAGACCGGGCACCACGCGGTAGGCAAAGGCCTGGGTCTCACCATCGGTCTTGACGATCAGCCAGGTCGCGCCCAGCAGCGCATAGCCCGCCAGCAGCCCGATGCCGGTCAGCACGGTAAACGGCGTCAGCCAGTCCAGCGGTCCGCCGGCGAAGCTCAATCCCTCCATCTCGAAGCCCTGAATATAGGCACCCACGACGGCCCCCTGGGCAAACGCGGCTACCGCGGATCCCACGGCAAAGGCCACGTTCCACAGGCCTTTCGACTTGTTGGCCTTGAAGCGGAACTCGAACGCCACCCCGCGGAAGATCAGCCCGGCCAGCATCAGAAAGACGCCAATATAGAGCGCCGGCAGGAACACCGAGTACACCAGCGGGAAGGCCGCCAGCAGCCCCGCCCCGCCGAGGATCAACCAGGTCTCGTTGCCATCCCATACCGGGGCGACCGAGTTCATCATCACATCGCGCGAGGTCTCGCCCGGGGCGAACGGGAACAGGATCCCGACCCCCAGATCGAACCCGTCCATCAGCACGTAGGCGATGATGCCGACGGCGATAATCACCACCCAGATCAGCGTGATATCAAGCGTGGTTTCCATGGATCAGCTCCTTGTACCGCCGGTGGCGGCATCGTCGATCGAGGTATCGGCCGCCGACAGGGGCCGCTTCGCGTGGGCCGGGGCGTGCCGGACCTCGGCGGTCTCCGGTCCCTTTTGCACGATACGGATCAGGTAATAGACGCCCGCGGTGAATACGGCCGCGTAAACCAGCACGTAGCCGATCAGCGTGAACAGGGCCATGCCACCGGTCAGCGCCGGGGTGACGCCCTCGGCGTGGGTCATCACGCCGTAGACCAGCCAGGGTGCACGACCGGTCTCGGTCACGAACCAGCCGGCCAGCACCGCGACAAACGGTGCCGGAATCATCCACGTCAGCCCCTTCAGGAAGCGCCGAGAGCCGTACATCCGGCGTCGGAGGCGCAGCCAGGCCCCGGCCAGGGCAAAGACAATCATCACCAGGCCGATCGCGATCATGATGCGGAACGACCAGAAGACGATCCCGACCGGCGGGCGCTCCTCGGCGGGCACCTCCAGCAGGCCGGGAACCTCACCGTCCATCTCGTGGGTCAGGATCAGGCTGGCCATCTTCGGGATGCCGATCTCGAAGTGGTTGGTCTCGTTGGCCGCGTCGGGGATCGCGAACAGCAGCAACGGCGCCCCGCGTTCGGTCTCCCAGACGCCCTCCATCGCCGCGACCTTGGTCGGCTGATGCTCGAAGCTGTTCAGGCCATGGATGTCGCCCACCACCAGCTGGGCCGGCGCCGCCAGCAGCAGCACCCACATCGTGGTACCCAGCGCCTTGCGATTGACCAGCACATCGCGCTCGCGCAGCAGGTACCAGGCCGAGACGCCGGCGACCACGAAGCCCGCGGTCAGCAGCGAGGCCAGGCCCATATGGAAGAATCGAGGCCAGAAGCTCGGGTTGAAGATCGCCTCGATCCAGGAGCTCACATGGAAGACACCGTCCTGCAATTCGAAGCCCACCGGCGTCTGCATCCAGCTGTTCGCGACCAGGATCCAGAACGACGAGATGAAGGTACCCAGCGCCACCATCAGCGCCGAGAACAGATGCACACCCTGCGGTACCCGGTCACGGCCGAACAGCAGCACGCCGAGGAAGGCCGCCTCGAGGAAGAAGGCCGTCAATACCTCATAGGAAAGGACCGGGCCGAGGAAGTTGGCGGTCGCATAGGAGAATGCGCTCCAGTTGGTCCCGAACTGGAACGACATCACCAGGCCGGAGACCACCCCCATCCCGAACACGACCGCGAAGATCTTGATCCAGAACTTCGAGATCTGTGTGTAGAGCGCCTCGCCGGTCTGCCAGGCGCGGAATTCGAGGAAGGCGATAAACGAAGCCAGCCCGATCGTGAAGACCGGAAAGATGGCGTGAAATGAAACCACGAATGCAAACTGGATTCGCGATAGCAGTATCGGGTCGAGCTCCATGACTATCCTCCACTGTGAGGGGTGCGCCGGACCGGGCGCATCACCAGCCACCTAACAAGTACCGTGCCAGTCAGCCCGAACCCCGCTCGACATGCGCCCTGCAGCGCCCGGCGACGTGAGGAGCCACGCATCCCGGATGCCCGGTGGGGTCTCACAGCTGCCATTTCCGGCAGCCCAACACCAGCGCCCGCCAGATTTGGCAGTCCGCAATGGCATCCTTCACCGCAACAGGCACGCCCACGCGGCTTTCGCGGCTTGGCATGCAACTTGTAAGACCTTTGCAACCGAGGCAAGGCAGGCATCTTCCTGCCGACCAAGACTGCACCGCCGGACCGCGGTGCCGGACCATGGAGATTCAGCATGTCCCAGCGCGAAAACCGGAACGAGCATCCCCACCCGAATCGCACGAGCGAGGCGGTCGCCGATGCCCTTGAACGCAGCGGCCTGTCGCGGCGCGACTTCCTGAAGATCGCCGGGGCCGCGGGCCTGGCATCGGCCACCGGCATGCAGGCTGCGCCGGTGCGCGCGGCAGTTTCGACCCGTGCTCGTATCGTCGTGCTGGGCGGCGGCGCCGCCGGCCTCACCATGGCCGCCCGCCTGCGCAGCCTGCTCGACGGGGCACGCATCACGGTGGTCGAACCAAGCGAGATCCATCACTACCAGCCCGGCTGGACCCTGGTCGCCTCCGGCGTCTATTCGATCGGCGAGGTTCAGCGGCGCACCGAACGGTATATCCCGCGCGGGGTGGACTGGGTTCGCTCCGGCGTGGCCGCCATCGACCCCGATTCGCAGCAGGTCGAGACGGTCGATGGCGAACGCCTGGACTACGACTTCCTTGTGGTCGCCACCGGTCTGCACCTGGACTACGAGGCGATCGACGGCCTGCGCCGCGAGGACATCGGCCGGACCGGCCTGACCAGCATCTATGCCAGCGCCGAGGCCGCGCGGGATGCCTACGAGCAGATTCAGGCGTTCGGCGAGAACGGCGGCGTGGCACGTTTCACCATCCCCGGGACCCCCATCAAGTGTGCCGGCGCGCCGATCAAGGCCGCGTTGATCGCCAACAGCCTGCTGGAGCGAGCCGGCCAGCGCGGCGGGACCGAGTTCCACTATCACACCGGGGCCGACAGGTTGTTCAGCGTGCAGCGCTTCGACACGATGGTGCGTGACCTCTACTCCGAGCACGACATCGCCGTGAACCAGGATGGATTCCTGACCGCGGTCGATGTTGACGCCCGCCAAGCCACCTTCCGCGGGACGAACGGCAACGAGGAGACGGTCGACTACGACTATCTGCATGTCACGCCACCGATGCGGGCCCACGAATTCGTGCGCGAGGCCGGTCTCGCCGTGGAGGATGGCGCGCTGGCCGATGGCGGCTGGCTGGCGGTCGACGACCGCACGCTCCAGCACGCGCGCTATCCGAACGTCTTCGGCGCCGGTGACGTGGTCGCCACCGCCATCGGCAAGACCGCATCGACCGTGCGCTCCCACGGCGCAGTGATGCCGGACAACCTGGTGGATGTGCTGCAGGATCGCGAGCCGTCGCGCGAGTTCGACGGCTACACCTCCTGCCCGCTGATCACCGAAGTGGGCAAGGCCGCGCTAGTGGAATTCGACTACACCCTGGAGGAGGTCCCCACCTTCGGCTTCATCGACCAGGGAGAACCCAGCTGGATGTGGTGGCGCCTGAAGGTGCACATGATCAAGCCGCTGTACTTCAACATGCTGCGCGGGCGCTACCTGCGCTAGGGGGACGCTGACCCATGTCGACAGTCGCGCGCTCGCCGCGCCGGTTGTACCGTGCCCGAACCCCATTCGTCCGCGCACGATGAAGCCGACTGCCAGGGAGTGGCTGCGCCAGCGCGCTCACCCCCATCGACACTGGCTTTGGCTATCCGCGGCGGGTTCCCTGATCGCCGCGGGTGCCACAATCGGAGTGGCCGGCATCATCGCCCTGGCCGTTCACCGGGCGCTGTTCGAACCCGATCGCCTGGACTGGACGGCGGTACTGCTGGGCGGGCTTGGGCTGATCGGGCTGCGTTACGCCGCCCAGGCCCTGCGCGACCTGGCCGGTCAGCGCCTGGCCCACGATGTCAAGGGCCGCCTGCGCAGCGAGCTGTTGCGTCGAGCGCGTGAAACAGGTCCGGCGCGGCTCGCGACGCAGGCCACCACCGGCGAGTGGATCGAACGCTTTCAGGCGCGCGGCGAGGATCTGACTGGCTATTACGCGCGCTACCTGCCTGCCATGCAGGCGGTGATCCTGATCCCGCTGGCCATTCTGATCACCGTGTTCTGGCTCGACTGGCTGGCTGGACTACTGCTCCTGTTCGCCGCCCCGCTGATCCCGGCCTTCATGGCGATCGTCGGCATGGGGGCGGAGCAGATCCATCGCCAGCAACAGGAGGAGGAAGACCGCCTCGCCGGCCATTTCCTCGACCGCATCCGCGCCCTCGACTGGCTGCGCCGGGCGCGCGTACTCGACGCGACCGAGGCAGAGGTCGTGGAACGCAGCCACCAGCAGCGCCGGCTGACCATGCGCACCCTGCGCGTAGCCTTCCTCTCCTCGGCGGTCATGGAGTTCTTCAGCGCCGTGGCCATCGGCATGGTCGCAATCTATGTCGGCTTCGCCCTGTTCGGGGCCCTGGACTACGGCCCGGCGGTGGACCTGACCCTGTTCACCGGGCTGTTCGTCCTGCTGCTGGCCCCGGAATATTTCCTGCCGCTGCGCCAGTTCGCGCAGAGCTATCACGACCGGGCCGGCGCCCTCGCCGCCGCCGAGGCCCTGGCCCCGCTGGCGGAGCCCGTCAACACGGCCACGCCGGACGATGCCCGGCCGCAGGCCGCCCCTTCCGAAGACCTGCTCGTCCTGGAGGAGGTCAGCGTGCACTATCCCGGCCAGACGGAACCGGCGCTGGCCAGGACCACGCTGGCCATCCAGCCGGGCGAATCCATCGCGATCACCGGCCCCAGCGGCTCCGGCAAGTCCACACTGCTCGCCCTCTGCGCCGGCTTCCTCGTGCCGGATGGGGGTCGGGTGCACCGCCATGCAGACGCGCAGCACTTTGTCTGGATCGGCCAGGAGGCCCACCTGTTCCACGGGACCCTGCGCGAGAACCTGCAACTGGCGCGTGGCGACACCATCCCCGACGCCGAGATGGCCAACGCCCTGGATCAGGCCGGGTTGCCCCTGCAGGCCGCAGAACTCCCCGACGGGCTGGATACGGCCATCGGCGAGCAGCGCCGCGGCCTCTCCGGCGGGCAGGCCCAGCGCGTCGCCATTGCCCGCGGCCTGCTGTCCGCGCATCGGCTATGGCTGCTGGACGAGCCGACCAGTGCGCTCGACCACGAGACCGAACACGCGCTGCTGGACACCCTGTTCGAGCTCGCCCACCGACATCGGCTCACGCTGGTTGTGGCCAGTCACGAGGCAGCGGTCCGGCGCCGATGCCAGCGCATCCTCGCCGTCGGAGACGCGCGCGATGCATAAGGACTGGCGCTGCGATCTGCACTTCGTGCACACGGTGTTTCGCCAGCGCCGGTTCTGGTACTGGGGCGCCTGGGCGCTCCTGGCCCTGACCTGGATCGCCGGTATCGTGCTGCTCGCCCTGTCGGGCTGGTTCATCACCGCTACCGCCCTGGCCGGGGCCGGCGTCCTGGCCACCCTGGACCTGTACGTCCCCTCGGGCGGCATTCGCACCGCGGCGATCAGTCGCACGCTGGCGCGCTATTCCGAACGCGTGGTCAGTCACGAGGCGGTGCTGCGCAGCCTGGCCGACCTGCGCAGCCAGACCTTTGCTGGTCTCGCCGCGCGCCCCGCACACTGGATCCGCACCTACCGCAGTGGTGACCTGCAGACCCGCCTGACCGGGGATATCGATACCCTGGATGCGATGCCGCTGCGGGTGGTGGGCCCGATCGTCGCCGCCGTGCTGAGCCTGCTGATCACCCTGACCCTGGCGCTCTGGCTGGCCCCGTGGCCGGCAGCCGCGCTGCTGGTGGCAGCCGGCGGCCTCACCCTTCTGGTCTCGCCGCTGCTCGCATGGCTCGGGCAACGCCACAGTCGCGAACTGGTACAAGCCCGGGCCAATGAGCGGATCGCCCTGTCCGACTACATCGGTGGGCTGGCGGAGCTGATCGCCTTCCAGCGCGCCGCCGAGACCGAACAGGCCCTGCGCGCACGGCATGCCGACCATGCCCGCCGCCTGACCCGTCAGGAGTCGGTAGGCGCCCTGGCGGACCCGGTCGTGCAGGCGGTAGTAGCCGTGTCCTCGCTGCTGATGCTGCTGCTCGCCCTGCACTGGTATATGCAGGGCCTCATCTCCGGTCCGGTGGCGGTCCTGCTACCGCTGATGACGCTTGGGCTGGGCGAGGTACTGGGCAGCCTCCCCGGTGCCTGGTGGCGCACCGGGGAAAGCCTGGAGGCGGCCCAACGCGTGCGTCATATTGTCGAGGCGTCCCCAGATCGTCAGGGCAAAGCCGGGCACCCCGCCCCAGACGGTTCCCCGCGGCTTTCGACGCAGGGGCTGGTCATCGGTTTCGAATCCCACCGCCCTTTGTCCGTTCCGCTGGATCTCGCCCTCGAGCCCGGTATGCCGCTGGTCGTCACCGCCCCCAGCGGACGCGGCAAGAGCACGCTGCTGGACACACTGGCCGGCGAGCGACCACCGCTAGCCGGCTCGGTCCTGCTCGATGCCACCGCGATCGAGCGCATCGATCCCGACCAGCGCTATGCCCGTATCAGCTATCTGCCGCAGTCCGTCCACCTGCCGGACGCCCGCATCCGCGACATCCTGGCGCCCGAAAGGGGCTCGCACCCCGACGAGGCCCTGTGGGACGCCCTGCACCGGGTCGACCTGGCCAGCCGGGTGGCCTCCAGCAGCGAGGGCCTGGATACACGCATCGGGGAAGGCGGGCGCCGTCTCTCCGGCGGCCAGCGCCAGCGCCTGGCCCTCGCCGCGCTGACGCTGCAGGATCGTCCGATCGTGCTGCTCGACGAACCCTTCTCCGGCCTCGATCCCTCTACGCAGCGCCGCGTGCTGGAGTCTCTGCGGCCATGGCTGGAGCAACGCCAGTGCGTGCTCGTCACCCACGCCCCGGAGATGCTGCCGGTCCACTGGCAGCGTCGGTCACTGCCCCGGGCAGGTACCGATTCCAGGAGTGCTGCCAAAGGAGGCGAGTCTCCTTGACGGTCCGGGTTACCCGCGCCACTCATCCGGCATGACACGACGACAGTCATCGCAACAGGCTGGCGGCCCGGCTACCGACTGCCTCCTGCGTACGGCCCGAGATAATGACCGCCGCCCGTGCGGCCGTGCGGGCCGGGCTCAACGCCCCCCTTGCGCCACGGCGGCCCATCCGCGGAGTGCCTCCACATCCACGCAGGGGCCCGGCAAGGCCGGCCCTCGGAGCACCGTTGCCGGATGCTGCGGCTCACCGAAACCGTCCAGGACAACCAGCGCCCCGCTGAAGTCCTGCTCCCGCGTGTAGTCGTTGGTCGTGACCACCACGGTCAGACCCGCGCCCCGGGCCGCGCGCACGCCGTTGTCCGAATCCTCGAGGGCCAGACAGGCCTCCGGTGGCAGATCCATTGCCTCCAGGGCGTGCCGGAAGATGTCTGGTGCGGGCTTTTTCTCCGGGACGACATCACCGGCCGAGATCACCTCGAAGCGGTACGGCCCCTCTTCCCCCAGCGTGGCCTCCAGCAACGCGGTTACATTCTCCGGCGTCGTCGTGGTGGCAATCGCCAGTCGCAGACCGGCGGCCGCTGCCTCGTCCAGCAGGCGTTCAACCCCCGGCCGCAGGGGGATCGCGCCCGTCTCCAGCAGCGCCACGTAATGCCGGGTCTTGGCCGCATGCAGATCACGGATACGCTGATCGATGCCGGGTTCGGCCAGGCGTTCGGGGTGATCCTCCGCAAGGTACTGGCGGATGCGCTCCTTGCCTCCCGTCACGCGTAGCAACTGGCCGTAGCGTTCCACGCTCCATTCCCAGTCCAGGCCGGCCTCGGCAAATGCCTGGTTGAAGGCTACGCGGTGACCATCACGCTCGGTATCGGCCAGTGTGCCGTCGACATCGAAGATCAAGGCCTTCAGTTCCTGCATCCGAACTCCTTTGATATGTGTCTGATAAAGGGGGATTCGCCCCCGGGCCCGTACAAAAAACCCTGGCACGGGACTTGCCCGGGCGCACTGTCTCTGGTACTAAGTGCGCCTTATTTTTCCAGCCGGAGAGAATGCCCGCATGGCTGCTGACAAGAATCAGGACCACCCCTCCACCAAGCACATGGTTGCCGGAGGCATCGCGCCCTACGAGCCGAAACCGGACGAAGAGTACATGAATCCGGATCAGCTCGATCATTTCCGCAGCCTGCTGCGGGCATGGCGCCAGGAGCTGGCCGAAGAGGTCGACCGTACCGTGGGCCACATGCGTCAGGACGCCGCGAACTTCGCGGACCCGGCCGACCGCGCGACCCAGGAAGAGGAGTTTGGCCTGGAGCTGCGTGCCCGCGATCGCGAGCGCAAGCTGTCGAAGAAGATCGACGAGGCCCTGCGCAAAATCGACACCGGGGACTACGGCTACTGCGAGACCTGTGGCGTCGAGATCGGCATCCGCCGCCTCGAGGCACGCCCGACCGCCACGATGTGCATCGACTGCAAGCAGCTGGCCGAGATCAAGGAAAAGCAGATGGCGTAATACGCCACTGGCGGCAGGATGGCTGTGCCATGACCACCGCCAGCCCCCGGCAGGGTGCCCCCTACGTGGGGCGCTTTGCCCCCACTCCCTCCGGCCCGCTGCATGCGGGTTCTCTGCTCGCCGCCGTCATCTCCTGGCTGGATGCCCGCAGCCACCGTGGCCGCTGGCACCTGCGTATCGACGACATCGACAGCCCGCGCGTACAGCCGGGGGCGGAATCCGCGATCCTGTCAGCGCTTGAGGCCTTCGCCCTGTACTGGGACGGCCCGGTCACCCGCCAGAGCAATCGCACCCCGGCCTACCACGCCGCCCTTGAGTGCTTGCTGGGGCAGGACCTGGCATTTGGCTGCGCCTGCTCGCGGCGTGACCTTGCCCACCACGGCAAGCCGGGCTGGGAAGGCCCGATCTACCCCGGCACCTGCCGCCATGGCCCGCCCGCCGGGCGTCCACCGCGCGCCATTCGCGCCCGTGCCTTGCAGTCGCACTGGCTCGTGGAGGACCGTTTCCTGGGCCCCGTCGCCTTCGACCTGGAGGCCCTGGGCAGCGACTTCGTGATCCGCCGCGCGGATGGGCTGTTTGCCTACCAGCTGGCCACCGTCGTGGATGATCTCGAGCTGGGCGTAACCGACGTCGTGCGCGGGGTCGACCTCCTCGGGTCGACCCCGCGTCAGATGCAGCTCTGCCGCTCCCTGGACGCCCCCCTGCCGCGCTACGCGCACCACCCCGTGCTGGTCGCCGGACGCGGCCACAAACTTTCGAAGGCAACGGGCGCCAAGGAGCTGCGCGAGGACAACGCCCGTGCCCAGGTCGCATCCGTTCTGGACTGCATCGGACTGTCGCCCAGCGATCGTGACCGTCCCGACCGCCCGGCCACACAACTGGCCGAGGCCCTGGATCAGCTGACCGGACACCCTATGGCTGCGCGCCTGCCACTTGCCACGGAAGTGCCCGCCCGCGATCACGCAGGGTAGACTGCCGCCATGCTGCCCGCCC
Organism: Thioalkalivibrio sp. ARh3; assembly: GCF_000377265.1. Classification (NCBI taxonomy): domain Bacteria; kingdom Pseudomonadati; phylum Pseudomonadota; class Gammaproteobacteria; order Chromatiales; family Ectothiorhodospiraceae; genus Thioalkalivibrio; species Thioalkalivibrio sp. ARh3. The sequence continues at coordinate 424,606 of NZ_KB897948.1, forward strand.
CTATTACAGCAACCGCGCCAGCCCATGTGACCCGTGGCGCGCGGCTTCACACCCCGCCGAGGCGCTGACAGTGGGTGCCTCACGCGCGATCCTGGTCACCCTGCTCGGGGCCCTGCTGTTCCTGAGTCCACTGGTAATCTGGGTCGCACACCTGACGCCGGCCTGGTGGTGGCCGTTCGCTGGCTGGGCGGCGTTCATCCTCGTGGTCGCCCTGGCCTTTGTCGGGGGTCGCCGTGACCCTTAGCCTGGGGCTGATCTACGCCGTCGGCGTGGCCTATCTGGCCCTGCTGTTCGGGATTGCCTTCCTGGCCGACCGGGTCCCGCGCATCGGTCGCATCGCGGCCAATGGCTGGGTGTTCAGCCTGTCGCTCGGAGTCTATGCCACGTCCTGGACCTTCTACGGCAACCTCGGCTTCCTCGCGGACCACGGCTATCTCTACCTGACGATCTACCTGGGCGTGACCCTCGCCTTCGCCGCCACCCCGTGGCTGCTGCGGCCGATCCTGCGTCTGACCCGCGAGCAGCAACTCACTTCGCTGGCAGACCTGTTCGCCTTTCGCTATCGCAGCCGGTGGACCGGCCCCGTCGTCGCGCTGTTCATGCTGGCCGGCGTGCTCCCGTACATCGCGCTCCAGATAAAGGCCGTCGCGGAATCCGCCGGCGTACTGACCGCCGAGACCCCCCCGCACCTGCTTGCCCTGACGTTTAGCGCCACCATTGCCCTGTTCGCCATCCTGTTCGGGGCACGCCACATCGCCCCTCGCGAGAAACACGCCGGACTGGTGCTGGCCATCGCATTCGAGTCCATCGTGAAGCTCCTGGCGATCCTCGGTATTACCGCCGTCGCCCTGTATGCGGTGTTCGGCGGGTTCTCCGGGCTAAACAATTGGCTCGCCGAAAAGCCGGAGGCAGTAGACGCGCTCTACGCACCGGTGCGCGAGGGCGGCTGGTTCGCGATGATGATCCTGGCGTTCGCCGCCGCCTTCCTGCTGCCGCGCCAGTTCCACATGCTCTTTACCGAGAACATTAACCCGGCAGCACTGAACCGGGCCGCCTGGGCCTTTCCTGCCTTCCTCCTGCTGCTGAACCTGCCGATGCCGGTGCTCTACTGGGCCGGCGAGGCGGCAGACCTCGGCATCGACACCAACTACTACGCGATCGGCATTGCGGGCATGCTCGATTCACCGGCACTGGCCCTCCTGGTGTTCATCGGGGGGGTTTCGGCCGCCAGCGCGATGATGATCGTCACCACGCTGGCCCTGGCGCATATGGGGACCAATTACCTGTCGCCGCTCACACGGCTGCACGAAGAACACAGCACTCAGGCCAACCTCTACTCCCGCCTGCTGTGGGGTCGGCGTTTCTGGATCGTGCTCATCATTGGCCTGGGCTATGCGTTCTACGGCCTGCTGCAGGTCGTGGAGGGCCTGGCCCAGCTGGGGCTGATTTCGTTTGCCGCCGTGGCCCAGTTACTGCCCGGACTGATCGGGCTGATGCTGTGGAAACAGGCGAACCGCGTGGGCTTCCTGCTCGGCCTCTGCGCGGGGATTGCCGGCTGGGCACTGACGCTGGTGCTGCCATTGCTGGCCAAGGCCGGTTTTGTCACCGGCTACCCGGACCCGCAGGCCCTGCTCCGGGCCGAGGCACTGGACCCATGGACCTTTGCCCTGATGTGCAGTCTCGGAACGAACGCCATCCTCTTTGTGCTCGGCTCGCTGCTGACGCAGCCCAACCGCGAGGAGTCCGAGGCCGGGCGCGCCTGTTGCCCCAACGAATCGGCCGGATCTGGCGGTGGATTGCCACTTGCCGGCGACGTAGGCGAGATGGAAAACGCGCTGGGCGCCACCCTGGGCGCCAGTGCTGCCCGCCATGAGGTACAGCGCGCCCTTGACGAACTCGGGCTGCCGCGACACACGCGCTCGCGCGGCGACCTGCGCAACCTGCGCGAGCGTATCGAACGCAACCTGTCGGGGCTGCTGGGACCGGTCCTTGCACGCATGATTGTGGACCAGCACCTGCGTCTGGATGCCGCGGGGCGCCACACTCTCAGCGAGAGCCTGCGCCGGGTGGAGGAACAGCTCGAGACCCGGGCCTTGCCCCTGTCGGGCCTGGCAGCCGAACTGGATGCCCTGCGCCGCTTCCATCGCCAGATCCTTCATGAACTCCCGCTGGGGGTCGCAAGCCTTGGAACGACCGGCGAGATCACCGGCTGGAATCAGGCCCTGGCCAAACTGACGGCCATCAGCACCGACAAGGCCGTTGGGTGCAATATCCAGCAACTCGACAGCCCATGGGCAGGACTGCTGACCGCCTTTATCGAGAGTCCGGATCGCCAGTGGTACAAACTCAACGTGGACCTGCCGAACGGCAACCGGCGACTCAACCTCCACAAATCTGCACTCCAGGACGAGCATGGGCGGCTCGAGGGACGCATCGTCCTGATTGAGGACATCACCGAACGCGCGCAAATGGAATCCGAGATTGCCCACGGCGATCGCCTGGCTTCGATCGGGCGCTTCGCCGCCGGGGTCGCGCACGAGATCGGCAACCCGCTGACCGGCATCGCCTCGCTGGCACAAAACCTACCCCTCGAGGAAGATACCGCGGAGATCCGGGGCACCGCCGAAGACATCCTCGCGCAGACACGCCGCATTAACGCCATCGTGCAGTCGCTCGTCACCTTCGCACACGCCGACGAGGGCCCGTCCGCCGGGCATTTTGAAACCATCGCGCTGGACGCGATCGTCAACGAAGCGATCCGGCTCACGCGCCTGGCCGGGCGCAAGGACCTGCGCTTCGAACTGACGGGCCTGGAAGGCCTTTACCTGCGCGGCTCGCATGCGACACTACTGCAGGTGTTCATCAACCTGCTGACCAATGCCGAACAGGCCTCGCCGCCGAACGCGGTCGTTTCGATCGGCGCCAGCACCCGCGGCAGCAATGTCCAGCTGATCATCGACGACCGTGGGCCGGGCATCGAGGAATCGACTCTGGAGCGATTGTTCGAGCCATTCTTTACCACCAAGCCCGCCGGCCAGGGCACCGGCCTCGGTCTGCCTGTCGCCTACAGCATCGTTCGCGACCACGGTGGTACCCTGATGGCCGTTAACCGCCCGGAAGGCGGGGCACGCTTTGTCCTGATCCTGCCGCGACACAACCCCGATGGGGACACCACATGACGCGCATCCTTCTGGTTGACGATGAAGCACCGATTCGCCGCGCGGTACGCCGGTTTCTGGAGCACCACGACTTCCAGGTACACCTGGCCGAGGATCTTGCCAGCGCCCGCACCGCTTTGCGGGACGCCCCCCCGGATCTGATGCTGGTGGATCTGCGTCTGCCCGATGGCGAAGGCATCGAACTCCTCGCCGAGGGCGGGCATACCCCCACCGTCATCATGACCAGCTACGCCTCGGTCCCTTCCGCGGTCGCCGCGATGAAAGAAGGGGCTGCCGACTACATCGCCAAGCCATTCGATCACGATGCCCTGCTGCTCACGCTGCGCGCAGCGCTGCGGGCCGGGGCCCCCGCCGCAACGACGGCAGGCAGCGACCGCGATGCCGACGACGATCGTCTGGGCCTGGTGGGAGACAGTGCGGCCATCCAGCGCCTGCGCGATCAGATCCGCCGGGTCGCGACCACCCAGTCCACCGTACTGCTGCGCGGCGAATCGGGCACCGGCAAGGAACTGGCGGCGCGCGCCCTGCATCGACTCAGCCCGCGCGCCGCCGGGCCGTTCATCGCAGTCAACTGCGCGACCATTCCCGAAGGTCTGGTCGAAGCCGAGCTGTTCGGCCATGCCCAGGGCGCCTACACCGGCGCGGTGAAGGCGCGCACCGGCCTGATCCAGGCCGCCCACGGCGGCACATTGTTCCTGGACGAGATCGGCGAACTGGCGCCGGCCGCGCAGGCCCGCCTGCTCCGCGTATTGCAGGACGGCGAGATCCGCCCGGTCGGTGCCAACGAAAACCTGAAAGTGGATGTCCGCCTGCTGGCCGCCACCCATCGCGATCTGGAGGCCATGATCGAGGCACAGACGTTTCGCGCCGATCTGTACTACCGTCTGCGCGTACTGGAGCTGTCCATTCCCCCGCTGCGCGAACGGCGCGAGGATATCCCCGCGCTGGCCAGGCACTTTCTCGCGGGCTTCCCGACGCACAGCGGGCCGTCCCCCGAGCTCACCGAAGCCGCCCTGCAATCACTCGAGTCCCACGACTGGCCAGGCAATGTGCGCGAACTGGCCAATGCCCTGGAACGCGGCTGGGTGCTCAGCCCGGATGGCAGGATCGAACCGGATCACCTGGGGCTCACCCCGGCTCCGGGCAATGGTGACGCAACGACCGGAGGATCGAGCCTCAATGACTACTTCCGCCGCTTCGTGCAGCAGAACCAGGACCGGATGACCGAGACCGAACTTGCACGTGCCCTGGGGATCAGCCGCAAGACCCTGTGGGAACGCCGCCAGCGCGAGAACCTTCCCCGGCCCTGAGCGGGATGGGCTTGTGGCCGCATCGGCTTGAGGAGAAACGACTTGAGTGACCCGCGCCGCGTCTTCCTCGCGCTGTGGCCCGACGAGGCCACACGCGGGATGCTGGACGAGGAGGCGCAACGCCTGGGCGGCCCGGGACGGGCCGTACCGAAGGCCCACCTGCATCTGACCCTGGCCTTTGCCGGCACCATCCCCGCCACGCAGGCCGACTGCATCGGCCAGGGAATCACCACCTTGAAGGGTGAGGCCTTCACACTTGTGCTGGATCAGCTGGGTTTCTTCAAAGGAGCGCGCGTCAGCTGGATTGGCCCATCCGAGACGCCCTCCGCGCTGAGCGAGTTGGCCGTACGGGCGCGAAGACTGGCAGAGGCCTGCGGCGCCGCGCCGGAGGGCCCCCCCTTCCGGCCACACATCACCCTGCGCCGCTTTGCACGCGCACCCGGACGCGAACACCCCGAACGCCCCATTCACTGGGACGCAGACGAGGTCGCGCTGATCGAGTCCGGACAGGGCGGCAACCCCGGTCCCTACAAGGTCATCGCACGGACCCGGCTCAGTTCTTGAGCGTCACCGGAGTCGTGAACATCAACAGGCCGTAATCCGCCTCATACTGCTCCTTGAACTGTCTGGCAATGCGATCGCACAACTCCGCGGAACCGACCACCTCCAGCTTGATGTTGCCCCCCTGGCGCCAGTTACCCCGGCGCTTGCCATGTTTGCCCCAGCCGCGGGTGTCGGTCACCGTATAGCCGGCCGCACCCTGGCGACGCACCTCGTCAATCAGGATATCCTCGAGGATCGCTTCCGCCACCACCGTCAACAACAGCATCTCGTCCGATTGCATCGCCTAGCCTCCCAGCGAATAGAGCCACTGGGCCATCCAGAAGTACAGCGGGACGCCCAGGAAGATATTGAACGGGAAGGTCACCCCCAGCGAGGCACCAATCGACAGCGCGGGATTGGCCTTGGGGACCGCGATACGCATGGCGGCTGGCGCGGCGATGTAGGAAGCACTGGCGTACAGCGTTGCCAGCAGGAGCGTGCCCCCCAGACTCATGCCAAGCCCCCAACCCAGCAGGATTCCCAGAACCGCTGATACCACCGGCATCACGATCGCGAAGACGACCAGGAACACCCCGTACTGGCGCACCTCCGCAATGCGACTGGACGCGACCAGCCCCATCTCGAGCAGGAACAGGGCCAGCACGCCCTTGAACAGATCGAAGAACATCGGCTCCAGTGGATCCATCAGCTCGGGGCCGGCCACGAAGCCGATCACCAGCCCACCCGCGAGCAGGAATATGCTCTTGCCGAAAAAGACCTCGTGCATGGTCTTGCCCCACTGCACCGGCCCCTTGCTACCCATGCGCGCCAGCAGGATGCCGATCACCAGCGCCGGCATCTCCAGCAGCACCAGGAAGACCACCATGTGGCCCTCGTAGTCGATGCCGCGGGCCGCGAGAAAGGCGACCGCCACCGAGAACGTCACCACGCTGACGGAGCCGTAGTGCGCGGCGATAGAGGCCGAATCCGCGCGCGGCATGCGCCCCAGCCAGCGCAGTACCGGAAACGCCAGCAGCGGGATCAGGGAACCGACCGCCAGCACCGCAAGGCCGGGCAGGATGAGCGGCACCAGCTCACTTTCCGCCAGTTTCACGCCGCCATGCAAACCGATGGCCAGCAACAGATAGATCGAGAGCGCCTCGTAGATCGCCATCGGGATCTTGAGATCCGACTTGGCCAACCCGGCGATCGCCCCGAGCAGGAAGAACAGAACTACCGGATCAAAAGCCATTTCAACCCGTCTCCGTTACAACGTGCTGGTATTGCCAACATCCTAGGGAAACCGAGACCAACGCGCACCTTCAGGTTTGCGCCCACCAGGCTGCCCCCATGATGCGTTACGCTCGGGGTGAAAGGTTTGTTGCTGGACAGCCGGAGACTGGGCGATGACACGCATCCTGATCCTGCAGGGCCATCCGGACCCGGCCGAAGGCCACTTCGATCATGCGCTGGCCGACGCCTACCGCGAGGGTGCCGAGGGTGCGGGCCTTGCAGTGGACTCGTTTCCGATCGCCCAGCGCGACTTCCCGCTGCTGCGCAGCCAGGCCGAGTTCCTGGACGAGACCGTGCCCCCCGCAATCCTCGAAGCACAAGAGCTGATCGAGGTCGCCAACCACCTGGTACTGATCTATCCGCTGTGGATGGGCGACATGCCGGCGCTGGTCAAGGGCTTTCTGGAGCAGGTCTTTCGGCCATCGTTTGTGGCCGACGGCGACATGAACCAGTTGCGCCATACGCGGCTCAGGGGCCGCTCGGTGCGCATCGTCGTCACCATGGGCATGCCGGCGCCGGTCTACCGCTGGTTCTACCGCGCCCACAGTCTGAAGAGCCTGGAGCGCAACGTCTTTAGGTTTTGTGGCTTCGGCCCCGTGCGCCACACCCTGATCGGGCAGGCCGGAGGCGATGCCGCCTCGCGCCAGCGCTGGCTGGACAAGATGCGCGTACTGGGCGCAGTAAAACGCTGATCAATATTCACGCGCGTGCTGGTACTCCAGGAGGCTCGGCTGCCCTTTGTTGACGAAAATGTGCGCGCGCACGGCGTTGCGACGCCCCTGTGCAGTGGGTGTGATGGGCGCCACCGCACCCTGTTCGGTCCTGATGAGCCCCGCCGCCCGCCGCGCTGTGCAGCGGGCGGCGTTCCGATCAAAGGTCGGGCGTCGGCGGCGTCGGCGGCTCGGGCAGGTCGGATGGATCTGGCAACGGGCCATCCCCCGGCGAGGGTGGGCCGGACGATCCCGGGGCCTCCGGCGGCGCCGGCAGGTCCGGGCTACTGCCCCCGCGCTGTTGCCCCGGAGGTGTCCCGCCATGGCCCGGCGGCGGGTTGCCCCCGGCCGGCGTATCGCCACTGGCCCCGGGCGAAGCTCCCGGCGGACCACCAGGACCCGGTTGCGCCTGTGCGCCACCCACTGCGAACAACGCGCTGAGCGCTACCGCCAGTACCCAACGTTTCTTCGACTTCATGTCACCAACTCCTTGTGTGGATTCCTGCCCATGAGGCCTCCCAAAGGGCGCACCGTTCCGGTCCATCCGAAGAACTGCCGATCTCTTCACGTTCCTCACCCCCACAACGAGGCCCCAGGCTGCCGCGCCGGGGTGAACTCTCGTCACATGTGCAGGAACCGCTCGGCACACTGACGAGTTCGTTATCCTGCCAGTGATTTCATTCACCAGGAGATGCTGACGATGCAGCGTTTCGAATCCCGCAACGTCTTTGGTCGCCCGCTGGAACCCTGCGGTACCGATCCCGTCACCGGTTTCTATCGCGATGGAGATTGCGCCACCGGCCACGACGACCAGGGTATTCATACCGTCTGTGCCGAACTGACCGAGGAATTTCTGGAGTTCTCGCGCGCGAAAGGCAACGACCTCAGCACACCCAACCCGGCATTCGGGTTTCCGGGTCTGAAGGCCGGGGATCGCTGGTGTCTTTGTGCCGGGCGCTGGCTGGAGGCCTACAAGGCCGGCTGTGCGCCGGGGGTGTTCCTGCGTGCCACACACGAAGAGACGCTGGCGATCATCCCGCGCGACATCCTGGCTGAACACGCACGCGACACCGCCGACTAGGTTTTTTCAACAGGCTGTCCTCGGGGCAAGTCCGAAGGATGCGGAGTTTGCGGACCTAGCCGACCACCCGCCGTGCACGGGCCTCGCCGCTGTAGGCAGCCTTCCAGCTCTCGTAGTCGGCCACCAGCTGTTCGACATCCGCGGCGTCATACGGGCGCAGGCCGCTCAGCACCAGGTGCTTGCTGCCCTCGGCCACGACGGCCTGGTCGATCACCAGTTCGTAGTCGAGGCGGATCTCGCCGCGCTTGCCGTTGACGGTCATCACCGCATCCTTGAGCCGCGGCTCCGGGACGCCGGCCGATGCGGCCAGCGGCTCCGGCAGGCTGAACCCCATGCGCTCGTACATCACCAGAGGGCGCTTGGGGTTCACCATCACCCCGTGCTCCTCCATCAGCGGCACGAGCACATGCGGAAAATTCTGCCCGGAGAAGCTGACGTAGCTGCGGATCAGCGATTCGATCACGTCCGGATCATCGATCACACGTCCGGAGCGCTCGACCTCGATCACGCTCTTGCCGCCATCTGCCGTAATGGCGAAGGCATCGCCCGGGGTGTCCGGGAAGATCAGCGGCACATGCCCGCCCACCATGCTGGTGAAGCGAAAATGCATGTTCGCGCTCGCACCGAAGGTATCCAGCACCAGGGCAAACAGCAGATCGCCGGGCACGCAGAAACGCCGGTTGTCGGCGTCATGGATCGGGTTGAAGTCACCCGCCAGCGTCTTGGCGAACTCGCTGCCCTGTTCGGGGGTGACCACCACCTGGCCATCCCGGAGTTCGTAGAAATCTTTCAGAAAAGGGGTGTGGCTCACGCGGTCTCCCCGGCTGTTGTCGTCTTGTTATCGGGCGTGTCCCGGCGTTTGCACCACTATAGCCCGAAATGCCCCTCGATGGCCCGGATGAACGCATCGCCGTAGCGCTCGAGCTTGTGTTGCCCCACCCCGGTAATCCCCGCCATCTCCTCCGGCGTACGCGGCGCGCTGGCCACCATCTCCAGCAGTGTGGCGTCGGAAAAGATCACATACGGCGGCACGCCTTGCTCGCGTGCCAGTTCGGTTCTCAGCGCCCGCAGACGTTCCCAAAGGCTGCGATCTTCCGGATCCATCGCGGATACGCTGCGGGCGGTATCGCGGCGCGCGGGCCTGGCCGGGCGCGCCGGGCGGGCCTGCTCCTCGCGAAGATGGATGGATTCCTCTCCGCGCAGCACGCCCCGGCAGGAGGGATCCAGGCGCAAGCCGCCGTGACCCGCGTCGTCCAGCCGCAGCAGGCCCCGGGCCAGCAGCTGGCGCACCACCCCGCGCCACTGCATCTTGTCCAGTTCAGTGCCGATCCCGTAGGTACTCAGCCGGTCGTGCCCGAGCCGTTGCAGGCGCTCGCTCGAAGAACCCCGCAGCACGTCGATCACATGCCCGGCCCCGAAGCGCTCGCCGGTGCGGTAGATGCAGGACAAAAGCTTCTGCACCGGCACGCTGGCATCCCAGGTCGCGGGCGGATCCGTGCAGTTGTCGCAGGTCCCGCAGGGCTCCGGCATGTGTTCGTCGAAGTACGCCAGCAGCGCCTGGCGGCGGCAGCTGGTGATCTCGCAGAAGCCCAGCATCGCGTCCAGTTTCTGCTGCTCGATGCGCTGGCGCTCAGGGCCGGCCTGCGAGCCCTCCAGCATCTGGCGCAGGGTCACCACGTCCTGCAGGCCGTAGACCATCCAGGCATTGGCCGGCAGCCCATCGCGGCCTGCGCGCCCGGTCTCCTGGTAGTAGCCTTCCAGGCTTTTGGGCAGGTTCATGTGCGCGACAAACCGGACATTGGGCTTGTCGATCCCCATGCCGAACGCGATCGTGGCCACCATGATCACACCCTCCTCGCGCAGGAAGCGGGTCTGGTTCTCCGTGCGTGTGCGGGCGGAGAGGCCCGCGTGGTAGGGCAGCGCCGGAACCCCCTGCTCCGCCAGCCACTCGGCCAGGGCGTCGACCTTCTTGCGCGACAGGCAATAGACGATGCCCGCCTCGCCCGCGTGCTCCTCGCGGATAAAGCGCAGCAGCCGATCGCGCGGGGCACCCGCGCGCCCTCCATCGGCCTGGGCCACGCGATAGCGGATATTGGGGCGGTCAAAGGAGCTGATGAATGCGCGGGCCTGTTCCAGCCGCAGCCGCTCGCGGATCTCCTGGCGGGTCGGCCCGTCGGCCGTGGCGGTCAGCGCCATGCGCGGGACAGCCGGGAAGTGCTCGGCCAGCACCGCGAGCTGGCCGTATTCCGGGCGGAAATCGTGGCCCCATTGGGACACGCAGTGCGCCTCGTCGATTGCGAACAGGGCCAGCTCAATCCCCTGCAGGCGTTCCAGCATGCCCGAGGCAAACAGACGTTCCGGGGACAGGTACAGAAGATCCAGGTCGCCCGCATGGAGTGCGGCCAGCACACCGCGCGCGGTCTCGGCGTCCTGACCGGAATCCAGGCTGGCCGCGGCCACCCCGTTCTGGCGCAAGGCCGCCACCTGGTCCTGCATCAGCGCAATCAGCGGCGAGATCACCACCGCACAGCCCGGGCGGGCCAGTGCCGGCACCTGGTAGCACAGCGACTTGCCGCCGCCGGTAGGCATCAGCACCACGGCATCGCCACCGGCGATCACATGCTCGATGATCGCCTGTTGCTGGCCACGAAAATCGGAATAGCCGAAGGTCTCGCGCAGGATGTCCAGCGGCGCAATGGCCGGAGCGCTTCCCTGCGCGTGCCCGGCGGCGAGACGTGTCGGTTCCAAGAGAAGCTCCAGGGGTTGGCAAACACCGAAGCCTGCCGAATGCCCGGCAAGGCTGCAAGCCTCGAAACGGCCCGGCCCGTCCGGGCACTCTCTCCGGTCGCAACTGGTACGAATCCAGCACCACCGTGTACATTGGTCACCACCCCGCCCGACCCGCATCCACCACCAGACGTGATGGCCCGAAAGCATGCCCAATTCGGTTGACGAGGAAGTCCGCAGCGCGGTCCGCGAGTACCTGGATGCCTGGTTGCGGCAGCGGGACCTCGATCAGCTGCTCGCACTTCATACCGACACGCTCTGCGGCTTCGGCACCGGCATGGACGAGGCGGCGTTCTCGCCCGCGGAGGCCGCTTCGGTTATTCGGCGCGATATCGAGCAGGCGCCGGAGTCCTTCGACTACACGATCCAGCGCGAACACGTGACCTTTCCGCACCCGGAGGTCGCGATCGCGATGATCACCTTCGCGATGCACACCCGGATCCACGGACAGCAGGTCAAGCTCAACGAGTTGAGGGGCACCCTGGTTTTTCGGCGCACAGACGACGGCTGGCGTCTGGCGCACCTGCACGGCTCGTTCCCCGCCACCGTCCACGGGGCCGACGAGCCCTACCCGATCAAGGAGTTGGAGGACCGCGCCCAGGTGCTTGAGCGCATGGTCAGCGAACGCACGCGCGACCTGGAAGCCGCCCAAGAGCACCTCGAGCGCCTGGCCACCACGGATCCTCTCACGGGTCTGCACAACCGCCTGAAGGGTAACCATGCCATCGAGGAAGCGATCCTGCGGGCCCGCCGCGACGCGAGCCCCCTGACTGCGATCCTGATGGATCTGGATCACTTCAAGACCATCAACGACCAGCAGGGGCACGCTCGGGGCGACCATGTCCTGAGCGAGACCGGACGGCTCCTGCGCGAGCGCATCCGCAGCTCCGATACCGCCGCGCGCTGGGGTGGCGAAGAGTTTCTGATCCTCTGCCCCAATACCACGGCCAAGCAGGCCGCGAATCTCGCCGAGGCCCTGCGCCAGGTGATCGCGGCGCATGACTTCGGGACCGACCCGCCGCTGACCGCGAGCTTCGGTGTGGCCACCTGCCAGCCGGGCGACACCGCGGAAACCCTGATCGCACGTGCCGATCAGGCGCTGTACGCGGCCAAGCGCGCCAGCCGCAACCGCGTCGAAAGCGCCTGAATGCGCGGCCACACGACACATCCGGATGCCCCGCCGCCCGGGGCGGTAAACTGGCGCATCCTCAAGAGCCTGCTGCCCTATCTGGCGGAGTTTCGCGGGCGGCTGATCCTGGCGCTTGTGCTGATGGGCCTGGCAAAGCTGGCCACGGTCGCGATCCCGCTGGCACTGAAGTACATCGTCGAGCACTTCGAGGACGCCGATACCGAGGCGCTGGTGGCCGTACCGGTCGCCCTGGTGATCGGCTACGGTCTGCTGCGCTTTGGCAGCACGCTGTTCGGCGAGCTGCGCGATGCGGTATTCGTGCGCGTAGCCGAACGCGCGATGCGCCGCGCCTCGCTGCGCGTGTTCCAGCACCTGCACCGCCTGGAGCTGGGTTTTCACCTTGCGCGCGAGACCGGCGGCCTGGCGCGCGACATCGAGCGCGGCACCAGCGGCATGAGCTTCCTGCTGCGCTTTACCGTATTCAACATCCTGCCGACCCTGATCGAGATCGCGCTGGTCGCGGTGATCCTGCTGATCGCCGTGGGGCCGGTATTCATGGTCACGGTGCTGGTGGCGGTCGCGGTCTACATCGCGTTCTCGATCTGGATCACCGAATGGCGCACGCGCTTCGTGCGCGAGGCCAATCTGCGCGACAACGAGTCCAACACCCGCGCGATCGACAGCCTGCTGAACTACGAGACGGTCAAGTACTTCGGCAACGAGTCCTTCGAGGCCGAGCGCTACGACCGCGGGCTGGCCGCCTGGGAACAGGCGCGCACCAAGAACGTCCTGTCGCTGGTGCTGCTGAACTCCGGGCAGGCCCTGATCATCGCCGCCGCGATCACCGTGATCATGCTGCTGGCCACGCGCCAGGTGGCCGCCGGCGAGATGTCGCTGGGGGATCTGGTGATGGTCAACGCCTACATGATCCAGCTGTTCATGCCGCTGAACTTCCTCGGCTTCGTCTATCGCGAGATTCGCCAGTCACTGGCCAACATCGAGCGGCTGTTCGGCCTGCTGGAAAAGCCCGTTCAGGTGGAGGATCGCCCGGATGCCCCCGATCTCGAAGTCCGTGCGGGCACGGTGCGCTTCGAACATGTGGAATTCGGCTACCACGCAAACCGGCGCATCCTCAAGGACGTCTCGCTGGAGATCCCGGCCGGGCACAAGCTGGCCGTGGTCGGCCCCAGCGGGGCCGGCAAGTCCACCCTGGCGCGGCTGCTGTTCCGCTTCTACGACGTGGACGGCGGGCGCATCACCATCGACGGCCAGGACATCCGCGAGGTCACGCAGGCCAGCCTGCGTCGCGCCATCGGTGTCGTCCCGCAGGACACCGTGCTGTTCAACGACACCATCCGCTACAACGTCGCCTACGGCCAGCCGAGTGCGGACGAGGAGGCGATTCTCCGCGCGGTACGCCTCGCCCACCTGGACGACTTCATCGCCCAACTGCCAGACGGGCTGGATACGATCGTCGGGGAGCGGGGGCTGAAGGTCTCGGGCGGGGAGAAACAGCGCATCGCGATCGCCCGCATGCTGCTGAAGGATCCACCAATCCTGGTCTTCGACGAGGCAACCTCGTCGCTGGATTCGGGCTCGGAGAAGGCCATCCTGCGCGCGCTGAACGAGGTCTCGGCGCGGCGCACGACGCTGGTGATCGCGCATCGGCTGTCGACCGTGATCGACGCCGAACAGATCGTGGTGATGGAGCACGGCCATGTGGTCGAACGCGGCACGCACCGCGAGTTGCTGGCCCTGAACGGCGCCTACGCGCGGCTATGGCGCCACCAGCAGGAGGAGGCCGAACAGGCCCACCCGGCGACGACCGGCGAGTAACGCCTCAGTCGTCGTCGACGTCGGCCTCGTCCATCCAGGCGGCCTGGATCGCCTCGAGGATGCGCTCACCGGAGCGGTTCGGGTCGTCGTCGAACTCCGGCAGCTCCATGACCCACTGGCGCAGATCCATGAAGTTGATGTTGCGCGGGTCCACGTCCGGGTGCTCGTCCGCCAGCTGAATCGCGATTTCCTGGGTATCGGTCCACTTCATAGCCGTGCCCTCAGTGGTTCTCGGAGACCTGATTGATCGTGTACTTCGGCAGCTCGACCACCAGATCAGTGTCGGCCACGAGCGCCTGACAGGAAAGTCGGGAGTCCGGCTCCAGACCCCAGGCCTTGTCCAGCATGTCTTCCTCGTCCTCGGTCGGCTCCTCGAGGCTGTCGAAGCCCTCGCGCACATAGACGTGGCAGGTCGTGCAGGCGCAGGACTTCTCGCAGGCATGCTCGATCTCGATCCCGTTTTTCAGGGCCAGATCGCAGATGCTGATGCCCGGCTCGGCCTCGATGGAGGCCCCCTCCGGGCAGATTTCCTCGTGGGGCAGAAAGATTACCTGGGGCATGTTGTCAGTTCCCTGCGTCGTATTCGCTAACGTTGTGTCCGGCGAGCGCGCGCCGGATGCTGTCATTCATGCGCCGCGCGACAAAGGCCTCGGAGGCCTGCTCCACGCGCTTGCGCGCGGCCTCGATGGCGTCGGGATCGGCACCCTTCTCGCGTTCGGCGCGCAGCGCGTCGCGCGCCTGCTCGATGGTCTGGCGCTCCTCGGCCTCGAGGTAGCGATCGCCGTCCGTCTCCAGCGCGGCATCCAGCGCCTCGAGCACGCGGTCGGCCTCGACCTGCTCCTCGCGCAGGCGCCGCGCCTCCATGTCCTCGCGCGCGGAGGAGGCGGAATCGCGCAGCATCTGCTCGATCTCGCCGTCGGTCAGGCCGTAGCTCGGCTTGACCTCGATATGCGCCTCCACGCCCTGGGTCTGCTCGCGCGCGGTCACGTTCAGCAGCCCGTCGGCATCGACCTGGAAGGTCACGCGGATACGCGCGGCCCCGGCCACCATCGGCGGGATACCGGACAGGGTGAAACGCGCCAGCGAGCGGTTGGCATCGACCACATCACGCTCGCCCTGCACCACATGCAGCGACATCGCGGTCTGGCCGTCCTTGAAGGTGGTGAAATCCTGAGCGCGGGTGGCCGGGATCGTGGTGTTGCGGGGGATGATGAACTCGACCAGTCCTCCCATCGTCTCCAGCCCCAGCGACAGCGGGATCACGTCCAGCAGCAGGAGCTCGGTATCGGGCTTGTTGCCGGCCAGGATGTCCGCCTGCTGGGCCGCCCCGATGGCCACCACGCGATCGGGATCGATCCCGGCGTGCGGCGTGCGGCCAAAGAACGCTTCCACCGCGTCGCGGACCGCCGGCATGCGCGTGGAACCACCGACCAGTACGACCTCGTCGATCGCGTCCGGCGCCAGGTCGGCATCCTCCAGCACCTGGCGGCAGGCGGCCATCGTACGGTCCAGCAGCGGCCGGGCCAGTTCCACCAACGTCGCGCGGTCGAGCTCCGCCGCGTGGATCGAACCATCGGCGCGCGCGACCTCGACGCGGGTGTTCTCGGCGTCGGTCAGGGCCTCCTTGGCCTCGCGCGCGGCCAGCAGCACGCGGCGCAGGCGCTGCGGGTCGCTCTCGCCGGTCATCCCGGCCTGGTTCAGCAGCCAGTCGGCGATCGCGCGGTCGATGTCGTCGCCGCCCAGGGCGGAATCGCCCCCGGTGGCCAGTACCTCGAACACGCCCCGGCGCAGCTGCAGGATGGAGATATCGAACGTCCCGCCACCCAGGTCATAGACCGCAATGGTGCTCTCTTCGCCCTGGTCCAGCCCGTAGGCCACGGCCGCGGCGGTCGGCTCGCTGATCAGACGCAGGACGTTCAGGCCCGCCAGTTGCGCCGCATCGCGCGTCGCCTGGCGCTGCGGGTCGTCGAAGTACGCGGGCACGGTAATGACCACGCCTTCCAGCTCGTCGCCGAGTGTGGCTTCGGCGCGTTCGCGCAGCGTATTGAGGATGTCGGCCGAGACCTCCACCGCCGTCTTGTCCCCGGCAGCCGTCTCGATCCGCGGAACGCTGGAGTCCCCGGTCTTCAGCCGAAACGGCAACTCCCCGGACAGTGTGGCCACATCTGCCGCACCGCGGCCGATCAGGCGCTTGACCGAGGCAATGGTGTTGTGCGGATCATCCGCCGCATGCGCAGCCGCCGCGTGCCCGACGCTCACCGCATCCGGCGCGTAGTGCACAACCGAAGGCAGAATATGCCGACCCTGCTCGTCCGGCAGGGTGTCGGCCACGCCACTGCGCACGGTGGCGACCAGCGAATGCGTGGTGCCGAGGTCGATCCCGGCCGCCAGGTGCCGCCGATGCGGGGCGGAGTCGGCTCCGGGTTCGGTGATCTGCAGTAACGCCATCGAAATTCGGCTCCTTCACACGGCGGCGGCTCAGCCGCGCGCCAGGTTCTGTCGGGTTCGTTTCAGTTCGGCCAGCAGGCGATCGAAAAAGCGCAGTTCGAGCACACGATCCTTGGCCTGCGTCCCGGGTGACGCCGGATCGGCCAGGGCCTCGGCGACCTTCGAGCGCGCTTCGTCACGCGCCTTTTCCAGCTCCATCCCCACCGCGTCCAGTTCCTCGCGGTCGCCAGCGGTCTCGGCCTCTTCCAGCCGTTCACGCCACTCGATCTGGGCCTCGATGAACTCGATGTTCTGGCTGGTATCGCGTTCGGCATCGAACGTGATGCCGGCGCGCTCCAGCAACGCCACCGCACGGCGGTAGTCATCGTCGAGGATCGCGTAGGCCTCGTTGACGTCGGCCGCCATGGCCGCGGCCATGCGCCGCGCCTGGTCGCCCTGGCGGACAAAGCGGTCGGGGTGCAGCTCGGCCTGCAGGCGCTTGAAGCGCTCGGCCAGCTGCTGACGATCGATCTCGAAGGCGACCGGCAAGTCAAACTGCTCGAAGGGGTCGGTCATGACGTCCTGTTGTCCTCGCAACGAGAGACTGGCATCGGGCACGGGCGCCCAACGCAAAACGGGGTGGGACAGTGGC
This sequence comes from Thioalkalivibrio sp. ARh3, assembly GCF_000377265.1. Classification (NCBI taxonomy): domain Bacteria; kingdom Pseudomonadati; phylum Pseudomonadota; class Gammaproteobacteria; order Chromatiales; family Ectothiorhodospiraceae; genus Thioalkalivibrio; species Thioalkalivibrio sp. ARh3. Next base: position 441,553 of record NZ_KB897948.1, read on the forward strand.
TGCCAGGCAACCACCATGCACCACCCCGGATGCGTGCATCAGTCAGATGCTGAAGCTTTCACCGCAGCCGCACCGGGCCTTCTCGTTCGGGTTGTTGAACTTGAAACCCTCGTTCAGGCCTTCCTTGCCAAAGTCCAGCTCGGTGCCATCCAGATAGACCAGCGATTTCGGATTGACCACGAGCTTCACGCCACGATCCTCGAACACCGTGTCGGTATCCTCGATATCGTCCGCGAACTCGACCACGTAGGCCATGCCCGAGCAGCCGGTCGTCCTGACCCCGAGGCGCACGCCTACCCCCTTGCCACGCTGGGCAAGAAAGCTCTGGATGCGCTCGGCCGCCGGTTCGGTGAGTGTAATCGCCATAGGCACCTCAGGCGGTCTTCTGCTCGGCCTGCTCGCCCTGATCGTGCCGCTCCTGATAGTTGGAGATGGCCGCCTTGATCGCGTCCTCGGCCAGCACGGAGCAGTGGATCTTCACCGGCGGCAGGGCCAGCTCTTCGGCGATCTGGGTGTTCTTGATCTGGCTCGCCTCTTCCAGGGTCTTGCCACGCACCCACTCGGTGAGCAGCGAGCTGGAGGCGATGGCCGAGCCACAGCCGTAGGTCTTGAACTTGGCGTCTTCGATCACGCCGTCGTCGTTGACCTTGATCTGCAGCTTCATCACGTCGCCGCAGGCCGGGGCGCCGACCATGCCGGTGCCGACGGAGTCGTCGTTCTTGTCGAAGCTGCCGACGTTGCGCGGATTTTCGTAGTGGTCCAGAACCTTGTCACTGTAAGCCATGACCGTTCTCCTGTTGCGTAGTACGCGTTGCGTTCGTGGTATCGAGCCGGTGGCCTAGTGGGCCGCCCACTCGACGGTGCTCAGATCGATGCCATCCTGGTACATCTCCCACAGCGGGGAGAGCTCGCGCAGCTTGGCGACCGCGGCACGCACGATCTCGACCGTGTGGTCGACCTCCTCGACGGTCGTGTAGCGACCGATGGAGAAGCGGATCGAGCTGTGTGCCAGCTCGTCGTCGCGGCCCAGTGCGCGCAGCACGTAGGACGGCTCCAGGCTCGCCGAGGTACAGGCCGAGCCGGAGGATACGGCGATGTCGCGCAGCGCCATGATCAGGCTCTCGCCCTCGACGAAGTTGAACGAGACATTCAGGTTGTGTGCGACCCGCTGCTCGGCGTCGCCGTTCAGGTAGACCTCTTCCATGCCGTCGAGCCCCGCCCACAGGCGGTCGCGCAGCATGCGGATGCGCTCGAGTTCGGTGCCCATTTCCTCGCCGGCGACGCGGAAGGCCTCGCCCATGCCGACGATCTGATGGGTCGCCAGCGTGCCGGAGCGCATGCCGCGCTCGTGGCCACCGCCGTGCATCTGCGCCTCGATGCGCACCCTCGGCTTGCGGCGCACGTACAGCGCACCGATGCCCTTCGGCCCGTAGACCTTGTGCGCGGAGAAGCTCATCAGGTCCACCGGGAGCTTGGACAGGTCGACTGCGACCTTGCCGGCGGACTGGGCCGCGTCCACATGGAACACGATCCCGTGCTCGCGGCAGACATTGCCGATCGCCTCGATGTCCTGGATCACGCCGATCTCGTTGTTCACGTGCATCACGGAAACGACGATCGTATCGTCGCGGATCGCGTCCTTGAGTTCCTGCAGGTCCACCAGGCCGTTGTCCTTCACGCCCAGATAGGTGACCTCGAAGCCCTCGCGTTCCAGCTGGCGCGCGGTGTCCAGCACGGCCTTGTGCTCGGTCTTGACCGTGATGATGTGCTTGCCCTTGCGCTGGTAGAAATTCGCGGCACCCTTGATCGCCAGGTTGTCGGACTCGGTGGCGCCGGAGGTCCAGATGATCTCCTTCGGGTCGGCGCCAACCAGCGCGGCGACCTGTTCACGGGCATTCTCCACGGCCTTTTCCGCACCCCAGCCGAAGCTGTGGCTGCGCGATGCCGGGTTGCCGAACAGGCCGTCCTTGGTCAGGCAGCCGGTCATCTTCTCGGCCACACGCTCGTCGACCGGCGTGGTCGCGGAGTAGTCCAGGTAGATGGGCAGTTTCAGGTCACTCATTATGCGTTCACTCCTTACGCAGCCGCCTCAGGCGGTCGCATTGCTCGATTTCGTTGCACCGCCCTTCAGGGCGTTGCCATGCATGACCACTTCTTTCACGCCATCCTGTGCCATCTGCGCCTGATGCCGCTCCAGGACATCCGCCAGCGTCCGGTTGCTGAGAAAGTCGTAGAGCTGCTGGCTGAGATCGGTCCACAGGTCATGCGTCAGACAGCGCGACTCGGAATTGCAGTTGGCCTTGCCGCCGCAGCGCGTGACATCCACGGGCTCGTCCACCGCGACGATGATCTCGGCCACCGAGATACCCTCGGGCTCCCGACTCAGCGCATAGCCACCGCCCGGGCCGCGACTGCTGTTCACCAGTCCCTGCCGGCGCAGCCTGGAAAAAAGCTGCTCCAGGTAGGACAATGACAGTTTCTGGCGTCGTGCCACCTCGGCCAGCGATACCGGGCCGTTCTTGGTGTGCATCGCCACGTCCAGCATGGCGGTGACGGCGTAGCGCCCTTTGGTCGTCAGTTTCATGGCTGTGTCTGCTTCCTGCTCATTTGCCGCGCAGCTTAGAATACCTGACCAAAACGATCAAGTATTCCCCTGCTGTTTACGTTCTTGTTGGCTTTGCGCAGGCTGGGGGACTTCGCATTCGTCCGGCTCCAGCCCCTCCAGATCGCAGGGCTCGATCGGCCCCGAATCCGCATCGCCCACCACCTCGCCGGGGTCGATCCCCGCACGCTTCAGGGCCTGGCAGGCCTTGTCCATGCGCTCGTCCAGTTCGTGCACGCGATGCACGATCCGGTGAATCGCGTTGGCCACCGGGTCGGGCATGTCGCGGGCCACGCCATAGGCATCGAAGCCCATGCGGTCGGCCATCTGCTGAAACCGCGGGTCCGGCTCCGGCCGCGGACCGATGACCCGCGCCGGGATTCCCACCGCGGTCGCATCCGCGGGGACATCCTTCAGCACCACGGCATTCGATCCGATGCGCGCGTGGTCACCCACGTGGATCGGGCCGAGCAGCTTGGCCCCCGCGCCGATGACCACCTCGTTGCCTAGTGTCGGGTGGCGCTTTCCCCCTTCCCAGCTGGTGCCACCAAGGGTCACCTGGTGGTAGATCGTGCAGTCGTCGCCGACCTCGGCCGTTTCGCCAATCACCACGCCCATGCCGTGGTCGATGAAGAACCGCCGCCCGATCTTCGCGCCCGGATGAATCTCGATCCCGGTCACCCAGCGGCTGAAGTTGGCAATCATCCGCCCCAGCCAGCGCATACGATGCTTCCACAGCCAGTGCGCCAGCCGGTGATACCAGAGCGCATGCAGACCGGGATACGCCGTCACCACCTCGAAGGCGTTGCGGGCAGCGGGGTCGCGTGCGAACACGCAGCGAATGTCCTCGCGCATCCTGTCAAACATGGTCCGGCCTCATTCCTGAGTCATTTACTAAGGTATCACTTCCATGCGCGCCCCGCCTCAGCGGCCACGCTCCGTGTGCGTCAATATGCCGCGCAGCATGCGCACCTCGCTGGCACTGAGCCCCGCGCGCATATAGAGGTGGCGCAGACGCCGCATCAGATGGCGCGGATTCTCGGGGTCAAGCACCTCAATGGTCGTCAGCGCCCGCTCGAAATGGCTGAACAGGCCCTCCATCTCCGCCTGGGTCGCTCGCGGGTCGCGCGCATCCTCGGGCTCGACTGATTCCGCGACCGACTCCCCGGCCAGGGCCGCCATGCGCAGCGCGTAGGTCATCACCTGCACGCTGCCGGCGAGGTTCAGGGAGCTGAAATCTGGGACGGTCGGGATCTGGACAAAGGCATTGCAGTGATCCAGCTCGGGGTTGGTCAGCCCGCTGTGCTCGCGCCCGAACACCAGCGCGACCGTCCCCTCGGACGCATGCGTCAGCACCTGTCCGGCCGCGACGTCCGGGCCCAGCACGGGCACGGAATGCGTGCGCAGCCGGGCGCTGGTGCCGATCACCCACACACAGTCCGAAACCGCAGCCGCCAGGTCATCAACCACCCGGGCCCGCGCCAGCAGGTCATCGGCCCCGGAGGCCAGCGCCGTGGCATCGGCATGCGGAAACCGCTCCGGCGCCACCAGCACCAGATCCGTAATCCCCATCGCCTTCATTGCGCGCGCGGCGGAGCCGATGTTGCCGGGATGCGTTGTGCCGACCAGCACGACCCGCACCCGGCCCAGGCGTTGCTCCATTCGTGGAATCCCCTTCGTTCAAGCCGCCGGATTGTACACACCGGTGCCCGCGACTTCCCAAAAATGAGCCGCTTGTGTATTGTTCGCGGCCTTTCCGCGGCGCGTGCGCGCACCCGCGGGACACCCCGCAGAACACCAGGAGACACTCCATGCACCCCATGCTGAACACGGCGGTATCGGCGGCCCGCGAGGCCGGACGCATCACCACCCGCGCCTGGGGACGACCGGATCGCATGAACACGCGCGAGAAGGCCCGCAACGACTGGGTGTCGGATGTTGACCTCTCCGCCGAACAGGCGATCGTGCAGACGCTGCGCCGCGCCTACCCCGACCACACGATCATGGCCGAAGAAGGCGGGCAGCAGGACGGGGCCGACGCGGAGTACGTCTGGATCATCGATCCGCTGGACGGCACCACCAACTACCTGCGCGAGATCCCGCAGTACGGCATCTCCATAGCACTCAAGCACAAGGGACGGCTGGAACAGGCGGTGGTCTACGACCCGCTGAAGGAAGAGCTGTTCACCGCGACGCGGGGTGCCGGGGCGTTCCTCAACAGCCGCCGCATCCGCGTATCCGACCGCAAGGACCTCAACGGCGCCCTGCTGGGCACCGGCATCCCCTTCCGCGAAGGGCAGGATCTGGAACGCTACCTGAGCAGCCTGCGCCACCTGGTGCCGGGTACCGCCGGTGTGCGCCGCCCCGGCTCCGCCGCGCTGGATCTGGCCTGGGTTGCCTGCGGGCGCTTCGATGGCTTCTGGGAGATGGGCCTGCAGCCCTGGGACATCGCGGCAGGCCTGCTGCTGGTGCAGGAGGCCGGTGGTGTCGTCAGTGACTGGGCCGGCAACCCGGACGTGCTGCGCCGCGGCGATGTCGTCGCCGGCAACCCGAAGGTCCTCAAGGCCATGCTGCAGCGCCTGCACCAGGCCGAAAAAGAACGCGCCGCCCAAACGAACGACTGAGCCCTCCTCCCTTCGATCGCCCTGCCGGGCTAACGCTCAGGCGCGCCCGCGCCTCCGCACCGTTTAGGCTGGCCCTCGTTCGCCGTCTGGTACTTACGTACCTGCGGTCGACCGCCTGCCTTGTTGAGGCTGGCCCTGGTTCAGCATCCGGTGTTTACGTGCCTTCGGCCCGCATACTGCCGAGCACTCACTCGCGAGCGCGCCGCGCCAGTTTTCAATCAAAAACGGGCTTCTTTGCTCGTGCAAAGAAGTGACCAATAAACACGCCCGGGATTCGCCCAGGAACCTTGCTCCGGACGCGCCAGGCTGGCGGCGCTGAAACTCGCTTCGCTCAGACAGTCAGCGCCCCGTGTCTATTTTGAATCGTCCGGCCTGTCACGCCCTCCACAAGGGGCTCATATCGGGAGGGAAGATCAAAACAGAAGGTGTTCCAGCACTTCTGGCTATCCCGTACGCCGTAGATACCGTCTTGCCCTATGAGGTGCAAGGCGTGTCATTTCGGGGTTGATACGGGGTTTGCGACTTGAGGACGCCGAAGGCGATGTGCAGGAGCTTGCGCATGGCTGCCCCGATCGCAGCCATCTTGGCCTTGCCCCGCCTCAGGAGACGGTGGTACTGGTGCCGTACGTCCGGGTTGTGGCGGGTGGCCACGACGGCGGCCATGTAGAGCGTTTTGCGCAGCCG
>NZ_KB897949.1:0-339187 GCF_000377265.1 Thioalkalivibrio sp. ARh3
GTCTGGACGGCCACCTTCACGCCGGAGGATGAAGCGGAGCAGGGCAGTGTTGCGGTGCCGAATGAGAGCTACGCCGATGCCGCGGGCAACCTGGGTGGTCCCGGTGATGACAGCATTGAGATTGAATTGCCTGGACCCTCGATCGAGGGCCTAGAAGGTGATGAGGGTGCCTTTACGGTGGATGAGGCGAATCTGCCTGAAGGGACGAGCCCCGATGCGGAGGCGGTGTCGAAGTCGGGTACGTTTACGGTTACGGCGGCGGCGGGGATGAAGACGCTTGCCATTGCCGGGGTGTCTTGGGATCTCGAGGACTCGGAGGATCTGAATGCGCTTAATGGGGCAACGGAAGCGGACCCGCTGACGGTCGACACCAGCAAGGGCGTGCTGTCGATCACGGACTTCACGGACCATGAAAACGGCACCTACGAGGTGGATTATACCTACGAGCTGACCTCGCCGGCTGATCATAGTGATGCGACGGGCGAGCATCTTGATGGTCGTGACGCGCTGGAGAAGGATCCGATCCTGGTTGAGGTGACGGACAATGCTGACCGGTCGGACAGTGACGAGATTAATGTCACGATCGTGGATGATGTCCCCCTTGAATTCACCCCCGATATGGCGTCACTGGAAGATGGGTTTGGCGGAAGTCTCAATTTCGCGGGTTCCGCTGGCGCAGATGGTGTTGGCGACGTCGTTTTTTCGAGTGTTATTGAAGACGGTGATCTGGCCAGAGATAGGGAAGGCAATAAGCTGTATGTAGAAGGTGAAGAGCTCCGGCTGTATACAGATACGCAGGATGGTCGATCTCTGGAGGCACGTACCGAAAGTGGTTATGTTGGGTTTGAATTTAAGCTCATGCCAGAGACTGACGAATATGAGATATCGAACGTAAATGATGTTTATACTTTAGTTGAAAATCGGGTTGGCCTGGACGGTGTTTCGGGGGGGAATGAACCCTTGTACGCGCTGTCCTCGATAGACGAGGGGGCATCGGAGGCTATCTTAGTTTCGACATCCCAGGGCGATACGGTCAACACCAGCACCAATGGAATCGGAATTAGTCAAGGACAGTCCATTAGCGAGGGCGAGATCGCTCGATTCGATTTTGTGGATAACTTGGACGTAAATGCGGGTGCGAACTGGAGTAATAGCCTATCGGTAAATTCGTTCTCCCAAAAGGTCGGCACAAATGGAAGCGAAGTGAATCTTGAGATTCGAGCCTTCAAAGACGTTCAGGTGACAGAGGATGATGGTAGCGGTGGCCTACTTGATGAAGGTGTGGCGGTTGATCTGAGTGCGGACGATATTAAGGTTTTCGACGAAGAAGGTCAGGCCGTCACGATTGGGGGTGATAGTGGTGTTTCCATTTCTGTGGACGGCGATTTGGCTTTCATTGACGGATTGCAGGATGGTTGGAGCTATTCGATAACTAGCAGCGAGGCAATGCAGGCCTTTTCAGTCCAAGGTGGTTCAGGGACTGATAACTTCAGGCTTAAAGAAATCGATTTCAGTAGCCAGGATCAGTCTGTTGGTAACGGTGTTCAGTTGCCGATCGTGGGTACCGATGGGGATGGTGATTCGGTCGAAAGTGCACTGACCGCGTGGTTTATGTCGGTTGAAAACAGCGGGGAAATTGTTGTTGCAGACTCAAACGGCGAGACGATTTCTAGTGGGGATTCTGAGGAAAACGATCTAGTCGGTACTGACGGCAATGATATCCTCATCGGTGGTTTTGGAGACGACCTGCTTGATGGTGGCGCCGGAGACGACATGTTGATTGGGGGTGGCGGCAACAACACCCTCACCGGGGGCGCTGGCAACGATACGTTTATCTGGGTCGACGGATATCAAGGTGACGCTGGCTCACCTACAGAGGACGTGGTCACCGACTTTGGCATTGGTGAGAATGTCTTGGATGTCGCCGACCTGCTGGATGACGCGGATGAGGGCAACGTTGCCGATTTCATCGTTGCGAAAGAAGATGGTGACGATACTCTGCTGTACATCAGCTCTTCGGGAGGCCTGGAAAGTGATGGTAGCAATGCAGACCAGACTGTCCGCCTTGAAGGGAAGTCGTTCAGCGACTTTGGGGATGCTTCCAATTCGCAAGAAGTCATCGATCACTTGCTGAGCAATGATCAACTGAAGATTGATCATTAAGTGGTCGGATGAGGGGCCCCGCCGGTCGGAATCGGCGGGGCTTTCTCGTGTCTGAGGGTGTAGGCTGGAAGCTGGATTACTGGATGGCCGGGGGCCGCGTATGTACGTGAGACGGGATGCAGAAGGCCGGATCGACCTTGTGAGTCGCGACGCGAGTGCCGAGTGCACGGAGTTTGTCGCGGCCGATGCTCCAGAGTTGCTGGTTTTTCTCGGAGCGGATGAGGAAGAGCCAGTCCCTGCGGCGCTGCAGGCGTCCGATCTGGAGCTGATCCGTGTGCTGGAGGATCTGGTCGAGGTGCTCACCGACAAGGGCGTCATTCGGTTTACGGACCTGCCAGATGCGGCGCAGAAGAAGTTGTTGGGGCGCAAGGATCTCCGAGCATCGGCTACGCGCCTTAATCTGGTTGAGGATGACGAGGGCCTACTTTGACGGGTCGCATGCGATCATGGCGAAGTAGGAGGGAGGTCGTGCGGTTTCACGGTGAGGGCCGTAAGCGGCACGAGTGATTCGTGTAGGCAAACGATTGCCTATTTTGGCCGGGCGAGTAGAGCCGGCTCCTGGAGGGTAGTTAGATGGCGGTGAATGTAGTCGTGGCGACTGTGCAGGCATTGACCGGGACGGTGATTGCGCGCGATGCCGAAGGTAACTCGCGCGTGTTAGCGGTAGGCGATCCGGTATATGCAGGGGAGGAAGTAATCCCGTTAAAGGGCGCGACTGTGCAGCTTGAGGGCATGGATGGTGGATCGCTGTCGCTTGGGGAAGGTCAGCAGGCCCTGGTTGGCGAGGCGCTGGCCGAGAGCGGCCGTGCCGACAACCCCGACATCCCGACCGCAGAAGAGGTGATCGAGGCGCTGGAGCGAGGAGAGTCGCTGGATGCGCTGATTGCCCCGCCGGCTGCGGGTCTGGAAGGCGGCGACAGCGAGGGTGGCGGGTTCGTACGCGTGGCACGAATCAGCGAGCCCGTCGAACCGATCAACTACACCTTCCCGGTAAACGTCTTTGATCGCCCAGATGCGATGGGCGAGACCGTGGCGGTGCCAGGAGGCGAAACCGCCGAGCCAACCCCTCCGGTGACGGCGAACCCGACGCTAACGGTTTCGGTGTCCCTGGCAGCGGGGTATGGCTATGAAGATGCCAGCGAAGCGCAGGCCGGCGACGTGGTTTTCGACGTGTCGCACGTACTGGATCTGGATGGTCTGGACCCGGGGTTGGCGAGCGCCATTACCTACAGCATCGTGGGCGGTGATACCAGCTACCTGGCGCTGGGACAGGACGGTTCCGGCAACTGGGTGGTGGTGCTGACGGAACAGGGGGCGGAGGCTATCCGCAACGGGACGGTCGACGGCAACCAGCTCAGTGTCACGGTGGAAGGGACGGTTGTGCTGACGGGCATGGAGGATCTGGTGGCCACGGACGGTGCATTCGCACCTGTTCCGGAGCTTATTGTCGAGCCGCCGCCGGATGCGGACCCGACTCTGACGGTGACGGTGGTGGTCGCTGCGGATTACGGCTATGAGGAGGCGAGCGAGGCTGCGGCTGGCGACGTGGTTTTCGACGTGTCGCACGCGCTGGAGCTGGATGGTCTGGACCCGGCGTTGGCGAGTGCCATTACCTACAGCATCGTGGGCGGTGATACCAGCTACCTGGCGCTGGGACAGGACGGTTCCGGCAACTGGGTGGTGGTGCTGACGGAACAGGGGGCGGAGGCTGTCCGCAACGGGACGGTCGACGGCAACCAGCTCAGCGTCACGGTGGAAGGGACGGTTGTGCTGACGGGCCTGGACGACCTGGTGGCTTCGGACGGTGCATTCGCACCGGTTCCGGAGCTGATTGTCGAGCCGCCGCCGGAGCCGGACTTGTATGCGTGGGCGCACACAGTCGGGATTGGCTCAGAGCAAGGCACGATGGCTAATGCCAATAACCTGAAGGAAACCGATTCCAACAGTGCTGCAGTGTCGTATCGGGATGGTTTTTTCGCGGTTGACCATCAGGGCAATAACGAGCCGGACGCGATCGATCCGCGCGAGGCACTGCTTTTCGGTTTTGCCGAGTCCACATCTTCTGCGTCGTTCCAGATCGAGGGAACGCTGGGCGGTGGCACCTATATCCTCTATGGGGAAGATGGTGCTCCGTTGGGTGAAAGCCGCTCTCTGGCGGATGATGTCAATGCAGAAGGATTTCTGGAGATCACGGGGGAGCCCTTTTCGTATGTGGCCTTTCTCGGTGGCCGAGTTGGGACAGGGCAGGACCGCGTAGACAGTGAATTCAGTGTCAAACCGGTTGGACTGTCCGTGCAGGTGGGCGAAGGCGAAGATGCCGAGTTCTACCCCGCCACGGGTGGCGAGGAAGGTCTCGCTACTGCGGGTATCGGGGAAATGGCCGAGGCGGATGACTACGGGGCCAACTTCCTGACGGTGGATACGGATCAGGACATCTTCGTGATCTCCGAAGGGGGCCAGGGCACCGCGGATGATCCCGCCCGCTTTGTGATTCAGGGGTTCAGCCTGGACACGGATGCCTCCGGCGCCAGGATCACCCTGGGGGATCTGCTTTCGGCAGCGAGCCAGGAGACGCTGGATCAGTTCCTGTCGGCCGAGCCGCAGGGTGAGCACACCGTGCTGCATGTGAGCTCGTCGGGGACGATGGGCAGTGACAACGGTGGAGCCGACCATGCGATTACGCTGGAGGGAGTGAGCATGAACGGCTTTGACTCGTCCTGGGACTTCATCCAGACCCTGATCGAAAACGGCCATCTGACCATCGATCAATAACGCCGGCCAGGCTGGCTGTTTGAGACCCCGCCTTGGCAGGCGGGGCCTTTTTTGTGGGGAGTGCTCAGGCGTTCAGGGACTGTACGGCGCGGCCCGTGACGCCGTCGATCCCGAGTTCCATCAGGGACTTGATGTCGTCGGAGTTGTCGCAGCCTTCCGCGATGACCAGGATGCCGATGGAATGCGCGAGGGTGCACAGCCCACGGATCAGCGCCTGAGTCTCGGCGGAACGGTGGACACCCTGGATGAGCGAGGCCTGCAACTTCACGTAATGGAGTCCGTACGCGGTGAGGTCGTGCGAGCGGAAGGCCTCGGGGCCTGCGTGTTCCAGGCCGACCACAAAACCCGTTACACGGGCGACGCGACACAGGTCACGCAGCTCGGCCGGGTGGGCCAGTGCGCTTCGGGCCGGAAATTCCAGCCACAGGCGGCCGGCCACCTCGGGGTTTCCAGCCAGACGTGATTCGAGCCGTTGCCGAAAGTCGGTGTCGCGCAGACTGTCGACGGAGAGGTTGATGGCAAGACGCTCACCGGGGCTCTGCAGCTGCTCCAGGGCTTTGTCGAGTACGGCATCGTCCAGTTGGCGAATCAGGTCCAGGCGTACGGCCCAGGGCATGAAGTAGCCGGCCGGGCGCGATTCGCCATCGAGAATCAGACGCATCGGTGCTTCGTGATGCATTAATTCTTGATCGGCATCCATCACCGGGAACCGCGCTAGTTCCACGCCGTGGGTGGCCAGGGCGAGAGTGATTGCGGAGCGCCATTCGTTCTGGTTGGCGTGGGGCAGGACCGCGTGAGGTTCTTCGGCAATGGAGTCCCCCGGCTCCAGTTCCGCACGCGCAAGGGCCTGGTCCACGCGGCTCAGCACCTCTCCCGTGGTGTCGTCGGAGCGGTAGGGCGTCCCTGCCAGGTGGAGGGCCATGGCTCGCGGTGCCTGGCTGCCCAGTTCTGCGCGAATGGCCGTCAGCAGAGACTCGGCAAAGCGTCGGCTGTCGGTGATCCCGTCACCAAAGACTGCGATATCCGAACCCTTCAGCCGGCCGGCGGCTCCGTAGTCCGTGAGCGTGGCCTGTTGCTCGATGACCCCGGCAATACGCGCCAGTAGTTCGTCGAGGCTGGCATGTCCGAGTGCTTGATTGAGCTCGGGCAGGTCAGTGATACGCAAGAGAACAAAGCTTCCCGCGGATCCACTATGACGATTGTCGAGTGTCGCCTGGAAGCGATTCAGGAACGCCTCCCGGGTAAGAAGTCCCGTTACATCATCATGTTGCAGCCGGTTTTTGAGGCGTTCCAGTCGGCTTGACTCTTCCTGCAGCATCATCCGGACATGCTCGGTGAGCCGATTCATGGCCCGGACCAGTGCCCGGAACTCCCAGGTGCGGGGTTCAGGGGTGGTGACGAAGCGGCGTGCCCCGACCGCCTCGGCTTGCTCCACCACCTGGTTCAGCGGCCGTATCAGCCGCCCGAGCAGGAACGATCCAATCAGCCCGATGATCAGCAAGCCGCCGGCGAATATGGCGGTGAGCCGGAGTGTGCCGTCCCACAGGGCCTCGTAGGCGTAGTTCGTCTGACTCTCCACGATCAGCGTGCCGAATGAAGACCAGCCATCGGACACGTGCGCCACGCCGGGGCGCACGTTGAAGGCGAGGCGCTTCACAAACCAGTCGGGTACGCCCTGGGGTGGTTCGGGATTTCGCCGTTCGATCATGAGCTCGCCGGTGGGGTCCACCAGCCGAATGTGCCGGTAGTGCCCCGTGTCGAACTGCGAAGCGATCTGCAGCTCCACCGTGGTCTCATCCTTGGGCAGCTGGGAGAGCGACAGGGCCAGGGATGCGGCGTTGTCGATATTCTTGGTCAGCAGCTGCTGCGCCAGGTAGTTGCGGGCCGACAGGGTGCTCACCACGATGCTGACCAGCAGCGCCAGCAGCATGATGATGGCGACGGCGATCCAGAGTTGTTTTCTCAGCGTCATGGCTGGGCCCTCATTCCGGGGTCAGTTAATGGGTCGGGCGAGATCAAGGCCGTATTCGTCCAGCTGTTCCAGGACGCGGCGCCAGCGTGACAGGCGGGCGGTGGGGTCGGCGGCCGACTGTTCCTGTCCGTCGGGCCAGAGTCCCTCGCTGTTGAACGAGAAGATCGGCGTCAGGTCGTCGCGCTGGGAGGCGGTTTCGATTCGGGTAACCAGGTTGTCCAGCACCTGCGGTTCGTCACGCGGGTCGGTGAAATATCCCAGGACCATATGGGCCTGGCTCAGGTTGCTGTCCGGTCCGCCCAGACGGGCGCGCACGTAGAAGAGCCGCAGGCGTTCGTCGGGGATGCCCAGTTTGCGCAGGCTGACGTACTTCGCGATGGAGTAGTCCTCGCAGTCCCCCGCACCCTTGTCGAGGGCCTCCAGGGGCGTGGCCCAGAAGTCTTCCTTACCCCAGGTGACCTGGTCATCCTGGTAGAGCAGCTTGCGATTAAAAAACTCGTTCACCCGCGTGATCTGGGTCTGTTCGTCTTCATCGGCGAGGTCCTCCAGGAGTTCTCGCCAGCGCCGGACGCGCTCCGCCGTATCCGGTCCGTAGCGTTCGGCGGCCACCTGCTCGAGCTGGACAAGGTCGTCGAGACCGGCATGGCCGGAGCCCAGCATCCACGCCCCGGCACACAGCAAGAGCACAAGGCTCGCGTGCCGAATAAATCGGGCGGGATTGCGGGGCCAGATGCCAAGCACTAAGGCGTGCCCTCCGGTGGCTGAAAAATGTGCTACTCACCGAATGATGGGCTACGCCTGTCTGGAATGCCAGATACATTTATTGCTAGCGTAGACCTGTGTACGGATTCTCGCTTTACAAGGCGTTTGCTGTCCGTTATGTGACACAATTGATATTGATTGCGCAGGCATAGGCTTAGGCCTATCGTTCTCAGGTGTGAGGCGCGCATAAGCGGTTCGTCCGGGCGACAAGCGGATTCGACGAGTAGCGGCGCAAGCGTCCAGGTTTCTTGGGAGGACAACAATGATGAACGGAATGAGGCCCGCGGGCGGGAGAAGTGCTCTGCTCGCCCTGACGGCGGCTGTGGCGATGGTGGTGGGGGGATCGGCACAGGCCGAGGCCCCGGAACCGCTGCGTGATGCAGCGATGGAAGCGGTACTCTCCAACCCGGAGGTCCAGTCGCGTTGGCACGCCTTTCGCGCATCCGGTGAGGAACAGTCGGGCGCGCGCGGGCGCTTCCTGCCCGAGGTGGATCTGAACGCTCGCGCCGGCTATCAGCGCCAGCGCTCCAGCGATGATGATTTCAATTCGTTTTCGCGTAACCCGCGCGGTGTCGACGTTACGCTGACGCAGATGCTGTACGACGGTTTCGAGACGGCGAGCGAGGTAAAACGCCTGGGCGAGATCGAGCGGGTTCGCTACTTCGAATTGCGCGAGGCCACCGAGGAGATCGCACTCGAAGCGGTGCGGGCTTTCGCCGACGTGCAGCGTCAGCGCGCTTTGGTGGACCTGGCGCAGGAAAACTACGATGCGCACAAAGAGGTCTACGACCAGATCGTGGACCAGACCGAGCGCGGGGTCGGCCGCGGTGTCGATCTTGAGCAGGCCTCCGGCCGTCTGGCGCTGGCCGAGTCCAATCTCCTGACCGAGCGGCAGAATCTTCACGACGTGAATGCGCGGTACTACCGGGTCGTGGGGCAAATGCCCGGCGACGATCGCGTGGACCTTGTGGGTACGTTCTCCGACGAACCGATTCCCGGGACGGCTCAGGAGGCCTTGACCGAAGCCATCACCAAGAATCCGGCGATGTTCGCCTCGCTGCGGAACATGGAGGCGGCGCAGGAGCAGCGTAACGTCGCGCGCTCGGCCTTCCACCCCCGGGTGGATCTGCAGCTGCGTCATGCCTACGAGAACGACGTCCTGGAACGCGAGGATATCCGGATCCATGACACCTCGGCGATGGTGGTAATGACCTGGAATCTGTTCCGCGGCGGCACCGACCAGGCGCGGGTGCGCCAGTTTACCGAGGAGTTCAACCAGGCGCGCGACGAGCAGGAAGCGGTCTGCCGCAACGTGCGCCAGACGGTCTCGGTGGCCTACAACGACATTCGGTCGCTGGATAGCCAGCTGCGTTTCCTGCGCCAGCATCGCGACTCGTCCGACCGGGTGCGCACCGCGTATCGCCAGCAGTTCGGGATTGGCCAGCGCAGCCTCCTGGACCTGCTCGACACGGAAAACGAGCACTTCGAGGCGAGCCGGGCCTATGTGAATGCCCAGCACGACATGGAGATCGCCAAGGCGCGGGCGCTGAATGGGCTGGGTCGACTGCTTGAGTATCTCGAGATCTCGCGTGGCGACATGCCGACGGCTGCGGACCTCGGGCTAGTGGATGACGCCGCTCGGATCGACCCGGAAGCGGTGTGCCCCGCAGATGCCCCGGAGATGACTGAAGCACGGCACGACAGCATCTTCCGTTAATCGCTCCACGGGAATGCAGACAAGAAAAGGGCCAGCCACGTCGGCTGGCCCTTTTGCTGTGTACACAATATGGAGCCGGCGACAGGAGTCGAACCTGCGACCCTCTGATTACAAATCAGATGCTCTACCAGCTGAGCTACACCGGCCAGGTGCGCGGTTTCGGGCCCATCGCCAGGCCCGAAAAAAGAGGTGGTGCCGGGAGTGGGACTCGAACCCACAAGGCCGAAGCCAGCGCATTTTGAGTGCGCCGTGTATACCAATTCCACCATCCCGGCTTTCGAGGCGCTAGTGTAGCGCACGAGCGGGGTGTGGCAAGGGCGATCGCGTTTCGGCCGATCCGTAGTCGCGGGGGCGGCGCGTGGTAGGATCGCGCGCCATGCGTGTTTCCGATTTCGACTACGAGCTCCCACAGGAGTTGATTGCCCAGTATCCGCTGCCCGAGCGGGCCGGTTCTCGTCTGCTCGTGCTGGAGGAGGAGCAGCCGGAAGATGCCGCGTTTGGCGCGATCGAATCACTGCTGCGACCCGGTGACCTCCTGGTGCTGAATGACACCCGTGTGATCCCGGCGCGTGTGTTCGGGCAGAAGGAAAGCGGTGGTCAGGTCGAGGTGCTGGTGGAGCGTATCGAGTCCGCGTCACAGGCGTTGGCTCTGGTCCGTGCCAGTCGGGCGCCCAAACCCGGCACGCGTCTCCATCTGGCGGACGCTTTTTCCGTCGAGGTGGTGGATCGCCAAGGGCCGTTTTTTCGGCTGCGGCTGCTGGGCGAGTGCGACCTGCTTGCGTTGCTTAAACAGCACGGGCACATCCCGCTGCCGCCCTACATCGAGCGGGCGGACGAAGGCAGCGATGCCGAGCGTTACCAGACGGTATTCGCGCGCAGGGAGGGTGCGGTGGCGGCACCGACGGCCGGTCTCCATTTCGATGACGCACTGTTACAGCGTCTGCGTGCCCACGGGGTCGAGACCGCCACGGTGACGCTGCACGTCGGGGCGGGAACGTTTCAGCCGGTCAAGGTGGACGATACGGCCCGTCACGAGATGCACGCCGAGTGGCTGGAGGTGGGCCCGGAGGCCTGCGCGGCCGTGGCGGCCTGCAAGGCGCGCGGCGGGCGTGTGGTGGCTGTGGGAACGACCTGCGTGCGATCGCTCGAGACGGCCGCGGTCGGGGGTGAGTTGCAACCGTTTCAGGGCGAAACCCGGCTGTTTATCCAGCCCGGATATCGCTTTCGCGTGGTGGACCGGATGGTGACGAACTTTCACCTGCCGCAGAGCACCCTCCTGATGCTGGTGGCGGCCTTTGCGGGGTACCGGCGCATCCTGGATGCCTATGCCCACGCGGTGGCGAATCGCTATCGCTTTTTCAGCTACGGCGACGCCATGTGGCTGGCACCGGGCGATCCAGGGGATCTGCCGCCGAGTGTTCGGGAGGAACGCAATGGAGTTTGAACACCTGGGCCAGGATGGCGCGGCCCGTAGAGGGCGATTGCGCTTCCCGCGCGGGGAGGTCGAGACGCCAGCCTTCATGCCCGTGGGGACCTACGGGACGGTGAAGGCGATGACGCCGGAGGAACTGCGCGCGCTGGGGGCGCAAATCATCCTGGGCAATACGTTCCACCTGATGCTCCGGCCGGGTACCGAGGTGATTCGGGCACACGGTGACCTGCATGATTTCATGCACTGGGACGGGCCGATCCTGACCGATTCAGGCGGGTTTCAGGTCTTCTCGCTGGCCGAGATGCGCAGGATCAGCGAGGAGGGCGTGCGCTTCCAGTCGCCGGTGGATGGATCGCGCGTGTTGATGACACCAGAGTCCTCGATGCAGATCCAGCGAGAACTAGGCTCCGACATCGTGATGATTTTCGACGAGTGCACGCCGTATCCTGCAACCGAGAGTGAGGCACGTGCGTCGATGGAACTATCACTGCGCTGGGCAGTCCGATCCCGTGAGGCGCATAGCGACAATCCAGCTGCATTGTTCGGGATTGTGCAGGGCGGGATGTATCCCGCCCTGCGCCGCGAATCCGCTGCGGAGCTATGCGCGATTGGCTTTGACGGCTATGCGATTGGCGGGCTGTCGGTAGGGGAGCCGGAGGACGAACGCCTCGCAACCCTGGACGTGACCTTGCCATTGTTGCCCGAGGACCGGCCGCGCTACCTGATGGGAGTGGGGCGACCCGAGGACATCGTCGAGGCCGTGCGCCGCGGTGTCGACATGTTCGACTGTGTGATGCCCACCCGCAATGCACGTAACGGCTTTCTGTATACGCGCGAGGGGGTCTTGCGGATCCGCAATGCCCGTTTTCGCGACGACACGGGCCCGATCGATCCCGAGTGCCGGTGTTATACGTGCCGAAATTATTCAAGGGCCTACCTGAAGCATCTCGACAAATGCAACGAGATCCTGGGCTCGCGGTTGGCGACGACCCACAACCTGCATTACTACCAGGACCTGATGCGCGGGCTGCGTGAAGCGATTGCAGCCGGGGTCCTTCAGGAGTTTGTCTCCGATTTCTATGGTCGACGCGGCATGCAAGTGCCGCCTGTGCCATAATCCGCGCGGCAATTTTCGCGAGCCCGGTCACGGGTCTCGCGGGGGACGAGCGCTTGGCTCGGGCCCCTGACTGACTGGTTATACACGGGAGTGTTTCGATGGATTTTCTGATTTCTGCAGCGCATGCCCAGGAAGGCGGTGCCGCCGGTGGTGGCATGATCGAGTTCCTGATCATGATCCTGATCTTCTTCGCGATCATGTACTTCCTGATCATTCGCCCGCAGAGCAAGCGCGCGAAAGAGCATCGGTCGATGGTGGAGTCGCTGTCCAGGGGTGACGAAGTTGTCACCAACGGTGGCGTCGCCGGCACGATTACCGAGGTGGGCGAGAACTTCATCAAGGTGGATATCGCCAATGGCGTGAATGTGGCCGTACAGAAACAGTCGGTTCAACAGGTCATGCCCAAGGGCACCCTCAAGGACCTCTAAAGCCCAATAGGAAACACTGATCCATGTACACACTCGCGTTGGTACCCCAGGTTCTTCGAGACAAGGCGCGCCGTGCAGCGGGTAGTGGTTCTACCCGCAAGCGGCGCAACGCTGGATCGGGGAACTTGGGGTACCAACCCCACAAGCCACTCAATGCAGGGGCTCGGCCGCTTTTGCGCGCGCACGGCGTTGCGGCTCCCTTGTGCAGAATGACTGCACGGCAGTCGCCGCGCCTTGTTCGCACGCAAAAGCGACTCGAGCGCGAGCGTGTACATGGATCAGTGTTTCCTTAAGGGTCTTCGAATATGCGCAATTCCTTTCCGGCGTGGCTGTACGCCCTGATCGTTGTCGTGGTGGTGGGCGCGGGGCTCTATGCCGCGCCCAACCTGTTCCCGGAGGACCCGTCCGTCCAGGTCGGGAATCCGACCACTGGCGAGATCGATCAGAACATCCGTGAGCTGATGGGGACGATCCTCGGTGCCCAGGGCGTCACACCGCATACGCTCGAGGAACAGGACGACGGCCAGATTCTGTTGCGGTTCGCAACCACCGACGAACAGTCGACCGCGGCCGAGATCCTGCGCAATGCGCTGGATGACAATCATACCGTCGCGTTGAACATGGCCCCGGCGACGCCCAACTGGCTGCGCGCCATCCATGGCCAGCCGATGGCATTGGGACTCGATCTCCGCGGGGGCGTGCACTTCCTGTTTGAGGTGGACCTGGATGCGGTGATCGGCACGGCGATGGAACGTTATTCGAACGAACTGCGTGGGCGCCTGCGAGAGGAGCGCATGTCGTTCGACACCGTGGAACGCGATACTCGCGATCTGACGGTAATGTTCGAGAGCGAGGCCGAGCGCGACGAAGCCGAGAGCTGGCTGCAGCGTCAGTATCGCGACGAGCTGGTCTGGGAGTCGCGTGGCTCGGGTGACACGAGCCGGCTGGTGGCCACCCTGGATGACGACCACCTGACCGAGCTGCGTCGCCAGGCGTTGCAGCAGAACATCTCGACCCTGCGTTCGCGGGTCGACGAGCTTGGTGTGGCGGAACCGATCATCGCGCAACAGGGCGAGAACAGGATCGTCGTTCAGCTCCCGGGCGTGCAGGATACCGCGAGGGCGAAGGAGGTCCTCGGGGCGACCGCGACACTGGAATTCCGTCTGGTGTCGGAGAGCGGCGATCCGCGGGAGGCGGACGAGACCGGCCGGGCACCTTCGGGCACGCGGCTGTATCACGAGCGGGATGGAACACCGGTGCTTCTGCAGCGGCAGGTGATGCTGACCGGTGAGTACATTACCGATGCCTCTTCCGGGTTTGCCCAGGACACGGGCGGCCCGGCAGTGTTCATCAACCTGGACGGCCAGGGCGCGCGCATCTTCTCGCGGGTAACCGGCGACAATGTCGGGCGCCTGATGGCGACCGTGTTCATCGAAACCACTACCGAGACGGTGGAGGAAGATGGTGAGCAGGTCATGCGCACCTCGCGCAGCGAGGAAGTGATCAACGTCGCGCGGATCAACGAGCCGCTCGGTGCGCGCTTCCAGATCTCCGGGCTGGACAGCAGCCGCGAGGCCCGCAACCTGGCGCTGCTGCTGCGTGCGGGTGCGCTGGCAGCCCCGATGTCGATCGTTGAGGAACGCACCGTCGGCCCGAGCCTGGGGCAGGAGAACATCGACCGCGGCATGCAGTCGGTTGTCATCGGCTTCATCGCAGTGATGCTCTTCATGGTGCTGTACTACCGGGTGTTCGGTCTCATCGCGAACGTGGCACTGGCACTGAACCTGGTCTTCATCGTGTCCGTGCTGTCCATGCTGCAGGCGACCCTGACCTTGCCGGGCATTGCGGGGATCGTACTGACCGTGGGTATGGCGGTGGATGCCAACGTTCTGATCTTCGAGCGGATACGCGAAGAGCTTCGGAATGGGCTGTCACCGCAGGCCGCTATCGCCTCGGGGTATGACCGCGCGTTCACGACGATCGCGGATGCCAACGTCACTACGCTGATTGCGGCTTTGGTGCTGTTCCTGTTCGGGACCGGACCGATCAAGGGTTTTGCGATCACGTTGTCGATCGGGATCATCGCCTCGATGTTCACCGCGATCATCGTGACCCGCGCCATTGTCAACCTGACCTACGGGCGGCAGCGTCGGCTGAACCGCCTGGCCATCTGAGCGCCGGGAGACCTGCATGCTTCCGCATCTGAATTTCGCCGAATCGAATCTCGATTTTCTCGGCAAACGCAAATACGCGATCACGTTCTCGCTGATCCTCATCCTCATCTCCGTGGCTCTGCTGGCCACAAGGGGGCTGAATTTCGGGATCGACTTTACCGGCGGCACGCTGGTGGAGGTCGGGTATCCCGAGGCGGTCGAGCTGGACCCGATCCGCGACACGCTCGCCGAAGGCGGCTTTGCCGGTGCTCAGGTGCAGACCTTCGGCACTTCGCGCGATGTGCTGATCCGTCTGCCCCCGAGCGAGGATGACGACGATCCGGCCACGCTCTCCAACCGGGTGCTCAACGCCTTGCAGGACGGGGGGCCAGACGATCCGGATCTGAGACGTGTCGAGTTCGTGGGGCCTGCCGTGGGCGAGGAGCTGCGCGAGCAGGGCGGGCTTGCGATGATCTATGCCCTGGCGGGGATCCTGATTTACGTGGCGGTTCGGTTTGAGTGGCGGTTCTCGATTGGCTCGGTCCTCGCGCTGGTGCATGACGTGGTCATTACGCTCGGGATCTTCTCCCTGCTGCAGCTCGAATTTGATCTCGGGGTGCTTGCAGCCGTGCTCGCGGTCATTGGTTACTCATTGAATGACACTATCGTGGTCTACGACCGAATACGGGAGAACTTCCGCATATTGCGCAAGAAGGGTACCGAAGAGGTCATGAACATCGCAGTGAACAAGACACTGGCGCGTACGATCGTCACCAGTACGACGACCTTGCTGGTGCTGTTTTCTCTGGTGTTCCTTGGAGGGGCTGCATTGCAGAACTTCTCGATCGCGCTGATCATCGGCGTGATCGTGGGGACCTACTCGTCGATTTTCATTGCAGCCACCGCGGCTTTGTTGCTGGGCGTTGACCGCCAGGTGCTCCTGCCGGTGAAGAAGGAAGGTGCGGAGGAAGATCAGACGCCTTAGGGAATACATGATCCATGTACACGCTCGCTGCTTCGTCGCTTTTGCGTGCGAACAAGGCGCGGTGACCGCCGTGCAGTCATTCTGCACAAGGGAACCGAAACGCAGTTCCCACGCCTGTTTTTGATAACAACGGGCAGCCGAGCCCCTGCTTCAATGGCTTGTGGGGTTGGCACCCCAGGTTTTCCGAGACAAGGCGCGCCGTGCAGCGGGTAGTGGTTCTACCCGCAAGCGGTGCAACGCAGGATCGCGGAACCTGGGGTGCCAACGCGAGTTTGTACATGGATCAGTGTTTCCCTAGGCGGCGAACGCATAAAAGGCGGGTACAAAAAAGCCCGGCAAGCCTTTGGCTGCCGGGCTTTTTTGGCTCACGCTGACAATCAGAACGCGAGCGCTTCCTTGATAATGCGCTCGACCAGTTCGTTCACGTCGCGCAGGCTCTTTTTGGAGTCCTTTTCACCGACTTCGGGGACCGGCGAATAACCCATGTAGATGGTGCCGGGCTCGTCTGTCAGTTCGTAGATGGTGATCACGTAGGGGCAGAACACCATATTGTGGGGGTCCGCCTCCATGGTGGCTCGCGAATAGGTCGCACTGCAGAACTCCACTGATCGGCCTTCCAGATAGATGCCTTCGCCCCGTTCCTGATTCGCCGTGCGATCGAGCATGCTGGCGATGTGGCCGACATTGTTGACGACCATTCCCTCGGCGCTGATGGCCTCTTCAATCATTTCGAAGTAGTGATCGAAGTCGCCCTCTATCTTGAATATGACGCGCTCGTCGGTCTCCATCACGGTCTCATAGGCGCTGGCCGTGGCGCCCAGTGCCAGTCCGGCGCTCAGGGTGAGTGCGATGGCCGAACGGCGCAGCAGTTGGGTCAATTGGGAGAATGCCTTCATGGTTCCTTCCTCGTCATGGGTTCCAGGGGGCCAGGCCCCGTTTAGTCTGCTGGGTCGAAGAAATGGCCCGCGAATTGGATCCGTGGGGCCCAGTACGGATTGTCGAGGTCCTCGATGCGAACCTGTCCGCGCGAGCTGGGCGCATGGACGAATCGGCCTTCACCGACATAGACCCCGACGTGGTCGATTTGATTCCCGTTGATTGCGAAGAACACGACATCCCCCGGACTCGGGTCACCCTTGCGCTGTGTGGCGGACTGAGCCTGCTCGGAGGTGGTGCGGGGGACGTCGCTGCCGGCTTCGCGGTAGGCGCGCTGTACCAGTGCGGAACAGTCGAGACCGTTGGCGTCGGTGCCGCCGTAGCGATAGGGCGTATCGAGGTGCCCAAGTGCCGCCAGCACGACTTCCGAACGCTTCAGCTCCGCTTCCGGCGCCAGGCTCATGGGGCCCTCGGCAACCCGGGGTTCCGGCTCGGTCTTGAGGGGTTCCGGTGCCGGGCCGCGCGGCTCCGGGCCGGCCGCGCAGCCGACGAGGGCGAGCACCATCCCGATACAGGCGAACCCGTAGTCGATCCGGGCCGCTACCGGGCTAGAACATCTCGGTTTCTTCATAGCTTTCCGGTACCTGGAACAGTGCCTCGCTCAGGGAATCGGTCGACAGGCCCGCGAGCCGGGTCGTGACGCCGTCGTGCTCGCGGACTTCAAGAGGAACCCCCTCCACGCGCGGGAGCAGCGACGCCCCCATCTGGGAGGCCATGGGGCCCCCGGCCTCAAGCGCGCGGAGCGACAGCTCGTAGAGCCGGTCCATCAGGGCCCCGAGGGTCTGGAAGTCGGAGTCCTCAAGGCCCAGAGACTGCGCGTCGGCGACGCAGACGGTGCTCTGGGGCTGGTCGTCGATCAGCACGTCGATCTCGCGGCAGACAAACTCTCCGATCTCGCGCTCTTCGCCGGTCTCGCGCGTGCGGATTTCGGCCTCGAAACCCTCTGGGCCGATGCCCAGTTGCTGCTTGAGCTGCTCGCGAACGTCGGGGGGGAGCTGCTCCATCTGGCGGCGAAGGTCGCTGACCATGTCCGTCATCGCCTGGATCTGCTGATCCATTACCTCGCGCGTGAGCGGCAGATAGGTCTGCTCGTCGTCGTCCACCACGGTCAACTGGTCATTGCGTGCGTCGAACAGCATGTACCCGGTGGTCCCGCTGATCGCCTCGTTCAGCTCCATGCGGATCATGTGATCGCGTACGAGGATCTGGCTCTCGAGGCCTTCATCGTCGATGTAATGCAGGACGGCGTCGGCCTGGGCAGGCAGGGCCGCTGCCAGCAAGAGGAGCCAGGCGGCCGGGAATAGGGCGAGCGTACGGGACATGGGCATTCGCAGGTGTTGAGCCAGGCGCTATTGTGGCATGGAAGCCGGTGGTCAGGCGGGAACCGGCTGCAGGAGCTGGTGTGCCAGGGCGTCGGTGTCCAGCGGCTGCTCCGGGGCGACTTCCACGACGCCCTCGGCACTGGTCGGCCATTCCTGCTGCGGACGTTGCTGTTGCATCACCTGGTAGTCCGCGTCGGATGCGTCCTGACCGGCGGCCGCGCGCTGCTCCAGGCGCTCCTGCAAGACCCTTTCGCTGGCATGGCAGGCGACAACGGCGAAGCCCGCCTGGTGGCGGGCGGCCAGCTTCTGGAACGGTGCCCGCTGGGCGCGCGTGAGGAAGGTGGCGTCGACGATGACCGTGTGCCCGAGTGAAAGCAGGTCGTCCGCGCGCTGGCGCAGACGGTCGTAGATCTGGCCGCGGGCCTCCTCGCTGTAGGAGACGTCGTCCCCCAGGCGCTTGCGCTCGATGTCGGAGCGCAGACGCAACGCCCCGAGTGCCTCGATGACCTGCGTGCTGATCACGGTCTTGCCGCTGCCCGACACGCCGTGCATCAGTACCAGCCGGGGGGTGCCGGGCTCGGTCAGGCGTTCGGCCAGTGCCAGGTAGCGTCCCATCTCGGCGCGGTGAGCGGCCTGTTCGTCCGATGGGAGATGGGACTCCTGGGCGTGGATGCCCTGCACCTTGGCGCGAATGAGTGCCCGGTAGACCTGGTAGAGGGGCAGCAGGGTAAGGCCGGCGATGTCGTCGCGGCCGTCCAGATAGGCATTCAGCAGGCGCCAGGCATGGGCCCGGGTCTTACGTGACAAGAGATCCATCGTCGTGAACGCGATCTCGGAGATTACGTCGATCCAGCGCAACTCGGGATCGAACTCGATGGCATCGAACGCCGCCAGGGTTTCGCCTTTTTCGTCGTCGATGTAGACGATGTTGCCCAGGTGCAGGTCGCCATGTCCGTGACGGATAAAGCCCTCGCGGTGACGCGATTCGAGAAGAGGCCCGAGTCGTTCAATCTCGCGCCGGGTCCAGTTCTCCAGCGCCTTCAGCCGGGCCCGGTCAGCCTCGCCACGGATCGCTTCGCCAAGGGCCGGGAAGTTGTCCAGCATGGGCTGGGTCGCCGCTTCGGGGGTGCCATGCGGCGAGTCGGCGCCTGCCCGCTCGGTACGCTCATGAAAGGCGGCGATGTACTGGCCGAGGTCATCCATGGCCGAGGTGGGAAGCTGATCCTTGTCCAGCAGGTTGTCTAGTTGCTTGCGGCGATCAAAACGACGCATGCATACCGCGTAATCCAGTATCGGGCCTTCGCCGTTGATGCGAGGAGCCGCGGGGTCGCCGTTCAGGGTCACGACGTCGAGATAGATCTGGGGCGCGAGGCGGCGATTCACCTCCAGCTCGGTCTGGCAGTAGTACTCGCGCGCTTCCAGGGTGGAGAAATCCAGAAACCCCAGGGCCAGCGGCTTCTTGAACTTGTAGGCCCGGTCGCCCGCGAGGATGACCGTCGAAATGTGGGTGTCGATCCGCAGGATCTGATCGCCTTGAGGGGGCGAATCCGGAAACCCGACTGTGTCAATCAGGGCCTGCAGTCGTTGTTGTTGTTCGTCCAGCGCGCTCATCACGCCTCCGTGGGATTGGCAACTCGCGATCGGGTGGACGGCTTTTGTGCCGATTCGTTCCCGGAAACACGGCCTTCGCGGCATGTCCGCGGTTCCGGGTCAGGTTAACATTGGGGCCATTCCTGTTCCTGGCCGCTGTTAGCACATACCCGATGCCCCGAAAACGTACTGCCCGTTCCCGCCGAGGTTCCCCATCTGGAGGCCTGCGCCGTTTCTTCGGTGCCGGGGCGTGGCTGCTTGCCGGGCTCTTGTTGGCCGGTATCGGGGTCGGGGCGGTGTACGTGGTCTCGCTGGACCAGGAGATCCGCGAGCGTTTCGAGGGGCAACGCTGGGCGTTGCCAGCCCGAGTCTATGCGCGCCCGCTGGAGCTCTACGACGGACGGGTGCTCACGCCGCAGGCGCTGGAAACCGAACTCGAGGCGTTGAACTACCGTAGTAGCGCCGAGGGCAGTGGGCCTGGCGAATACCGCGTAGACGGAAACCGGGTCTCGTTCACTACCCGACCCTTCACCTTCGGTGACGGGCCGGAGCCCGCCCATTCGGTCCGAGTGGACTTCGGCGATGGACGGGTCCAGTCCATCCGCGAGCAAGGGAACGACGAGCGGGTGGACCTGATGCGCGTCGAGCCCTTGCTGATTGGGAGCATCTATCCGACCCATGGCCAGGATCGCATCCTGGTCTCGATCGACGAGGTGCCGCGCGAACTGATTGGTGCGCTGCTTGCGATCGAGGACCGGCGCTTCATGTCGCACCGTGGGGTGGACCCGGCGGGGATTGCCCGGGCCGCCATGGCGAACCTGCGGGCGGGCCGGACGGTCCAGGGTGGCAGCACGCTGACACAGCAGCTGGTCAAGAACTTCTACCTCACAAGGGACCAGACGCTGGCGCGCAAGGCCAACGAGGCGGTTATGGCCCTGTTGCTGGAGCGCCGCTATTCCAAGCGGGAGATCCTCGAGGCCTATCTCAATGAGGTGTATCTGGGACAGGCTGGCGAGCGCGCCATCCACGGCTTCGGTCAGGCCTCGCAGTTCTACTACCAGCGCCCCCTGAACGAGCTGCGCCTGGATCAGCTGGCGCTGCTGGTGGGGCTCGCCCGTGGTGCGAGTTACTACGATCCGCGCCGCCACCCCCAGCGTGCCAAGGCGCGCCGCGATCAGGTGCTGCGGGCGATGCTGGAGACCGGCCTGGCCGATGCCGAACAGGTCGAGGCCGCGCTGGATACGGAACTGGATGTATCCCCCGTTGTGCCTCGGGGGCGGAGCCGTTTCCCGGCGTTTCTCGACATGGTGCGTCGCGAGCTTCGCGCCGACTACGCGGACGAGGATCTGCGCAGCGAGGGGCTCCGGATCTTCACCACGATGGACCCGGTCGTGCAGCTGACCCTGGAAGAACGCCTGGAAGCGGGCGTGGATCGTGTGATCGAACAGCGCGGCTCCAGGCTGGATGGACTGCAGGCCGCCGGGGTCGTGACTGATCCGCAGGCGGGTGAGGTGCTGGCCGTTGTGGGGGACCGGAATCCGCAGTATCCGGGCTACAACCGGGCGGTGGAGGCGCAGCGCCAGGTGGGGTCGGTACTCAAGCCATTCGTCTATCTGGCGGCGCTCACGCAGCCCGGGCGCTATACGCTTGCGACCGTGCTCGATGACAGCCCGATGACCGTCCAGCTGCCGCATGGCGAGCCCTGGACGCCACGCAATTTCGATCGCGAACACCGGGGCGAAGTAACGGCATGGGAGGCGCTGGTACAGTCCTACAACGTCGCCACGGTCCGGCTGGCCGAAGAGATCGGCATTTCGCAGCTGATTGATGTGCTGCAGACGCTTGGCCTGCAGCGCACGCCGGCACCGCTGCCCTCGCTGGCCCTCGGCGCGATCGAGTTGTCGCCGCTGCAGGTGGCCGGGCTGTATCAGGCGCTGGCCAACGGGGGCTATGCGACCGGCACCCGTGCGATCCGCGATGTCCTCGATCTCGAGGACGAGGTCCTGTCTCACTATGGTCTGGAACTGCGAGGGGCCGTACCCGATGGCGCGGTCAGCCTGCTGACCCACGCCCTCCATGATGTGACCACGGAGGGTACCGGGCGGCAGATCGCCCAGCGTCTCCCGGGACAAGTGGTCGCCGGCAAGACCGGTACCACGAACAACTTCCGCGACAGCTGGTTTGCCGGCTTCGATGATCGTTACGTCACGGTGGTCTGGCTGGGCATGGACGACAATGAAGCGACGGGCCTGACTGGCGGGGCGGCTGCAGCACCCATCTGGGCCGACGTGATGGCCGGTCTGGGTGTCCAGTCGCTACGGCTCGATCATCATCCCGAGGTTGCCTACCAGGAGGTTGACCTGAAGTCCGGTCTCCGTGTGGAAGAGGAGGATCATGCCTGCGAGGCGGTGAAAGCACTCCCGTTCTGGCAGAATTCCATTCCCGAGGGCCGTGCCGACTGCGACACGGGCTATGCCCCGGACGAACGAGGCTTTTTCGAGAGACTGTTCCGTTGATGACCTTTATGCCCACCATGCGCCTGAGCCCGTGGCTTCGGCCCCAGCCGTTCGCTGCATTGCTGGCTGCGATGTTTCTGGCTGCCTGTGCGGTGCCGGAAACACGGGCACCGGCGCCGGAGCAGCCCCCGGCAGCCGAGGCACCCGAGCCGGAGCCGATCCCGCACGAGGATGCGCGGGAGCCCGAGCCTGCTGCGGAGCCGGAGGCCACGCCGTCGGCCGCGCTGGCCCTGGCCGAGCAGGCGGAAGGCTCGCGCAGCGAGGGCAACCTCGAGCGCGCTACCCAGCAGCTGGAACGTGCCCTGCGGATTGCCCCGCGCGATGCCGCGTTGTGGCACCAGATGGCCCGCATCCGGCTGGAGCAGGGCAATTACCCCCAGGCGGACCGTCTGGCCGGGCGCTCGCTGCAGCTGGGCGGCGAACGGGATCGCTCCCTTGCTCTGGAAAACTGGCGGGTGATCTGGGCCGCGCGCGAGGCGATGGGTGACGAAGAAGGCGCTCGGGAGGCCCAGGAGGCCATTCAGAGGCTGGAAACCGGCGTTGTCTGAGTTCGCTGAATCACCCGCGACGGTCGAATCCGGGTCGGCAGCGGTGCGCGCTCTGAGTCCCGGGGGCGATTTGGCCGAGGCACTGCACGGGTTTCGCCCGCGCGAGCCGCAGCAGCGCATGGCGGCGGCCGTCGAGTCGGCTCTGGGGCAGGCCCCGACCGCATTGCTGGTCGAGGCTGCCACCGGGGTTGGCAAGACCTATGCCTATCTGGTGCCGGTCCTGCAGGCACGGCGCAAGGCGCTGGTGTCGACGGGCACCAAGACGCTGCAGGACCAGCTCTTTGATCGTGACCTGCCAACGGTATGCGAGGCGCTGGGCTACCGTCCGCGCACCGCACTGTTGAAGGGCCGCGCCAACTACCTGTGCCATTACCGCCTGGAACTCGCTGCCGCCGAGGCCCGGGGGCAGACGCAGCGTGGCGCCCGGCGCGAGCGCATGCCCGTGATCGAAGCGCTGCGTCAGTTCGCGCGCACCCATCCCACCGGCGATCTTGGACAGGCCGGCATACTGGCCGAAGACTCGCCCCTGTGGCCACAGGTGACCTCCACGGTCGACAACTGCCTGGGCGGCGAGTGTCCGCAGTACAACGACTGCTTTGTGGTGCAGGCGCGCAAGCGCGCACAGGACGCCGATGTCGTGGTCGTGAATCACCACCTCCTGCTGGCCGACATGGCGCTGAAGGAAGAGGGCTTTGGCGAACTTCTGCCGGAAGTGGATGCCGTGATCGTGGACGAGGCGCATCAGCTGCCGGAGATCGCCGGGGCATTCTTTGGCGTGGCTGTGGGAAGCCGGGCGCTGCGCGACCTGGCGCGGGACGTGCGTCGGGAGCAAGAGCAGGCCGCCCCGGAGATGGTGGCGATTCGCGAGGCCGCGGTAGATCTCGAGACCGTGGTGAAGACGCTGCTCGATGCGACACAGGGCATGGACGCCCGCGCCGCCTGGGATGCGGTGAACGAGAGGGGCCGGATGGACCCGTCGATCGAAGAACTGGACAAGGCCCTCTGCACGTTGGTTGATGCCCTGGCGCCGGCCGTCGAACGGGGGCCCGGCCTCGAGCAGGTGCAGGGGCGTGTACTGCTGATGCGGGAACGCCTGCAGGCCTGGCGCGAAGATACGCCGGATACCGTGGCCTGGGTGGAGCGCTTCGCCCAGAGCCTGATCCTGCACAGGACGCCGCTGGATGCCGCGCGACCGCTGGCGCAACGGCGGGCCGCACGCCCCGCCGCCTGGGTATTCACCTCGGCGACGCTGGCCGTTGGGGAAGATTTCAGCCACGCCGCGCGCCGGCTGGGCCTTCCTGTGGATGTCGCCCAGGAGCGCCTGGAAAGCCCGTTCGACTTCGGCCGCCAGGCTTGTCTGGTGCATCCGCAGCCGCCGCTGCCCAACCCGAACAGCCCCGACTTTACGCGGGCCTGTGTCGCCTGGGCCTGGCCGCTGCTGCGCGATAACCCGGGTGGCGGGTTCTTTCTGTTTACCAGCCATCGTGCCCTGCAGGAAGCGGCGACACTGCTGCGGGCCGAGCTGCCCGACCGCGAACTGCTGGTGCAGGGCGAGCAGCCCCGGAACGACCTGCTCGCGCGCTTTCGCGAGAGCGGGAACGCCTGGTTGCTGGGGGCCCACAGCTTCTGGGAGGGCGTCGACATCCGGGGCGAGGCCCTGTCGGTGGTGATCATCGACCGGCTGCCGTTTGCGGCGCCGAACGATCCGGTGTTGCAGGCCCGCGCGCAGGCGCTGGAGGCCGAAGGTCGCTCGCCGTTCATGGAGTTCAGCCTGCCGCAGGCGGTGCTGGCCCTGAAGCAGGGGGCCGGGCGCCTGATTCGCGATGCCAATGACTCCGGCATCCTCGCGATCTGTGATCCCCGCCTGACTGGAAAGTCCTATGGGCGCCGGTTCCTGGCCAGCCTTCCACCGTTTTATCGGACGCGGGATCCGATTGCGGCGCTGCAGTTTCTCGCGACCGCCCGGGAGCGTGTGGGATGCGACTGATCGCCATCGAGACCTGTACCGAGATGTGCTCCGCCGCCTTGTGGGTGGACGGCGTCCTGGAAAGCGTCGAGGTCCGCGCCCCGCGCCAGCATGGCGAGCTGATTCTCCGGCAGGTGGAGGAGCTGCTGGCTCGGTCGGATATCGCTCGCACGTCCCTGGATGCCGTCGCCGTGGGGCGTGGCCCCGGGGCGTTCACCGGTGTCCGCCTCGGCTTGGGCGTTGCGCAGGGGATGGCCTTCGCCCTGGATTGTCCGGTCATCCCGATATCGACCCTGCAGGCGCTCGCACAGCAGATCGTGAGTGAACGGCCCGATGCCCCGCCGGGCGAGGTGCTTGCGGCCCTCGACGCCCGCATGGGCGAGGTGTACTGGAGCCTGCATGCGATGGTCGACGGGCGTGCGCAGGCTGCGCCGGAGCAGGTCACGGCACCCAGTCAGGTGTTGCCCGCCTGGCGCGGCACTCCGGATCGGGGCATTGGCGCCGGGTTCGCCGCCTATCCCGAACTGGTCGAACGCAGCGGCCTGAGCGAGGAACGGCTCTGTCCGGATGCGCTGCCGCGAGCGCGCGAGGTCGCTGTGCTGGCCGTGGATGCCTGGGAACGGGGCGAAGCCATCCCGCCCGAACAGGCCCAGCCCGTTTATCTGCGCGACAACGTCGCCGAGCCGTCGAGGCCGCGAGGGGCGGGAACGTGACGACAAGGCCGCTGTACCCGTGGTCGCCGCCGATTACCGGGCGGATGAAAACGGCTCCGGAAGATTTCTGCGTGTTCGAACGCCCCGCGACCGAGCCAGAGGGCAGTGGCGAGCATCTGTGGCTGGAGATCGAAAAGCGCTTGCTCAACACCGAGGATGTTGCCGTCGCGCTGGGGCGGGCGTGCGGGGTGCCGCGGGGCCAGGTGAGCTATGCCGGGCGCAAGGACCGGCAGGCCGTCACGCGGCAGTGGTTCAGCGTGCAGTGCAGGGCCGCGGCCGAACCGGACTGGCAATCTCCGGCGAGCTTGATGGAGCGGTTGGGCGAACACGCGGACGGCGAGGTTCGGGTGATGCGTGCCGAACGGCATTCGCGCAAGCTGCGCACCGGACACCTCGCGGGGAACCGCTTTGTCGTCTGGCTGCGCGAGGTTGCGGGCGATCGCGACATGGCGGAACAGATCCTTCGGCGTATCCGGGAGCAGGGGGTGCCGAACTATTTCGGTCAGCAGCGCTTCGGCCGCCGCAACCTGGAACAGGCCGAGCAGTGGCTGGGCGGCGGAAGGGCGCCCCGGGGGCGCAACCAGCGCAGCCTGCTGCTGTCAGCGGCGCGTTCCGCGATCTTCAATGCTGTGCTGGCCGAGCGTGTGGCTGACGATACCTGGGCACGGTTTCTGCCGGGCGACGTGGCGACGTTCCAGGGGTCCGGCAGTGTGTTCGCGGTTCCCGAGGTGACCGCGGATATCGAGCAGCGCCTGGTGGAAGGGGCGATTCACCCGACGGGCCCGCTATGGGGTCGCGGAGAGGCATTAACGACAGGCGATGTGCGCATTCGGGAGGCGGAGTGCGCCCGACGTTTCGAGACCCTGGCGTCGGGTCTTGAGGTCCAGGGCGTGAAGCCGGCACGCCGTGCCCTCAGGATGCTTCCCGGTTCACTCGGCTGGGAGTGGCAGGGAGATGACTTGAGGCTGGAGCTTGAGCTCGGCCCCGGCGAATACGCGACCAGTATTCTTGACGCACTGATCAGCGAGGCACCTGAAGCCCTCGCGCTGTAGTGGCCTGCCGGTCAGACGGAACGGGCCCCGGTTTGCCTGAGCTCTTGTTCCGCTTTTTCGGCGCGCTGCTCGGCCTCGATCCGGGCCGTAATGTCTTTCTGGATGCCGATGTAGTAGGTCAGGTGATCTTCGTCGTTGAACACGGGTGTGAGCGACAGCTCGTTCCAGAACAACGAGCCATCCTTGCGGTAGTTGCGCAACGTGACGCGGCAGGGCCGGTTCTCCCGTATCGAGGCGCGGATCTCGGCGCGCGCTTCCTGATCGGTGTCGTCACCCTGAAGGAAGCGGCAATCGCGGTAGAGGATCTCCTCCGAGCGATAACCGGTCAGTTCTTCGAAAGCGCGATTGACGTAGATCAGGATGTGGTCGTCGCCTTCGCGTTCGGCGATCACGACGCCGTCGTTGGAGGCGTCGACCGCGAGGGCCAGGAGCTCGGCATCAATCGTTCGTGTCATGGTTCGGTCACATTCGTTTTCTGGGCGACCCGGCGGGAGCGTCCTTGAGGGGCGACCGCCCTGGCTAACCCGGTGCTTCGAAGTTATCACGAATGTTCCCCGATGCGGGGGTGGTTCTAGCGTCGGACAGGAGAAAGGCCGCCCGGAGGCGGCCTTTCAAGGGTGTTGCTGTCGGGTACTTTACATCTCTTGCGTGATGGTGAAGGCACCGCGAACCTCGCCTTCGCTGTAGCCTGTGGCCTGGTCATCGGGGTACAGGCGTTCCAGGGCGTGTTTCACGTCCCGGTCGATGTCCGTGCCATGGCAGGCGAGGCAGGCACCACCGGTTGGAATCGCCGACATGAAGCGGAAGCGGGCGCCGTCCTCGTCCTCGACCACTTCGTGGCGCGGGGCGAGTTCATTGGCCGGGATGCCGTCGGCATGCTGGGACTCAAAGTGTTCCAGCTGGATTCGTTCCCACTCGTCCGGACTGTTGTCGGGGTTGCGGATCTTCAGGCTGGTGCGGCCCACTTCCCAGCCCGTGTCGGCGGCGATGTCATCCGCGATTTCGGGGGCCCGCTCGTTACACACCTCGATGGCCTGGGTGGGGCCGCCTTCTTCCATTGCGGCGACGAGTTCACCCTGAAGGGTGCTGGCGAACTGCTCGATGGCGGCGCGCGTTTCGGCGATGCGCTCCTGCAGCTGTTCGTCGGTCATCGCCTTGCTCTGCTCGTCGGCAAGGGCGTGGCCACTTGTGCCCACGAATGCGGCCAGGCCAAGGGCGATCGGGGCTAGTTTCCAGATGTTCATGAATAGGGCCTCCCAATGCACGGTCCGTTGCGCCCCACGGGGCTATACAATACTTGTACGGATAATGGTACGAGTTCTGGGGATTTGCAAGGATCGGGACGGGAAAAATGTGAACCAGGCCCGCCTTGCCTTCCCAGCCTGGAACCAGTCTAAGGTCAACGATCAGTAAATGGGAATATGTGACTGAAGTATAGCTGGAGGGCGCCTTAACGCTGCGTTAACGGGGTTTTGCTGCGTGCCGTTTCAGGAGGACATACACAGCCCCGGTGCCACCATCGGTGGGTGGCGCAGAGCAGAACGCCAGCACATCCTGGCGCTGGCGAAGCCAGTGATCGGTCAGGCCCTTCAGTACCGGTCCTTTCTGGCGGGAGCGCATACCCTTTCCGTGGACCACGCGCACGCAGAGCCTCCCGCGTTCGCGCGCCTGATCGAGAAACAGGGCGATGGCCTGTCTGGCCTCTTCGGCGAACATCCCGTGCATGTCGAGCTCGTCTTCCACGCGGTAGTGCCCGTTTCGCAGCTTGCGGAACACACGCTGGCTAATGCCGTTGCGGGCGTAGCGGAGCTCGTCACCCGGCTGCAGATCGGATGCACCGATCGGGTCGCTGAGCCAGTCGGCATGGGCAGCGGCCTCGTCACGGTCCCGCTGGCGTGCCCGTGCGGGCGGGCGGGGTTTGCCCGTATCGGCCTGGTCATGCTGCAGGCGTCGCACATCGCCAATCGCGCGCAGGAATTCGTCCGCGTCGTTGGACATCTGGTTGGGATCGTCGCCGGAGTTCATGGCAGGATACTCGCGTTTTCAGTGGCGTGGACGGAGACGGGCCTCGGGAGTGCGAGGTTCATGATCACGCGCCCTGTTCCGATTCCAGTATATTAGGCATCTTCCCAGCGACCCCAATCCGCATGCGCATTCTGGTAAGTAACGATGATGGTATCCATGCGCCCGGCATACAGTGCCTGGCGGGTTGTCTGCGTGAAGTCGCGGAGGTGCGCGTCGTCGCGCCGGATCGAGATCGCAGCGGCGCCTCCAACAGTCTGACGCTCGTGCGGCCCGTTCGTGCCCGCGAGGTGGCAGGGGAAGGGATCCAGGTGGACGGAACGCCGACTGACTGTGTGCATCTCGCGCTGACCGGTCTGCTCGGGGACTGGGAGCCGGACGTCGTGATCTCGGGGATTAACTCCGGCGCCAACATGGGGGATGACGTGCTTTATTCGGGTACGGTTGCGGCGGCGATGGAAGGCCGTTTTCTGGGGTTGCCGGCCATTGCGGTCTCGCTGGTCGGTACAGACCTGAAACATTACGCGGCAGCCGGACAGGTCGTCCTCAACCTGCTGGACCGGATTCATCGTGTACCACTGCCGGCAGCGACGATCCTGAACGTCAATGTCCCTGATCTGCCTCGCGAGGAGATTCGCGGAGTGCAGGCGACGCGCCTGGGTAATCGGCACCGTGCCGAGCCGATGATCGCGGACGCCGATCCACGCGGGCGCCCGATCTACTGGGTGGGCCCGGCAGGTTCGGAGCAGGACGCAGGCCCAGGTACGGATTTTCATGCGGTGCGAGAGGGATATGTGTCGGTGACTCCCATTCAGGTGGACCTAACGCGTTACGACGCCATCGATACGGTGGGTCGCTGGCTGGAGGATGCAACGCCCGGGAGCCACCATGGTTCCTGATGCGCGTGGGGCCGGGTTGACGTCGGGTCGGGCGAGGGAGCGGCTGATTCGTTTGCTGGAGGGACAGGGCATTCAGGATCGCCGGGTGCTGGAAGCCATCCGTGCCGTGCCCCGGCATTTGTTCGTGGAAGAGGCGCTGAGCCACCGTGCCTACGAGAACATCGCGCTGCCCATTGGCCACCGGCAGACGATCTCGCAGCCGTTTATCGTGGCGCGCATGACCGAGGCGCTGCTTGAGGGCGGCCCGGTGAGCACGGTGCTGGAGATCGGTACGGGTTCGGGGTATCAGGCGGCAGTGCTGGCGCAGTTGGTGGACCGGGTGTACTCCGTCGAGCGTATCCAGGCGCTCAGTCGGAACGCGAGGGAGTTGCTGAGTCGACTGGGGATCAACAATGTCAATCTGCGCCATGGTGACGGGGCGGAAGGGTGGCCCGAGCGGGCGCCCTTCGACGGGATCCTCCTGACTGCCGCTCCACACAACGTCCCGGAAACCCTGCTGACCCAGCTCGCACTCAATGGTCGTCTCGTTGCCCCCGTCGAGGGACCGGACGGGCGTCAGCAGTTGGTGCGCTACACGCGCACCGAAGAGGCCTACGTGCGCGATATCCTCGACGCGGTGATGTTCGTACCGATGTTGCCCGGTGCGGAGCAGTAAGGTGCCGGTATGGCCGAGCATGACCGATCCAGCCGACGGGATATCGCATGAAGCTGTTTGAGCCGCTCTATGACCGCGTCATGCAGTGGTCCCGGCACCGGCATGCGCCACGTTATCTGGCAACGCTCTCCTTCGCCGAGTCTTCCTTTTTTCCGGTGCCGCCGGATGTCATGCTGGCGCCCATGGCGGCTGCCCGTCCGCGGTCAGCATGGTATCTGGCCGCTCTGACCACGATCTTCTCCGTGCTGGGGGGGCTGCTGGGCTTTCTGATCGGGTGGGCGGCGTTCGAATGGATCGGGCCATGGCTGGAGCGCTGGGGATATGGCGCGGAGCTCGCGCAGGCGGAGGCATGGTTTGCGGTATGGGGGGTCTGGGTCGTGCTGATCGCCGGGTTCTCGCCGATACCCTACAAGCTGTTTACGGTGACGGCCGGGGCCTTGTCCATGGCCCTGATTCCATTCGTGATCGCTTCGCTGATCGGGCGGGGGTTGCGGTTCTTCCTGGTGGCGCTGGTCATGGCGTGGGCGGGTCCGCGCGCCGAACGGCATCTGCGACCCTATATGGAGCGAATTGGCTGGGCGGGCGTGGTGGTGCTGCTGGGTGCGATCGCGATCGTCTGGTTCATGGAATAGTCCCTTGACACGGGCATTGGGACAAGCAGTTGCACTGGTGGCGATCGCCGGGCTGGTGATCGCGCTGTTCAGCGGCTGTGCCGCGCGGGCGCCCAGCCCGGCACCCGATTCGCCGCGCACGGGCGAGCGGGTCCCCGAGACACATACTGTTCAGCGCGAAGAGACTCTGTACCGCATTGCGCAACGCTACGGTCTGGAGTGGCGTGAACTGGCCCAGCGCAATGCGATCAGCGCTCCGTACATTATCTATCCCGGCCAGGAATTGCGCCTGCGCGGTGGCGCGCGCTCGTCCCCCCCCGAAGCCCCCCGCCGGGAGCAGGAAGAAACGCGGACCGCGACCCGGAGCGACGCCGACGATGGCAGCGCCGGGGAATCCACGCGCTCTGAGCCACCGCCGGATGACCCGGGCGGTTGGCAATGGCCAGCCGACGGCGACGTGCTGCGCAACTTCTCGAGCAGCGGGGCCCGGCGCGGTCTGGCCATTGGCGGAGAACGCGGTGACGACGTACGTGCAACGCGGAGCGGTGAGGTGGTCTATGCAGGTGGCGGCCTCGTGGGGTATGGTCGACTAATAATCCTGAAACATGATGCGCGCTTCCTGAGCGCCTATGGCCACAATGACGAGCTGCTGGTGGCTGAAGGGGATCAGGTCGAGGCCGGTGACACCATCGCGCGCCTGGGGTCATCCGGAGCGGAAAGGCCCATGCTGCATTTCGAGATACGGGTGGACGGGACGCCCGTGGATCCGACGCGGTATCTGCCGGACCGCTAGGGAAACACTGATCAATGGATGGGTACTTAACATCGCGGTCGTTTGTCTCAGGCCCGCGGGGCGCGCTCCCTCGGTCAGCGGCTTGAGGGGGCCTTTGGTGGTTGGATCCGCGTTGTCGGGCCTCCAGGTGCGTGGACATCGGTTGTGCCGGTCGAGCGCCGCGGCTGGCTGCAGCGGTGGGTTCGCAGCGGGAGGCATGGGTAAACGTATGCGCCAGCATGTGGCTCACTAGCCCGGCTTAACAGGGAGTACAGTTCATCCATGGCGAAATCCCGGAAACCGGTCGACTCGGAGACGGACGCAGACCACTTGATGGGCGAGGAAAGTGGTCTGTCGAGTGGAGGAGATCCGGACCATCTACTACGTGCGAACGGTGATCCCCTGGCGACGGATCAGGGTAATCCGGAAGACGGCGTATTGCCTGCGCCGGATGACGAGAAGGAGCTTTCCCCGGAACAGGATTTGCCAGTGCGCCCCCGCACGCTGCGCGATGCGCGTCCAGCCGAGCTCGACGCGATCCAGATCTATCTGCGCGATATCGAGTATCGGCCGCTGCTGACCCCCGAGGAGGAGCGCAAGTACGCGCGTCTGGCACGGGACGGCGATGAAGCGGGTCGGCGGCGCATGATCGAATGCAACCTCCGCCTGGTGGTGAAGATCGCACGGCGCTATCTGAATCGTGGTCTCCCGCTACTGGATCTGATCGAGGAGGGCAATCTCGGGTTGATGCATGCGGTCGAGAAGTTCGACCCCGAGCGGGGCTTTCGTTTCTCGACTTACGCGACGTGGTGGATCCGGCAGACGATCGAGCGGGCCCTGATGAACCAGGGCCGGACCATTCGCATACCCGTGCATGTCAGCAAGGAACTTCGCATGCATGCACGTATCGCGCGCAACCTGACCCAGGAGTTGGGGCGCGACCCTACGGAAGAGGAACTGGCGCAACGTCTGGGCAAGCCGGTGGCCGAGGTCCAGAAACTGAGGGCGATGTCGGAGCCCTCGACCTCCATGGATCTGCCGCCAGGACCGGATGGCGAGCGATCCCTGACGGATATCCTCGCCGACGTCAACGCTCAGGAGCCGTCGTCTCTGCTGGAAGACCAGGATATCCAGCACCTGGTGGAGGAGTGGTTGGGGGAACTCGACTACAAGCAGCGCGAGGTCCTGGTGCGGCGGTTCGGGCTTCACGGGTTTGAACGCTCGACCCTGGAGCAGGTGGGGGCCGAGATCGGCGTGACGCGGGAGCGCGTGCGGCAAATCCAGATGGACGCGCTCAAGCGTCTTCGCCGCCTGCTCGAATCGCGCGGCATGAAGGGCGACGAAGTCCTGCCGAAATCCTAGGGTCTAGGGTAGGCCCGTGGCCGGGTCGGGAGCCTGCCCTTACTCGCCGCCGTCGATGATTAGCGCGGCCGCGACCTCGCGACCCTCCGCCATGATGAGATTGTACGTCCGACAAGCGGCGGCGGTATCCATGATCTCCACCCCGAATCCCTCGTTGCGCAAGTAGCGCCAGACCTTCCGGTCCGGGAATTGCTGTACCTCGCCGGTACCGATTAGCAGCACTTCGGGGGGGTGGTGGATCACGGAACTCAGGTGTTCGACTGCCAGCGCATCGATGGTATCAACCGGCCACTCCTGCTCCAGTGAGTTCGGGCGCACGATCAGGCTTCGGGTATACCCGACCTGATTGATCCCTACCGCGCCGGACTCGTAGCCGGTCACGATGTAGGTTTCCTCGCTGGTGACTTCGGAGAACAGCATGGGCTACACGCTACTCCGGGCGCGTGGCAGGCTCAAGAACAGCCATTTGCAACGTGGCCGATCCAGTGCCGGATTCGTTGACAGAGGCGGGCCCGGGTTATACTTTGGCGCGCTTTCCGGTGCAAGGGGATTCCGCGGCGTTCCCCCGATCTGCTGCCGGCTCGCTTGGCCCAACCAGGACCTGACCCGTGACCGACGCCTTTCCTCGTATCGAACGCCTACCGCCCTACGTCTTCAACATCGTGAATCAGTTGAAGGCCGAGGCGCGTGCCCGCGGAGAGGACATTATCGACTTCGGCATGGGCAACCCGGACCAGCCGACGCCGCGTCACATCGTCGACAAGCTGTGCGAGGCCGCCCAACGGGGCGACACTCACCGCTACTCTGTGTCGAAGGGCATCCCGCGCCTGCGCCGGGCGATCACCCGGTGGTACAAGACTCAATTCGATGTCGAGCTGGACCCTGAGACCGAAGCGATCGTGACCATCGGCTCCAAGGAAGGCCTGGCGCACCTCGCGCTGGCGACGCTGGGGCCGGGGGATGCCGTGCTCGTCCCGAACCCCGCCTATCCGATCCATCCTTATGGCTGCGTGATTGCCGGGGCGGATGTGCGCCATGTGCCCCTTACGCCGGAGGTCGACTTCTTCGCCGAGCTGGAACGGGCCATTCAGGACTCCTGGCCGAAGCCGAAGATGCTGATCCTGAATTTCCCGGCCAATCCGACCACGCAGTGCGTCGATCGGGAGTTTTTCGAGCAGGTCGTTGCGATCTGCAAGGAACATGGGATCTGGATCGTGCATGACCTGGCCTATGCGGAGATCAGCTTCGACGGCTACAAGGCGCCGTCGATTCTGGAAGTGCCGGGGGCGAAGGACATCGCGGTCGAGTTCTACACCCTGTCGAAGACCTACAACATGCCGGGCTGGCGTGTTGGTTTCATGTGTGGCAATCCGACGCTCGTGGCCGCGCTTGCGCGTATCAAGTCCTATCTGGATTACGGAACCTTCACACCGATCCAGGTCGCTGCGATCGCGGCGCTGGAAGGCCCGCAGGACTGCGTGGAGGAGATTCGCGAGCTTTATCGTTCTCGGCGCGACGTGCTGTGCGAAGGGCTCGACAAGCTGGGCTGGCACGTGGAGAAGCCGAAGGCGACCATGTTTGTCTGGGCACCGATCCCGGAGGCCTACCGCGAGATGGGATCGCTCGAATTCGCCAAGAAGCTGCTGCGTGACGCCAAGGTGGCCGTCTCGCCGGGGATCGGCTTCGGCAACTACGGGGACGATTTCGTGCGCTTCAGCCTGATCGAGAACGAGCAGCGCACGCGCCAGGCGCTACGGGGCATCAAGGCCATGTTCCGTGCCGACTCGATCCTGGCGGATGCGGCCACCGAGCCGCCGGCGCCGGCTCGAGGCGAATAGCAATCAGGAATTCATCCGGGCGCACCGCCCGCACGCAGAGCAGACAAGACAAGGCTTTTATGACGCCGGTAAAGATTGGAATCCTGGGACTGGGCACGGTTGGCTGCGGCACAGTCAATGTGCTGGACCGCAACGGAATCGAGATCGCGCGACGGGCAGGCCGTGGCATCCAGGTAGTGGCCGCCGCCGCGCGCGATGTCCAGCGTGAGCGCGAATGCGACTGCTCGCAGATCCGCCTGACCACGGACCCGGCGGCGGTCGTCAACGACCCGGAAGTCGAGGTCGTTGTCGAACTGATGGGCGGCACCGACCCGGCGCTGAACCTGGTCCTGGCCGCGATCGATGCCGGCAAGCACGTCGTCA
The DNA here is from genome assembly GCF_000377265.1 of Thioalkalivibrio sp. ARh3. Classification (NCBI taxonomy): domain Bacteria; kingdom Pseudomonadati; phylum Pseudomonadota; class Gammaproteobacteria; order Chromatiales; family Ectothiorhodospiraceae; genus Thioalkalivibrio; species Thioalkalivibrio sp. ARh3. Next base: position 34,667 of record NZ_KB897949.1, read on the forward strand.
CCGCCAACAAGGCCTTGATCGCATTGCATGGCAATACGATTTTCCAGCGTGCCCAGGAGAAGGGCGTGATGGTGGCGTTCGAGGCCGCGGTGGCCGGGGGCATCCCGATCATCAAGGCCATCCGCGAGGGCCTGGCCGGCAATCAGATCGAGTGGCTGGCCGGGATCATCAACGGCACCGGCAACTTCATCCTGACGGAGATGCGCGACAAGGGTCGGGATTTCGACGACGTCCTGGGCGAGGCGCAGGCACTGGGCTATGCCGAGGCCGACCCGACCTTCGATGTGGAGGGTATCGATGCCGCACACAAGCTGGCAATCCTGGCGTCCATCGCGTTCGGCATCCCGCTGCAGTTCGACCGTGTGGCGGTCGAAGGCATCAGCAATATCACGCGCGAGGATGTCGGATTTGCTGCCGAGCTGGGCTATCGCATCAAGCATCTGGGAATCGCGCGGCGCACCGACAAGGGCTACGAGCTTCGCGTTCACCCGACGCTGATCCCGGAGCGCCGATTGATTGCCAATGTCGATGGCGTGATGAACGCGGTGCTGGTCAATGCCGACGCGGTCGGCCCCACGTTGTACTACGGCGCGGGTGCCGGTGCCGAGGCGACCGCCTCCGCGGTGGTGGCCGATCTGGTCGACGTCGTGCGCGCCCTGACCACGGACCCCGAGAACCGGGTCCCGCATCTCGCCTTCCAGCCGGATGCCCTGTCGGACAAGCCGGTGCTGGACCTGTCCGAGGTGGAGACGTCCTTCTACCTGCGCCTGCGCACCCAGGACCGTCCGGGCGTGCTGGCCGATATCACCCGTATCCTGGGCGAGCACGGCATCAGCATCGAGGCGATTCTCCAGCGCGAGCCGGACCCGGAGCGCGGCGAGGCCACGATCATCATGCTGACGCACAGGGTCCGCGAGGGTGCGATGAACGAGGCGATCGCCGCACTCGAAGCACTGGACCACCTGCTGACCCCGATTACTCGCATCCGCATGGAAGGGCTGGGCCGCTGAGCCTGCGCTCTTGCTTTCGCAAAGACTAAAGAGAACACCATGGCCTTTGGACACCGCTATACCGGACTGATCGAGCGCTACCGTGACCGCCTGCCGGTCCACGACGACACCCGCATCATCTCGCTGGGCGAGGGCAACACGCCGTTGATCCGACTGAACAACATCCCGCGCGATCTGGCGCGCGAGGTCGAGATCTACGTGAAGTTCGAGGGCCTGAACCCCACCGGTTCGTTCAAGGACCGCGGCATGACCATGGCCGTCACCAAGGCTGTGGAAGAGGGTTCGCGTGCGATTGTCTGCGCCTCTACCGGCAACACTTCGGCCGCGGCCGCCGCCTATGCGGCACGGGCCGGGATCACCGCATTCGTCGTGATCCCGGATGGCAAGATCGCGATGGGCAAGCTGGCCCAGGCGATGATGCACGGGGCGACGGTCATCCAGATCGAAGGCAACTTCGACGATGGCATGCGCCTGGTGAAGGAGGTCGCCTCCAACACGCCGGTGACACTGGTGAACTCGGTCAATCCGTACCGGCTGCAGGGCCAGAAGACCGCCGCGTTCGAGATCGTCGAGGAGCTCGGCCGTGCGCCGGACTACCACTGTCTGCCGGTGGGCAATGCAGGCAATATCACCGCGCACTGGATCGGCTACAGCGAGATGGCGGCCAAGAGCAGCGACGACGTGACGGAGGCCTGTTCCTACTGCAAGGGCCACTGCAAGTACGCCGGCGGCGGCATGGTAGGGAACCGGCCGCACATGGTCGGCTATCAGGCGGCCGGGTCCGCGCCGTTCATGCGCGGGGCGATGGTCGACAACCCGGACACCGTGGCTACTGCGATCCGCATCGGGCATCCGCAGTCCTGGGACATGGCCTGGAAGGTGCGCGAGGAGTCCAGCGGCTGGTTCGACGAGTGCCAGGACGACGAGATCCTGGCCGCGCAAAAGCTCCTGGCCGAGAAGGAGGGCGTGTTCTGCGAGCCGGCGTCTGCGGCATCGCTGGCCGGCGCCCTGCGCGACATCCGCGAGGGCAGGATTCCGGAAGGGTCCACCGTGGTGTGCACCCTGACCGGTAATGGCCTGAAAGACCCGGACACCGCGATCGCGCAGAGTGTGGTGCAGCCGACCAAGGTGCCGGCGGAACTGGAAGCGGTCTCCCGCGCGATTCGCGACAACCTCGCCTGAGGGGCTGAATCAGGGCCACTGGCGCGCCCCGTCGCATGTACAGGGGGGCGTCAGGGCTTGCTGCGCAGATCCAGGTCGTACAGGGTGTCACCACCCAGACGGAAGATGCGACACGGGGGACGCAGGGCTTGATCGAGCGTCTCGATCTCGGGCAGGGTGATACCGTGCCGCCCGGACCCGATCAGCATCGGTGCGATCGTCAAATGCAGGCGGTCCAGGGCGTCACTGGCGAGGAAACGCGAGACCGTTCGGCCTCCGCCCTCGACGAGCAAACGATGCAGGCCGTGTTCCGCCGCCAGGCGGTCGCGGATCTGCGGCGGGGCAAAGCGCCCGTCCTCATCGGCTGGAATCTCCATGCATTCGACATGGGCGGGCATGTCACACGGACCAAACCCCTCTGCGTGAACAACGAGCGTTTTCACCTCGTCGTGACGGAATACATGCGCAGTCGGATCAATGCGTCCTTCGGGGTCGAGAATCACACGCACCGGATGGGCGCCCTCGGCCTTGCGGACGGTCAGACGGGGATCATCGGCGACCACGGTGCCGGCACCTACCACGACGGCGTCCACCAGCGCGCGCAATCGATGGAGATGCTCGATGTCCTCGGGGCCGGTCACGAACTGGGAATGCCCGGTGTAGGTGGCGATGCGGCCGTCGAGGCTCTGGCCGAGTTGCGCCACGGTGATACTTTCCGACTCGATAATCGGGCCGTACAGTTCCAGCAGGTCGTGTGCGGCCGGGGCGAGGGGGCCGGGCAGGGGGCAGCAGCCCGGATCGGCGCGCTGCGCCAGCAGCCAGCGCCAGGCCTGCTCCTCGGTGACTGGATAGGCCGTCACGCCGGGAATTTCCGGGTTTCGCGACCCTGAGGGCGCACATGCGATAGGCTTGGGGGAAGCTGGGGCGACTGGTCGCGGCCGGACAAGGTGGAATTCGCGTCCTGCGGGCTGGTCATAAGACAAACTCCATTGGGAAGGACCTGATGCACAACGCCGATCGTGGGATTTTCGACCTTCGCCGGGGCCATCCGGTATTGCTGAGCGGTGAACAGTCCAGTGTACTGGTAGCCGCCGTTGAAGGTCTGACCCCGGTGTTGCTGGATCGTCTGACGCACATGACCGGCGGCCGCCCGCGTCTGATTCTAACGCCCCATCGTGCGTCCGCAATGGGTTGGCCGCAACCGCTGGCCGAGGGTTGGGAAGGCGTCGCGCTGGAATTTGCGCCCGGGACCGACCCGGAGGCCCTGTTTACCCTGGCCAGTGCCCCGGAGGCCTCAAACGAGGGGGAACACCCGACCCATGCCCTGGATCAGGCAGACGTGCTTCCGGCTGAGCCGTCGGAAGTGGCGGCGCTGGAGCTGGCCCGTGCCGGGCGCCTGTTGCCGGCCGTCGTGTCTGCCCGGGTCCCCGAGCCGACGCCCGAGGCCATCCGTTCGGCACTGGCAGACGGGATGTTCCTGGATGTGGACGAACACGAGGCACGCGCGGTCGCCCATCACCCGCGGCTGGAACTGGCCTACGTGAGCGAGGCCCCGGTCCCCCTGGCCGATGCTCCGGTAACCCGCTTCATGCTCTTTCGGGAGGGGAACGGGATTCTCGAGCATGTGGCGGTCGTCATTGGCGAGCCCAGCGAGTGGCCGGAAGCGGTTCCAGTACGGTTGCATTCGGCCTGCCTGACAGGCGACTTGTTCGGCAGCCTGCGCTGCGATTGCGGTGATCAGCTGCGGCTTGGCGTGAAGGCCATCAACGAAAGCGGCGGGGGAGTACTGCTTTACCTGGCGCAGGAAGGGCGCGGTATTGGCCTGGCCAACAAGCTGCGCGCCTACACCATGCAAACAGCCGGGCTGGATACCATCGACTCCGATTGCCAGCTGGGCTTCGAGGCCGATGGGCGGCGCTACGACGCGGCCGTGGAGATGCTGGAGTTCCTCGGCATCGATACAGTGCGTGTGCTCACCAACAACCCCGCGAAGATCGAGGCGCTACGCGCCGGGGGTATTCAGGTAGCCGCTCGCGAGCCCGTACACGGGACGCTCAATCCGCACAACCTGCGCTATCTCAGCACCAAGGCGGATCGCGGCGGCCACTGGCTGCAGGAACTGCTGGCCTCGGAAGCGGAGCGGGGCTGACTCGGGCTCCTGCCTGCGAGGGGAGCCAGCGCTATACGTCAGATCAGGTTCAGGTCGCTGCGCGCCCGCACGATCTTGCGCAGGGCAATCAGATAGGCTGCCGTGCGGTAATCCAGTACCGCCCCATTGCTTTCCACCTCGCGGGTCTCGTGCATCTCGCTGAAGGCCTCGCGCATGGTGTCGTCGAGGCCGGAGCGCACCAGGTCGATCTCCTCCGCGCCACGCACGATGGACTCGCGGATCCAGTCAGGGAGCTGGTGGTCCGTGGACATCTCGATCGCGGTGACCAGATGCTGTCCCTGGGACTGGTCGTAGCGCCGTTCGAGACGGCCGAAGCGCATGTGTGCGAGATTGCGCACCCATTCGAAGTACGAGACCACGACCCCGCCGGCGTTGACGAAGACATCGGGCAGGATGGTAATGCCGCGTTCCTGGAGGATCCGGTCGGCCTCGAAGGTCACCGGGCCGTTCGCGGCCTCCGCGATCAGGCGGGCCTGGATGTTGGAGGCGTTCTCGCGATGGATCGCGCCCTCGAGCGCGGCCGGGATCAGGATGTCGCATTCGCGCTCCATGATCCGGTTGCCGTTGCGCTCGAATTCCGCTCCGGCGAAGCCCTCCATGGTCCCGGAGCGGCGTACATAGTCGTTCAGGGCATCGACATCGATGCCATCCTCGCTGTAGACCCCGCCATCACTCTTGATCACGCCGACGATCTTCGCGTGGTCGTCGTTCTGCAGGAAGTGTGCGGCGTGATAGCCGACATTGCCGAAGCCCTGCACGATGATGCGCTGGTCGCCGAGGCCGCCTTCCAGCCCCGCCTCGCGCGCGGCGTTGCCCTCGCGGAAGAAGGCCTGCAGGGCGTACTGCACGCCGCGCCCGGTGGCCTCCAGACGACCGCGCATGCCGCCCAGGTCGATTGGCTTGCCGGTCACGGCTGCGCCATGGTTGACGTCTTCCGGGTGACGGTCGCGATAGGTCTCCATGATCCAGGCCATCTCGCGCTGCGAGGTTCCGACGTCCGGGGCTGGCACGTTCTGCGAGGGACTGATGTAGTCGCGCTGGATCAGTTCGTGGGCGAAACGGCGGGTGATCCGCTCCATCTCCCACTCGTCATATTTGCGCGGGTCGATGCGCAGCCCGCCCTTGGAACCCCCGAACGGGATGTCCACGATCGCGCACTTGTAGGTCATCAGGGCGGCCAGGGCCTCGGCGTGTTCCTGGTCCATGGTGGGGGAGAACCGCAGCCCGCCCTTGACCGGCAGGCGGTGGGCGGAGTGCACGGCACGCCAGCCGGTAAACACCTCGATGCGGTCGCGAAAGCGGATCGGAAAACTTACCTGGATCACCGAGTCACAGGCCTTGATCGCCTCCATCGCACCTTCGGGCAGTTCGAGGAAGTGCATGGCGCGATCGACCATGTGTGAGACACTGTCCAGAAAGGTTTCCGGCGTTTCGTTTTCCGACATGGGCATTTATTCCTTGGCATTCCGGGCGCCACCCGCCGGGCGGGTGGCGCCGTGACTGAATCGTTGCGTATTCCCGATCCACGTTTTTCGGTGGCGCCGATGATGGACTGGACCGACTCCTGGTGTCGGCGTTTCCATCGGCTTCTGACTCGGCGCGCGCTGTTATACACCGAAATGGTACACGCCAACGCGGTGATCCATGGCGATCGCGACCGGCTGCTGGGCCATGTCCCGGCGGAACACCCGCTGGCGCTGCAGCTGGGCGGATCCGATCCCGCCACTCTTGCTCAGGCTGCACGCATCGCGGAAGAACGCGGCTTTGACGAGATCAACCTGAACGTGGGCTGTCCCTCCGACCGCGTGCAGTCGGGCACGTTCGGCGCCTGCCTGATGGCGCAGCCGCAACGGGTGGCCGAGATGGTGCGCGCGATGCAGGATGCCGTCGCGGTTCCGGTGACTGTCAAGCATCGGATCGGGATCGATGACCAGGATTCGGAGGCCGATCTGCGCGCGTTTGTCGAGACCGTTGCGCGGGGCGGCTGCCGGCATTTCATCGTGCATGCGCGCAAGGCGTGGCTGCAAGGCCTGAGCCCCAGGGACAACCGCGATGTTCCGCCTCTGGACTACGAGCGCGTGTTCCGACTGAAAGCGGAGTTTCCGGAACTGACTATCGTGCTGAATGGCGGTCTGGACGATGTCCGCGCCGCGCGCAGCTATCTCGATCGGGTGGACGGGGTGATGTTCGGGCGGCTGGCCTACCATCAGCCGTGGGTGCTGTCCGAGGTCGACCGGCTGTACTTCGACGTGCCCGGCCAGGTGACGCGCGAGGCCGTGCTGCAGGGTCTGATCGACATGGCGCGCGACATGCACGCCGAGCGGATCCCGCTGGCGCGGCTGACCCGGCATGTGCTGGGGCTGTTTCACGGCGAGCCGGGGGCGCGCCAGTGGCGGCGCATCCTGACTGAGGGTGCACACCGGTCGGATGCTGGCCCGGAGCTAATAGAGCGCGCGGCGGAGCCCTGCCTGCGCGCCTGTGCCTGATTACAGGGGCCTAAGTGTCGGGAACTAAGGTCTGGGTTGGGTCTTCAGCGGGCTCCAGCCAGCCTTCCTCCAGTCCGTCGCGAAGCATCTCGTGAATCGCCGGCCAATGGCGCTCCCACTGCTCCGGATCGAGGGTCTCCGTCGCGCACAGCCGCTCCAGTTCCTCCGGCGAAAGCTCGTGCGCCGAATAGCTGTGGCCGGCGACGCAGAGGACCGGCCCTGCCGGTGTCCCCAGCCAGTGGCGTCGAACGCCCGGGTGAATACGGCACGCCCTCGCTGCGGCGACCGGATCACCGGGTTGCAGTTCGACGTTCGCCGCCGGCCGGCTCAGGAAGCGCCCGAGGAAGGCATCCAGTTCCGTATCGTCGGCGGCGAGCATATCGCGCAGGATACCGCGCAGGCGGGTACGGTCGTGTACCGGGAGTTCGCTTGCGTATGCGGACGCCGGGCGCTGGGGATCGCTGTATCGGGGCTCTTCGCCGACCCGGTTGGCCCGCTCCTCCAGAAATCCGGTCAGCAGGTCGAGATAGGTGGGGGCACGAAAGCCGACCGACCAGGTCATGCACCGGTCATCCAATGACAGGCCGTAGTGAGGCAGGTTGGGGGGCAGGTAGAGCAGGTCGCCCGGTTCGAGCTCCCAGCTCTCGCTTGGATCGAACTCGCGCAGGATCGCCAGAGGCAGGTCGTCGTGGCAGTCCAGCGGCCCGGGTGGCGACTGGATCTGCCAGCGCCGGCGCCCGGCCGCCTGGAACAGAAAGACATCGTAGGCATCGACATGGGGCCCGACCGAGCCTCCGGGTGCCGCGTAGGAGATCATCAGGTCGTCGCGGCGCCAGCGCGGGACAAAGTCGAACTGCGCGAGGAAGTCCCGGCCTTCGGGCCAGAACCGCTCGACGTCGCTGACCAGCAGCGTCCAGGCGCGATCGGGCAGGGAAGCGAAGCGATCTTCTTCGAACGGGCCGTATTCGACCGCCCAGTCGGCTTGGTCGGTCCCGCCGAGCACGAGCCGGGCGCTGGCATCCGGGTCACAGGCGAGCCCGGCCAGATCGTCGGGCTCGATGGGGTTGGCGAAGCCCGATACCGCGCCGCGTACGAGCAGCGGCTTTTGTTGCCAGTAGTCGCGCAGAAACTCCGCCGGTGAGAGCCCGCCCAGCAGCTCCAGGCCCTGATTCGGGTCGTGGGCGGGCACGCCTTACTCGTCGCGAGCCAGCTGGCTGGCGATCCCGGTGTACCGTCCGGGGGTCAACTCGCGCAGGCGCTGTTTGACCTCGTCCGGAATCTCCAGGCCGTCGATGAACTCGGCCAGCGCCTGTGGCGTGATGCGCTGGCCACGGGTCAGGGCCTTCAGCTTTTCGTACGGAGATTCGATCCCGTAGCGGCGCATCACCGTCTGCACCGCCTCGCCCAGCACCTCCCAGTTCTGGTCGAGATCCTCGTCCAGCCGGCCGGGCTCGATCTCCAGCTTGCCCAGACCGCGCTGGAAGGCCTTGTAGGCAATCAGCGACCAGGCGAAGCCCATGCCGATGTTGCGCAGCACGGTGGAGTCCGTCAGGTCACGCTGGAAGCGCGAGACGGGCAGCTTGCTCGCCAGGTGATCGAATACGGCATTGGCGAGCCCGAGGTTGCCCTCGGCGTTCTCGAAGTCGATCGGATTGACCTTGTGGGGCATGGTCGACGATCCGACCTCGCCGGCCACGACCTTCTGCTTGAAGTAGCCCAGCGAGATGTAGCCCCAGATGTCGCGCGAGGCATCCAGCAGGATCGTGTTCAGGCGCATGAAGGCGTGAAACAGCTCGGCCAGGAAGTCGTGCGGCTCGATCTGCGTGGTGTGGGTATTGGGGACCAGCCCCAGGCTCTCCACCATGCGCCGCGAGAGCGACGGCCAGTCCACCTCCGGGTAGGCCGCGTAGTGGGCATTGAAGTTGCCCACCGCACCGTTGATCTTGCCCAGGCACTCGTTGGCGGCGATTGCGGCGCGCTGCCGTTCCAGACGATGGACCACGTTGGCCAGTTCCTTGCCCATGGTCGTGGGCGAGGCCGGCTGACCGTGGGTCCGGGCCAGCAGGGGCTGATCGGCGAAGCGCCGGGCGAGCTCGCGCAGCGGCTCCAGCACGGCATCGAGCGCCGGCAGCATCACGTGATTGCGAGCCTCGCGGACCATCACCCCGTAGGCGAGGTTGTTGATGTCCTCGGAGGTGCAGGCAAAGTGCACGAACTCGATCTGGCTCTGCAGATCGGACCGGCCGCGCATCTGCTCCTTGATGTAGTACTCGATGGCCTTGACGTCGTGATTGGTCGTGGCCTCGATCTCCTTCACCCGGGCACCGGCGATCTCGTCGAATTCCAGGGCGATCTCGTCCAGGAACGCCTCCGCCTCTGCGGTTAGCGGCGGCACCTCGGGGATAGCGGGCTCGGCGGCCAGGGCCTTGAGCCAGGCAATCTCCACCCGTACCCGAGCCTGCATCAGGCCCTGTTCGGAGAAATAGGGGGCCAGGTCGCGGGTGTGCCGGGCATAGCGGCCATCGACGGGACTGATCGCGGACAGTGGGCTCAGGGACATGGTGTACTCGAGTCGGAATAAATGGGTCCGTCAGGTGCGTGGGGATGCGCCCATCGGACGGTCGATTGACGCGGCGCAGTATAATACAAAGCTACGCCCGATCATTTGGAGGAGTGCATGTCGAAGTCCCCGACCCGCCAGGAGCAGGACAGCCTCGGACCGGTGGAAGTCCCCCGGGATGCCCTCTGGGGTGCCCAGACCCAGCGCGCCATCGACAACTTCCAGATCGCCGGCCGGCCCATGCCCCATGCGTTCATTCGGGCCCTCGCGCTGACCAAGGCCGCCTGCGCGGAGGCCAACCAGGAACTGGACCAGCTCCCCGATGCCGTGGCGAACGCGATTGTGGCCGCTGCAGAGGCGGTCGCCGCGGGCGAGCATGCGGACGCCTTCCCGGTCGACGTCTATCAGACCGGCTCGGGCACCAGCACCAACATGAACATGAACGAGGTGCTCGCGCGAATCGCTTCAGGTGGCGGCGAGCCGGTTCATCCGAACGATCATGTGAACCGCTCGCAGAGCTCCAACGACGTGATCCCTACCGCGTTACATGTGTCTGCGGCGCTGGCGCTGGAGCAGGAACTGGTGCCTGCGCTGCGCCACCTGATTGCCACGATTGCCCGGCGCGAGGGCGAGGTCGGGGCGCTGGTCAAGACCGGGCGCACGCACCTGATGGATGCGATGCCCGTGACGCTGGGGCAGGAACTCTCCGGCTGGCGCAGGCAGCTGGAACTGGACCTGGATCGCCTGGAGCATACCCGCGCGCGCATTCAGCGTCTGGCCATTGGCGCCACTGCCGTGGGCACCGGCATCAATGCACCCGCCGGCTTCGGCGGGCGTGTGGCAGGGCGTCTGGCCGAGCGAACCGGCCTGTCATTTGGGCATGAGGGCAATGGCTTCGCGGCGCTGGCCAGTCAGGACAGCGCGGTGGAGGTTTCCGGACAGCTGCGCACGGTTGCCGTCGGGCTCACCAAGATCGCGAACGATCTGCGCTGGATGAACTCGGGCCCCCTGGCGGGGTTGGGCGAGATTGCCCTTCCGGCCCTGCAACCCGGCAGTTCGATTATGCCGGGCAAGGTCAACCCGGTGATCCCGGAGGCGGTGATTATGGCCTCGCAACAGGTGATCGGTCTGGATGCAGCGATCGCGGCCGCTGGCGCCGGGGGTAATTTCCAGCTGAATGTCGGCCTCCCGCTGATTGCCGACAACCTGCTGACCCAGATCGGCCTGCTGGCGCGTGCCTCCAACCATCTGGCGGACCGGGCGATCGCGGGCTTTACGGTGAACGAGGACAATCTGCGTGCTGCGCTGGATCGCAATCCGATCCTGGTGACGGCCCTGAACGCGGAGATCGGCTACGAGTCGGGCGCCCGCATCGCCAAGGAGGCCTATGCCACCGGACGACCGATACTGGACGTCGCGGCGGAGCACACGGATATCCCGCGCGAGCGGCTGCAAGCACTGCTGGATCCGGCGAAGCTGACGGGCCCGGGCGGTGCCGGCGGATAGGTTTATCCGGCCCGCGGGAGACGCGCCCGGTCCTGCAACAGGGCGTGGAACTCGTTGAATGCCATGGGGTGGGCAAAGAAGTAGCCCTGGGCCTCGTTGCAGCCGAACTCGCGCAGGATCTCGGCCTGGCGTTCAGTTTCAACGCCTTCCGCGATGATGTTCAGGCCCAGCGTATGCGCCATCTGCACGATGGCCTGGACGATCTTCGCATCGCCGTCGCTGCGCTCGAGATCCTGGACGAAGGAACGGTCGATCTTGAGGGTGTCCGCCGGGAGTTTCTTGAGCTGAATCAGCGAAGCATGGCCGGTGCCGAAGTCGTCCACGGCCAGCCGCATGCCGATCTCCCGCAGGCGCTCGAACATGCGGGCGGCACCCTTCGGGTCATCCATGATGGTGGTTTCGGTCAGTTCCAGCTCGATGCACTCGGGGGCAACGTTCGCGGTCTGCAGGATGGCGTGAAAGTCGCCGGCGAGGTCGGGCTGGCGCAGCTGTCGCGCGGAGACGTTGACCGCGATGCGGAAGGCCTGATTCCGGGCCGGAGAGGGCAGGCGCTTCAGATCCCGACAGACCTGGCGGAGCACCCATTCCCCAATCGCCTCGATCAGCGTCATGTCCTCTGCCAACTCGATGAAGTGGCTGGGGGGCAACAGACCGAGTTTCGGATGCTGCCAGCGGATCAGGGCCTCCGCGCCCAGGATGTCACCTGTATGCAGGTCGACTTTCGGCTGGTAGTGCAGGACCAGCTGGTCTTGCTCGATGGCGGTCCCCAGTTCCTTTTCCAGTTCGAAATGGCGGAAGGTGCGGGAATTCAGGTCCTGGGTGTAGAAGCGAAAGCCGTTGCGGCCGCGTTGCTTGGCCTCGTACATGGCGGCATCGGCGTTGCTGAGCAGGACATCGGAGTCTTCCCCGTCGTAGGGAAACACGGCGATTCCGCACGACGCGCTGGTCACCACAGGGTGATCGAAGATCGTGCGTTCTACCGCGGTCGTGCGCACGATGTCGGTCACCAGCCGGACACAGCCCTCCAGGCCCTGCAGATCCTCGACCAGGATGCCGAACTCGTCGCCCCCCAGGCGCGACAGGGTTGCGCGCAACGCGCGCCCCGCGCGGTCACGGCCACGTTCCAGCAGTCTGCCCAGGTCCTGTGCGACCTTGCGGATCAGCTCGTCCCCGGCGCGATGCCCCAGCGAGTCGTTCAGGCGCTTGAAGTTGTCCAGGTCCAGCAGGATCAACGCAATGTGATGATCGGTGCCCCGATGGCGATCAATCGCCTGTGAGAGCCGGTCGCTGAACAGCATCCGGTTGGGCAGGTTGGTCAGGGAGTCGTGCGACTGGTGATGGAGCAGTTCGCGCGACTGGTGTTCGGTAATCCGCTGCAAGGCCTTTTGCCGCCGTTCCATCATCTGGAACAGGTCCGCGCTCTCCAGCGCATAGGCCGTGTTGAACAGCACCATGGTCAGCGTCGAGAGGGTCATCTCGTGGCGCTGGAGGTCGTTCTGGCGAAAACGGGCGGCGAACATGCCGCGAATACGGGTTCGGGTCGAGATGACATGGAGCAGCACGCTCTCGCCCTCGAAGTCTGAAGGCAGGCAGACAGGATGATTCTGGTGCAACGCCCAGGAGAAGGTTCCTTCCCGAATCAGGTCCTCGACCGCATCCGCGAGATCGTATGCATCCTCCCGAGGGTGCTGCTGATAGGCGAGATCAAACGAAGACTCGCCGTCGAGGATGTAGACCGCCATGTCGCGGGCCGGCAGCAGACGTCGGATGGATTCCAGACTGCTCTGGATGATCAGGTCCGGGCTGCGATTGCGGTCGGTGTCGCCAAAAATCGCGGTGGTCGAGGCAAGCACGTCCATCGCGTAGGCGTTTGCCTCCAGCGCTTCCTCGAGGAAGCGGATGCGCTCGTGCAGCGCATTGACCTCGTCAGGCGTCTTGTAGGAAGGGCTCATGCCGGGTCGTCCTTTACCTGCGTCCGTGCGCTCATCCGTCCCTCGTCAGTCCAGCAGGATCGCCTGCATCTGTCCGAGCTGCTTCCGGGCATCGCCGATCACGGCTTCGTAGGTCTCGATCTCAAGGCCGATGCGGTCAAAGGTCTCCGCCTCCACGGGCGGGACGAAGCGTTCGCCTGACGACCCCAGTCGAAAGGCGTTGGCGATGCTGTCGGCTACATGGACGATCGCGGTCTCGACCGGGAAGGCCTGTGCTTCGGTCGGCGCATGGTGGAAACGGGTGGCCTCCACCTGTGCCGGTGACATGCCCCATTGCTCCATCAGCTCCGCGCCAATGGCCGCATGGTCGAAGCCGAGAAACTCCGTCTCCGCCTCGAACAGCAGGATGCGCTCCCGCTCGCGGATGTTGATCAGCTCCTCGGTGCGACTGGACAGATGCAGGAACATCAGCAGGCGCCCGAGGTCGTGCATGATCCCGTAGAGATAAAGCCGTTCGATGTTGGCCTCGCGCCGGAACCGCGCGATTGAACGGCTCAGCACGCCGACGGCGAGGCTGTGACGCCAGAAGGACTCCATGTCCACGCCGATCACCGGAACACCGCGAAAGTGTTCGATCACGACCGTCGACATCACGATCTGCCGCATCTGTTGCAGGCCGATGATGGAGACCGCCCGGTGCAGGGTGTCGATCGGCTCCGGGAAGCCATAGAGCGAGGAGTTGGCCACCTTGAGTGTCTTGGCGGCGATCGTGGGGTCCAGCTCCACGGCCTCGGTGATGGCCGCGACATTGGCTGTCGGGTCGCTGAGGCGCGTAAAGATGGTGTTGTAGCTTCCGGAGAAGCTGCACAGGGCATCGTCCGCGGCGAGAAAATCGTCGACCGTCATGCCTGTTCGCTCCGCCTTCTCGGTGTGTAGCGGCACAGCTCGTCCAGCAGGGCCTGCCGCGCCAGGCGGTAGATGCCGGACATGGGGTGCTCGTCCACCGTGCAGTGCTGAAAGCGCTCGGCAAGGATCTCGTCGGCGCGGGCCTCTATCTCGGGGGTGGGTTCGGCGGCAGGAGGGTCTTCGTTGTCCTGCAGGGCCGACATCGGTGCGTCGTCGGCACCCTCCTCGAGCACCTCGACGGCCGTGATCCCCCAAGACAGCAGTACTCGAATCTGCTTGTCCTGGAGAACCATGCCAGCGGGGATCAGAAGCCGGCCGGAGCGGTCATGGACCGCAGCCGCCAGCGTATGGCCGGACCTCACGTCCTCTATGGGTACCCGCCGCGTCATGCTGTGACCTTAGTCTCATTGTGCTAGTTGGCGCAACACATAGGGCAGGATGCCCCCGTGGCGGTAGTAGTCGATCTCCTGCGGGGTGTCCAGCCGCACACGGACGTTGAAGGTCGTGCGCTCGCCGTCATCGGCCACGGCGGTGACGGTGGCCTCGCGGGCCTCGCCGTTGTTCACGCCGGTGATCGAGAACGTCTCGCGACCGGTCAGACCCAGGCTGGCCGCGTTGTCGCCCGGCAGGAACTGCAGCGGCAGCACACCCATGCCCACCAGGTTGGAGCGGTGGATTCGCTCGAAGCTCTCCACGATCACGGCCTTCACGCCCAGCAGCAGCGTGCCCTTGGCCGCCCAGTCGCGCGAAGAGCCGGTGCCGTACTCCTGTCCGGCGATCACGATCAGGGGCGTGTTTTCCTCCTTGTACTGCATGGCCGCGTCATAGATGGACATCGGCTCGCCATCCGGCAGGTGGACCGTGACGCCGCCCTGGGTGCCGGGGGCCAGCAGGTTGCGCAGGCGCACATTGGCAAAGGTCCCGCGCATCATCACCTCGTGGTTGCCCCTCCGCGAGCCATAGGAGTTGAAGTCCGCGGGCTTCACGCCCTGTTCCTCGAGGTAGCGTCCGGCCGGGCTGTCCTTGGCGATGGAGCCGGCCGGCGAGATGTGGTCGGTGGTCACCGAGTCGCCCAGCAGCGCCAGTACCCGGGCACCATCGATATCGGTTACCGGCTTGGGCGTCATGCCCATCCCCACGAAGTAGGGCGGGTTGCGCACGTAGGTGGAGTCGTCCTGCCACTCGAAGCGGTCCCCAGTGGGGGCCTCGAGATTGCGCCAGCGATCCTCGCCGGTGTACAGGTCGCCGTAGGCGGTGGTAAAGCTCTGGGCATCGACATGCGCCTGGACGGCCTGGTTGACCTCTTCGGTGGTCGGCCAGACGTCCTTCAGGAACACGGGGCTGCCCTGGGCGTCCTCGCCGATGGGGTCGTTGTACAGATCCAGCGTGCTGCGCCCGGCCAGCGCATAGGCCACCACCAGCGGTGGCGAGGCGAGGAAGTTCATCTGCACCTCGGAATGGATCCGCCCCTCGAAGTTGCGGTTGCCGGAGAGCACGGAACTGACGATCAGGTCATCCTTGATGATGGCCTCGCTGATCGGCTCGGGCAGGGGCCCGGAGTTGCCGATGCAGGTCGTGCAGCCATAACCGACCACGTGGAAGCCGAGCGCCTCGAGATCCTCGAGCAGCCCGGCCTTTTGCAGATAGTCGGTCACCACTCTGGAGCCGGGGGCCAGTGATGTCTTCACCCAGGGCTTGACCTGCAGGCCGCGTTCGCGGGCCTTGCGGGCGACCAGGCCGGCCCCCAGCATGACCGACGGGTTCGAGGTGTTGGTGCAGGAGGTGATGGCTGCGATCACGATGTCGCCGTGGTCGAGGGTGAAGCTCTCGCCGTTCATCTCGATGGCCGTGTGATGCGGCTCTTCCGCCTGGTGCTCCACACCGACCGCGGTATGACCACCCTCCGCGGCGAAGCGCTCGGCCTCCTCGGGTTCGTCCGCGCCGCTGTCGCGCTCCTTGAGCATGGTGTCCAGGTGGCGGGTGATCTCGGCTCCGGCCTGGCTCAGGGCGATGCGGTCCTGCGGGCGCTTGGGCCCGGCCAGGCTGGGTTCGACGGTGGACAGGTCGAGCTCCAGCATGTCGGTGTAGCGCGCCACCGGGGCATTGTCGTTGCGCCACAGGCCCTGGGCCCTGGCGTAGGCCTCGATGAACTCGATATGGCCCGCCTCGCGGCCGGTCAGGCGCAGGTACTCCAGGGTCTCGTCGTCGATCGGGAAGATGCCGCAGGTCGCGCCATATTCCGGCGCCATGTTGGCGATGGTCGCGCGGTCGGCCAGCGGCAGATCCGCCAGGCCGTCGCCAAAGAACTCGACGAACTTCCCGACCACACCCTTCTTGCGCAGCATCTCGACGATCACCAGCACGAGGTCGGTCGCGGTCGCGCCTTCGGCCAGACGACCGGTCAGGCGGAAGCCCACGACCTGCGGGATCAGCATGGAGATCGGCTGGCCGAGCATCGCGGCCTCGGCCTCGATGCCGCCGACGCCCCAGCCCAGCACCCCCAGGCCATTGATCATCGTGGTGTGGGAGTCGGTGCCCACCAGGGTGTCGGGGTAGGCGAGGCAGCTGCCATCGGCGCGGTCCTCGACAAACACGGTGCGGGCCAGGTGCTCCAGATTGACCTGGTGCACGATCCCGGTATCCGGCGGCACCACCTTGAAGGTATCGAACGCCTGCTGGCCCCACTTCAGGAAGCTGTAGCGCTCGCGGTTGCGCGAGTATTCCAGCTCTGCGTTCAGGTTCATCGCATTCGCATTGCCGTACTCGTCGACCTGCACCGAGTGGTCGATCACCAGCTCGGCCGGCTGCAGAGGCGTGATCTTCTTGGGATCGCCGCCGAGGGCCTCCATCGCGTCGCGCATCGCCGCCAGATCGACGACCGCGGGCACGCCAGTGAAGTCCTGCAGCAGTACGCGGGCCGGGCGGAAGGCGATCTCCTGCGTGGGCTCGGCCTTCGGATCCCAGTCCAGCAGGGCCTCGATATCGGCGCGCCTGACCGTGCGCTCGTCCTCGAAGCGCATCAGGTTCTCGAGCAGGATCTTCAGCGCGTAGGGCAGGTCCCGGGCGCGCGGGTCATCGGTGATCGGAACGTACCGGCACTCGCGGCCGCCGGCAGAGAGGTTTTCGGTCTTTTTCGGTTCTGCGTGGCTCATGATGCGCTATCCGCTGTCAGGTGTTCAGTCGTTGAAGGATGTGGTCCGCTTGGCGAATCAGTCGTTTGCGGCCCAGAAGGAGTTTCCAGCGAGATCCACCCGCCTGGCGCCAGAGCACGGCGGCACGGATGCCGGCCAGCAGCAGGGCGCGAACGCGCGCGGCGATCTCGGGATTGGAAAGATGATTCTGTTCGCCCTGGACGACGATACGCGGACCCAGCTCGGAGATGGTCTCCTTGTAGATCTCGGCCAGGCGCGCGATCACGCTCTCGTGCGTGATGGTGAAATAGTCCACCTGCCGTTGGGCACCCTGCAGCCCGTCGCCCAGTTTCTGCAGCATGTCCGGGCGTTTTTGCAGCTTGCGTTCCAGAAAGATCAGGCCCACCGCGTAGCGGGTGATCTCCATATCCGGTGGTTTGCCGCCATTTTGCAGCTGGCTGTGCACCCGCTCCAGGCCCGGGCGCAGGCTGCTGGCGCCGCGGTAGACATCCTCGGGCGTCTCCGCGTCGAACGCGAACAGGCTGCCGATCAGGATCTCGAATTCGTATTCGTCGCAGCTGCCGCGCCAGGCCAGGTCCTTGACCAGGCTGGCGCATTGGAAGAGGGCGGCCAGCGCCAACGTGCGGTTGTGGTCGTTACGGTCCAAGCCGGAGGGCTCCCGGAACAGGCGTGAGTGGGTGGCTGCGTAAAACGCGCCTACTATACCGGAACCGAGGCTTCTGACTCACTGGCCAGTGTGCGGCGGCTGGCAATCACGGCCCCGCCCAGACAGACGTCACCGTCATAAAAAACCGCCGACTGGCCGGGTGTGGCCGCACGCTGAGGGGTCTCGAAGCGAACACGTAGCCGACCCCCATCCATGGATTCCAGCCGGCAGGTTTGCAAGGGCTGGCGATGACGCAGGCGCAGCATCAACGGCTGTCCCGGCTCAGGCGGCCGGTGAATCCAGTGCGCGGTCTCCGTCTCGACCGCGGGACTCATCAGCAGCGGATGCTGCGGGTCCTGCGCGACGACAAGCCGATTGCCCCCCAGATCCTTGTCCACGACATACCAGGGGGCCTCGGGAAACCCGTCGATCCCGCCGATGCCGAGCCCCTGGCGCTGGCCCAGGGTGTAGAACATCAGGCCCTGGTGGTGCCCCACGACCCGACCTTCCGGCGTGCACATCTCGCCCTCCGGCGCGCGCAGGTACTGCGCCAGGAAGTCGCGGAAGCGGCGTTCACCGATAAAGCAGATGCCGGTGGAGTCCTTGCGGGCATGGTTGGGCAGCCCCAGCTCGCGGGCGCGCTCGCGCACCCTTTCCTTGGGGATGTCGCCGAGCGGGAACAGCGCGGGGCGCAGCTGCTCCTGCGTCAGGGTGTGCAGGAAATAGGTCTGATCCTTGTTGGCATCCGCGGCCATGCACAGCTCGCTGTGGTCGGGGCGGTGGCGCACACGGGCGTAGTGGCCGGTCGCGATCCATTGCGCGCCCAGTTGGCGGGCGTGATCCAGGAATGAACGGAACTTGATCTCGCGGTTGCACAGGATGTCCGGATTCGGCGTCCGGCCGGCCTCGTATTCGTGCAGGAAGTGGCGGAACACCCGCTGGCGATAGTCCTCGGCGAAGTTCGCCTTGTGCAGGGGGATCTCGAGACAGTCCGCGACCTCGCGGGCCATCTCGTAGTCGGCCTCGGCCGCGCAGTATTCCGCGTCGTCGTCATCCTCCCAGTTCTTCATGAACAGGCCTTCCACGCGATAGCCGGCCTCCAGCAGGCGGCTGGCCGCCACGGCCGAATCCACCCCGCCCGACAGGCCCACGATCACCCGCTCGGGACCGCTCACGGCCCCTCCGCATGAACCAGTGAGCCGGCCGCGGCGAGCGGAAGGCGTACGCCATCGTGATAACGGCGGATGGTGCGCAGGACCAGCGGGCTGCGCAGCGGCCAGCCGCGACGCGCCTCGTCCGGTGTCAGCCAGTGGAGCGCATGGATGGCGGGATCGCGGGCCGGCGGGTGGCTCGGTTCGCTCGCCGTGCCGCAGAATGCGACGCGCAGCGTCACCGCGCCATTGGCGAGCGCGAGCAGGTCGCAGCCAAGCAGGGCCTCCGGCTGGAAGTCCAGACAGGTCTCCTCGCGGACCTCGCGGATCACCGCTTCCACCAGGTCCTCCTCGGCATCGAGATGGCCGGCCGGCTGGTTCAGTACATGGCGTCCGTCATCGGTCTCCTCGACGAACAGGAAGCGCCCGTCCCGCTCGATGACGGCGGCGACGGTGATATGGCAGGGCAGGCGTTCGGTCATGCCGCGAATGATAACGCAGCGGCCCGTCTTGCTGGCGTTCTCGAGACCACGTTCCCCTCGGCGGGGGCGGATGGGTATGTATAATCCGGGAGAACGATTTCAATTCTTGCGCACAAGGAGTTTGCATGGCCTACCAGCACATTCAGGTCCCGGAAAAGGGCGAACGCATCACCGTCGACGAGCAGGGCAAGCTGGTGGTGCCAGAACGCCCGATCATCCCCTTTATCGAGGGAGACGGGATCGGTGTGGACATCACGCCGGTGATGCGCCGGGTGACCGATGCGGCCGTGGAAAAGGCCTACGGTGGCCAGAAGGCGATCGAATGGATGGAGGTCTACGCGGGCGAGAAGGCCACGCAGGTCTACGACGACGACTCCGGGCTGCCGGATGAGACCCTGCAGGCGGTCAAGGACTACAGCGTGTCCATCAAGGGCCCGCTGACCACGCCGGTGGGGGGTGGTTTTCGCTCCCTGAATGTCGCGCTGCGCCAGAAGCTGGACCTGTTCGTCTGCCTGCGCCCGGTGCGCTACTACGACGGCACCCCGAGCCCGCTGAAGGAGCCGGAAAAGACCGACATGGTGATCTTCCGCGAGAACTCGGAGGACATCTACGCCGGCATCGAGTTCGAATCCGGCACGCCGGAGGTGAAGAAGGTCATCGACTTCCTGCAGAACGAAATGGGCGTAACCCAGATCCGCTTCCCGGATACCGCCGGCATCGGCGTGAAGCCGGTCTCCAGCGAGGGCACCAAGCGCCTGGTGCGCAAGGCGATCGAGTACGCGATCGACAACGATCGCCCCTCCGTGACGCTGGTGCACAAGGGCAACATCATGAAATTCACCGAGGGCTCCTTCAAGGCCTGGGGCTACGAGCTGGCGCGCGAGGAGTTCGGTGCGAAGGACCTGGACGGCGGCCCGTGGCAGACGTTCAAGAACCCGAAGACCGGCCGCGACATCGTGATCAAGGACGTGATCGCGGATGCCTTCCTGCAGCAGATCCTGCTGCGCCCGGAGGACTACTCGGTGATCGCCACGCTGAATCTCAACGGCGACTACATCTCCGATGCGCTGGCCGCCCAGGTCGGGGGCATCGGGATCGCGCCCGGCGCCAACCTGTCGGATACCACGGCGATGTTCGAGGCGACCCACGGGACCGCCCCGAAATATGCCGGTCAGGACAAGGTCAACCCGGGCTCGCTGATCCTGTCGGCCGAGATGATGCTGCGCCACCTCGGCTGGTCCGAGGCCGCCGATCTGGTGGTGAAGGGCATGGGCGGCGCGATCAGTGCCGGCGAGGTGACCTATGACTTCGCCCGCTTGATGGACAACGTCGAGCCGGTGAGCTGCTCGGCCTTTGGCGAGGCCCTGATCAAGCACATGTAGTGACTCAGGGTGCGGGCACTTGGCCCGGGCCCGGAACCGAACGACCATGAACATAGCCTAAGGACACAGGGAGACATTGGATCAGTGTTTCCCTGGATGGCCGAACTGGCTTGACCAACCGCTGAAAGCGTGAGTTCGACCGATGAGTGAGAAAAAGCCCCAGATCCCCGATCATGACAGCAATACCGCCGTCGAAGAATCGAGGCCGGAGCTCAAGCCACCGCGGCAGTACAAGGTGGTGTTGCTCAACGACGACTTCACGCCCATGGAGTTCGTGGTCGAGGTGCTGGAGACCTTCTTCAGTATGGATCGCGAAAAGGCCACCCAGGTGATGCTGCACGTGCACACGCGCGGCAAGGGAGTATGCGGCATCTATACCCGGGATGTGGCCGAGACGAAGGTGGCACAGGTGAACGATTACGCCCGTAGCCACCAGCATCCACTGCTTTGCTCGATGGAGGAGGTCTGACTCCCATGCTCGACAAGGAACTCGAATTCAGCCTGAACATGGTCTTCAAGGAAGCGCGGGAGAAGCGCCACGAGTTCGTGACCGTGGAGCACCTCCTGATGGCGCTCGCGCAGAACCCCAGCGCCGCGACGGTGTTGCGCGCCTGTGGCGGTGATCTCGACCGCATCCGCGACGAGCTCGAGGCCTATATCGACGAGAACACGCCGCGCATCCCTCCGAACGATTCACGCGAGACGCAGCCGACCCTGGGGTTCCAGCGGGTCCTGCAAAGGGCGGTGTTTCACGTGCAGTCCAGCGGCCGCAAGGAGGTCTCCGGGGCGAACGTGCTGGTCGCGCTGTTCGGCGAACAGGACAGCCAGGCCCTTTACGTACTCGGCCAGCAGAACATCAGCCGCCTGGACGTGGTGAATTTCATCTCCCATGGCATCTCCAAGGTCGGAGAAGATGAACTGGGGGGGCAGCAGAACCCGAACGAACCACAGCCGGAGCCGGTCGAGGGCGAGCGCGAGGAAAAGACAAACGCTCTGCAGCTGTACGCGACCAATCTCAACGCGAAGGCGAGCAAGGACGAGATCGACCCGCTAATTGGGCGCGACCACGAGATCGAACGCACCATCCAGATCCTCTGTCGTCGGCGCAAGAACAACCCGCTTCTGGTGGGCGAGGCCGGTGTCGGCAAGACCGCCATTGCCGAGGGTCTGGCGCGGCGTATCGTCGACGAGCAGGTGCCCGAGGCAATCGAGTCCGCGACCGTCTACGCGCTCGATCTGGGCGCGCTGGTGGCCGGCACCAAGTACCGCGGGGATTTCGAGAAGCGCCTGAAGGGTGTGCTGGCGCAGCTGAAGAAGGAACCCGGCGCGGTGCTGTTCATCGACGAGATCCACACCATCATCGGTGCGGGCGCCGCCTCCGGCGGGGTAATGGACGCTTCCAACCTGATCAAGCCGATGCTCGCCTCGGGCGAGCTCAAGTGCATCGGCTCGACCACCTATCAGGAATATCGCGGGATCTTCGAGAAGGACCGCGCCCTGGCCCGTCGCTTCCAGAAGATCGAGGTGCCGGAGCCGACCGTGGACGAGACCGAGCAGATCCTGCGGGGGCTGAAATCGCGCTTCGAGGCACACCACAATGTCCGCTTCACGCGCCCGGCGCTGCGCGCCGCAGCGGAACTGGCGGATCGCTACATCACCGACCGGTTCCTGCCGGACAAGGCGATTGACCTGATCGACGAAGCAGGTGCCAGCCGGCAGCTGCTGCCGATGAGTCAGCGCAAGAAGACCATTGGCGTGCAGGATATCGAGACGATCGTGGCCAAGATCGCGCGCATCCCGCCGAAATCGGTCTCCAGCTCCGACAAGGAGACGCTGCGCAACCTCGAACGCAACCTGAAGATGACCGTCTTCGGCCAGGACGAGGCGATCGGGACGCTCGCGACCTCGATCAAGATGGCGCGTTCCGGCCTGGGCGACATGGACAAGCCGATTGGTTCGTTCCTGTTCGCCGGCCCGACCGGGGTCGGCAAGACCGAGGTTACGCGTCAGCTGGCACAACAGCTGGGGATTCATCTGGCGCGCTTCGACATGTCCGAGTACATGGAGCGCCACACGGTCTCGCGCCTGATCGGCGCGCCGCCCGGCTATGTCGGCTACGACGAGGGCGGGCTGCTGACCGATGCGATCCTGAAGCATCCGCACTCGGTGCTGCTGCTGGACGAGATCGAGAAGGCCCACCCGGATGTCTTCAATGTGCTGCTGCAGGTGATGGACCACGGCACCCTGACGGACGCCAATGGCCGCGAGGTGGACTTCCGCAACGTGATCCTGGTGATGACGACGAACGCCGGGGCGGAGCAGGCCAGCCGCCCGTCCGTGGGCTTTACCCAGCAGGATCACTCAAGCGATTCGATGGAGGCGATCAAGCGGACCTTCACGCCGGAGTTCCGCAACCGCCTGGATGCCACCATCCAGTTCGGTCCGCTGGACGAGGCGACTATCCTGAATGTCGTGGACAAGTTCCTGACGCAGCTGCAGGCCCAGCTGGACGAGAAGAAGGTGCACCTGACGGTGGAGCCGGACGCCCGTGCCTGGCTGGCCGAGCATGGCTACGACGTCAAGATGGGCGCACGCCCGATGGCACGCACGCTGCAGGAGCATATCAAGAAGCCGCTGGCCGACGAGTTGCTCTTCGGGCGTCTGGCGCAGGGCGGAGAGGTCGTGGTCCGGGTGGCCGAGTCCGGGCTGGAGCTCGATATACGCGAGCCGGCCGTCTCCTGAGGGAGCCACTGGGCCGAATCCTGGCCTGCAGAAACCACGAAGCCCCGGTCCGGCCGGGGCTTCGTCATTTAGGGGTAGGCCATGCTCTTTCGAGTGGGCCCGCAACCCCTGGGGCGGGACTACTTGTTACGGTAGACGATACGGCCCTTGGTCAGGTCGTAAGGGGTCATCTGCACGATCACCTTGTCGCCACGCAGGATGCGGATGTAGTGCTTGCGCATCTTGCCGGAGATGTGGGCGGTGATGGTGTGCCCGTTTTCGAGCTCTACCCGGAACGTGGTATTCGGCAGGGTCTCCACCACCGTTCCTTCCAGCTCGATTTCGTCTTCCTTCGCCATGCAGGTCCTCGCGTATTGAATTCGGTGGCGACATTATCCGGATGCTACGCGCGAACACAAGTCAACACGGGGTTTTCGGCGCGATGTTGGCGGTTGCGGATCGCCGAGTGATCCACGTTCGCCGAGGATTAGAGGCTGTTTGCCGACGTTGCGTCTAGGGCCTACACTACGCCCGCTTTTCTACGCGCGAGACGATTGGCGAATGACCACTAAATGGGCCGCAGTCTTTCCGGGGCAGGGTTCCCAGTCCACCGGCATGCTCACCGATCTGGGCGACGACCACGCGGTCGTACGCGATACCTTTCAGGAGGCGTCGGATTGCCTGGGTGCGGATCTGTGGAGCCTGTGTCAGCACGGTCCAGTCGAACAACTGAACCAGACCGAATGGACACAGCCGGTCATGCTGGCTGCCGGGGTGGCCACGTGGCGCTTGTTGGCACAGCAGACCGATGTACGCCCCGCTGGGGTCGCGGGTCACAGCCTTGGCGAGTACAGCGCGCTGGTGGCGGCCGGGGCGCTGCGATTCCCGGATGCCGTACGTCTGGTGGCCGAGCGCGCCCGTGCCATGCAGGCCGCAGTACCCGAGGGCGAGGGCGCAATGGCCGCGATCCTTGGTCTCGACGACGCCGCAGTCGAGCAGCTTTGTGCGGACAACGCCGAGGGGCAGGTCCTTGAGGCCGTTAACCTGAATGCACCCGGGCAGGTGGTGATCGCGGGTGCGGCCGCGGCGGTCGATCGAGCGGTTGGTGCCGCCAAGGACGCCGGGGCAAAGCGCGCGCTCAAGCTGCCCGTGTCCGTTCCGTCGCACTGTGCGCTGATGCGTCCGGCTGCCGAGCGCCTGCAGTCGGCACTCGATGCAGCCACCTTTGCGACTCCGGAAATCCCCGTTTGGCAGAACGTGACTGCGGCGCCGGCCGAGACGGCCGAGGCAATCAAGGCGAATCTGGCCGCGCAGCTCTATCGGCCGGTACGCTGGGTGGAGACCATCCAGGGGCTTCGCGCGCAGGGTGTCGAGGTACAGGTGGAATGTGGCCCCGGGCGCGTGCTCACGGGGCTGGCCAAACGGATTGACAGGGGCCTGGAGCTGTTCGACGTGGCCGACCGTGAAAGCCTGGATGCCACCGTCGGCCGACTGAAGGCTGGTTGACGCTCTACACTCGATTCCGAGCACGTCCAAAAACAAAAGGCGAATGATGTCCGATAACAAACGAGTGGCCCTGGTGACCGGGGCCAGCCGCGGCATTGGCGCGGCCATTGCCCGCCGTCTGGCGGAACAGGGCCTGCAGGTCGTCGGGACCGCGACCAGCGAATCCGGTGCCCAGCGCATCAGCGAGGCGCTGTCCGAATGGAACGGGCGGGGTATCGCCATGGATGTAACCGACGCGGATTCGGTTGCGGCCGGCCTCGCCAGCGTCCAGGAGCAGGAAGGGGCGGTGGAGGTGCTGGTGAACAACGCCGGCATCACGCGCGACAACCTGTTCATGCGGATGAAGGACGAGGAGTGGGATGCCATCATCAACACGAACCTGTCCGCCGCCGCTCGCCTGACACAGCGCCTGCTGAAGGGCATGATGAAGCTGCGCCGCGGCCGCATCATACTGGTGGGCTCGGTGGTGGGGTCCACCGGCAATGCCGGTCAGACCAACTACGCGGCCGCCAAGGCGGGGTTAGCGGGGTTCGCGCGCTCGCTGGCGCGCGAGGTGGGCAGCCGCAACATCACGGTCAATACCGTCGCCCCGGGCTTCATTGATACCGACATGACCCGCGAACTCGGGGACGAGACCAAGGAACACCTGCTGGGCCAGATCCCGCTGGGGCGCCTGGGCGACCCGGAGGAGATCGCGGCGGCGGTGGGCTTCCTCGCATCCGAGGAGGCCGGCTACATCACCGGCGAAACGCTGCATGTGAACGGCGGGATGTTCATGCACTGATCAACCCGCGGGGCCTGGGGTCCAGCGCAGCCCAAGAGGCTCGCGTCTCCCTGGATCGCGGCCGGGCTTTTCTCTAGAATGGCGAACCTTCAAACGAAGCCGCCTCAATTGGAAGGGGATTTCTGAACCATGAGTAGCATTGAAGAACGCGTCAAGAAGATCGTTGTCGAGCAGCTGGGTGTCAAGGAAGAAGACGTCACCAACAGTGCCGCCTTTGTCGACGACCTGGGTGCCGACTCGCTCGACACCGTGGAGCTGGTGATGGCGCTCGAAGAGGAATTCGAGACGGAAATCCCGGACGAGCAGGCGGAAAAGATCACCACCGTGCAGCAGGCGATCGACTATATCAACGAGCACATGAAGGACTGATTGGGCGCCCCTGGGCGCTCGAACAGGACACGGACGGGCCTCTCTGCGAGCAGAGTGGCCCTTCGTCGTTTCGTTGAGCGCTTATTTCAGTCTTTCCAAGGAGAACATCATTGGCTAAGCGACGTGTCGTGATTACCGGGCTGGGCATTGTGTCCCCGGTCGGCTCTACCATCGACAAGGCCTGGTCCAACATCAAGGCCGGCAAGAGCGGCATTTCACCGATCGACGTGTTCGATGCATCGGAGATGCCGGTCAAGATTTCCGGGGCCGTGCGGGACTTCGAAGCCAATGAGTATGTCCCGCCCAAAGACCAGAAAAAGATGGACACGTTTGTCCTCTACGGGCTCGCGGCCGGGATTCAGGCCCTGGACGATTCCGGTCTCGAGGTGACCGAGGAGAATGCGGACCGTATTGGTGTCGCGATCGGTTCCGGGATCGGTGGCCTGCCGTATATCGAACGCTCTTACGCCGCGTACCTCAAGGGTGGCGCGCGCAAGATCTCGCCGTTTTTTGTCCCCAGCGCGATCATCAATATGGTCGCGGGAAATCTCTCCATCATGCGCAACCTGCGCGGTCCGAATATCTCGATTGTGTCGGCCTGTGCGACGGCTACGCACAACATCGGCGATGCCGCCCGCATGATTGCCTACGGCGATGCCGACGCGATGGTGGCCGGTGGGGCCGAGATGGCGACGACGCCGCTCGGCATCGGCGGGTTTGCGGCCGCGCGTGCACTGTCGACCCGTAACGATGACCCGGAACGCGCCTCGCGTCCCTGGGATCAGGATCGCGACGGCTTTGTGCTGAGTGACGGGGCCGGCGTGATGATGCTCGAGGAGTACGAGCATGCGAAGGCCCGAGGCGCCAACATCTACTGCGAGGTAGCCGGCTTTGCCTGGAACGCCGATGCGCATCACATGACCCAGCCCTCGCAGGATGGGGCGGGAGCCGCTCGATGCATGCTTCGTGCCCTGAACGACGCGGGCGTTAATCCGGAGGAAGTCGGATACATCAACGCCCACGGCACCTCGACGCCGGCCGGCGACGTGGCCGAGACACAGGGGCTCAAGAAAGCCTTTGGCGATCACGCCTACAAGCTGCTGGTGAACTCCACGAAGTCCATGACTGGACATCTGCTGGGTGCAGCCGGTGGCATCGAGGGCGTGTTCACGGCGCTGGCGCTACGCGATCAGGTTTCCCCCCCGACGATCAACCTCGACCAGCCGGGTGAGGGTTGTGATCTGGATTACGTGCCCAACGAGGCGCGCGAGATGAATACGAAGGTGGGTCTGTCGAACTCCTTCGGGTTTGGGGGCACCAACGGGACTCTGGTGTTCCGCAGCCTCTAGTCCGCCAGCATATGGCAGTCGAGCGGCTGGGGCGCGGGATCGATCTGGCGCCCCTGGCCCGGCGCTTTCCGGAGCGCTATCCACACCTGCTCGAGTCGGCCCTGATCGGTCAGGCGCCGGCTCGTTATTCCATCCTGTTTGCCTTTCCGGGCATCACGCTGGATGCCCGAGGCGATGACGCTCTGTGGTCCGTGCTCGACCAGGACCTGAGCGATGCAAGGGCCGACTCGGAAGTCGAGCCCGGTTATGACCACCTCCCGTTTCTCGGGGGCTGGTTTCTCTATCTGGGCTATGAATGGGCCTGGCAGCTGGAACCCGCGCTGGGCGCCTGCCGCTCGGACCCCTGGCTGCCCCCCGCCCGGGTCACCCGGTTTCCCGCCGCGATCATTGTGGATCATCACGACGACCAGACCTTCCTGGTGAGTGAGGAGGGCGCAGACCCAATCGCCTCCATGCGCGCTGACGTCGAGGCGTGCCGGGAGGAGAGTCTGGGAGCAGGGGCCTTGCCGGCGCTCGCGATCGACGAGGAAGAGCCGGAACGTTATCGCGCGGCGGTGCGGCAAGGGCTGGAGTACATTCGCGCGGGCGATACCTTTCAGGTGAATCTGTCGCGCGAATGGAGGGCGTCCAGCCGGGAGGCACTCGACGGGGGTGCGCTGTATGCGCGCCTTAGGAACGCGAATGCGGCGCCCTTTGCCGCCTGGCTGCAGTTTCCCGAGGGGCAGGTGATCAGTTCGTCGCCCGAGCGCCTGGTGTCGGTGGAAGGGGGTGAGGTTGAGACCCGGCCGATCGCGGGTACCCGCCGGCGCGATGATAACGCGGAAAAAGATTCAAGTCTTTTTAGCGAGTTACGGGGAAACCTTAAGGAGCGTTCCGAGCATGTAATGTTGGTGGACCTTGAGCGCAACGACGTCGGCCGGGTGGCCTCTGCCGGGAGCGTGCGGGTTGCCGAACTGATGACCGTCGAGAGCTACCGACGCGTCCATCACATTGTGTCGAGTATCGTGGGGCGATTGAAGCCGGAGACGCGTGCGGGCGATGTGCTGCGAGCCGTGTTCCCTGGCGGGACGATCACCGGGTGTCCGAAGATACGCAGCATGCAGATCATCCAGGAGCTGGAGGCCGGCGCACCCCGCGGGGCGTACACTGGGTCCTGCGGCTACGTGAGCCGGCATGGGCGCATGGACACGAACATCCTCATCCGCACCCTGGTGGTGCGCGGCAACGAACTGCGCTTTCGGGCGGGGGCGGGCATCGTGGCGGACTCGGATCCCGATCGCGAGCTGGCCGAGACCCGCCACAAGGCGCATGGGCTGCTGGATGCGCTTGGGGGCCGGGCGTGATCCTGGTCAACGGCATCGAGGCCCACGTCCCGGGCGACGACCGCGGCGTTTTGCTGGGTGATGGCTTGTTCGAGACGGTGATGATGGATTCCGGCCGCCCCCGGCTGTGGCCTTATCATGTCGCTCGGCTGGAACGGGGGCTGGAACGACTCGGATTCCCGCCCGTGGATGATTCGCGCCTGCGTGAGGAACTACAGCGAGTCGCGCCAGAGGGGCGTTGCATGGCTCGCGTTACGCTGACGCGAGGGCAGGGGCCCCGTGGTTACTTGCCGCCCGACCACGTCACCATGACCCGGATTGTCGCCGGTGGCCCCGCGCTGGCTCAGTCCATGGGGGTGGAACCGAAGCCGTTGCGTATGGGCTGGTCGCCGGTGTCGATGGCGATTCAGCCAGCGCTCGCGGGCCTGAAACATACGAGTCGCCTCGAACAGGTCGTGATCCGGCAAAGCTGGGAAGCCGGATGGGACGAAGCCATTGTCTGCGATACCCAGGGGCGTCTGGTCAGCGCGACGCAAGGCAACCTCTGGTGGCGCCAGGGGACGGACCTGTTCACGCCTCCAGTGGACGAGGCGGGGATCGCGGGTACGCGCAGGGCGTGGATATTCGACCATGCAACGGCCCACGGTTTCACCGTCCAGGAGCAGCGCGCGACCCCCGAGGCCTTGCAGCGGGTCGACGGCCTTTATGTCAGCAATGCGCGCCTGGGATTACACCCAGGCCGCCTGATCGAAACGGACATGCCTGATACGGCATGGCAGGATGACCCGGTTCGGGTTCTGAGTATGGCGCTGCATGAAGCGGATTAGTGGTCTGATAACCGGGGTCTTGCTGATCGGCCTGCTGGCGGGAGGCTGGTGGTTCGGGGATCGCTATCACCAGGATCTCAACCAGCCGCTGGCGCTGGATCAGACGGAACGGTTCCAGCTCGAGCGGGGCCAGGGGCTGCGTCAGGTGAGCAAGGAATTCGAACGCCGCGGCTGGGTCGAGCAAGCCTGGATGGTCGAACTGTACGGGCGCCGCCAGGGCCTGGCACCGCGACTGCAGGCAGGCGAGTACGCGGTGGATGCCGGTGCGACCCCGCGCAGCCTGCTGCACGCCATGGCACGCGGAGAGGTCGTGCAGCACCGGCTGACGGTTCCGGAGGGCTGGACCATCGCGCAGGCCCTGCGCGCCTTGCGCCAGCACCCCGAGATCGAGGGGCCGTCGGAATCCGTCGGGGTGGAGAACCTGCTGGAGGCGCTGGGGCTCGAAGAACTGGAGCATCCCGAGGGCTGGTTCTTGCCGGACACCTACTTCTTCGGGTCCGGGACCGATGCCCTGGAGGTGCTGCGGCGCGCATACCGCGCAATGGATGCCACGCTGCACTCCGCCTGGGAGTCACGCACCGAGGACCACCCGGTGGAGTCACCGTACGAACTCCTGATCCTGGCCTCGATCATCGAGCGCGAGACCGGGCGCGGCGAGGAGCGTGACCGGGTCGCGGGCGTGTTCGTCAATCGGCTGCGCCGAGGGATGCTGCTGCAGACCGATCCCACGCTGCTCTATGTGCAGGAGCCTGGCGTGCAGCGGCTGACCCGTGCGGAGCTGCAGCGCGACCATCCCTATAACACCTATACCCGTACCGGGCTGCCACCCACGCCGATCGCACTGCCGGGACGAGCAGCGATCGAGGCGGCTGCGCGGCCGGCCGAGACAGACGATCTGTTCTTCGTTTCCCGCGGCGACGGCACACATCACTTCTCGGAGACCTATCGCGAGCATCGCCAGGCCGTGATTCGCTATCAGCTCGGCGGTGATGGGTCCCGCTACGGCATCCGGAACCGCCGATGACCGCCGACGCATCCACCGAACACGTGTCCAGTGGCGCCCGCTTCGTAGTCCTGGAAGGCATCGAGGGCTCGGGAAAGTCCACACAGCTCGCTACTGTGGTGGAGACCCTGCGGGCAAGGGGGGTCGAGCCCGAATGCACCCGCGAACCGGGTGGCACGGCACTGGGCGAGCGACTACGGGGTCTATTGCTCGATCCCGACCTTCCCGGTATGTGCCCCGAGGCGGAGCTGCTGTTGATGTTCGCCGCCCGTGCACAGCACCTCGCCTCGGTGATACGGCCGGCACTCGCGGCGGGCCGCTGGGTCGTCAGTGACCGCTTCACCGATGCGAGCTTTGCCTATCAGGGTGCGGGGCGAGGGCTGGGCACGGAGCGCGTGGCCCGACTGGAAGACTGGGTGCAGGGCGATCTGCGCCCCGACCTGGTCCTATTGCTGGATATCGATCCGGCCACCGGGCTGGAACGGGCGGTGCAGCGGGGTCGCCGAGACCGCATCGAGCGGGAGGCCCTGGAATTCTTTGCACGGGTGCGCGAGGCCTACCTGGAGCGTGCCCGCGCGCACCCGGATCGCTACCGTGTCATTGATGGACATGCCACTCCCGAGCAGGTGGCCGACTCGGTCCGTCGGGCACTGGATGAATGGCAGACCCATACCATGGCTCGGGGAAGCTGATGTCGACGCAACCACCCTGGCTGGACCCCATACGGCAGCGCCTCGTGCGGCGCGGGCGGGACGGCAGGCTGCCCAGCGGGATTCTGGTCAATGGAAGCCCCGGGGTGGGCAAGGCCCTGCTGACGACGAGCGTCGTCCAGAGCCTGCTGTGCCAGCGTGTGGACGGCGACGAGCCCGCCTGTGGCGAGTGCAATGCCTGTCGCAGCCTGGAGGGCG
This sequence comes from Thioalkalivibrio sp. ARh3, assembly GCF_000377265.1. Classification (NCBI taxonomy): domain Bacteria; kingdom Pseudomonadati; phylum Pseudomonadota; class Gammaproteobacteria; order Chromatiales; family Ectothiorhodospiraceae; genus Thioalkalivibrio; species Thioalkalivibrio sp. ARh3. Next base: position 65,999 of record NZ_KB897949.1, read on the forward strand.
GTGTGCACCCGGAGGTACGTCTGCTGGAGCCGGCCGAGCCCGGCAAGGACATCCTGGTCGATGCCGTGCGTGACGCCACGGAGTTTCTGACCCTCAGTGGCTCGGGCGGGGCGCTGCGGGCGCTGATCATCCGTCCGGCCGATGCGCTCAACGTGAACGCGGCCAATGCGCTGCTCAAGACCCTGGAGGAACCACCCGCCGGGGCCGTGGTGTTCCTCGAGTCCGCGCGTCCGGCCAGTCTGCCGGCTACCATTCGCAGCCGCTGCCAGCAAACGGATATTGCCAGCCCCACCCTGGGCGAAGTGCACGAGTGGCTCGCCTCGGAAAGCGATCAGCCTGAACGGGTCGCGGAGGCCTATGCCGCCAGCCTCGGGCGTCCGCTTCTGGCGCGGGAGATCCTGACGGATGCCGCGGCCCTGGAAGCCTGGGAAGCCGATCGTCAGATCCTGACCGCGGTGCTGAATGCGACCGATCTGCATTCCACCGCCGCCGTGCTGCAGCGCAGCGTGCCCGAGCGCCTGATCCCGCGCCTCCAGGCCCTGCTGCTGTCGGCGCAGCGCCTTTTGCTGGTGGGGCAACTGGATGCCTTTGGCGAGCAGTTCCCGCGCGATCAGTTACTCAACTTTGCACGGACGCGAGGTGCACGTCGCCTCGCGTGGCTGGTGCAGCAGTCACTCGAATGGCAGCGCCAGAATGGTGCCAACCTGAATCCTGCGCTGCGCAGCGAGGCCATCGCACTGGCGCTGGGCAGGCGCTGATCGGATTGCGCATTCGCGCTCGCGGTGCTGTTGCCGTGCGGGCATGCTGCAAAACGGACCCGCAACGCTGCGTGAAACAGGGCAGTCAACGCGCCCCGGTTTCAGGCAGCGTCGCCCCGGGGGGTGGCGCACGCCAGCCGGGATGGGGGATACTCGCGGGTCCAGACAACGTGGTGGGAGGGAACATGGCCGGGCAGGGCATGCTGACCTTGGCAATCAAGGAAAAACCCGCACTGTACGCCGCGTACATGCCCTTCGTGACCAACGGCGGGCTGTTCATCCCTACGGACAAGTCCTACAAGCTCGGGGACCAGGTGTTCCTGCTGTTGTCCCTGCTGGACGATTCCGACCGCCTGCCGACACCATGCACCGTTGTATGGATCACGCCCGCCCGGGCGCAGGGCAACCGCCTTCGTGGTATCGGCGTGCAGTTCAACAAGTCCGACAAGGGTGTGACGCATCGTCGAATCGAGGAACACCTCGGTGGTATGCTCAACTCGGACCGCAAGACCCACACATTCTGAGCATCTGAACCCGGGACCGGTCGTCAGGCCGCGATCCCAAGTGCCTTCTGCACCTGATCCAGGGCACGCTCAATCTGCTGATCCGTCAGGTAGTAGTGGGGCGAGAAGCGGATCCCCCCGCCACGCACCGCGCACAGGACTCCGCCGGCCTGAAGGCGCGCGTAGACGGCGTCGAGATCCGCCGAGGGGGGGCGGAAGGTCAGGATCCCTGCCCGTCGGCCGCGCGGCGTGAGCACCTCGCAACCCATCGCTTCCAGCTCCTCAGCCAGGTGATGCCAGTGAAAGCAGATGTCGTGATCGACGTTCTCGATGCCCACCTCCAGCAGTAGCGACAGGCTGGCGTGCAGCGCATGGATCCCCAGCATGTTGTGGCTTCCCGGCTCGAACCGGCGGGCCGACGGGGCAGGGGTCAGCCCCGGGTTCGAGAAATCACCGGCATGCGCCAGCATGTTCCACCCGTACTCCTGTAGCCGGAGTTGCTCGCGAATCTCCGGGTTGACGTAGAAGATCCCGATCCCCTCTGGCGCCAGCATCCACTTGTGGCCGTCCGCCATTACAAAATCTGCGTGGCAACCCGGGGCATCGAAGGGCAGCGCCCCCAGATGCTGAATCGCGTCGACACAGAACAGGATCCCCCGGGCCCGCAGCTCTGCCCCGAGTGCCTGGATATCCACGCGGATGCCCGAGTCGTAGCGAACCGCGCTGGTCGCCACCAGCCGCGTCTGGCGGTCGCAGGCGGCCAGCAGGTCGCGTTCGGGTTCATCGCCCACCTCGACCTCGCGCACCTCGATGCCGAATCGTTCGCCCGCTGCGTGCCAGACGACCCGATTGGACGGGAACTCTCCGGTCGGGAGAACAATGTTGTCCCCCTCCGACCAGGGCAGGCCGAACGCCACCATCGACAGCGCTTCCGAGGTGTTCTTGACGAAGGCGATATCCGCCGCGTCGCTGGCCCCGATCAGGGCGCGGGCCAGCTCGCGCGTCGCATCCACCCGCTTGAGCCACTGGCCATAGTCCTTCGAGCCCTGACGCACGTTCTCGCGGGCGAACTCGCAAACCGCCTCTTCGGTACGTCTGGGCCAGGCACCCACCGCCGCGTGGTTGAGATGGATGATGTCCTGCTGCGGAAATTCGGGGTGCATGGGATCCTCCTGGCCGGCAGGAAAGGGTACCTCATAAGCGCGCCCGCGCTAAATCCCGAATCCCGACGGGGAAGGAGCCTTGTTCGCCCCCGGGGGGGCTGCTACTTTCCGCGCACTGAATTACGGCCCCCGGCAAGCCGCTTGCGGGGGGCTAACCCACTGCCCCGAGAGCCCACCGCATGGACAACGAACAGCTCAAACGCCGGGACCTGCGCGCCCTCTGGCACCCCTGCACCCAGATGAAGGATTACGGAGAGGAGGGGACCTTGCCCCTGCTGCCGATCCAGCGCGGGGAGGGCGTATGGCTGTACGATTTCGACGGCAACCGGTATCTGGATGCGATCAGCTCATGGTGGGTCAACCTTTTTGGCCATGCGAACCCTCGCATCAATGCCGCGGTCCGCGACCAGCTGGACCAGCTCGAACACGTCATCCTTGCGGGCTGCACGCACGAGCCTGTCGTGGAGCTGTGCGAACGCCTGATCGACCTCACACCCGAGGGTCTCGATCGGGTGTTCCTGGCCGATAATGGCAGCGCCGGTGTCGAGGTGGCGCTCAAGATGAGCTTTCACTACTGGCTCAACTGTGGCCGCGGCGAAAAGACCCGTTTCATCCGCCTGTCCAACAGCTACCACGGCGAGACTCTGGGTGCCCTTTCAGTAAGCGATGTCCCGCTCTACAGCGCCACCTACAAGCCCCTCATGCTGGATGTCATCACCGTTCCCGCGCCGGACTGCTACGAGCGCGAGCCGGGCGAGAGCTGCGCCGATGTCGCCCGGCGACAGTTTGTCCATATGGAGGCGGCCCTCGCGAACCACGCAGAGGAGGTCTGCGCCGTCATCGTCGAGCCGCTGGTGCAGTGCGCAGGGCACATGCGCATGTACGACCCGGAATACCTGCGCCTGCTTCGCGCTGCCTGCGATCGGCACGGCGTACACCTGATCGCGGACGAGATTGCCGTCGGCTTTGGACGCACCGGAACCATGTTCGCCTGCGAACAGGGGCCTGTCGTCCCGGATTTCTTGTGCCTTTCCAAAGGGCTGACCGGCGGATACCTGCCTATGGCGGCCGTACTGACATCCGAGGAGGTCTACAACGCCTTTTACGATGATTATGAGAAACTCAATATGTTTCTCCACTCACATTCGTATACGGGTAATCCTTTAGCATGTCGTGCGGCACTGGCCACGCTTGATATTTTTGCCTCGAGCCCCGTCCTTGACCGAAATCGGGAGCTCGCTGCCCATATCACCCAGCGCATTGCACCATTATCCGATCACCCTCACGTGGCCGATGTGCGCCAGCATGGCATGATTGCCGCCGTCGAGCTGATTCAGGACAAGGCGTCCCGGACCCCGTATCCCTGGCAGGAGCGCCGCGGGCTGGAGATCTATCGTCATGGCCTTTCCCGGGGTGCCCTTTTGCGTCCCCTGGGCAATGTCTCCTATCTGATGCCTCCTTACATAATCACGCCAGAACAGATTGATTTCCTCGTCCAGGTTATGGAGGAGGGGATTGATCGGGCCACCAATTGCGGATGACCCGTTTACGCAAAACCCGCGGCAGTTCGAATTATCGGCACCAGTCGCATGACTTTATTCCATCTCCGCTTGACGGATCGACGGATTGGTGGCTATACCCTTTACTAGGGCTGCGCACTCCAAGGGCCGCATCAGGCCTATCGGAAACGCGGGACGGTCAAGTCTGGCGAATCTAACCCTTGGATCGAGGCGCGCCTTGGTATTCCATAGCCATCGTGTTTCCATCCATTCAGGGGAGAGTCGCCATGAACGATTTTAATGAGGACTTGGGGAACGTATTAATTGTAACGCCGGGCTCGCCGCAATCGGCCCTGTTCATTGAGTACGTTTCAGAAAAAACCGGATGTTCTGTAACGGGATTGGAGCCAGGGTCGCCGCGAATTGCCCAGACGCTCAGGGATTACAATCTCGCACTTTTTGATGCCAGCGCACTAGACGAGCGCGATATCGGACATGTACAGCAGGCGGTGGCGGATGGCGCAAAGACCGTCTTCTCCGGGTTCAATATACCGAGCGAAGACGAAGCCCTGCGCCTGCTGGACCTGCTCTACCTGCTCTACCTGCAAGGAATCTTTTATAAGACGGATCAGCTGGATCTATTGTGCAAGGGCATTCTGTGTCTGCTGAACGGCGATTTCTGGATGTCCCGACACCTGATGACACGGCTGGTCCGGCTGTACCGGCAGCAGCGCACGAACACCTACCGGCCGGCGTGTGGGTTGACACAGCGAGAGCTCGAGATCCTGGCGATGCTGGGATCGGGCGAAACCAACATGAATATCGCGAAACAGCTGTTCATAAGTGAACATACGGTCAAGTCCCACCTGTACAACATCTTCCGCAAGATCGAGGTCAAGAACCGCACGCAGGCCATCAACTGGGCCAAAGACCATCTGGGCGCGCCGCCCCCTCAGGTGATGTGGAGGCGGCGGCGCGCCGAAGCACGCGCGATCTAGGGCAGGGGGCCGAAAAGGCCGGGCGCTCGCCCGGCTTGCTGTTGGGGTAGTCAGAGCCTTGTGTGTTGTCGCCGGGCTGCCCTGGAAGGGACGTGAGCGGGCCTGAGGCGGTATCCGGTGTCCATGCTCTAACGTGGCGGTTCTCGTTAATACCTGCTGTCTGTTCGTCAATTAACGCCGGTCGAAAGGGATTTCGACCCGTACAGCGCTGACCGGCGTCGATCATCAGCCCCCTCATACTTGGCGGGCAGCAACGACCGACAAACCTCTCCCGAAAAATCACCCGTTATTCCGATGTCCGCTGCTCGCCCGGCCACGATACTGCAGTATGGCTGGGCGGGCCGGAATGGCCTGGGTATACGCCCTGGTCGCAACAGGCCCTTGCGGCTGGCAGGCGACATCGGCGCCGTCCGAAACTGGAACACAGCTTGTCGATCGCGCAACTCCCATGGTGCCAAGGTGGCGAGGAGCGTTGAAGGTAATCCCGCTGGGATCGCCCTTGGCCGGAGGTCTGCACGCGATGCCGACGTCGCTCAACGAATCCCGAATTACGCTACAAGCCTCCGGGCCCGAGGGCACCGCGTACTCCATCACGTGCACGGTTACCAGGCCACACGAGGTCGAGGAAGTGGAATTCGAGGGCGTGGTACCACTGGAGGTCGAATTCGAAGGGATCGGGGTGGACTGCCGTGTGGTGCAGCTCAGTGGGCCGGGATACCTGGATCTGGTGCTGACCAAGAACGGTCATGTGACACGTTCGCGCAGCCACGGCCTGAATAACACGATGAATCTCCGGATCCGCTGAAGTCCGGGTCAGTACGCTCAGCTGCATGGCCATGAATGGCGCATAATACATATTATGTTAAGTCATGGATCAGTGAGGGCGGACCGTTTGTTCCAGCCAGCCCGCTACCCTCGCATGAACCGACGGTCGTTCGCGCTGATCCGGCTCAGGACAACGTCTCGATTACGTGCGTCAGGACATCCTTCACCCGCGCCATCCCTTGATCGAGGTTGCGGCCGATCTCGTCCATGGTGATTTCCCCCTCGGTTCGCCCGGCCGCCCAGTTGGCGATCACGGCGCAGCAGGCGTAGTTCAGACCCAGTTCTCGAGCCAGGGCCGTCTCGGGCATCCCGGTCATCCCGACCAGGTCGCAGCCGTCTCGGGCCATGCGGTCGATCTCTGCGGCCGTCTCGAGCCTGGGACCCTGTGTCGCCCCGTACGTGCCCCGGTCCGCGGCCTCGATGCACAGGTCATCAATCGCGTTCAGGAGGGTTTCCCGCACACCCTGGTTGTAGGGCCAGGTCATGTCGATGTGGGTGACCTCTTCCAGGTCCCCGCCCTCGAAAAAGGTGTTTGCGCGCGACCAGGTGTAATCGATGATCTGATCGGGGATGGCAATCATGCCCGGCTTCATGGCTTCGGTGATCCCGCCCACCGCCGCCACGGCAATCACGTTGTCTACACCGGCATGTTTCAGGGCCCAGATGTTGGCTCGGTAGTTCACCTGATGCGGCGGAATGGTGTGACGGGCGCCATGGCGCGGCAGAAACACGATCTCCGTGTCATTCAGTCGCCCGAAGACCAGCGGACCCGAGGGTTCGCCATACGGGGTATGCATGACCTGCCTGCGGGTGATCTCCAGCGATTTAAGCTGGGTCAGGCCAGTGCCGCCAATCACGGCAAGACGGGGTGTCGACATAACGCTGGTATCCCTACTATTGGTTCGCGACGGCAAAGATGCCGGGTGCGTTGCGGAGGTAGTCCTCGTAATCCATGCCGTACCCGAACACATAGCGATCCGGCACCTCCAGGGCGGCGAAATCCACGGTAATGGCGGGGTCGCGTTCCGGGTTGGCCTTTTCGACCAGCACCACGGAGTAGACCTTCTCGGCGCCCTGCTCTTCGCAGAAGGCCTGGATGCCCTCCAGGGTGATGCCACCGTCAAGGATGTCGTCCACGATCACGACCGTCCGCCCCTGAATCGGCGTCTGGGGGCGGGCCAGCCAGTGCAGCTGCTCCCCTCCCCGCGTACCCCCGCGATACCGCGTGGCATGCAGATAATCGACCTGCATCGGAAACGACCAGCGGGTCAGCAGCCCGCCCATCAGCACGACCCCGCCATTCATCACACCCAGAACCAGCGGGTTGCGGTCCTTGAGCACCTGCGCCGAGCGTTCCGCCAGGCGGTCGATCGCGGTCTCGACGGCATCGCGGCTGTAGAGGCAATCGGCATCACGGAGCGTTGCGCGGGCCTGTTCCGGGCTCATCAAGGATCCTGAGGTGAACGTTGGAGGAAGGATGTTGGCCGAGTGCCGGGCAGACGGCAAGGCCTGGGTTCGGTATACGCGGGCCTTGCGAGGCCCTGAAACGCAACCGGCCGGCGCAAGGGCCGGCCGGTTGGCAAAGCTACGGACGTGCTAGACCCTTAGTAGGTAAAGGTCACGGTGTCGTCGTCCATGGCTTCGGAAATCACGTAGGCGCCGCCCACGGTTTCTTCGATTTCCGGAATCAGGTCATTGCCCCACAGATCCAGGGTCGGGGTGCAGACCTTCATCACCACGCCGGCTTCGTGGGCGTCCTTGATGAAGTCGTAGACGCTCTTGCTGGAGCCTTCCTGGACAAACAGGTTTTCGGCAACGCCCTTCTTGGCCAGTTCGCCGGCACGGCCGGTCATGACGACCTCGACGTCATATTCCATCGCGGCGGCGACGGTAGCCTGGAAAAACGGGGCGCCCAGTTCGGAGGGGCTGCTCGGATCGGTGTTAACCATGACGATCAGGAGCTTGTCGGCCATTTTTGATCTCCAACTTCAGTGGTGAGTGTGAATATTAACAGCTGCTCAAGCGCAAACCGGTGGCGCATTATAGGCGGGCCAGCGCCTGTGCGCCAATGCGCCGCCATAACCTGTTCCGATCAGGGCCAGGCGTTGCCTCAGGCGGTGGCGGCCTGCCGGGCCGCGAGCCAGTGGTGCAGCTGCGCCCGCAGTGCCTGGATGCGCCTGGAGTCCTGCTGGATGGGCCTTGCGCGCAGGGCCTCGACCCGCCTCGATGCCTGGGCTTCCAGGGGCTGTCCCTGCTGCGCCTCGAGGATGGCGTCTGCCTGCTCGGGCTGGTTGCAGATCAGCACCATGTCGCAGCCGGCCGCCCGTGCTGCCGCGGCGCGCTCGGTGGGGCTGCCAATGGCTTCGGCTCCAGCCATGGCCAGGTCATCGCTCAGAATCGCTCCGCGGAACCGGAGCTCCCGGCGCAGGATGTCCTGAAGCCAGATCCGCGAAAAACCGGCCGGCTGATCATCCACCTGGGGATACAGGACATGCGCCGGCATCACGGCGTCCAGGTCGCCCAGGACGGGACGAAAGGCTTCAATATCGTTGGCCTCGATCTCGGCCAGCGGACGGTCATCCACGGGCAGTGCGACATGCGAGTCCGCCTTGACGGCGCCGTGCCCTGGAAAGTGCTTGCCCACGCTCGCCATCCCGCCCGCCGCGAGCCCCCGGATGAGCTCGCCCGCCAGGCGCGCGATGACATCGGGGTCGTGGTGGAACGCGCGGTCCCCGATGACCTCGCTGATGTCGACGTCACGATCCAGCACCGGAGTGAAACTGAAATCGATGCCCGCCTCGCGTAGCTCCAGCGCCAGCAATTCCCCGGTCGCATGGGCCAGTTCGCAGGCCTTGTTGCGATCGTAGTCATCGACGTACCCCAGCTCGCGCATGGGTGGAAGCGTGGTGAAGCCGTCCCGCAGGCGCTGCACGCGCCCGCCCTCCTGATCGACGGCAATCAGGATGCCGGGTCGCTCCGCACGTATGGCATCGGTGAGCGCCCTCACCTGCTCCGGCGTACCGGCGTTGCGGGCGAAGAGGATGACGCCGCCCGTCGCCGGGTGGCGCAGGCGTTCACGATCTTCCGGGGTGAGTTCCAGGCCGGTCACATCGAGCATGACCGGCCCCAGGGGCAGGGATACGGGAGAAGCCATTGAACCTGTACTCAACTGGCGCTCGTGACCCGAGCAATCTTTTTAGGATAGCGAGGCTTCCGGGCGGAATGCGAGTGCCTTGAGCTTCTCGATGCGGTCGCGGATACGCGCGGCCTCCTCGAACTCCAGGTCGCGCGCCTTCTGGAACATCTCCTGTTCCAGCTTCTCGATCTCCCTGGCCGCGTTTTCCGGGGCGTCGATGTAGTCCGGCGCGTCTTCGGCGACCTTCTTCTGGCCACGACGCCGCCCGGAGCCCGGAGTCGCATTGCGCGCCTCGAGGATGTCCGCGACGTTCTTGCGAATGCCCTGGGGCGTAATGCCGTGCGCCTCGTTGTGGGCGATCTGCTTCGCCCGCCGGCGTTCGGTCTCGTCGATCGCCCGCTGCATCGATCCGGTCACCTTGTCGGCGTACAGGATCGCCTTGCCGTTCACGTTGCGCGCGGCACGCCCGATGGTCTGGATCAGCGAACGGTCGGAGCGCAGGAAGCCCTCCTTGTCGGCGTCGAGGATCGCGACCAGCGAGACCTCGGGCATGTCGAGGCCCTCGCGCAGCAGGTTGATCCCCACCAGCACGTCGAACTCGCCCAGGCGCAGGTCGCGGATGATCTCCATACGCTCAACGGTGTCGATATCCGAATGCAGATAGCGCACCCGCACGCCGTGTTCCGAGAGGTAGTCGGTCAGGTCCTCGGCCATGCGCTTGGTCAGCGTCGTAATCAGTACGCGTTCGTCGCGTTCCACCCGCTCGCGTACCTCGGACAGGCAGTCGTCGACCTGGCTGCCGGCCGGGCGCACCTCGAGGATCGGGTCCAGCAGGCCGGTCGGTCGGACCACCTGATCGACAATGGCGCCGGCGTGCTCGCGTTCGTAGGGCCCCGGCGTGGCGGACACGTAGACGGTCTGAGGCTGCAGGGCCTCGAATTCTTCGAAACGCAGCGGGCGGTTGTCCAGCGCTGACGGCAGGCGAAAGCCGTATTCCACCAGCGTCTCCTTGCGCGAACGGTCGCCCTTGTACATCCCGCCCACCTGCGGCACCGACACATGGGATTCGTCGATCACCAGCAGCGCGTCCTTCGGCAGGTAGTCGAAGAAGGTCGGAGGCGGCTCGCCCGGGGCCCGGCCGGAGAGATAGCGCGAGTAGTTCTCGATGCCGTTGCAGTAGCCGATCTCCAGGATCATTTCGAGGTCGAACAGCGTGCGCTGCTCCAGCCGTTGCGCCTCGACCAGCCGGTCCTCCTTGCGCAGGAAATCCAGACGTTCCTTGAGTTCGTCACGGATCTGGTCCACCGCCTCCAGCAGCGTCTCGCGCGGGGTCACGTAGTGCGTCTTCGGGTAGATGGTCAGGCGCGGGACGGTGCGCAGCTGCTCGCCAGTCAGCGGGTCGAAGTACGACAGGCGCTCGATCTCGTCATCGAACAACTCGATGCGCACGGCCTCGATCTCGGATTCCGCGGGATGGATGTCGATCACCTCCCCTCGTACCCGGTAGGTGGCGCGTCGCAACTCGGTGTCATTGCGGGTGTACTGCAGCTCCGCCAGACGGCGCAGCAGGTCACGCTGGTCGATGCGATCCCCGCGCTGGAGGTGCAGGACCATGGACAGGTACTTGCGCGGGTCCCCGAGGCCGTAGATGGCGGACACCGAGGCCACGATGATCGCGTCACGGCGCTCCAGCAGCGCGCGGGTCGCGGACAGGCGCATCTGCTCGATGTGGTCGTTGATCGAGGCGTCCTTCTCGATGTAGGTGTCCGAGGACGGGACGTAGGCCTCCGGCTGGTAGTAGTCGTAGTACGAGACGAAGTACTCCACCGCGTTGTTCGGGAAGAATTCCTTGAACTCGCCGTACAGCTGCGCGGCCAGGGTCTTGTTCGGCGCCAGGATAATGGTCGGGCGTTGCAGGTTCTCGATGACGTTGGCGATCGTGAACGTCTTGCCCGAACCCGTCACACCCAGCAGGACCTGGTGGGCCAGCCCTGCCTCGATGCCATCGGTCAGCGCGCGGATCGCGGTTGGCTGATCGCCGGCGGGCTGATACTGCGATACCACCTTGAATTGTTCGGCCTCATCTGGCTGCACGCCTTATCCTCCGCGCCTGATTTCAGTATTATTTCGCCACCTTGCGGCCGGTTATGCATTCGCGCCCGGCCGTCCAAACCGCCCAACCCGCATGAGGCCCGCCTTGGATATCGAGCTCTCCGATCGCGTTCAGCGCATCCAGCCCTCCCCCACCCTGGCCGTCAGCGCGCTGGCCGCGCAGCTGCGGGCCGAGGGCCGCGATATCGTCGGGCTGGGGGCCGGCGAGCCGGATTTCGATACCCCGGAGCATATCAAGCAGGCGGCCATCGACGCGCTTGCCCGCGGGGAAACCAAGTACACTCCGGTGGATGGTACGCAGGGCCTGAAAGACGCCATTATCCGCAAGTTTGAACGTGACAACGGGCTTTCGTTCGAGCGAGACCAGATTCTGGTGTCCTCCGGTGGCAAGCAGAGCATCTTCAACCTCTGCCAGGCCCTGTTGAACCCGGGGGACGAGGTGGTCATCCCGGCGCCCTACTGGGTCTCCTACCCCGACATCGCGCTGCTGGCCGGTGCGCGGCCCGTAGTGGTCAGCGCCACGCAGGAAGCCGGATTCCGTATCACGGGCGAGCAACTCGCCGCCGCGATCACCCCGAATACCCGCCTGGTGTTTCTCAACAGCCCATCCAATCCGACTGGTGCCGCCTATTCAGCCGACGAACTGAAGGCGCTGGCCGAGGTGCTGCGCGAACACCCCCGAGTGGTGATCGCGACCGACGACATGTACGAACACATCCGGTTCGGCTCCACGCCGTTTGTGAACATCGTGAATGTCGCACCCGATCTGCTCGAACGCACCGTCGTGCTCAATGGCGTGTCCAAGGCCTACGCGATGACCGGCTGGCGTATCGGCTATGCCGGCGGACCGAAGAACCTGATCGCGGCGATGAAAAAGATCCAGTCGCAAAGCACCTCCAACCCCACCTCCATTGCGCAGGCCGGTGCGCAGGCCGCGCTGGATGGCGACCAGGGCTGCGTGATCGCCATGTGTTCCGCGTTCGCCGAACGGGCGCGGCACGTGGTGGACGGCCTGAATGCGATTGATGGTATCGACTGCCTGATGCCCGACGGCACGTTCTACTGCTTTCCGCGAGTCACCGGGCTGATGCAGGCGGCCGACATCGACACCGACGTCGCCCTCAGCAAGCAATTGCTGGACGAGGTCGGAGTCGCACTGGTGCCCGGCAGCGCATTCGGCGCCCCGGGCCATGTACGCGTCTCGTTCGCCACCAGCGTCGACATGCTCGACAAGGCACTGGAGCGGCTGCGACAGTTCGCGGCGGCCCACCGCTGATCAAAATGGAAGCTTGACGGGGTGGCCGCCCCCCATTACGATCTGCGGCCAATTCCCCGGTAGCTCAGTCGGTAGAGCGGGTGACTGTTAATCACTAGGTCGGCGGTTCGAGCCCGTCCCGGGGAGCCAGATAAGAAACGACTCAGGCCAGCCTTCGGGTTGGCCTTTTTCGTTTGTGTACGCGCATTTGTAGCACCTGGCGGCGTATGTGCTCTTACTGGAAGGATCGTCGACCGATTCAACCGTGCGCTCCCAGATGCCGCTTTCTTGCGGCCTCCGAGGACGGTACTCGCCTATATCTGTTGCGGCAGATGCTCGCCGTTCATCCAGGTATTGCCGCCCGCGAGCGACGCTTACTGGGCGGCGACGGCGCCGTCGTAGAAGACCTCGCAGTCCTCCGGATCGAGGGACAGCGCGGCCAGCCCGCGGCGCAGCAGATCCAGCGGCGCGCCGAGCAGCGCCTCCACCAGATGCGGTTCCTCGATCTGCGGATCATCGAAGGTCCCATGCACCTCCTGGCGCATCACCGCGCATCCCTCGGCATCGACTACCGCCACCTCGGCCTCGCGGATCCGGCGCTCGGGCAGATCCAGCGAGGCCTGTGCGGCCAGGCGGTTGCGCGGGGTCGCCAGCGCCACGTCGCGCGCGTGCGCCACGCCCTGCTCGATCTCCCAGGCCGACAGCAGCTGCACAATCTCGGTTTCGCCGTTGTCGCGCCCCGCATACCGCGCGAACTCGGTGCCGCGGGTGGCAGCCAGCCACACCGGACCGCCCAACACCACCGCCGCCGCATCCACCAAAGTGAAGCGCTGGGTGCGCTCGTAGGCCGCCAGTTCCTCGTCCAGATCCACGCCCCGGATGACCAGATCATTCCCGCTCAGCACCACCTCGCCATCCAGGTGGTGCAGCAGGGTCTGCACATCCTCGCCTCGGCTGGTCAGGGTCGCGGTCAGCGCCGCGCGCCCGGAGGCGGCCCCGGGGGGCAGCCACTCCTCCGGGAAGGACTCCAGCTCCAGGTCATCAAACGCGACATCCAGCTCCCAGTGCGGCGGCTGCTCGGTGAAATCCGCCTCGCCCTCGCCAGTGCCGTGGCCCTCGTACAGATTCATCTCCCAGTCCGTGGTGCGAAAGACGCCATCGCGTGCGGTCAGTCCGAACGAGACGTCGGTCAGGGTCAGCGCCCCGTCCTCCACGCGCGCGATCGACACCTCGGCCGCCAGCGCCAGCCCTGCCAGGGGATGCGCATCGTCCGCCGCCGCCTGCCATCGGGTTGCCGGTGCGTCCACCTCGAGGCCGTGAACCGTCGCCGTGCGCTGTGTTCCATGATCACGCCAATGCAGCTCGCCGTCGCGGATGCGCAGGTCCAGGGCCGGCGACCCGCGTCCGTTGTCTTCCGCCGTCCACGGACCAAGGTTCAGCACACCCTGCGCATCCCGCTCCAGACGCAGTACCGGCGCATCCAGCACGAGCATCCCCGGCTCCAGGCGACCGCGCAGCAGCGACAGCCAGCGCAGCGACAGCCACGCTGCCTCGAGCTCCCCCGCCTCCCCCTCGGTCTCCGGCCCGAGCCGCACATCGCGCACCTGCACCGCCGGGCGCGGCAACAGACGCAGCGAGGCATCCCCCTCGATGCTTGCCGGCACCCCCAGCTGCGCCTCGATTACGTCAGCCACCCGCTCCTCGAGCCGCTCTGCGGGCCAGAGCAGCAACGAAGCGATTCCGGCCAGCACCACCACCAGCGCGGCCACCAGCAGCAGGAAACGCAAGGGAAAACGGGCAGTTGAAGGCATACGGGAAGCCCTCCCGGCGGAGGCTCGAAACCGCGGAACGATAGTTCGAGTGTAGCAGCGCTCCCGTCCGTCCCGGATCGAGCCCCGCCTGGACTACACGTCCCCAAAGCCCGTCAGCGGCGCAACGCAGAGTCGTGGGGCCTGGGCTGATGGCCCTGCAACTCATGGAAAACATTGTTCGGCTGCCCGTTGTTGATCAAAAACGAGCGCACACACGGTGCGGCGCCTTGTTCGCGCGCGAAAGCGACCCGAGCGTGCAGATTTATGAGTGCTCCCCGAGGTCGGCGGTTCGATCGAGCCCGTCCCGGGGAGCCAGACAAAGATGCAGGGCAGGTCTGCGATGCAGCCTGGCCCTCTTTCGTACATCCGTCGTCTCGCTCAATCCGGTTCGTGCTCGATGGGCTCCAGCGAACGCAGATAGACGGCAATCGCGCGACGATCTTCTTCGCTCAGGTAGGAGGTCCCGTGATCGATGACATCGGCCATGCCGCCGCCGGCGAAGTCACCGTCGCGCGTCAGGCCCATTTCCAGGTAGCGGGCGATATGGCGTTCGCCCCAGCGTCCGACCCCGGTCTCGCGGTCCGGGGTGATATTCCCGGCCACATCCCCATCCGGCAGACGCGCCCCGGCACCGAGACGCTCCATCTCCAGGCCGCCCGTGCGGGTGCGCGGAGTGTGGCATTCCATACAGTGCCCAAGCGCCAGGACCAGGTAGGCCCCGCGGTTCCACTGGTCGGATTCATCGGGGGCTGGCTCGAACGTGCCCGGCTCGAAATGCAGCCACTTCCAGCCCATAAGCGACGGGCGGAAGCGGGCGAACCAGACCAGCTCGTGCGGCGTGTTTTCCTTTGCTACCGGCTCGACCTCGGACTGCAGGAAGGCCCACAGGGCCTCGACATCCTCGGACTTCATCTGGGTATACGAGGTAAACGGAAACGCCGGATAGTAATGCTGCCCGTTCGGAGCCCGGCCTTCCCGAAGGGCCCGCTTGAAATCGTCCTGCGACCATCCCCCGATGCCGTGTTCATCGTCCGGTGTGATGTTCGGGCCATAGAACACGCCAAAGGGGCTCTCGATCGGACGGCCTCCGGCCAGGAACTCGCCGTCCTCCGCGGTATGACAGGTGACACACCCCCCTGCCCGCAGCACGTATTCGCCGTAGGCGATACGCGCCTCCTCGCCCGCCTCGGGGTCCAGCCCTCCGATCGAGATCTCGGCCTGGGCTGGCAGGGCCCCGGCCACACCCGCAAGACAGAGGACCGACAGCCAGGCTGACGGCCCTCTTTCAACCCAACCCCTTACCACCGGTCAGTCGCGGCGGAAGTCGTCGTGGCAGGCCTGGCAGGACTGTCCCAGGTTGCGGAACCGAATCGGGTATTCGTCCTCGTCGCCCGCCTCAACCGTGGCATGCAGGGCTTCCACGGCCTCGCGCGTATCGTTGGCCAGTTCGACGAAACGGTCCCAGTCCTCCCAGATTTCTTCCTTGGCATCGGTATCGGGGAAGTCACTGCCCTCCGGGAACAGCGCCGGGATATCCTCGGTCAGTTCCATCAGCTGGCTGGTATGTATTTTCAGGTTGTCGCGGAAATCCGCACCGTCGACGACGACGGCGGCAAAGGCCCCGACATTACCGCCAATCGCCCGCATGACGCCCTGGCGGTAATCAATGGTGGCCTCGTGCTCGTCAAAGGCGTGCACCGAATGTACAGCACCCAGACCCAGTGCCAGTGCGCCGGCCACAGAAGCCGCGGTCAAAAAACGAAATGTTCTTTTCATTGGGTGTCCTCCCTGTTCAAGGAACGAAGCGATCGCCGCGCGCCGTGCGCGGTCCGTCAGATACAGCCTTGAATATAGATCGTCGGCGAGCGTTCATGCCATACCTTCCATAACGCCTTGCTCACGCTGGACCCAGGTAATTGACCCTGCGAAATGGCGGATTTTCCCCGCGTCATGCGGAAGGTGATCCGCGATACAATCCGCCCTTTGTCCCGCCCCCGGACTGCGATGACTGACACGGACTTCCCCGCCGCCGATGAATCCGCGCTACGCCAGGCGATTATCGACACCGCGCTCGAGACCAACCGACGGGGCCTGAACCAGGGCACCTCGGGGAACGTCAGCGCGCGCCTGGGGGATGGCATGCTGATTACCCCGTCCGGTGTGCCCTATGAAGCCCTGCGCCCCGAAGATCTGGTCGTGGTCGATGCACAGGGGCACTGGTCTGATCACCAGAAGCCTTCCAGCGAGTGGCATTTTCATCGAGCGATCCTCCAGGCGCGACCGGAGCTGAACGCCGTGGTGCATGTCCACTCGACCTACGCCAGCGTCGTGGCGATTCAGGGGCGTGATATCCCCGCCCTGCACTACATGGTGGCGGCTGCCGGGGGGAATTCGATCCGTTGTGCCCCCTATGCCACGTTTGGCACGGAGCAACTGTCACGCTACGCGGTGGACGCGCTTCGGGATCGCCTCGCATGTCTGCTGGCCAACCACGGCATGCTTGCGACAGGGCCGGATCTCGCGCGGGCCCTGTGGCTGACCGAGGAAGTCGAGCTGCTTGCGCAGCAGTACGTGCTGAGCCTGCAGATCGGGGGTCCGCAGCTGCTGAACGACGAGGAGATGGAGCGCGTGCTGGAGAAATTCCGGGATTACGGGCCGTCCCGGCCCGCGCAAGACAGCTGAGCTACAACCCGCCCAGCGGGCTCGCGGACTCCGGGGCACCCAGGGGGGCAAATTCGGTCAGGTGGCGGGTTTGCTGATAGTGCCCCAGAGCCCAGGAAACCGACGGAAATGCAAGCTCCCCGGGCAGGTTATTGAACTCGAACAGCGCGACCTCCTGGGACTCCGGCCCGGGGGCGACGTCGTCGCCCAGCAGCTCGGCACGATAGATCATCTGCACCTGTCCGATATGCGGCAGGCTGTAAACCGCAAGCAGGCGATCGATCCGCAGCCTCGCGCGGGCCTCCTCCCAGGCCTCTCGCTCGGCGCCCTGCTCGGTCGACTCGCCAAGCTCCATGTATCCTGCGGGCAGTGTCCAGTGGCCCTTGCGCGGTTCGATGGCCCGGCGGCACAACAGGACCCGCTCGTCCCATATAGCAACGACGCCCACCACAATCCGCGGGTTCTCGTAGTCCACGAAGCCACAGTGACTGCAGATCTTGCGTTCGCGGTCATCATTGTCGGGCACGGCCCGGTGGAATTCGGGGCGGCGGATGCTGGCGTCACGAGACATGGTATACGGTCGCTTTGCGGGTCCATGACCACACACCGGAACGCGAGACCCGGGTGATGGTCTTTTCTGAGAGACACTGAATAATGCACCAACTGCCGCCAGGGGGCAGCGATGACACAGGGAACACGCTTCACCGTGGGTGAACTGGTCCACCATACCAAGTTCGGCTACCGCGGTGTGATCGTCGACGTCGATCCAGTCTACTCCGGCTCGGACGAATGGTATGAAACGGTGGCCAGGAGCCGCCCGCCCAAAGACCAGCCCTGGTACCACGTGCTGGTGGATGGCTACTCCCACAGCACCTATGTGGCCGAGCGTCATCTGGAGCCGGACACCTCCGGCCAGCAGATTGACCATCCGGCGCTGGGTCAGTTCTTCGATCACTTCCTTAACGGGCGTTACTGCCGGGGAAGCAATTCGCGCACCCACTAATCTGGCCCTTCTTGGGGGTCACCAACGGACAGGACGAGTCGATGACCCAGGACAACCGACGCAGCCGCGTCGTCACCGAAGGCCCAAGGCGCACCCCCAATCGCGCCATGCTGCGAGCGGTGGGCTTCGGGGACGAGGACTTCCAGCGCCCCATCGTCGGCATCGCAAATGCCCACAGCACCATTACCCCCTGCAACATCGGGATCGGCACGCTGGCCGAACGGGCCGAGCGGGCCGTGCGCCAGGCTGGAGGAATGCCTCAGACGTTCGGCACCATCACGATCTCTGACGGCATCTCAATGGGCACGCCCGGCATGAAGTACTCGTTGGTGTCGCGCGAGGTCATTGCGGATGCGATCGAGACCGTGGTCAACGGACAAAGTCTTGACGGCTTGCTGGCCACCGGCGGCTGCGACAAGAACATGCCGGGGGCCATGATGGCGATCGCCCGGCTTAACGTTCCGGCGATCTTTGTCTACGGGGGCACCATCAAGCCGGGACACTACAAGGGACAGGATCTGACGATCGTCAGTGCATTCGAGGCGGTCGGCCAGCACGGAGCCGGGAAGCTGTCCGATGAAGACCTGGCCGGGGTGGAGCGCAATGCCTGCCCCGGGGCTGGGTCCTGTGGCGGCATGTTTACGGCCAACACCATGTCCAGCGCCTTCGAGGCTATGGGCATGAGCCTTCCCGGGTCGTCGACGCAGGCGGCGGAGGATCCGGAAAAGGCCGAGTCCGCTGCCCGTTCCGCCGAGGTCCTCCTGGAGGCGATCCACGCCGACCGGAAGCCACGCGACATCCTGACGCGCGAGGCCTTCGAGAATGCCCTGGCGGTGGTGATGGCCGTAGGCGGCTCGACCAACGCGGTGCTCCATCTGCTCGCCATCGCTCATTGCGCGCACGTGCCCTTGAGCCTGGATGACGTCGAGCGCATCCGTCGCCAGACCCCGGTTCTGTGCGATCTCAAGCCCTCCGGGCGCTACGTGACCACGGAATTTCACGCCGTGGGCGGGACACCCCAGGTCATGAAGCTTCTCTTGAATGGCGGGCTTCTCCACGGTGACTGTCTGACCATTACCGGCCAGACCCTGAGCGAGGTCCTTGCGGACACGCCCGATGCGCCACCGCCGAATCAGACCATCATCCGTACCCTGGACGCGCCCCTGTACCCGCAAGGACACCTGGCCATTCTCAAGGGCAATCTGGCTCCGGAGGGAGGCGTGGCCAAGATCACCGGGCTCAAGTCCACCTCGATTCGGGGACCGGCACGCGTGTTCGAATCCGAAGAGGCGTGTCTGGACGCGATTCTGGCCGGCGAGATCCGGGCCGGCGACGTCATCGTGGTGCGCCACGAAGGGCCCCGCGGGGGTCCGGGGATGCGCGAGATGCTTGCACCCACGGCCGCGATTATTGGTGCGGGCCTGGGCGACTCCGTCGCGCTGATTACCGATGGACGATTCTCGGGCGGGACCTACGGGCTCGTGGTTGGACATGTGGCCCCCGAGGCGGCACAGGGCGGCCCGATTGCGCTAGTACGCGAGGGCGACGTCATTGAAGTCGATGCCAGCCGCAATCGACTCGCGCTTGAAGTTCCCGAGGACGAACTCGCTCGTCGCCGCAGTGCCTGGCAGGCACCCGCCCCGCGATACGACCGGGGTATCCTCGGCAAATACAGTCGCCAGGTCGGATCCGCCAGTCGCGGCGCGGTCACGGACGATTTCGGCTGATCCCGGTCCGCATGACGCACCCGGACCCTCGCCACCCCGACTTCAGCATGATGCCGCCGGTGATCGGCTTCTTGCTGATCTCCAATGTGGCGCTTTTCCTCGCCCTGCCCTGGCTGGGCGAATGGCTGATGACCCATTTCGCCCTCTGGCCTATCGGCACGCCGTCCATGATCCATCAGGATGGCCAATGGCTTCGCGTCCCCGATTTCCAGCTCTGGCAGCTTCTGACCTACGGCTTCCTGCACGGGGGGCTGATCCATCTGTCGGTGAACATGTTCGCCGTATGGATGCTGGGAGTACAGATCGAAAACGCCTGGGGATCCAGGACCTTTGCGGTTTATTTCCTGATCTGCGTGATTGGCGCCGGGCTGGTTCAACTCGTGGTGACGGCCTATGGCCAGAACGGCATGGTCTACCCGACAGTGGGCGCGTCCGGGGGAGTCTTTGGGGTATTGCTGGCGTTCGGGATGATGTTTCCCAACCAGCGGCTGTACCTGCTCTTCCTTCCGATCCCCATCAAGGCGAAGTATTTCGTGATCGCGTACGGGGCGCTGGAGCTCTATCTGGGCATCTCCGGGACCCTTGCGGGCATAGCGCATTTCGCGCACCTGGGGGGCATGGCATTCGGATTCCTGGCCATCCAGTACTGGCGCGGGAAGCTCCCTGTCCGCCCGCGCCACAGAAGGTTCTGGTGGTGAGGCCTCAGGAGGTGCTGACGCGGGATTTCAGGTAGGCGCCAAAGTCCTCCTTCAGCTCCGGGTGCATCAGCGCGAATTCCACGGTTGCCTCCAGATAGCCCAGCTTGCTCCCGCAGTCGAAACGGCGACCTTCGAAATTCAGTGCCGTTACGCGTTCTTCCTCAAGCAGTTTCGCGATAGCGTCCGTCAGCTGGATCTCGCCCCCGGTCCCTGGCTCCTGTTCGGCCAGCAGCTCGAAGATGCGCGGGGTCAGGATATAGCGGCCCACCACGGCGACATTGGAGGGTGCATCGGCTGGCTGCGGCTTTTCCACAATCCCGCGCACATCCCAGGTCCGCGGGCCCGTTTGCACCGGGTCGATGATGCCGTACTGATGGGTACGATCCGCCGGGACCTCTTCCACGCCCAGCACGCTGCAACCGTGTTCGGCATAGGCATCGACCATCTGCCTGGTGGCGCCACCCTGCTCTTCCTCGATCAGATCGTCCGCCAGGATCACCGCGAAGGGCTCGTTGCGTACCACCGGGCGCGCACAGGCCACCGCATGCCCCAGACCCAGCGCCTCGGCCTGACGCACGTACACGCAGGTCACGTTGGGCGGCACGATGTTGCGCACTTTTTCCAGCATCTCGGTCTTGCCGCGTTCTTCAAGCTCCGTTTCAAGCTCGTAGGCCTTGTCGAAGTGATCGGGGATGGAACGCTTGTTGCGACCAGTCACGAACACCAAGGTCTCGATGCCCGCCCGCACGGCCTCCTCGGCCGCGTACTGAATCAGCGGCTTGTCCACGATGGGAAGCATCTCTTTGGGGTTGGCCTTGGTGGCCGGCAGAAAGCGGGTGCCCATGCCCGCGACAGGAAAGACGGCGGTACGAATCGGTGGCGTGTTCGGGTTCATCCTGGCTCCAGGTGAGAAAGGACGACGGGGATCGGCCCCGTCGTCCTCGATCGGGCTACTCGACCTCGATGCGGTCGAGGTTCATCTCCACCGTGCGCTCGCCAATGCCGGAGACGTCCGTCAGCGCCTGCACCGAGGCAAACGGACCATGGGCGTCGCGATGCTCGACGATTGCCTCGGCCTTGACCTGTCCGATGTTGTCCAGCGTCGCGAGTTCTTCCGCTGTTGCCGAGTTGACGTTCACCGGCGACTGCCCGCCCGACGCCGTGACCAGCGCCAGCGGCAACACGCACAAGGCGGCGAAGAACCAGCATTTCACACAGTAGATGGCGTTTTTCATGTAACTGCTCCTTGTTGAATGATGACTGGCGCAACCCTTGCGCCATGCTCATCCTAACGGGATCAGTGGTTCTGGAAAACCCTCTCCAGACGAAGTGCAAAATCGTTCGCAGCCGCGGCAGGATCCGCTGCACGGGTGATCGGACGTCCGACGACAATCGCACTGGCGCCAGCCTGGATCGCGCTTTCCGGCGTCATGACCCTGCGCTGATCATCCCCTTCCGCATCCGGAAGGCGGATTCCGGGCGTTACCAGCATCGGGCCCGAACCGAGCTCCTCGCGCAACAGGTGCGCCTCCTGCGCGGAACACACAAGACCCTCGAGACCGGCCTGGGCGATGGCCAGGTTGGCCAGCAGCCGTACCTGTGCCTCGGGATCTCGCTGCACTCCGGTTTCGCGCAGTGTCTGTGCGTCGCTGGAAGTCAGCACAGTCACGCCCAGCACGGCCGTATGATCATTCACCTCGCGTACTGCCTCGTGCGCGGCCTGCATCATCTGCAGCCCGCCGCTGGCGTGGACATTCACGAGCCATACCCCGGTGCGAGCCGCCGCACGACAAGCCGCAGCGACCGTATTCGGGATGTCATGAAACTTGAGATCCAGAAAGACACGAAATCCGAGGTCATGAAGCCTTCCCAGCAGATCCGGCCCGGCCACCACAAACAGCTCAAACCCGACTTTCAGCGCGCAATGGGACGGGTCCAGGCTGCGAGCAAGTGCGACGGCACTCTCGGCCTCGGCAAAATCCAGCGCCACTATCAGCCTGGGGGCTGGTGAATCGACGGCAGTTCGCATGGTTCTCCCCGGTTTAGTGTTGTTCAGTGCGTCCGTTCACGAACGAGGGCATCCTCCGCTTCCTCGGTGGTCGCGTCGAGTTCGAAGTCCAGGCCTCGCAACGTGTCCCAGCGTCTGCAGCTCGGGCATTGCCAGACGTGCGCTCGTCCCTGGTAGCCGCAATTCACGCACTGGTAAAGATGCTGGCTACCCAGCTGGTCCGACAGCGCTTTCTCGAATGCGGCAAATTCGGTGTTGTATTCCTGGACAGCCGGTAGAATCTTCATCCAGCGAACGGCCTCCAGCAAGCCCGACGTTGGCACCGGCCTCTGCGACAAGATCATCCCCAGCTCCGAGAGCGCCGCATCCAGCCGCCCCGTACGCCGGTAGAGGCGCATCAGCGCGATGCGGGCGACCGTGATCCCTCGGCTGCTGGCGAGATCCTCCAGGGTTTGCTCCAGCTGCCCCAGACGATTCTCCCCGGGCAGCGCCTGATGGAGTCGTTCCAGCCGCGGCACGACCAGCGGCGCGAGTTGCGGCGTACGTGCCACCGCTTCGCGACCGTGGGCAATGGCATCCGGGATCCGGTCTTCGCGTTCCGCAATCTCGGCCTGGATCAACAACGCGCGTGACAGCCCGGGCACCTCGCCCTCGGCCTGTGTCGCACGCTCGGCCGCTGTAGCGCGATCACCCGCATCCAGGGCGATGGTAGCCAGCTCACAGTGATAATGTGCGATCCGCAGATTCTCATTCGGCACGCCATGCGACTTCAGGCGTGTGCCAACCTCGATCGCCCGCTCCCACTCGCGTTGCGTCTCGTATACGTGCTGGAGCCCCTTCAAGGCTCTGACCGCCTGATGCGGCGAGTCCGCGAGTTCCCGAAAAACCGCCTCGGCCCGGTCGAGCACCCCGGCCAGCAGGAAGTCCTGGCCCAACTCGCACAGCGCTTGTGCCCGCTGTTCATCCTTCAGCGAAGGACGGGCCACCAGGTTCTGGTGAATCCGGATCGCGCGGTCCACCTCGCCCCGCCGCCGGAACAGACGACCGAGGATCACGTGCGTCTCGAAAGTTTCGTGATCCACCTCCACCATCTCGATGAAGGCCTGAAGCGCATCATCTGTACGGTCGTCCAGCAAGTACCGGACCCCCTCCAGGTAGCGATTAAGAGAGGGTTCCTGATCCGGCTGGTCTTCCGTATGGACACGGCGTGCAACCCACCATCCGCTGGCGGCAGCCAGCGGCAACAACAACCAGAACCAGTCGTTGATCACGAGATTGCCCCGGGCACGGCGATTGCTGCCTGTGCAGGTGCATGGCCGGCGCGGCGTCGAGTGAGGAGCTCGTTCATGAGCGGGGATACTGTGGCACGGTCGATCTGCGTTGTGCAGCGTGCTTGCGGGGTTTGTATCGCACGACTATACGACGTTCACCGCACATCGTCTGCGGACAGAATCGACTCGGGTGCAGGCCTGTGCATTTGATCAGGGTTTCCCTAGTAGAAATCCCGCATGGGGGCGGTACGCATCTGCTCGACCTCGGTCTTCAAGGCCCGGTTCTCCGCTCGCAGGTCCGCGACCTTCTGATTCAGCCGGCGAATCCGTACCCAGAAGATGGAAGCCGTAATCACGACACCGACCAGCGCCGAGATACCGAGCAAGAACACCAGGGGTGCCTGTACATCCGTCCACGGAAGGCTCAGGGTGACATGGCCTTCGTTGAACACGACAAGAATGCCGATCGCCGAGGAAATCACGATCAGCAAGACGAACGCGAGTACGTTGCGTACCTGCTGGCGCCGTCGATCGGACATCCCGGCTACTCGTCGGCAACCGCGGGTGTATTTACCCGTTCACGCAGTTCCTTGCCGGGCTTGAAGTGCGGGACATGCTTGCCAGGTAGCGCTACCGCGTCACCCGTCTTGGGGTTGCGGCCTAGCCGTGGCGGCCGGAAATGCAGCGAGAAGCTCCCAAAGCCGCGAATCTCCACTCGCTGACCATTCGCCAGGGCCTGACTCATGCGTTCCAGCAACGCCTTCACGCACATCTCGACATCCCGTGCGGGCAAGTGAGGCGATTTCTGGGCGAGGCTTTCGATCAATTCCGATTTGGTCATCTGACGCTCGTCGCAGACAGGAGAAAAGGTTCCGCAGTACGCGGATAAAAAACAGTCCACGGCATCCCCATGGACACCGTGGACTTTATTGTGACGGACTTAGTCGTTCTTGCCCATCTGTTCCTTCAGCAGATCGCCCAGGGAGGTCGTCGCGCTCCCGGTGGCAGAATAGTCCGACATCATCTCCGCCTCTTCGGCGCGGTCCTTCGCCTTGATGGAAAGGCTGATCGCGCGGGTCTTCTTGTCCACACCCATGAACTTGGCCTCGACTTCGTCGCCTACGTTCAGGACGGTACGCGCATCCTCCACGCGATCCTGGGAGATGTCGGCTGCACGCAGGATGCCATCGATGCCGTCGGCCAGTTCGATCACGGCGGCCTTGGCGTCCACTTCCTTGACCGTGCCCTTCACGATGCTGCCCTTGCTGTGCTCGGCCACGAAGTTGGCGAACGGGTCGCGGTCCAGCTGCTTCAGGCCCAGCGAGATGCGTTCGCGCTCCGGATCCACGGACAGGACCACGGCCTCGACCTCGTCGCCCTTCTTGAAGTTGCGGATCGCCTCTTCACCCGGCTCGTGCCAGGACAGGTCGGACAGGTGGATCAGGCCGTCGATACCGCCGTCCAGGCCAACAAACACGCCGAAGTCGGTGATCGACTTGATCTGGCCACGGACCTTCTCGCCACGGTTGTGGTTGGCGGCGAAGTCGTCCCACGGGTTGGACTGGCACTGCTTCATGCCCAGCGAGATGCGGCGGCGCTCTTCGTCCAGGTCCAGGATCATCACCTCGACCTCGTCGCCGATGGCCACGACCTTCCCCGGATTGACGTTCTTGTTGGTCCAGTCCATCTCGGACACGTGCACCAGGCCTTCCACGCCGTCTTCGATTTCGACGAAGCAACCGTAGTCGGTGATGTTGGTGACCTTGCCGAAGATGCGGGTGCCGGTCGGGTAGCGGCGGGTGATGTTCTCCCACGGGTCCTCGCCCAGCTGCTTGAGGCCCAGCGAGACACGCATGCGCTCGCGGTCGAACTTGAGCACCTTGACCTCGACTTCCTGACCGATTTCAACGACATCGGACGGATGCTTCACGCGCTTCCAGGCCATGTCGGTGATGTGCAGCAGGCCGTCGATGCCGCCCAGGTCGAGGAACGCGCCGTAGTCGGTGAGGTTCTTCACGATGCCCTTGACGACCGCGCCTTCCTGCAGGTTCTTCAGCAGTTCCTCGCGCTCGGCGCTGTATTCCTGCTCGACCACCGCACGGCGGGAGACGACCACGTTGTTGCGGCGCCGGTCCAGCTTGATCAGCTTGAACTCCAGCTCCTTGCCTTCCAGATACGCGGTGTCGCGTACCGGACGGACATCCACGAGTGAACCCGGCAGGAACGCCCGGATATCGCCCAGCTCGACGGTGTAACCGCCCTTGACCTTGCCGGAGATCTTGCCGGTGACGTACTGCTCTTCTTCCATCGCACCTTCAAGACGGTCCCAGGCCTTGGCCCGCTTGGCCTTCTCGCGCGACATGCGCGTCTCGCCGAAACCGTCTTCCGGGGTCTCGAGGGCCACTTCGACGACATCGCCGACCTGGACCTCGAGCTCACCCTCGTCGTTCATGAACTGCTCGGTGGGGATGACCCCCTCGGACTTCAGGCCGGCGTTCACCACGACCACATCCGGGGTTACCTCAATGACGGTGGCACTGAGGATGGCACCCGGCTGCATCTGGGTGTAGGCCATGCTCTCTTCGAGCAGTTGCGCGAAACTTTCACTCATGGATTTAAAAACCTGTGATTAAACAAACTCCTGCAGAAACTTCCTACAAGAGGGTTTGAACGTTAATGAACCCGCTTCGAGGCTATCCCTCGATTCGGGGGCTTTTTTCCGGGAGTACGTCCCGGAGGCGCTCCAGGATCATGTCCACCACGCTGACGATGTCGAGTTCCGTGGTATCCAGCACCCAGGCATCTTCGGCGGGCTTGAGGGGGGCCACGCTACGCTCGCGGTCACGGCGGTCGCGCGCCTCCATCTCGTCCCGAAGGGCAGAAAGATTAGCACTAAGTCCTTGTTCCTTCAACTGCATGTAACGCCGACGCGCCCTTTCCTCCGCGGAGGCCGTGAGGAAGATCTTGAGGTCCGCATCCGGGAACACCACGGTGCCCATGTCACGCCCGTCCGCGACCAGCCCCGGGGCCTGTGCAAAACCCCGCTGGCGATCCAGCAACGCCTCGCGTACCGCAGGTAGCGCGGCGACTTGCGAGGCATCAGAACCGGCCTGTTCGGTGCGCAGCAGAACGTCCACCGGCTGACCTTCGAGCAGGGTCGTCACCCGCGTGGCGTCGCGGTCGATTTCGAAGCTGACATCCAGGGATGCGGCCAGGTGTTCCAGACCGGCAATATCGGTCAACTCGACCCCATGCTGGCGGGCGGCCAGGCCCAGCAGTCGGTACAGGGCCCCGCTGTCGAGCAGGTGCCAGCCCATCGCCGCGGCGACACGCATGCATACGGTCCCCTTGCCGGCCCCACCCGGGCCGTCGATGGTCAGCACCGGGATTTCCGCCGTCATGCCGCCTCCAGCGACAGGCCGGCGGCGCGGGCCAGATCCACGAACCCCGGGAAGGACGTGGCTACATTCGCGCAGTCGCGGATACGTATCGGGGCACTGGCCCGCAGCCCCGCCATCGCGAACGACATCGCGATCCGGTGGTCGCCATGGCTGTCGACCTCTCCGCCGGAAAAGCCCTCGCCACCCTGGATGCGAATCCCGTCAGGCTGCACCGTACACTGCACACCCAGGGCCTGAAGGCCGTCGGCCATCACCTGGATGCGGTCACTCTCCTTGACCCGCAGTTCTTCCGCGCCGGTCAGCACTGTCTCGCCCTCGGCGCAGGCCGCCGCGACGAAGATGGCCGGGAATTCGTCGATCGCCAGCGGCACCAGCTCGGTCGGGATGTGGATCCCCTTGAGGCGGGTGGCGTGCACCTCGATGTCAGCCACCGGTTCTCCGCCGGCTTCGCGCTCGTTTTCCACCCGGATGTCCGCACCCATCAGGCGCAGGATGTCGATCACGCCGGTCCGGGTCGGGTTGATGCCCACATGCTCCAGGCGCATCTGCGAGCCCGTCGCGATGCTGGCTCCCACCAGAAAAAACGCGGCCGAGGAGATGTCCGCCGGGACATCCACGGAACTTGCCTGCAGGCGCCCGCCCCCGGTGACGCAGGCCTTCGGGCCATCCCGCGTCACGACGCAGCCGAAGCCATTCAGCATGCGCTCAGTGTGATCCCGAGTGGGCGCGGGTTCCGTGACGCAGGTCGGTCCTTCTGCCCAGAGACCCGCCAGCAGGATCGCGGACTTGACCTGTGCGCTGGCGACCTCCAGCACATGATCGGTACCCCGCAGGGGCGCACCGCCACGGATACGCAGGGGCGGCGTACCCGCCTCGCTGGTCTCGATCTGCGCACCCATGCGGGCCAGGGGCTCCGTGACACGGCGCATCGGACGACGGGTCAGGGATTCATCGCCAATCAGTTCGCTATCGAACGACTGCCCGGCGAGCACCCCGCACAGCAGCCGCATGGCCGTTCCGGAGTTGCCCATGTCCAGCGGACGATCCGGCGCCCGAAGGCCCTGCAGGCCCCGCCCCTGGATCACGACCTCGCCGGGACCCTTGCGCTCGATCGGCACGCCCATCGCCCGAAACGCCTCCAGCGTCGCCAGGCAATCGGCCCCTTCGAGAAAGCCGCTGACGCGGGTTTCGCCCTCGGCCAGCGCACCCAGCATGATCGAGCGATGGGAAATGGACTTGTCGCCCGGCACGCGGGCCGCACCGGAGAGCGTGCCCCCCGGCTGTACGGTAAAGGTGTTCATGTCTCAGGTATCCAGTTGTGCGTCCGCCGGGTCGCAAAAGCGGTCCCGGGTTTCCTTTGCATGCCGAAAGCGGGCTTCGATCGCGGGCCCGTCGGCGGACTCGATCATCCCACGCAGTTGTTCCAGGTCACCCTGATAGCGCTCGATCACCTCGAGGATCGCCGCGCGGTTGGCCAGACAGATATCGCGCCAGACCACCGGGTCCGACGAGGCAATGCGGGTGAAGTCGCGAAACCCGCCCGCGGCATAATGAAAGATCTCGTCGCGTTCGCTCATGTCCGACAGCGACGCCACCAGCGTGTAGGCCAGCACGTGCGGCAGGTGGCTCGTGGCCGCGAGGACCCGATCATGGTGGGCGGGCGTCATGAACTCCACCCGCGCCCCGGTCGCCTGCCACATCTGTGCAATGCGATCACTGGCCAGCGGATTCGTCGCATCCGCCGGGGTCAGGATCACCAGCCGGTCCCGAAACAGGCGGGGAAAAGCGGCCGCTACCCCGCTTTTCTCGGTCCCGGCGATCGGGTGTCCGGGCACGAACTGGCGTGGCGTGGTGCCGAAGCCCTCGGTCACGGCATCGATCACGGCCTGCTTGCTCGAGCCGACATCGGTCAACGGGCTGTCCTCCGGCCACCAGCCGGCCAGGTCGCGCGCCAGCGGCCCCATCGCCCCCAGAGGCACCGCCAGTACACCGATGTCCGCCCCTTCCGCGGCCTCTGCCACAGAGGTCGTCCAGCGATCGATCACGCCCAGGCGCTGCGCCTCGCGCAGGTTGTCTGCATTGCGCGAACAGCCCACGATCTCGCGTACAGCACCCGCCTCGCGCAAGGCGAGCGCGAGCGAGCCACCGATCAGGCCGACCCCGAAGATGACCAGCCGCTCGATCATGCCAGGGCCCGATCCAGTGCCTGCAGGAAACGTTCGTTGTCCTCGGCCGTGGAGACCGTCACCCGCAGATGTCCGGGCAGCCCGTAGTTCTCCACCGGTCGAGTGATCACGCCTTCGCGCTGCAGCGCCTCGAACACCGCCCCCGCATCACGTCCGGTGTCAAAGGTGATGAAGTTGCCCACCGAAGGGATTACACGAAGTCCCCGCTCGCGCAAGCCTTCGCCCAGTTGCACCAGGCCCTCGCGATTCACGCGCACCGAACGCTCGATGTGCGATGAGTCCCCCAGCGCCGCCAATCCCGCAGCCTGGGCAAGCGCATTCACATTGAACGGCTGGCGCACGCGATTGAGCAGTTCCGCAACCGCGGGCGAGCTGATGGAATACCCCAGGCGCAGGCCGGCAAGGCCCTGAATCTTGGAGAACGTGCGGGTCACGATGAGATTGGGGTAGCGCGAAACCCATTGGGTGGTGTCGGGATAGTCGTGTTGCTCGACGTATTCCGCGTAGGCCTCGTCGATCACCACCAGCGTGGTGGCCGGCATCGCCGCCACAAACGCCTCCAGCGCCGAACGCCCGACCCAGGTCCCGGTCGGGTTATTCGGATTGGCGACGAACACCACCCGCACGGTGTCATCCACGGCCTTCTGCATCCCCGCCAGATCATGCCCGTAGGGCTGCTCCAGGTCGGTCGCCGGCAGGGCATCGACCACGCGCGCCTCCGCCCCCACCGCCTGCGTGACCAGCGGGTAGACGGCAAAGGCATGAGCCGAAAAGACCGAGACCCGACCGGGCGCCAGCCACGCACGCGCAATCAGCTCCAGGATCTCGTTGGACCCGTTTCCAAGGGTAATGGCGTCCGGTTCGACACCATGCCGGGTGGCCAGCGCGGCCTTCAGTTCGAACCCTGCCCCATCGGGATAGATGTGGGCCTCGCTCATCGCCGCGCGCGCGGCCTCCACCGCCTGGGGCGAGGGCCCCAGCGGATTCTCGTTGGAGGCCATCTTGATCGCCTGCCGGATGCCCAGCTCCCGCTCCAGCGCCGCGACCGGCTTGCCCGGCTGATAGGGCGTCAGGCCCCGAACGCCATCCACGGCGAGCGCGGCGGCATCAAAGCCACCCGGGTTCGTATCGGACACGGGGTTGCGTGAAACCATGGAGTACCTCGATTAGGGGAACACTGATTCATGCACGCGCTCGCGCTCGAGTCGCTTTTGCGTGCGAACAAGGCGCGGTGACCGCCGTGCAGTCATTCTGCACAAGGGAGCCGCAACGCAGTTCCCACGCCCGTTTTTGATAACAACGGGCGGCCGAGCCCCTTGGGGTTGGTGCCCCAGGTTCCCCGATCCTGCGTTGCGGTCCTTGCCGGTAGAACCACTACCGGCTGCGCACCGCGCCTTGTCTCGGAAAACCTGGGGTATCAACGCGAACGTGTGCATGAATCAGTGTTCCCCTCAGGTAGCGGCCTGAGGATAGCTCCCCAGCACCTTGACGGTATCGGCGGTCTCGCGCAGCTGCTCCAGACAATCGCGGATCGCCGGATCCTTCTGGTGCCCCACCAGATCGAGGAAGAACACATAGGTCCACTGAGTGCAGCGCGAGGGGCGCGACTCGATCCGAGTCAGGCTGATGCCGGCCTCGGCGATCGGCTTGAGCAGTGCATACAGCGAGCCCGGGCGGTTGGCCGTACTCAGCATGATCGAGGTCCGATCCGCGCCACTCGGCTCGGTCGCCGCGGTGCCGATAATCAGAAAACGCGTGGTGTTGTCCGCGCGATCCTCGACATGCTGCACCCGCAGGGGAACGCCATAGTGCTCGGCGGCCACGCGGCTGGCGATTGCCGCGCTTTCCGGGTCTTTGGCCGCCACCTCCGCCGCCCGTGCGTTGGAGGACACCGCCTCGCGCTCCGCATGCGGCAGGTGCGTATCCAGCCACTGCCGGCACTGGGCCAGCGCCTGGGCATGCGCGCGGACGCGGCGAATCTGGCTCAGGTCTTCCGCCTGCGCGAGCAGGTGATGATGGATCGGTGTCACCACCTCGCCACAGATCTGCAGCGTGGAGTCCATGAAGCAGTCCACGGTGTGGGTGACCACCCCCTCGGAGCTGTTCTCGATCGGCACCACACCAAAATGGGCGCGCCCAGCTTCGACTGCGCCAAATACCTGATCGATCGAGGTCAGCGGGGTCGCCTCCACCGCGTGACCAAAGTGTTTGCGCGCCGCGAGATGGGTAAACGTCCCCTCGGGGCCCAGGTAGGCGACCGTCAGCGGATGCTCGAGCGCCAGACACTCGGACATGATCTCCCGGAACAGCCGGACGACCGCCTCGCCGGACAACGGCCCGGGGTTTTCGTCGCGCACGCGCCGCAGGATCTCGGCCTCGCGCTCCGGGCGGTAGAAGACCGGGTTCGGCTCGACATCGCGTTTGACTCGCGCCACGGCCTCGGCACAGCGGGCCCGCTCACTGAGCAACTCCAGCAACTGCCCGTCCAGCGCATCGATTCGATTGCGCAAAGACCCGAGGTCTTCCGCCCCCATGGTGGCTCTCGGCGATGACCCCTTCTCTGTCACGATCTACAGCACCCGCGCACGCAGTACGCCATCAATCTGCCGCAATGCGTCCAGCGTGGAGGGGTCGGGCGTCCCGTCCACATCCAGCAGGGTATACGCCAGGTCTCCACGGGAATCATTCATCAGGTGCAGGATGTTCAGGTTGGATTCGCCCAGTACATGCGAGACCCTTGCCACCCGATCCGGGAGGTTGCGATTGACCACTGCGATCCGGGTATCCCCCTTGCGGTCCAGCACCAGGGTCGGCAGGTTGACGGAATTCACCACATTGCCGTTTTCGAGATAGTCCCGGAGCTGGTCGGCAATCATCACCGCACAGTTCTCTTCCGACTCGGTCGTCGAGGCGCCCAGGTGCGGCAGCGTGATGACCCGCGGGTGGCCCAGCATAGTCGGTACCGGGAAATCCGTGATGTAGGCGTGCAGGCGCTCGGCATCGAGCCCTTCCCGCACGGCCTCGTCGTCGACGATGCCCTCGCGCGCCAGGTTCAGGACCATCGCGCCTGGGTTCATACCCTCCAGGCCCTTGGCATTGACGATATGGCGAGTGTTCTCGGTCAGAGGAACATGGACCGTCACCGCGTCCGCACCTTCCAGTGCCGCCTCCACCGAGCGCGCCCGCTCGATGTCCGAATCGAGGCGCCAGGCGTTCTCGACCGTGACCTTGGGATCGAAACCGACCACCTCCATACCCAGGGCCTTGGCGGCATTGGCCACTCCGACCCCGATGGCACCCAGTCCCAGTACGGCGAGCTTGCGTCCGGGCAGCTCGAAGCCGGTGAACCGCTTCTTGCCGTGCTCGACCGCGGCCATGAAGTCGTCCTTGCTCGGATCCAGCTCCTGCACATAGCCGGCCGCCGGCAGCAGGTTGCGAGCGCCCAGCAGCAGGCCGGCGATCACCAGCTCCTTCACCGCATTGGCATTCGCTCCGGGGGCATTGAACACCGCGACCCCGCGATCGGACAGCTCCGCGACCGGGATGTTATTCACTCCGCTGCCGGCACGCCCCACGGCCAGCACGGAGTCCGGGATGTCGATATCGTGGAGGTTGAACGAGCGCAGCATCAATGCGTCGGGCTGGTTGATGTCCGAGGCGACCTCGTAACGGTCACGAGGAAAGCGATCGAGTCCTCGTATGGCGATGTTGTTGTAGGTCTGAATCCGGTACATCGGTGCCCTCCGTGATCGGTTCGGGGGAGTATCGCAATCAGGCGTGGCGGTTTTCGAAATCCGCCATGAACTCGATCAGATCGTCCACTGCACTTTCCGGTACGGCGTTGTAGATGCTGGCACGCATGCCGCCCACCGAGCGATGCCCCTTCAGCGACGACAGCCCGGCGGCATCGGCCTCGTTCAGGAACGTTCCATCCAGGGAATCGTCCGCGAGGATGAAAGGCACGTTCATCCACGAGCGCGCATCCGGCTCGACCGGGTTGCGATAAAACGCCGAGTTGTCCACGAAATGATAGAGCTTCTCGGCCTTGCGCTGGTTGATTTCGGCCATTTTCTCCAGCCCGCCCTGCTCCAGCAGCCACTCGAACACCAGCCCCGCCAGGTACCAGCCGAAGGTCGGCGGCGTGTTGTACATGGAGTCGTTTTTCGCCTGCAGCGCCCAGTCGACCACCGCCGGCAGGTTCGCATTCGATTCCTTCTCCAGCAGATCGTTGCGAACGATCACAACGGTCAGCCCGGCGGGGCCGATATTCTTCTGCGCGCCGGCATAGATAACGCCGAACTTTGATACGTCGATCGGGCGCGAGAGGATGGTGGAGGACATGTCCGCCACCAGCGGCACGCCACCGACATCCGGAACCTCGTGGAACTCCACGCCGCCGATCGTTTCATTCGGGGTGTAATGCACGTAGGCCGCATTCGGGTCGAGATTCCAGCTGTCGCGCGGCGGGATGGAGGCGTAGCCATTGGCCTGGGAGCTGGCAACGATGTTCACCGGACCGAACTTCTGGGCCTCCTTGATCGCCTTGCCCGACCAGGCCCCGGTGTCGATGTAGTCCATCGGCTTGCCGCCCGGCTGCAGGTTCATCGGGATCGCCGCGAACTGGCCGGTCGCCCCGCCCTGCAGGAACAGCACGCTGTAGTTGTCCGGGATGTTCATCAGCTTGCGCAGATCCTGCTCGGCCTTCTCGGCGACCTCCATGAACGGCTTGCCGCGATGGCTCATCTCCATCACGGACATGCCCGCACCATGGAAATCGATCAGCTCGTCGCGCGCCCGTTCCAGGACGGCCTGCGGCAGGGCGGCCGGCCCCGCGCTGAAGTTATGCACTCGGCTCATTCCGGATCTCCGTTGTCCGTCGTGTTCTGAGTAGATTCCGGGGTGTCTTCTTCCCCCGTGTCGTCCTCGTCCTCGCCCTGCAGCTTCTCGACCCGGGCCAGTTCCACCAGACGCTCGCCCTCGTCCAGACGGATCAGCCGCACGCCCTGGGTGTTGCGCCCGATCAGCGGGATCTGGTCCACCGGCGTGCGGACCAGTGTTCCTCCCGTGGTAATCAGCATCGCCTCGTCGTCTTCCAGCACCCGCGCGGCGCCGACCAGCGGCCCGTTGCGCCCTTCGGTCTGGATCGCGATCACGCCCTGTCCGCCGCGACGGTGGACCGGGAATTCGTCAAAGCGGGTACGTTTGCCGTAGCCGTTCTCGGTGGCCAGCAAGGCCGCCCCCTCGGCGACGTTCAGCAGCGCTATCACGCGATGATCCGACTCCATGCGCACGCCGCGTACACCGCAGGCGGTACGCCCCATCGGCCGCACGTCGTCCTCCGAGAAGCGGACCGCCTTGCCCGCCGTGGTGATCAGCATCACGTCCATCTGGCCGTCGGTCAGCGAGACGTCCACCAGGTAGTCGTCGTCACGCAGGTCCACCGCGATAATCCCGGTGGAGCGCCGGCGCGAGAAGTCCGTCAGCGGCGTCTTCTTGACCGTGCCGCGCGCCGTGACCATGAACACGTAATGATCCGGGTCGTACTCGCGCACCGGCAGGATCGCATTGATGCGTTCGTCCGGTTCCAGCGGCAGCAGGTTGACGATCGGCTTGCCGCGCGAGGCGCGCGAGCCCTGTGGCAGCTCGTAGACCTTCAGCCAGTACACGCGGCCGCGGCTGGAGAAGCACAGCACCGTGTCATGGGTGTTCGCGACCAGCAGCCGGTCGACGAAATCCTCTTCCTTGAAGCTCGCGGCCGCCTTGCCCCGCCCACCACGGCGCTGCGCGCGGTAATCGGCCACCGGCTGGTACTTCACGTAGCCGGCATGGGAGAGCGTCACTACGACGTCCTCCTCGCCGATCAGGTCTTCCAGCGTCAGGTTCGCCTGGCGTTCACGGATCTCGCTGCGGCGTTCGTCTCCGAACTGTTCGGCCACGGCCAGCAGCTCGTTGCGAATCTCCTGCTGCAGCCGCTCGCCAGAGCCGAGGATATCGAGCAGGTCGTCGATCAGGTCCAGCAGCTCGCGGTATTCGTCGAGGATCTTGTCCTGCTCCAGCCCGGTCAGGCGGTGCAGACGCAGGTCCAGGATCGCCTGGGCCTGAGCCTCGGACAGGCGATAGCCGTCGTCGCCCACGCCGTATTCCGGCGCCAGGTCTTCCGGCCGCGACGCGCTGGCGCCGCCCCGGTCCAGCATGTCGCTGACCACACCCAGCGGCCAGCTGCGCGCCAGCAACCCCGCCTTGGCCTCGGCCGGATTGGAGGCGGCCCGGATCAGCTCGATGACCGGGTCAATGTTCGCCAGCGCGATCGCCAGGCCTTCCAGGATATGGGCCCGCTCGCGCGCCTTGCGCAGGTCAAAGATGGTGCGGCGGGTGACCACCTCGCGGCGATGCCGCAGGAAGGCCTCCAGCACCTGGCGCAGATCCAGCACCTTCGGCTGGCCATCGACCAGCGCGACGATGTTGATGCCGAAGACGTTCTGCATCTGCGTATGCATGTACAGGTGGTTCAGCACCACCTCGGCCATCTCGCCGCGCTTGAGCTCGATGACCAGACGCATGCCGTCCTTGTCCGACTCGTCACGCAGCTCCGAGATGCCGTCGATGCGCTTTTCCTTGACCAGTTCGGCGATCTTCTCGGTCAGGCGGGCCTTGTTCACCTGGTACGGGAGTTCGGTGACGACGATCGCCTCACGCTGGCCGCCCTCCAGCGGCTCGACATGCGAGCGCGCCCGGATCAGCACCCGGCCGCGGCCCGTGCGATAGGCCTCGCGCACGCCTTCCACGCCGTTGATGATCCCCGCCGTCGGGAAGTCGGGGCCCGGCACATGTTCCATCAGCCCATCGATCGAGATGTCCGGGTCATCGATCAGCGCCACACAGGCGTTGATCACCTCGCGCAGGTTGTGCGGCGGGATGTTGGTCGCCATCCCCACCGCGATCCCGGCGGAGCCGTTGACCAGCAGGTTGGGAAACTTGCTCGGGAGGACCGCCGGCTCCTGTTCGGAGCCGTCGTAGTTGTCGATGAAATCGACCGTTTCCTTGTCGATGTCGGCCAGCAGTTCGGCCGCGATGCGCGCCATGCGCACCTCGGTGTAACGCATGGCCGCCGGGGAGTCGCCGTCAATGGAGCCGAAGTTGCCCTGGCCGTCGGCCAGCATGTAGCGCATCGAGAACGGCTGCGCCATGCGCACGATGGCGTCGTAGACGGCGGAATCGCCATGCGGGTGGTATTTACCGATCACGTCACCGACCACGCGCGCCGACTTCTTGTACGGCTTGTTGTAATCGTTGCCCAGCTCGCGCATCGCGTAGAGCACGCGGCGATGGACCGGCTTGAGGCCGTCACGGACATCGGGGAGGGCCCGGCCCACGATTACGCTCATCGCGTAATCGAGGTAGGACTGCTGCATCTCGTCTTCGAGATTGACCGGGAAGATTTCCTTGGCAAATTCAGCCATCGAGGGTTACGCCGTCCGTCTGAACAAGCTCGCGATCATACCACAGGGGTAACCACTGGGGCCTAGCGAATGGCCCTGAAATCGCTCCTCTGTGGCTCTCAGCCGAGAGCTGCGCGTGAAACGGGCTAATGTTGCCTTGTCAGTCTTCGAGAACGGCGTCCTGAGCCGCCGCCGCTCGCTGCCGCAGCTCTGCCAATTTGTCATGGTCGGGCGCCTCGACTACGCCATGCTCCGTCACGATCGCATCGATCAGGTGCGCCGGCGTCACGTCGAACGCCGGGTTGTAGGCGCGTGCACCGGCAGCAGCCACGCGGGTCCCGGCGAGTGCCAGCACCTCGTCTTCGGCCCGCTGTTCGATCGGGATGCCGTCGCCGTCGGGCATGTCGAAGTCGATGGTCGACAATGGCGCCGCGACCATGAATCGGACCCCGTGGGCACGCGCCAGCAGGGCCAGTCCATAGGTCCCGACCTTGTTCGCCACATCGCCATTGGCCGCAATGCGGTCGGATCCCACAATCACCCAGCCCACGCGACCGGAACGCAGCAGGCTGGCGGCCGCCCCTTCGCACAGCAGCTGTACCGGGATACCGTCATGCACGAGTTCCCAGGCGGTCAGGCGACTGCCCTGGAGCCACGGGCGGGTCTCGTCGGCAAAGACCTCGGTAATCCGCCCGTCGTCCCAGGCCGCGCGGATCACGCCCAGCGCGGTACCATAGCCCCCGGTGGCCAGCGAACCCGTATTGCAGTGGGTCAGCACGGCCCGTCCCGGCTCGATCAGACCGGCTCCATGGCAGCCCATGCGACGATTGCCCGCGATGTCCTCGTCCAGCATCTGACGGGCCGCGGCCGTGGTTGCCTCAATCGCGGCCTCCAGATCCGTCGCGGCATCGACCTCCCGCGCCATGCGGTCCAGGGCCCAGAAGAGATTCACCGCCGTAGGCCGCGCGGCGCGCAGGCGCTCCATGTCCGCGGCCACCCGTTCGCGCCAGTCGGCCTGCCCGCGAGCCTTCCGACACGCCAGCACGACCCCGAACGCGGCCGTGATCCCGATCGCGGGTGCGCCGCGCACGACCATGTCGCGGATTGCCGCGGCGACCTCACCAGCATCGGTATAGCACTGGCGCACGGTCTCGTCCGGGAGCAGGCGCTGGTCCAGCAGATAGAGGTTGCCGTCTTCAAACCGAATCGGGCGGATCGTGTCCGAGCTGTACTGTGTCATGGACCCATTCTATCAGGGCACCGATGGAGGACCGAGGCCATCCCGGTTATCGGACGCCGATAAATGCCAGAACCGAGTACGCGATCGCCCCGTGGCCGGAATTTGATCGAGTTGCGCGCTGGACGTGACCAGTGCCCCGCTCTGCCCGGTCTCGTAGAGCGGTATGCCCCGCTTCTCGAGCCGTTCCCGTGCCTCGTCGGGCAGTCCCGCCCCGTCTGCGGTGGTCGCAGCCCAGACCTGACTGGGCGGGAAACGTGTCAGCCAATCGTCGTGCAAGGCGCGCGGACTGGAGGTCCTCGGCGCCACCAGCAAGTCGACTGAAAACCCCGGGTTCTCTCGGCGCATCACCGCCTCGCCCAGGCTATCCAGCCCGCCCATCATCAACAGGGTGGCATCCTTG
This sequence comes from Thioalkalivibrio sp. ARh3, assembly GCF_000377265.1. Lineage (NCBI taxonomy): Bacteria > Pseudomonadati > Pseudomonadota > Gammaproteobacteria > Chromatiales > Ectothiorhodospiraceae > Thioalkalivibrio > Thioalkalivibrio sp. ARh3. The sequence goes on from NZ_KB897949.1 coordinate 104,093, forward strand.
CCCTCCACCTTGAGCACGCAGGACGCGGAAGCCTCGCTATTCCAGCCGGGCGGCGGATGAAGCACTTCGAAACGCACGCCGTCCCAGGTCCACTGCTGCCCTTGTTCGCACACCCCGTCGGATCGGGGGTTCGCAGGGTTGAGGCGCAGCACACGCCCCACGGGCATTTGTTCGCGCACTGCCGCCACGCCCCCCGCGTGGCCACCGTGCTCGTGTGTCACCATCAGGGCATCCAGCGACTGGATTCCACTCGTGCGCAGAGCCGGCACCACGATCCGGTCGCCGGCGCTGAACCCGCCTTCCCGTCCCGGACCTGCATCGATCAACAAGGTGTGGCGCCGGGTCTGCACGATGGTGGCCTGCCCCGCTCCCACGTCCAGGGCCTGGACGCGCCACTGCCCGGCTGCCAGATCCGGTCGCAAGGGTGCCGCCAGCGCAATCGCGGCCATCGCGATCCAGGGCGTCATTCGCCGTGCCAGCGGTTGCAGCACCAGGAGCACGGACACCGCCCCCAGCAAGGCCGCGGCCACTGGCACATGGCGCTGATCCACCAGAACGGGGATCCCGGCCAGGGCCTCGAGCGTCATCACCAGCAGTGCCAGCAAGCCATCCGCCACCCCAAGCGGCAGCCCGCCGGCGGCCGGCCACCACCAGGCGAGCAAGGCCCCAATCAGCAGTAACGGGAGGATCAGCAGCGTCACCGTGGGCACCGCGACCAGGTTCGCCACGGGTGCGACCCAGGACCCCAGCTGGAACCAGGCCAGGCTGAGCGGCAGCATGGCCAGCGCCAGGACGACCTGGATACGCATGCCCTCGCGCCATCCGGTCGCCCCAATCCGCCCCTGCAACAACAACAGGATCACGGCGACCGCGCCGAACGAGAACCAGAATCCCGGCGCCAGCACGCTTGGCGGATGCACGATCAGCACCAAGGCGGCGGCCAGGGCCAGTGCGCGCCAGGCCACGCCCTCCCGACGGGACAGCAGTGCGAGCGTGAATGCGACCAGCATCAGCAAGGCCCTCTGCGTCGGGATGCTGAAACCGGCGAGCACAGCGTAACCCGTGGCGGCCACGAGCCCGACCACACACACGAACAGCCAGCGCCGAATCCGTCGCAGCGGCGCGACGACGGACCACAGCCATCCGGCAATGCCTCCGGCAAACCCGGCCACCAGGGCCACGTGCAACCCCGAGATTGCCATCAAGTGATTGGTGCCAGTGCGGAGGAACGCCTGCCACTCGCTTTCGGTCATGGCTTGGCGATTGCCGATGATAAGGGCCTGCACGAGGCCCGGGTGGCGTAGATCCGGGGCAGCGTGTTCCAGTCGATCCTGCATCCGAGCCCGAAGACTGTGCATGACCACGCGGGCACTCGCTCGGCCTTCTGCGGCTTTCATTGGCGTCACCAAGCGGGCGACGGCGCTTCCGTGCAACCCCTCGCGATAGAACCAGGCGGCCGCATCGAATGCCCCCGGGTTGCGGGGCCCTTCCACACCACGCAACCGCAAGTCCAGCCGCAGGTGATCCCCCACCCGGATCGCCGGTCGTGCCGGGAAGGCACTCACCCGGAGTCTGCGTCCGTCCAGATCCAGTCCGGGGGCGCCCTGCACGGTTTCCGACACCCGCACACGGAACCGACTGCGTCGCTCGTCGTGCTCCGGCAAACCGATCACCTGCGCCCGCACCGAGACTTCTTCGCCCGACCATTCGGGGCCGAGGACCTTGTCCGACCAGGCCGTGGCATGCGGGGCCGCCAGCCACGCCCCTGCCAGCAGACCCAGCGAGGCCGCCGGCAGCCAGGCGAACGAGGGCGCCCATCGCGCCGTCCAGAACCAGGCCAGGGCGGCCATCGCCGCAACGACGGGAACGAGTACTGTGAATGGGCCCGCGAGAACGGCGGGCAGCACAGGGACCTGATGGAGTCCCCATATCCCCGCCATCAAACCCAGCACCGCGGCCATCATGGCACGCGGTACCATCCGCGAAGCGCAGGAATCCTCTCCCCAGGGGTCAGTCCTAGCAGGTAGGATGCACGCCCAGGCTTGGGCCCGCGAGAGTCCCACAGGCACCCATAGACATGGCGAAGCACATCATCAGAAGGCTGTTCCCCGGCATGGAGGGCGTGCGCGGCCATCGCGCGCTCTCGCCGCTGGGGCCGCGCCTGCGGTCTCCGGATCTGTGGCATCTGAACCGCCGCTCCGTGGCTGGTGCGTTTGCCGTCGGGCTGTTCGTGACCTTTCTGCCCATCCCTATGCAGATGCTGGTCGCCGCGATCGTCGCGCTGATCGTGCGCGTCAACCTGCCCATCTCGGTGATCCTGGTCTGGATCTCCAACCCGATCACCATGCCCCCCATGTTGTATATGGCCTATACGGTCGGCCGCAAGCTGCTGGGGGAACCGCCCCGCGATGTCCATCTCGACTGGAGCTGGGAATGGTTCAGTACCGAGCTGCTGACCATCTGGCAGCCGCTGCTGCTCGGCAGCCTGCTGTTCGCGACCCTGGCCAGTCTGTCCGGGTATCTGCTGGTGCGCGTGCTGTGGCGGGTCAACGTCGTGCAGCGCCTGCGCACCCGGCGCGCATTGCGACGATTGCGACAGGAGCGCCAGAAGGACAAGGCGGAAAACGACGATTCGGGCTGGTAGCCGGCGCGCCACAAACGCCGACTGGAAGGTTGGGATGCCGCTGCTCGGTGTTCCCGAGCGGGCGGGTCACTCGCCGGCGAGCTGGCCGTGGAAGTGCTCGTGTTCCAGATGCCCCTTGACCAGCTGTACCGACCGATCGAGCTCGCGCGCCAGGGTGATGTCATGCGTCACCAGCGCCAGGGCCGTGCCGGTAGAACGGTTCATCTCGCGCAGCAGCGCAAACACATGCTGGGCACGCTCCTGATCCAGGTTTCCGGTCGGCTCGTCAGCCAGGATGGCGGACGGCCGTGTGACCAGCGCACGCGCGATCGCCACGCGCTGGCGCTCGCCACCCGACAGTTCCGCCGGCTTGTGCGCACCGCGGTGCCCAAGGTCCACCTGGCCGAGCCAGTGCTCCGCCTCCTGCCGTGCCCGGCGGCTGGAGGCTCCTCGGATCAGCAGCGGCAGTGCCACGTTCTCGACGGCCGTCAGTTCGGGCAGCAGGTGATGGAACTGGTAGACGAATCCCAGATGCTGGTTGCGCATGCGCCCCCGACGCGCCTCGCTCATGCGGGACCACTCCTGGCCCAGTAGACGGACCTTGCCCGCCGTGGGCTGATCGAGCCCTCCAAGAAGATGCAGCAGCGTACTCTTGCCGGAGCCGGAGGCGCCGATAATCGCCGTCTGGTCGCCCGGCTCCAGCCGGAAATCGACCCCCTGCAGCACGGCCACGTCGAGCTTGCCGTCACGAAAGCGCCGCTCGACCCCCTCGGCCTCCAGTACTGGCATGGTGGCTTCAGTCATGGCGCAGGGCCTCCGCCGGTTGCGTACGGGCGGCGCGCCAGGCCGGGAACAGCGTGGCCACGACGGTCAGCAGGAAGGCCAGCCCCCCGACCCGGAAGACATCCGAAGCTTTCAGTTCAGAAGGCAAGTCACTGATATAATAGACATCCGCTGCCAGAAATTCGATGCCCATCGCGCGCTCGATGAACGGCACCACGACGTCGATATTGAGCGCCAGCGCGACGCCGGCGATCGAGCCGAGCAGGATGCCGATCGCGCCGATCACCACCCCCTGGACCACGAACACCGCCATCACCCCCGAGGGGGACAATCCAAGGGTTCGCAGAATCGCGATATCCCCCTGCTTGTCGGTCACCAGCATGATCAGGGTGGAAACGATGTTGAAGGCGGCCACGGCGACGATCAGGGACAGGATGATGAACATCACCATCTTCTCGATCTGGATCGCGCGGAACAGATTCGCATGCTGGCGTGTCCAGTCGGACACCCGGAACAGCCCGTCCAGCTCGCTGGCCACCTCGCGCGAGATCACGCCGGCCCGCATCATGTCCGTCAGACGCAGGCGCAATCCGGTGACGTTCTCGCCGGTCTGGAATACGGCCTGGGCATCCTCGAGGTGAATGAACGCCGTCCCGCGGTCGTATTCGTACATCCCCACCTCGAAGATGCCGGCCACCTCGAAGCGGCGCATCCGCGGCATCACCCCGGCCGGAGAAACCGAGGCCTGTGGCGCCATCAGGATCAGAGAGTCGCCCACGCGCACGCGCAGCTCCGTCGCCAGTTCACGGCCCAGCACGATCCGATAGGCCCCCGCCTCCAGTTGCCCGAGACGGCCCTGGGTCATGTGTTCGCCGATCCGCGCCACGCGCTCCTCGGATTCCGGCTCCACCCCGCGAATCAGCGCGCCGGAGATGTTCCCGGTCGCACTGAGCATGGCCTCACCCTGGACGTACGGCGCGGCCGCCAGTACCCGGTCGTCGATCGTCTCGACCTGGTCCTTCAGTGATTCCCAATTGCGCAGACCGCCGTTCACATCCTGGATGGTCGCGTGCGAGGCCATTCCCAGGATGCGATCGCGCAGTTCGCGTTCGAAGCCATTCATCACCGAGAGCACGGTGATCAGCGCCATCACGCCCAGCACCAGCCCCAGGATCGAGACGACCGAGATAAAGGAGATGAAGTGATTACGCCGCTTGGCGCGCGTATAGCGCAGACCGATGGCGAGCGGGAGCGGGCGGAACATCGGGAAATCATGCCAGAGTTACGCGTGCGCGCCTATCCCCAATGCCCCGGCGATCGCTCACGGGAGGCACGTGCGCGAGGATGTCGCTACCATGTACGTTAACGACCGCGAGCCACCGGAGATTCGTCTCATGCAAGGGAATCATGCAAAGCCAATGCTCACCTGTCCGCGCAGCCTGACCGCCGCATCCGCCGTGGCCATGCTGCTCGCGACCACGGCACTCGCCACCTTCGTCCCAAGCGAGGCGCATGCCGAGATCTTGCGGGGCACAGACGGAGACTTCCAGGTGCAGACCCGCGAGGGGCTTCCCGAGCGCGGACAAAGCCAGTCCAGCGTCCGCGGGCAGCACGGCGAACCCGCCCAGCGCCACCCGACGGTCGGTGATCCCCCGATCACGCGCTGGGACTACGACGACTTTTCCGTGGTGTTCGAGGGCGAATACGTACTGCACAGCATCGTGCACGGCGAACAGACCCCGCGTCGGCCGTGACGGACGGCGCATCCCCCTCCAATACCCGGCGTCTACCAGCAGAGTGGGAACCCCAGGCCGGTGTTCAGCTCACCTGGCCGCATGACGGTACCGACTGGGCCCCGATACTGGATCAGGTCCATCCTGTCTTTGCCACGCTCGCGGCCGCGATCAGCCGCTTCGAGCCGGTGGTCATCGTCGCGCGCGACCCGGAGCACATCGAAGAGATCTCCGGCTTCCTGGTGGAGGCCGCCATCCGTAACGACCGCCTGTGGTTCGCGCTGGCCGACTCCGACGACACCTGGGCCCGGGACCATGGCCCGATCACCGTAGTGGAAGGCCCTCGGCCTCGCCTGCTGGACTTTGCGTTCAACGGCTGGGGCAACAAGTTTCCGGCCGCACGCGACAACGCGATCACCGCCACACTGGCCCAGCAGGGCGTCTACGGCCCAAACGTCCCGGAGCCTATCGCAATGGTCCTGGAGGGTGGCAGCATCGAGTCCGACGGCGACGGCACCCTGCTGACGACCACTCAATGCCTGCTGCAGCCCACACGCAACCCGGATCTGGACAAGGCCGCGATCGAACGCCGCCTGCATGACCACCTGGGAGCACAACGGATCCTGTGGCTGGAGCATGGCCACCTCGAGGGGGACGACACCGACAGCCATATCGACACCCTCGCCCGCTTCTGCAGCCCGGACACCATCGCCTATGTCCAGTGCGACGACCCCGACGATCCGCATCACGGCGAACTGGCGGCCATGGAGGAGGAGCTGCGTTCGTTGCGCCAGGCCTCCGGCGAGCCCTACCGGCTCATCCCTCTGCCCTGGCCTCGCCCGCACTACGGTCCCGACGGCCAGCGCCTGCCAGCAACCTACGCCAACTTCCTGATCATCAACGATGCGGTCCTGATGCCGGCCTATGACGATCCCGCCGACGCCATCGCGCTCGATCGTCTCACCGAGGCCTTTCCGGGACGCGAGATCGTGGAAATCGACTGCCGGGCCTTCATCCGGCAAGGTGGCAGCCTCCATTGCCTGACCATGCAATATCCCAGGGGTGCCCTTGGCATGCCGGAAGACTGATCCGCTATGACGACCGATACCCTGCCCGTGGCCCTGATCCAGCACCGCGATGCCGGCAGCGCCGAGGCCAACCTGGGCGCGACCGCCCAGGCCGTGGCCGAAGCCGCGGCAGGGGGTGCCCGCCTGGTCGTGCTGGCCGAGCTGCACACCGGCCCCTACTTCTGCCAGACCGAGGACCCGAGCGTGTTCGACCGGGCCGAGGCCATCCCCGGCCCATCCACCAAACGCCTGGGACAGATCGCCCGTGACAACGCCGTGGTGCTCGTGACCTCGCTGTTCGAGCGCCGGGCGGCCGGCGTCTACCACAACACCGCAATCGTCTTCGAGGCCGATGGCCGCCCGGCGGGTCTGTACCGCAAGATGCATATCCCGGACGACCCCGGCTATTACGAGAAGTACTACTTCACCCCCGGTGACACCGGCTTCGTCCCGATCGACACCTCGGTAGGGCGGCTGGGCGTGCTGGTCTGCTGGGACCAGTGGTATCCGGAGGCCGCGCGCATCATGGCCCTGTCCGGGGCCCAGTGCCTGATCTACCCGACCGCCATAGGCTGGGACCCGCGCGACGAGGCGGGAGAGCAGACGCGCCAGCGCGAGGCCTGGATCACCGTCCAGCGTGGCCATGCGGTCGCGAACAACCTGCCGGTCCTTGCCTGCAACCGGACCGGGCACGAAGCTGATCCGTCTGAAAGCAGCCCCGGGGCGCAGTTCTGGGGCACCAGCTTCATTGCGGGCCCGCAGGGCGAGTTCCTGGCGCAGGCGGGCGAGGATCAGCCCGAGATCCTCCGCGCCACCCTGGACCTAGGCCGCACCGAGGCGGTTCGCCGCATGTGGCCCTTCCTGCGCGACCGTCGCATCGACGCCTACAGCCCGATTCTCAAGCGCTACATCGACCGCGCGGACTGACCAATTCAGCATCTTCCCGACGGGGTTCCCGCCGCGACCGGGATCGAATCCGTATAATGCCGGCCCGTTTCCCGGATCGTCGACACTGCATGTCCGAACAGCCGCGCAACCCGCTACAACCCGGTCGCTTTCCCGGCGACGGCTTCGAGATCTGGTCGGGGCTCAATGCCTCGGCCGCTCCCCTGGCACTCGCCCGCGCCGCCGCATCGGCCGAATGGCCGCTGCTGGTCGTCGTCGAGTCGAACGAGGCCGCTGACCGCTGGCAGGAGGAGTGGGACTTCTTTGGTGCCGGGCTCGACCTGCCGGTCATGCGTCTGCCCGACTGGGAGACCCTGCCGTTCGATGTCTTCTCGCCGCACGAGGACATCATCTCCGAGCGGCTGCGCACGCTGTATCACCTCCCCTCGCTGGAGCGCGGGATCATCCTGATCCCGGTCTCCACGCTGATGCAGCGCCTGCCCCCGCGCGACTGGCTGACCACCCAGGGCCTCTCCCTGCGCAATGCCCAGCGCCTGGACCGCATGCAGTTGCGGGAACGGCTGACGGAGGCCGGCTACAGCGCGGTCAACCAGGTCATCAGCCACGGCGAGTTTGCGGCACGCGGGGAGATCCTGGATCTGTTCCCGATGGGCGCCGAGGAGCCGGTGCGCATCGAGTTTCTCGACGACGAGATCGATTCGCTGCGCCATTTCGATCCGGAGACCCAGCGCTCCACGGAAAAGGTCGAAAGCGTCGAGATCCTCCCCAGCCACGAGTTCCCGCTGAACGAGGACTCCATCCGCGCGTTCCGCACCCGCTACCGCGAGCAGTTCAGCGGCGACCCCAGCCGCCACCCGATCTACCGGGACATCAGCGAGGGCCTGGTGCCCCCGGGCATCGAGGCCTACTTGCCCCTGTTCTTCGAGGGCATGGACAGCGTGTTCGACTACGCCCCCCGGGCGCGGGTGGTACAGGTCGGCAATATCGCCGGCGCCGCGCAGGAGTATGCGCGCGAGATCGCCGACCGCTTCGAGCAGCTGGGCCACCAGGTGGAACGCCCCCTGCTGCCGCCGGAGCGCCTCTATCTCGACGAGTCGGCCCTGAACGAGGCCCTGCGGGCCCGCGCCGGCATTGCCCTGGGCGGCGAGCCGCCGCAGCCGCTGCCGGCAGATCGCGGCAAGGCCGTGCCCTTCAGCTGCGATCCCCTCCCCGAGCTGGGAATGGAACACGGCAAGGATGCCCCCGCCGAACGCCTGAAGCGCTTTGTCGGGGAACAGGAACGGGTCCTGCTCACCGCCGAGTCCGCCGGCCGGCGCGAGGCCCTGCTCACACTGCTGCGCGAGCAGGATATTCCGCACCACGCGGTCGAAGACTGGGAGGACTTCCTGAGAGGCGAGCCCGGCCTGAGCGTGACCGTCGGTGCGCTGAGCGAGGGATTCCGGCTGCCCGACGGGATCGTGCTCGTGCCGGAGTCCGCGATCCTCGGCGAACGCGCGCGGCAATCACGCCGGCGCAACCGTCCCACTCGCGATGCCGATGCCGTCATCCAGAACCTCAGCGACCTGACGATCGGGGCACCGGTCGTCCACGAAGAACAGGGCGTGGGTCGCTACCTGGGCCTGCAGACGCTGGATTTCAACGGCCAGCCGTCGGAGTTCCTGACGCTGGAGTATGCCGATGGCGCCAAGCTCTATGTCCCGGTCTCCTCGCTGCACCTGATCAGCCGCTATACCGGCGCCGACGCGGAACACGCCCCGCTCCACCGCCTGGGCAGCGAGCAGTGGAACCGCGCCCGCCGCAAGGCCGCCGAAAAGGCGCGCGACGTCGCCGCCGAGCTGCTGGAGGTCCATGCCCGGCGCGCCGCCAAACAGGGGACGGCGTTTGCGACCGAGACCCCCGAGTATCACGCCTTTGCGGCCGCCTTCCCGTTCGAGGAAACCGCCGATCAGCTCCAGGCGATCGACGCGGTACTGACCGACATGGCCGACACCCGGCCGATGGACCGTGTCATCTGCGGCGATGTCGGCTTCGGCAAGACCGAGGTCGCCATGCGCGCCGCATTCGTCGCCGTGCAGAACAATCGCCAGGTGGCCGTGCTGGTCCCGACCACCCTGCTGGCCCAACAGCACCACCAGAACTTCAGCGACCGCTTCGCCGACTGGCCGGTGCGTATCGAGTCCCTGTCGCGTTTTCGCAGCACCAAGCAGCAGGCCGCCGTGCTCGAGGGGCTGAAGGAAGGCAAGGTCGATATCGTGATCGGCACGCACAAGCTCCTGCAGTCGAACCTGGACTTCTCCAACCTCGGGCTCGTGATCGTGGACGAGGAACAGCGCTTTGGCGTGCGTCACAAGGAGGCGCTGAAGAGACTGCGCGCCGAGGTCGACATGCTGACCATGACCGCGACGCCGATCCCGCGCACGCTGAACATGGCCCTGTCCGGGCTGCGCGACCTCTCGGTGATCACGACCCCACCGCGCGAACGCCTGGCGATCAAGACCTTCGTCAACGAGTGGAACGACGCGATCATCCAGGAGGCCTGCCTGCGCGAGATTCGCCGCGGTGGCCAGGTGTACTTCGTGCACAACGAGGTCAACACCATTGAACGCATGGCGGAACAGATCCGTGCGCTGCTGCCGGGCGCCCGCATCGGTATCGCCCACGGGCAGATGCGCGAACGCGAACTCGAACAGGTGATGCTCGACTTCTACCACCGGCGCTACAACATCCTGGTCTGCTCCACCATCATCGAGACCGGCATCGATGTACCCACCGCGAATACGATCGTGATGAATCGCGCGGACAAGCTGGGCCTCGCCCAGATGCACCAGCTGCGCGGCCGCGTCGGGCGCTCCCACCACCGGGCCTACGCCTACCTGATCACGCCGCCGGAGAAGGCCATGTCGGCCGACGCACGCAAGCGTCTGGAGGCAATCGCCTCGCTGGAGGATCTCGGCGTGGGCTTCACGCTCGCCAGCCACGACCTCGAGATCCGGGGCGCTGGCGAGTTGCTGGGTGACGAGCAAAGCGGCCAGATCCAGGAAGTCGGCTTCTCGATGTACAACGACCTGCTCAACCGCGCGGTCAACGCCCTGCGCTCCGGCAAGATGCCCGAACTGGAGACCCCGGAGAGCCCCGGAACGGAAGTCGAGCTGGGGCTGCCCGCCCTGCTCCCGGATGCCTACGTGCCGGATGTGCACACACGCCTGATCCTCTACAAGCGCGTCAGCAGCGCCGAGAACAGCGATGCACTGCGCGAGCTGGAGGTGGAACTGGTGGATCGCTTCGGCCTGCTGCCCGATCCGGCGAAGGCCCTGTTCGAGGCCGCCCGTCTGCGGCTCAAACTGACGCCGCTGGGGATCCGCAAGCTGGAGCTGGGCCCGGCCGGCGGCCGCTTCGTATTTGGACCGAATCCCGAAATCGATATCGCCGCCCTGATCGAACTGGTGCAATCCGATCCGAATGCCTACAAACTGGACGGCCAGAAGGCTTTCCGCTTTTATGCCGATATGGAGACCCTGGAGGCCCGCTCGCAGGCCGTCCAGCGTCTGATTCACACCATCAGCCCGAAACAGCAGGCCGCCTGAATGCACGCCAAAGCCGATCGCCCCGACCCGAACCGCCGCAGGCTTGTCAGCGGCCTCGCCCTCCTGCCGCTTTTTGGACTGGGAACGACGGCCACCGCCCAGGTCGGCCGCCGCTACCGCATCGAGCTGGTCATCTTCGAGCACACGACCGCGGAAAGCCGCCGCCTGCAGCAGGAGATCGCGTCCGTACGCGAACCCAACCTGGCGGGATCGGAGCTGGGGGGCCGCATCTACCAGGATTCCCGGCGCGGGTTCGAGCTGCAGCGGGCCGCAAGCCGGGTCGAGGACTCCGGCGCCGGGCGGGTGATCGCACGTCTGGCCTGGGATCAGCTGGGGCGCGACCATACCGCCACGCCCTGGCTGAAGGTGCAGCAGGGCCGCCGCCTCGGGGCGCGTCAGGCCGTGTTCGGCGACTCGGCCACCGCGGCCCAGCCGATTGTGGCGGACGAGGACCGCTACGAACTGGAGGGCCGGCTACGGGTATGGGTCGGGCGTTTCCTTCACCTGGAGACCGACCTCGTCTATCACATCGACCGCGACGGCTCCGAGCCGCTCGGGGTGACCGTGCGCGGCCACCAGCGCATGAACTCCGGCAGCCAGCTGTTCTACCTCGACCACCCGGTGGTCGGGATCATCGCCCGCGTGACGCGGCTGGACAGCTAGCGCGGACGGGAACGGGCAGAATACCCCGCCGGCTTTCCCATTCAGCGCCAGTTGGGCTTGGTCTCCATCGCCAGCCAGCTTTGCAGGGCCGACATGCCCAGGTCCTCGAACAGCAGCTGCAGCGCGCCTCGGCGCGGCTTGAACGTGACCATCTTCTCGATCCCGATCACATCGCGTGCGACCGACTGATCCGTCCCCAGACCATCGATCAGGCCCAGATCCACCGCGCGTTGCCCGGTCCAGATCAGGCCGTCGAACAGCTCCTCGTTTTCGGCCAGACGATCCCCCCGCCCCTGGCGGACCACATCGACGAACTGCTGGTGCAGCCCGTCCATCAGGTCATGGATATGGCTCACATGACCCTCGTCGAGCGGCAGAAACGGATCCAGCAGGGCCTTGTTCTCCCCGGAGGTGAACAGCCGCCGTTCGACCCCAATGTTGTCCAGCAAATCCACCACGCCAAAGCTGTCCAGGCGCACCCCGATCGAGCCGACCATGCTGGCCTGGCTGGCGTAGATCTCGTCGGCCGCAACGGCGATGTAGTAGGCGGCCGAGGCCCCGATATCGGTGACGACCGCATAGACCGGGATGTCCTCGTGCTCGTCCTTCAGCCGCAGGATCTCGTCATGAATCGCGGCGGCCTGCACCGGACTCCCGCCCCCGCTGTTGATGCGCAGCATCACGGCCCGAGTGCCATCCGCCTCGAACGCCCGTTTGAGTGTCTTGTTGAGCTCTTCGGCGTTGGCCCTGGCACTCGACGCAATCAGCCCGTCGATCTCGACGACTGCCACGTGCTCCTCCGGCTCGCGGTCGTCCTCGAACCAGGCGGTCAAGCCCATATCGCCGCCCCGCACCAGGACCAGCAGGGCGAACAGATAGATGAACAGCAGCAGCTTGAAGAAGATGCCCCAGCGCCGGGCACGCCGCTGTTCCACCACCTGGGCCTGGACCAGGCGCTCCAGCGTCTCGCGCTCCCAGCCCGGCTTGTTCTCGTTCGACCAACCCATCGCTTGTCCTCAGTCCTCGGGAAGCGGCTCCGACTGCCGCAGGAGATCCAGCAGTTCCTTCAGGTCGCGGGCCACGGCCAGCGGGCGCTCGTCGCTCAACCGGCGGTGATCGTGGACCCCATGTGTCACGGCCAGCGACGGGACGCCGGCGGCGCGAGCCATCTGCAGATCATAAACGCTATCACCGACCATCCGCGCCCGGGAACGTTCCACGCCGCAGCGCGCCATCACATGCTCCAGCATCACAGGGCTGGGTTTCGACGGATGCTCGTCCCCGCAGGCCGTCGCGACAAAACGCCCCATGAGGCCGGCGGCTTCCAGGGCCTGGTCCAGGCCCGCCCGCGACTTGCCGGTCGCCACGCCCAGCAGCACGCCGCGTTCGTCAAGCCAGTCGAGCAAGGGCTCGACATGCGCGAACAGGGGCGTCTCCGGCGCATCGGTGGCGCCCAGATAGCACTGGCGATAGGTGGTGGCGAACGCCCGCACGAACGCAGCGTCGGCGCCCGGAAACAGTCTCTCCACCGCAGCCTCCACGCCCAGGCCAATAATATCGCGCAGCTCGCTTTCCGCGGGCGCCTCGCGCCCCAGTGCCGCACAGGCCCGCTGCAGACAGTGAACAATCCGGCGTGGCGAATCCATCAGCGTCCCGTCCCAGTCGAATACGACCAGGCGCAGGGCATCCCCCTCCGGTGGCAGCAGTGTGTTCATCCGGACGCTTCGGGGCTTGCGAGCGCATCGAGGACCGACTGCAGCTCGTCCGGCAGCGGCGCGGAGTACACATGCGACTCGCCGGTCGAATCCTCATACTGCAGGGCCTGGGCGTGCAGGAACAGGCGCTTCAGGCCTGCCCGGCGCAGTACCCGGTTCGCATCGGGCAACCCGTAGTCGTGATCGCCGCCAACGGGATGGCCGATCGCCTGGCCATGCACGCGGATCTGGTGGGTCCGTCCGGTACCGATCCGAACCTCAGCCAGTTGGAAGGACCCGTATCGTTCCAGCGGGACGAACTGGCTGATCGCCGAGCGCGCACTCTCGAGGTCGGCGTCCTCCCCCGAGCGCATGCGGCGTTTCCCGTCCTGGCCCCGACTCGAGGCAATCGGCTCGTCACACACAATGGCCTGATCGTTGGGAAACGCCCCCACCAGCAGCGCCAGATAGCGCTTCTCCACCCTTCCTTCGCGCAACGCCGCGTGAAAGTCCTGCAACCCCGAACGGGTCTTGGCCAGCAGCAAGCAGCCGCTGGTCTCGCGATCCAGCCGATGCCCCAGCTCCAGCTCGGAACCGGGACGCAGCTGGCGCATCGCCTCGATGATCCCGAAGGCAAGACCGCTGCCGCCATGCACCGCGAGACCGGAGGGCTTGTCGAGGACCAGGACCTGGTCGTCTTCAAACAGGATCGAGCGCCGCAGGCGATCCAGGACCCCCGGCGGGATGTCGCGCTCGACGGCCTCGGGCCGATCCAGGTCCGGTACACGCACCTCCGAGCCGACGCTCAGCCGCTGGGTCACCTTGGCGCGGCGCCCGTCGACCCGGATCGCCCCCTTGCGCACCAGGCGGTAGATCAGACTTTTGGGAACTCCCTTGAGTTCGCGCAGGAGGAAGTTATCCAGGCGCTGGCCATCCCCGCGCTCGGTGACCGAGAGCGTATGAGGCCCAGAGGGAGATTGCGGCTGACGGGGGCGTGCTTTCATCGGGCGGGATCCTACCTCAGGCGCGCCATCCTAACCATGTACCCTGGCATGGGCGCGACGAAAAAACTTGCCCAAACGGGGGGTTATGCCCTACATTGGCGCACGGTACCCGCTGGCAGGAATTGCGCCCGGGCGCCTCGAATTACCCGCCGATCCGGTCCTGCGCTGTGCGACTACACGCGACCGGACGGCCATCGCCGAAAAGCGAACCTGTGACACTATTTCTTCTAACCCAGTCCTGTCTTTCCGGCCCCGCATCCCGCGGACGGCTGGTCCCGTGGCTATTGGTGAACACCTGGCTGGCGCGTTGGATCCCTCTTCGCGCCGCCATGGCGGGCATGCGTCTCGAAACGTCGACGTGCCGCCTTCGTTCCGCACCACGTGGCCCCGGGCTTGTGACCGACGTACAGGACGATCGACCGAGTCCATTGCATGAAACGCATCCTGATCAATGCCACGCAGCCCGAAGAGCTGCGCGTGGCCATGGTCGACGGCCAGCGGCTGTACGACCTCGACATCGAACTGCCTTCGCGCGAGCGCAAGAAGGCCAACATCTACAAGGCCAAGATCACCCGCGTCGAGCCAAGCCTCGAAGCCGCGTTTGTTAATTTCGGCGCCGAGCGCCACGGCTTTCTCCCGTTCAAGGAGATCGCCCCCTCCGCAGTTGGCGCACCGGCCGACAGCGACAAGCCCATCCGCGAGCTGCTAAAGGAAGGGACTCAGCTTCTCGTCCAGGTGGAAAAGGAAGAGCGCGGCAACAAGGGCGCGGCGCTGACCACCTATATCAGCCTGGCCGGGCGCTACCTGGTCCTGATGCCGAACAATCCCAAGGCCGGTGGCGTATCGCGGCGCATCGAAGGCGAAGACCGCGCGGAACTGCGCGAGGCCCTGTCCGGCCTCAACATGCCCGAGGGCATGGGCGTGATCGCCCGCACCGCCGGCGTGGGCCGCAGCACCGAAGAGCTGCAGTGGGACCTCGACTACATGACGGCCCTGTGGTCGGCGGTCACCGAGGCCGCGGAAAAGGCTAATGCCCCGGCGCTGATCCACCAGGAAAGCAACGTGATCATCCGCGCCCTGCGCGATCACATGCGCAACGACGTGGGCGAGGTCATCATCGACGATGAAACCGTCTACCAGCAGGCAGAGGACTTTGTCCGGCTGGTGATGCCGAACAGCCAGCGCAAGCTGAAGAAGTACGACGACCCGGTTCCGCTGTTCAATCGCTACCAGATCGAGAGCCAAATCGAGAGCGCCTTCGACCGCGAGGTGCAGCTCCCCTCCGGTGGCGCCCTGGTCATCGACCACACCGAGGCCCTGATCTCCATCGACGTGAACTCCGCGCGCTCCACCAAGGGCGGCGACATCGAGGAGACCGCCTTCCACACCAATCTGGAGGCGGCCGAAGAAGTGGCGCGCCAGCTGCGCGTGCGGGACCTCGGTGGTCTGATCGTGATCGATTTCATCGACATGAACGCCAACAAGCACCAGCGCGAGGTGGAGAATCGCCTGCGCGAGGCGCTGGAACTCGACCGGGCGCGCGTGCAGGTCGGCCGCATCAGCCGCTTCGGGCTGCTCGAGATGTCGCGCCAGCGTCTGCGCTCGTCGCTCGGCGAGTCCAGCCAGATCACCTGCCCCCGCTGCCAGGGGCATGGCCAGGTGCGCAGCGTCGAGTCCCTGGCCCTGTCGATCCTGCGCCTGATCGAGGAAGAGGCCATGAAGGACCGGACCGGCCTCGTCCTGGCCCAGGTACCGGTCGATGTCGGTACCTTCCTGCTGAACGAAAAACGGGCATCGATCAACGACATCGAGGCCCGTCACCGGGTGGACATCAGCATCGTCCCGAACCCGCAGTACCTGACCCCGAAATTCGAGGTCCAGCGCGTACGTGGCGACGAGCGCGAAGAGGTCGTCAGCGGTCGCGGCTCGCACGAGCTGATGGAGACGGTCGAAGAAGACACCGACCCCCACGGCGAACGCCGGGGCAAGGTGGAGAAACCGCTGGTTCAGGGGGTGAAGGTCAAGGCACCAGCCCCGATGGCCGAGTCCCCTGCCCCGCAAGCACCGAGTGAACCGGTTCAGCAACCCGGCTTCTTCACCCGCATCTGGTCGTCGTTGTTCCCCAACGCAGCCCGCAGTCAGGAGGCCGAGGGCGAGCAACAGGAAGAGGGACGCAAGGGCGGCAAGGCCGGTAAGGGCGCACAACGCACCGGTCGTGGTGGCGGCAACAATCGTGCAGGCGGGCCCGGTCGTCGTCGCGGCGCGCGTAGCGAAGCCGGCGACAGCCGCGAGACGGCCAAGGGTTCCGCAAACGGCAAGGGCGATTCCCGGCAGGACGCCAGCAGCAGTGGCGATGAGGGCGGCAAGGGTCGCTCGCGTCGGCGCGGCGGAGGCGCTGGCGGCAGCGACGCGGCCACCAAGACCCGCGACACCGAAAGCAGGGCCACAAAACCGAAGGCGGAGCCGGAAGAGCCTGCCGCGAAGGACAAGGAAACACCCGCCCCTTCAGGGGACGGATCGTCCACCGGCGACGACGATGGTTCCAAGGGCCGCACCCGTTCGCGCCGTTCGCGCCGAGGCGGTCGCCGCCGGGGAGGCCGTGGTCGCAACGGCAGCAGCGACGACAGCACGGGCAACGCAAGTGGCGGGACCCAGGGCGACGACTCGAGCAACGAGTCCGACCAGTCCGCCGCCCCTTCAAGCCCGGAACCGCAGAAAGCCGGCAAACCCGCCAGAAAGGGTTCCGGTAAGGGCAGTGGCCAAACAGCCAGCACCGAAGCCGATTCGGGCTCCAAGGCAAAATCCGGTGGTGCCGATACCGATGCCGGACCCTCCGGAACAACAGCCACGGACACGGGTTCCGAGTCCGGCACCGGGGCCGAGAAGGCCCCTTCCCGGACGCAGCAGCCCCGCGCACCCGAGAGCGCGCAAAAGGAGGCCGAAACCCCCACGGCCGCCTCCGAGGACACGCAAAAGGAGCCCGCAGCCCCGCGCCGCTCGAAGGGTAGCGCAAAGCCGTCGAAATCGGCCGCTTCCGGGAATAAGGGCGATTCCGCCTCCTCCGAAGAGAAGCGTCCAGCGGGTGAATCCAGCGCGGGCGATGCGTCCACCCCGCCCAAGGCGCCCCGACGCAAGAAGATCAATGACCAGGACGAGGGCGACAAGCGCACGGACACGCCCGCGCCCGCCCAGACCGACGAGGGCTCCCAGGGCAGGTCAAATCAGGAGCCGCAGGCCGAGCAACCGGCCCGCAAACCCGAGTCGGTATCCGAACCCACCGGCAGCTCGGACGACAAGACCCGCGATTGATCGCTCCGCGGGGCCGATAACCGTCAGACCGTTATCGGCCCCCGGGCACATCCGGGGTCATTCTGATTGGGCAAGGCCCCTCAGGACACGCGTTCCAGCGCGTGCTCCCGGCAGATATGGTCCAGAAGACCGTCACTGGCAGCTTCGACCAGGTCCATGACGTGGACGAAGCCATCCGCTCCCCCGTAGTACGGATCGGGCACCTCGCGTTCGGGGTGTTCCTGGGCAAATTCGAGAAACCGATGCAGCCGTGCGCGCGCGCCTCCAGGCCGGATCTCCAGGGCATTGCGATAGTTCGCCTCGTCCATGGTCAGGATATAGTCAAAGTGCTCGAAATCTTCTGCCTCGAGCTGCCTGGCGCGCAGGTGGTCGAGGTCGTACCCGCGACGCCGAGCCTCCTCCCGCGCCCGCGGATCCGGACGCGCCCCGATGTGATAGCCGGCCGTCCCCGCCGAATCCACCTCGATGCAGGACTCCAGGCCCCGGGCCCGTACGCGCGTCTCGAAGACGCCGTGAGCCATGGGCGAACGGCAGATATTGCCCAGGCAAACCATCAGTACTCGAATCTTTTGCATGCCTTCATCATGTTCGCGAAGTGAGTGCACAGCATAGCAAAGCGAGGCCCCGGCACCCGCCTGTAGGCGCCACCGGCGGGGTATGCGATGCTGGCATGGTGTCTGTTTGGCCACATGCACGTTTTCGAGCAGCGCCCCGGAGACCCGATGCCTGACTTTACCGGCCCCCGCCCTACCGGATTGCCCGCGATCGGCATTGATCGCACGGGCTCGCGCCCGGGCGGGATGCCGACACTGGAAACCGGTACCCGGCTTCAAGTCCAGATCATCGGGCAACTGGCCGAGCGCGGGGTGCAGTTGCGCCCGGTAACACCCTCCGGTGCCCAGAGCCCGGAGGCCCGCGCCCCCAGCTTCAACGCACAACTGGCCACGCCGCTTCCCAGCGCGCTGCTTCCGGGCAATCAGGCCGGGCCACGCATGGCCCTCGCCGAGGTCGTTCGCACCGAACCGCGCCTTGAGGTCCGACTGCTGCCGCTGCCGGGATCCGGACCCACGGGTGGCACCTCGACCTCCGTCCCTGCCACGGGGGCGAACCCGGGCCAGGCGAGCACCAGCCTGCCTGCGACTGGTCAGCAGGATCCCGCGCAATGGTTGCTGCGCGAACTGCGCCACCAGATCCCCGGTGCGCGGAGCCTGG
This sequence comes from Thioalkalivibrio sp. ARh3, assembly GCF_000377265.1. NCBI lineage: Bacteria > Pseudomonadati > Pseudomonadota > Gammaproteobacteria > Chromatiales > Ectothiorhodospiraceae > Thioalkalivibrio > Thioalkalivibrio sp. ARh3. The sequence continues at coordinate 122,671 of NZ_KB897949.1, forward strand.
CCAACGGCATGCAAACCCTGCAAGCCACGCTGGCTTCGGCGACGGCGGCGGCCCCGCAGCCCGGGGCGAACGAAGGCCCGCTACTGCCGGCCATGAACCGCCTGCTCGATCTTGCGCCGCCCGCTGTTCGCCTGGTAACGCCGGAGGGTGTCCATCGGCACATGCAGCAGTCCGGCCTGTGGCTGGAGGCCATGCTGGCGCAGGGCGCACGCGCAAACGGATCCACCGCACCGGCACAAGACCTCAAGGCACAACTGCTGCGGGTGGCCGAGCATCTTCGCCAGGCCGGAGAAAACCGTGCCCCGCCCCCCGCAACAACCACCCCCTCGACACCACCCGCCCCCGCCAGTGCGGCGGCACTGCCACCCCTTGGGCCACTGACAGGTCTCGTCGAGGGGATGCTGAAGCGCATCACCACCCTGCAACTGCAGTCGCTGCCATCCAGCGTTCAGGGTGACGACGAGGGCCAACCTCGCTGGTTCTTCGAACTCCCCTTTCGCAGCCCGCAAGGGATCCACGCCCTGGCCGGCCAACTACAGCACGAGGCAGGCCGCCCTCCGGACAGGCCGGAAGGCTGGACGCTGGTGCTGGACCTTGATCTGCAGGCCCTCGGGCCAACCCGTGTCGCCATCGCGCTGCGCGATGACCGGGTATCGGTGCATTTCACCGCCGAGCGGCCGGAAACCGCCGCAAGCCTGCAATCGGGCACCCCGGAACTGCGCCAGCGGTTGATCGGCCGTGATCTGAGCATTGGCTCCGTCTCCGTGCGCGAAGGCCGGGTGGAGCCGCAGGATCCTGCGAGCGTCAACCTGCGCGACGGGCTGCTGGACGAGCGGGCCTGATGCGATGAGCCAGCGCCGACGCCCCTACGACCCCGATGAACCGCAAGTTGCGCCACGCGACCCTGCGCAGCAGCGTGCGGTCGCACTGGAATGGGATCGCCAGCGCGCACCACGCATCACCGCCAGTGGCAGTGGCGTAACCGCGGAAGAGATCCTGCGCATCGCCGAAGAACACGGGATCCCGCTGCATCAGGACCCTGGTCTGAGCGAGGCACTGGCGCAGGTGCCCCTGGGCGAGGAAATCCCGGAAAGCCTCTACGTTGCGGTGGCCGAGGTGCTGGCGTTTGTGTTCGTGCTGGCCGGCATTACGCCCGACGACCGCGAACAGGGATACCGCCGCAACGACTCCGGCGCCGGCAACTGAAGACCGGCAGCGGGAATCAGCGACGGCTGGCGGAACCGGGGGCGTGCAGGCTGTACAGGAGATCGAGTTCCGTGGTGGTCAGTCCGCACATCCGGCGCACCTCTTCCCGCTCGCGGCCCTCCCGGATGAGTTCGATCGCCTGCTGATAGGCGCCGTCATCGGCGTCGCGGGCGCGCAACTCGCTTTGCTGGTCGTTCAGGCGCTCCAGCGCGCGCTGCACGGCAGATTGCGCCTGGCTGTGGTTGACAACGCCCTGGGAGATGACCTTCATCGCGCCCTGCAGCGCCATCACCGAGGTGGCCTGACGCTGATAGTCCTGGCGCAGGGTCGCGAGCTGGCGCCGCAGGGTCAGCACCAGGGAGACGGCGAGCACTGCCACGACGGTCGCCACCAGGGCGATTGCCGCGACAATCCAAACCAGAATGCCTTCCCCCATCGACCCAATACTCCAAACGGTCCAGCCGCGATTGTCGCGTGAATTGCCCGGATACACCAGCCGCCCCGATCCAGCGGCCCCGTGGAACGGGTGGTCAGGCGTAATCGTCGATCAAGCCCTTGCGGGGTCGCTTGCCACGATCACGCGGGGCGCGCTGCTGCGTGGGCTTCACGGCCGGACGCAGCAAAGGGTCGCGATCATGGTCATCGCTGAGCGTGCGACCGGGCACCGTGGTGTGGACCGGACGCACAGTGGTATTGCTCGTGGTCGAGGGGTTAACGGGCCGAACCGAGCGGTCCGGCTGAAGTTCATCCACCATGATCCCACCTCCCGCCACCTGACGCGTTTTCGGGAACCCGCTCTTTTGATCCTCACCGATGCGAGCCGGTTCCCGTTTACCGAATCGCCGCCGGTTCCTACAGCTCCCGCAACTGGGCCCATTCCTCGTCGGAAAGGAGCTTGTTCAGATCCACCAGGATCGTCAGCCCCTGATCCGTACTGGTCACACCCTGGATGAACCGCGAACTGTCGTCGTTGCCGACCTCCGGTGCGGGCTCCACCGAATCGAGCGAGATCCGCACCACCTCGGATACGGAATCCACCAGGATGCCGACATTCTGGTTGTCCACATCGATGATCACGATGCGCGAGGCCTCGTCCGGCTCGCGATCCTCCAACCCCATGCGGCGGCGCGCGTCGATTACGGTCACGACGTTGCCCCGCAGGTTGATAATCCCGAGGATATAGTCCGGCACACCGGGCACGGGCGCGATCTCGGTGACCTTCAGCACCTCCTGCACCTGCAGGACGTCAATCGCGTAGGTTTCCTCCGCGAGACTGAACGTCACATACGGGGCGGTGTCGGCCTTGGCCATCGCTTCTACGTCTTGTGCGCTGCTCATGTCTTCCTCGTCGCTCGCGGGCCCGCGTCGCGGGCCCGGTGTTCGGTTCCTGAATACGTTATCGGCCGCGCTCGCCCTGGCTTGAGTCCGGAGCGCCGCCCACCTCCCAGTCGCCCTGGTCCAGGGTGCGATCGAGGGCATCCAGATCGAGCAACGTCGCCATCTGGTCCCGTTCGACCCCGGCCAGCCAGGGCAGCCGCTTGCGGTGGCTGCGCCAGCGCAGGTCCTGCGGTTCGATCACGCGGGTCCCCTGAATCGCGCGACAGGCCAGTGCGAAGCGGGAACCGGCCAGAAACACCACATGGCGCGCCGTTTCCGGTTCGTATTCGCGATCCTCGGGGGTCACCACGGCCGCGAGATCAATCAGCTGTACGCGCCCCTGTTTGGTATCGGCCAGGCCGAGATACCAGACCGAGTGATTGGGCGTTGGGCGCACCTCCAGATCGTCCAGCGGGGCAACGCCCCCCAGGGACGCAAGCGGTGCCAGCAGGGTCAGATTCCCGGCTTCCAGCACCAGGGCGGAGAACCGTTCGGTCGGGCGTGGATACTCGTCACTCTCGATGACCGTGCGCGCTGGGGCCGGAGGTGCCACGGTTTCGGCCACCGCGGGGTGCTCCCTTTCGACCACCGGCTCCGACTCGGGGGGCGCCGGCCGGGGCTCCAGGATATCCGCGCGCAGCAGGTGGGCCGGCGCGGCCGGCTCGGGCTCGTCCAGCAGACTGCCAAAATAGTCGTGCAGGGCCTCGGGCTCGGCCTTCAGTGCCAGGTTGTCATCGCGAGAACCGTTCATCCCTTCTGCCTCCGGGCATGCGGCTGAGACAGCTGTCCGCCAATCGCCTCCAGCAAGTCCGAATACGCGAGTACGCCTCGTGCATCCGGAATCATGAAACACAGTGGCTGGCCGGCGCTCGATGCATCGCGAAACTTCGTATCGACCGGAATCACACCCGGCCATACCTCTTCGCCATAGAGACGGCGCAGCTCGGCAAGTGCCTCGTGCGCGGCGCGGGTACGCCGATCGAACAGGGTCGGGATGATCCGGTAGTGCAACTCGGCCTTGCGCGACTTCTGCACCATTTTCAGGGTGTTGATCATGCGCTCGAGCCCCTTGAGCGCGAGGAATTCGGTCTGGACCGGGACCAGCAGCTCGTCACAGGCAGCCAGCGCATTAACCATCAACACGCCCAGCATGGGGGGGCAGTCCATCAGCACATAGTCGTACTGGTCGGCGACCTGCTCCAGCGCCTGGCGCAGCACCAGCCCCATCCCGCTGCGCGTACCGAGCTGTCGATCCAGCGTCGCCAGCGCCGTGCTGGCCGTCAGCAGATCCAGCCCGGGGAAGCGTGTCTCGCGGATCAGGCCTCGCGGGTCCGGGCGCTTGCCCTCCGCGCACTGGCTGAAGAGCTCGTACACGCCGCGTGTGGCCGTCTCCGGGTCATGGCCAAAATAGGCGGTCAGGGAACCGTGTGGATCCACATCCACCATCAAGACGCGCTGCTCCGGCCCGGACAACAGGCCACTCAGGGTTACTGTTGTCGTGGTCTTGCCCACCCCGCCCTTCTGGTTGGCCACTGCCCAGATCTTCACTCGCCATCCCCCTCGTTCCCGTCCGTCCTCGGCGCCTCCAGCGACAGCGGCAGGTCTTCACGCAACTGCTCGGGCTCCTGCGCCCCGTCTTCGCGCGGACGTGCGCCCGGCAGGACCACAATCGCCACCCGCCGGTTCTCGGCCCGACCTTGTTCCGTCTCGTTGCTGGCCACCGGTCGATGCTCCCCGTACCCGAGGGCCACCAGGTTTTCGGGTTCGATACCCGCTTCCTCGAACACGCTGACCACCGCCGCCGCTCGCCCCGAAGAAAGCTCCCAGTTGGAAGGATAGACCGCGGTCTGTATCGGGACATTGTCGGTATGCCCCTCGACATGCACCCTGGACACGCGCGGCGCCAGGATCTCCCCGACTTCATCGAGCAGGGTCCGCGCCTCGGGGTTCAGCGTGGCCGAACCGCTCGCGAACAGCAGACGACTGGTGATCTCGATCTCCAGCCAGTAGGCCTCGCGGCTTACGCGAAGATCGCCATCCTCGATCAGCGGCGCCATCGCCATCTCCAGCTCGTCCGCGACTTCGGCCAGCGCCTCCAGGAATTCCTGCAGTTCGTCGTCCGTTTCGGTTTCGTCGAGCAGCCCCGAGAAGGCCATGTCGATGGGTGCCACCCCCTCGTCGACCAGGCCCGGCTGCACATCGATCGGCACCAGCGCACGCATCTCGTCGAGGGAATGCTCGCGCGACAACGTCGGCTCTCCGACCTGAATGGGGTCGGTCTGGGCCGGCGCGCGGAAGGCATCGACCAGTGACTCCGACAGCACGCGATACTTGCCGTCATCAACCGAGGAGATCGCATACATCACCACGAAGAACGCCAGCAGCAGCGTAACCAGGTCGCCATACGGGATGGCCCAGGCCTCGTGATTCTCCGCTTCTTCCTGGCGTCTGCGCCGAGCCATCGCGACCTCACTCGTGGATGAAGCCGCTAAGCTTGCTTTCGATGTTGCGCGGGTTTTCGCCCTCGGCGATGGCGATCAGGCCCTCCATCAGCATCAGCTGGTGCTGCGAGCGCTTCTGGATAATCGACTTCAGTTTGTTCGCGACCGGCAGGAACAGCAGGTTCGCCGACGCGATCCCGTAGATCGTGGCGACAAAGGCCGCAGCAATCCCCGCCCCGAGCTTGCTGGGGTCCGCGAGATTCTGCATGACCGCCATCAGCCCCATCACGGCGCCGACGATGCCGAGCGTCGGGGCGTAGACCCCCATGCTCTCGAACACCTTGGCACCCTGGGTATCGAAATGCTCGCGGTTGTCCAGGTCGGCCTCGAGGATCTGGCGAATGGTCTGCGGCTCGGAGCCATCGACCAGGAGCTGCAACCCCTTGCGCGCGAACTCGTCGTTCTCCTCGTCGGCCAGTGTCTCCAGCCCCAGGAGCCCTTCCTTGCGTGCCACATTGGACCACTCCACGATGCGCCCGAGCATCGCCTCGTTGTCGATCCGGGGTGGCTTGAAGGCCCAGGGCAGGATGCGCATGCCGTGCAGAAAGACCGCCATGCGTGCCTGCACCAGAGTCGCCCCCAGCGTTCCGAGGACCACGATCACGAACGCAGCCGCGTTCCACAGCGCCCCAAGACCGCTGCCTTTCGCGATGCTTCCCCCGAGCACCGCGACGAGCCCCAGGGTGACCCCGATGAGGCTCAGGATATCCATCTAGCAAAACCCCTTAACCAGAGCCGGACCCACATCCGGCAATGGATAGACCTGGTCGACCAGCCCGGCTTCCGCTACCGCGGCCGGCATCCCGTAGACCACCGACGTGGCGGCATCCTGTGCCCAGACCTGAGCACCGGCGCCTTTCAGTGCGCGCGCACCTTCACGCCCATCCGCACCCATCCCGGTCAGCACCACGGCCAGTACCTGCCCGCGCAGGGCCTCCACCGCCGAACTGAACGCCGCATCCACACTGGGCTTGTAGATCGTGCCCAGCGGACTCTCGGCAACCCGTACGGTCGTCTGGCTGCCGCGCTCCAGGGTCGTCTGCATGCCACCGGGAGCCAGCAGGGCCACTCCCGGGCGCATCACATCCCCATCCTGCGCCTGCTTGACGCGGATCTGGCACATCGCGTCCAGACGCTCCGCGAAGGCCGGCGTAAAGCTCGCGGGCATGTGCTGAACCAGCAAGATGGGCTGCGGGAAGTTGGCGGGCAGGGCCTTGAGTACCTCCTGCAAGGCCACTGGTCCCCCGGTGGACGTCCCAATCAAGACCGCTCGAACCTGGCGCAGCGGCACCGCCGGCCGACTGACCGGCGGTGCCTGTCGCTGTACCTCGGCCGCCTTGCGATCGGACTCTTCGCGACGCGCGGACGGGCGTGCCTCGACCGCCGGTCGCGCACTCCCGGGCTGGCTCACCGAGCGGGCACGGCTGCGCGAAAGGCTGCGCACCCGCCGACGCAGCAGCATGCGCGCGCTGTCCTCGTCGGACGCGATATCGCTGAAGCGTTTCGGCAGAAAGTCCACCGCCCCGGCTTCCAGTGCATCCAGCGTCGCCTGAGCCCCCTCGGTGGTCAGGCTCGAGAACATCAGTACCGGCCGCGGGCTCTCCGCCATAATCCGCCGAACGGCCGTGATGCCATCCATCACGGGCATCTCGATGTCCATGGTCACGACATCCGGGTCCAGTTCCTTGACCTTGCGAATCGCCTCCTCGCCGTTTTCCGCGCTACCGACGACCTCGATCCCTGCGTCGGCATCCAGAATCTCGCTGATGCGGCGGCGGAAAAACCCGGAGTCGTCCACCACCAGTACCTTTACCGGCATCCCTAGCCCTCAACCGTTTGCGCGGGTCGCCGGGTACGACCCGCCGACGGGATCTTGTGGGTCAGCAGACCGACCAGATCCCCGACATCCAGGATCAGGGCGATCCCGCCATCGCCTGTGATGGTGGCCCCTGCCAGCCCCTTCACGCCTTGCAGATTCTGCCCCAGCGGCTTGATCACCACCTCTTCCTGGCCCACGAGATCGTCGACCACGAGCCCGACCTTCCGGTCGGCGGTGTGCACCACGACCACATGCGAGTCGGGTTTCGCCTCGGGGATGAACCCCGGCTTCAACCACCGCTTGAGGTAATGTATGGGAAGCGCTTGATTTCTGACGACAATGACCTCCTGATCGTCGACATAGTGGGTCTGTGTCAGGTCAAGATCGAGGATCTCCGAAACCGACGCGAGCGGGATCGCAAAGCGGCGACCGTCGAGGATCACCATCAGCGCCGGGAGGATCGCCAGTGTCAGCGGCAGCTTGACCCGCAGTGTCGTCCCGACACCCACCTCGGAATCAATCTCGATGGTGCCATTGAGCTGCGAGATCTTCGTCTTGACGACGTCCATCCCCACTCCGCGGCCCGACACGTCCGAGATCTCGGTCTTGGTGGAGAAGCCCGCCATGAAGATGACGTTGAAGGCCTCGCGGTCGGTCATCCTTTCCGCCATGGCCGGTTCCATCAGGCCCTTCTCGACGGCCTTGCGCCGCAGGGCCTGGGGATCCATACCGCCACCATCGTCCTTGATGATCAGCGCGATGTGATCGCCCTCCTGTGCGGCGCCCAGCACGACCGTACCCTTGCGGGGCTTGCCGGCCTTCTCGCGCACGTCGGGGGTCTCGATGCCGTGGTCCACGGCATTGCGCACCAGGTGCACCAGCGGATCGGACAGCGCCTCCACCAGGTTCTTGTCGAGGTCCGTATCCTCGCCGAAGATCTCCAGATCGATCTCCTTGCCGAGGCTGCGCGACAGGTCCCGAATGACGCGCGGGAAGCGGTTAAAGACCTTGTTGACCGGCTGCATGCGGGTCTTCATCACCGACGTCTGCAGATCGGAGGTCACCAGCGCCAGCGAACTGATCGCCTTGCCCAGCTCGTCATCCACATGCTGGCTGCGCAACATGCTGAGGCGATTGCGCACCAGCACCAGTTCCCCGACCAGATTCATGATCTCGTCCAGGCGCTCGGTGTTCACGCGTACCGATGTCTCGCTCTGGGGCGCCTGACGCGAGCCACCCCCGGCCGGCGCCGGCTTTGACTGTTGTTTCGCGGCCTCCGGGGTCGCGGCCGGCTTGGCCTCCTCGACCGGCTCCGGCTCGGGCCCCGCATTCGGCTCCTCGGGCGTGGCCGGCTCGCTGGTCTCGGCCGATGATGCCACCGACTCGACCGCAGGAGGCCCGCCGCCCCGCGCCTGCAGTTCGTCCAGCAGGTTCTCGAACTCGTCGTCGGTGATCAGATCGTCGCCATCATCCCCGGCCGCGGCCTCCGCCGCGTCAGCGCCTGACTCGCCACCAGGAACATCCGCCGCACCGGCACCCTCTACCGCCTGCGGGGCCCCCTCTCCGTGCAGCGTGTCGAGCAGGGCCTCGAACTCGTCATCGGTGATCTCGTCATCTGCACCTACCAGACCCGACTCTTCGCCTCCGTCTTCACCCGTTGCCATGGCCGTGGCTTCCACCTCGGCGGGGGGTGCCGGTTCCGGCTCGGGGGATTCGTCCGCTGCCGGGGCAGCCTCTGATTCGGAATCGTCGGCCACGTCCTCGTTGTTGGCCATCTTCCGCAGATCTTCGACCAGGTCCGCCTCCGCGGGTGTCGGATCGACCCCGGAGCGCAGGTCGCCGAACATCACGTTCAGCGTATCCAGCACCCGGAGCATCGTGTCCATCAGGTGGCCATCAACGCGGCGTTCCCCATTGCGCAGGAGGTTGAACACGTCTTCCGCGTGATGGCAGACCGTCACCAGCGCATCGAGGCTGAGGAAGCCCGCGCCGCCCTTGATGGTGTGAAAGCTGCGAAATACCGCGTTGAGCAGATCCCGGTCATCGGGATTCTGCTCCAGGTCGATCAGCTGCTCGTTCAGCCCTTCGAGCAGTTCCCCGGCCTCGATCAGGAAGTCCTGAAGGATTTCGTCATTGGGGTCGATGGCCATTCGGTCTCTCCGTTCCGGTGAGGCTTGCCGTTGTAGGGTGGGTCCAGGGGAGACGCCGATTCAGGAATCGGCGGTTGTCTAGAAGCCCAGACTGGACAACAGATCGTCCACCTCGTCCTGTCCTTCAACGACATCCTGGCCGGAATCTTGAGTCTTCGGCACCGCAGGACCGTGACCGCGTCGATCGCCCTCGCGCCGATCGGCGTTGTCGTCCAGTGTTTTCTCCGCGGCCTCGATCGCTTCCATGCGCCCACTGGACAGCCGGATCAGCGAGACCAGGTTCTCCTCGAGATCCGTTACGAGCTGTATCACCCGCCGGATCACCTGCCCGGTTATATCCTGATAGCTCTGCGCCATCAGCACTTCCGACAGCAGGCGCCGGAGCTCATCGGTGTCGTGGCTGGCTTGCGCAAAGAACTCGTCCAGATCGCGCGCGAATTCGCGGAACTCATCCACCGACAGCTGGCGGTTGCGAAAACGGGTCCATTTGGCGGTCAGTTCGCCGGCCTGCTGGCTGAAGGACTCGGCGATCGGGAGGCTCGTTTCGATGGCGGTCAGGGTTTCATGCGCCGCTTTCTCGGTCATGGTGACCACGTAATTGAGGCGCTCGCGAGCATCCGGGATCTCCGCCTGGGTCAGTTCGACCAGTCGCGAATCACCACGGAAACTCTGCAGGGCCTCATGAAGGTCACGCGTCAGCTTGCCGAGCTCGTCGAACAGTTCGCGATCATACGGACGCGCAAGGTCCTGAATCAGCGCTCGCGCCGTGACGTCATCCCCTGCTTCAAGCACCTGAACAAGCTCGCGCGCGCGTGCGAGCTGCTGATCCCCCACCGGTTGTTCCTGGTCTGTCATCCAAAGCCCCTTGCTCGCTCCTCATCCCGGACGTACCGACCGGGACTGCCCCCCCTGGCCGAGGCTTTGCTCGTGCCCGAGGATCCCGCCTGCCATACCCCGATTACCCCTGAGATTCAATGCGTTCGAAGATTTTATCGATCTTTTCCTTGAGCGTTTCAGCGGTAAAAGGCTTTACCACGTACCCGTTTACGCCCGCCTCGGCCGCCTCGACAATCTGATCACGCTTCGCCTCCGCCGTCACCATCAGTACCGGCATCGTCTTCAGCTTCTCGTCGGCGCGCACCGCCCGCAGCAGGTCGATGCCCGGCATATTGGGCATATTCCAGTCAGTGATCAGGAAGTCGAAGTCGCCGTTCTGGAGCATCGGCAGGGCCGTGCTGCCGTCATCGGCCTCATGCGTGTTGTTGAAGCCGAGATCACGCAGCAGGTTCTTGATGATCCGCCGCATCGTGGAGAAGTCGTCCACGATGAGAATTTTCATTCCCTTGTCCACAGGTCACTCCGGGATTAATTATGCATGTGGGTACTAGAGCGTGGCCGTCAGAATAACTGCAAAGCCTCGCCATCTTCGAGCCAGGAACCCAGACGTGCGCGCAGCCGGATCACGGCCTGACTGCGGATCTGGCTGACGCGCGACTCGGTCACGCCCAGCACCGCGCCGATCTCGCGCAGATTGAGTTCCTCGATGTAATAAAGCGAGAGTACCAGGCGTTCACGCTCGGGCAGATCACCCAGCGCGGCGGCCAGCTCTTCGCGAAACTCCCCGGCCTCGATCGTCCGCGAGGGCGAGGCCTCCGCCCCCTCGATCACCCGGTCGGCATCGCCGTCGGTGCCGCCCAGATCGTCCAGCGCGAACAGATGGGCGCCGGCATGGTCCTGCAGCATCGTGTAGTACTCGTCGATCGGGACTCCGAGCTCCTCGGCCACCTCGACCCCGCGTGCCGCGCGCCCTTCCCGGGCCTCGACCGTCTGGATCGCCTCGGCGATCTTGCGGCTGTTGCGATGCACCGAGCGCGGCGTCCAGTCGCTGCGCCGCAGCTCATCGATCATCGCGCCGCGGATACGGATCCCCGCATAGGTGGCGAAGGTCGCGCCCTGCCCGCCCTCGAACTGCCGCGCGGCCTCCAGCAGACCGATCATGCCCGCCTGGATCAGGTCATCGACCTGGACCGAGGCAGGCAGACGAGCCATAAGATGGTGCGCGATGCGGTGCACCAGCTCGATATGCTCCGCAACACGCTGCTCGTGGCCGGCCGCGGCGACGCTTTCGTAGCCTGGTAGTCGATTACGCGGCGACATCATGCGCTCTGCAGCATCCGTTCGACAAAGAATCCGACGCCACCATCGGCGCCGCGACCCACCGGCCAGCGATCGACCGTGCGGGCAAGCTCGGTAAAGGCCTTGGCCGCCGGGCTGCCCGGATACTGCTGCACCACCGGCGCCCGCTTCTGGACGGCCGTGCGCAGATTCTGGTCCATCGGGATGTATCCCGCCAGGTCCAGGATGACCTCCGGCAGATAGTTGCCACAAACCGTCGCGAGCTTTTGCAGCAGGCGCTCGGCTCCGGCTCGGTCCTGCACCATGTTCGTCACCAGGCGGAAACGCCGCAAACCATGGTCCCGGTGCAGGACCTTGATCAGGGCATACGCATCGGTAATCGACGCCGGTTCGTCACAGACCACCACCAGGGTCTCCTGGACGGCCCGGCAGAAGGTCGTCACCGACTCCTGCAAACCCGCTGCGGTGTCCACGACGAGTACGTCCAGCGGTTTCGAATACGCGCTGAATGCATGAATCAGCCCGTTGTGCTCCACCTGCGAGAGGTTGGCCATCGCGGCGATCCCCGACGCCGAAGGGACGACCTTGATCCCTTCGGGACCCTCCACCAGGATCTCCTCCAGCCCTTCCGCCTGTCCGGTTACCAGGTCATGCAGCGTGCGCTCCGGTCTCAGCCCGAGCAGCACATCGGCGTTCGCCAGCCCAAGATCGGCATCGAACAGCATCACCTCGCGACCCAGCCGGGCAAGTGCGACGGACAAGTTGACCGAGACATTGGTCTTGCCGACACCGCCCTTTCCGGAAGCAACGGCGATGACCTTCAACGGTGGATTAGTGCGTGGCATAGCGTCCCTTCCCCACTGGATGAATCATTTCCAGGGCCCCGCCATCCGGCGTCCCGCGCGCCGACGCCACGTGGCTGCGCGTGCCGGCGAGCTCCGCGAGCGTCTGATCAGTCCATCGTTCATCGCGCGAGGCACCACGCGCAGGACGCTCTTCTTCACCGAGCGCACGCCGCGTCAGATCCCCCGTCTCCACCCGGTGGAAATCTTCCGCGATGCGTTGACCATCGCTGACAAACGTGAGCCCAAGGTGCTGGTCGAGCAGTACCGACAACGTCTCCCCCAATTGTTCGGCCTCGTCGAGTTTGGTCAGCACCAGGGCCGATGGCTCCGTCTTCCGGAACGCCTCCAGCACCCTTTGCAGTGCCGCCGCCTGGGTGGTCGCGGAGACGACCAGCCAGCTCTCGCACCGGATACGGTCCGGCCAGCCGGCGAACAGCGACTCGTCGCCCACCGCCGCAGGTGCCTGCCCCGCCGTGTCGACCAGAATCAGGTGCCCATCCTCGGCTCGCCCGGTCATCTCCCGCAACTCGCGCGCGCCCTGCAGCACCCGCAGTGACACCCCTGCCATCTGCGCGAAGGCCTGCAGCTGGCGTGTCGCACCAATGCGCTGCGCATCCAGGGTGACCAGCGTAACCGAATCCGGCCCCATGCGGCGGATCTGGCGCAACGCAATCCGCGCAAGCGTGGTGGTCTTGCCCACGCCCGTAGGCCCCACCAGTGCCAGCACGCCCCCTTCGTCGAGGATATCGGGATGGCGCGTGGCAATTGCGCCCGACAGGCGTGCACGCAGGCGCTCCCAGGCCTGCTCTACGGTACTGTCATCGAGGATGCTGCCCGCCAGGCTGCGCGCCAGTGCCTCGCTGAAACCCCGGTCCATCAAGCGCGCCTTGCACTCCGCCGCCAGCGGATGACGCGCCGCCCATTGCGCCGCCTCGTTGTCGCTGTGCTGACGGGTAAGCAGGCTGCGCAGATCCCGCAGCTCCTGCCGCATCGCGGCCAGCTCCGGATCCGCGGGCCAGGCCGAGGCGCTGCTCGGGCGCGACGCGGCCACCGGCTCCTCGCGTGGTGCCTGGACCGCGTTCACGGCGGCCTGCTGTTCGCGTTCGGAGACCCCGGCATCGCCATCCTCGAGAGCGGCAACCACCTCCAGCCAGCCGTCGACCCGACGGCTGGACAGGATTACCGCATCTTCGCCCTGCTGCTCGCGCACCTGGCGCATCGCGTCGCGCATGTCGCGGGCCCGATACCGTCTCACATTCATCGCTGTTCTCCCGTTCCGCCCTGGCGGATCCGATCGCTACTGTTCGTCTCAGGCACTCGTGGGGGCTGCCTGGCGGGCCGAGTCTTCCTGACCCACCGTGGCTACCACACGGATCCGCCGATTGTCGGGGATCTCGGTAAAGGCCAGCACCGCCAGGTTGCGCACCGCCCCGCGCAGCCATCCGGCAATCCAGGAGCGGATCTCCGGGGCCACCACCAGGATGGCCGGCTGGCCGCTGGCCTCCTGACGCTGCGCCGCCTCCGACACCGAACGCTGCAGGCGTTCAGCCAGGCCCGGCTCCAATCCCACGGTCTCGCCATTGCTGCCCTGCAGGGACTTATGCAAGAGCTGTTCCAACGATGGGTCCAGCGCGATCAAAGGCAGCTCCTCGTCCGGCCCCACAAGGTCCTGCACGATCGAGCGCGACAGCGCCACCCGGACTGCCGCGGTCAAAACGCCGGGATCCTGACTCTTCACACCCTCCTCTGCCAGGGTTTCGGCGATCGTGCGCAGATCGCGGATCGAGACCTGCTCGGCGAGCAGGTTCTGCAGCACCTTCAGGATCACCGACAGCGAGAGCGTCTTCGGCACCAGGTTCTCGACCAGCTTCGGCGAGTGCCGTGCCAGCTGGTCCAGCAGATGCTGCGCCTCTTCGTGACCAATCAGGCGATGCGCGTTCTCGCGGAACACCTGCGACAGATGCGTGGCGATCACGGTGGAGCAGTCGACCACGGTGTAGCCGGCCCCCTGCGCCTGATCGCGATCAGCCGGATCGATCCACAGGGCGTCGAGGTTGAAGGTCGGGTCCTTGGTCGGCGTCCCCGGCACGGTGCCGAACACCTCGCCCGGGTTGATCGCCAGCTCGCGATCGGGAAAGACCTCGGCCTCCGCCACGGTGACGCCCAACAGCGAGATGCGATAGGCATTCGGACCCAGTTCCAGGTTGTCGCGGATATGCACCGGCTGCAGCAGGAAGCCGAGTTCCTGGGAGAGCTTGCGGCGCACCCCCTTGATCCTCCCCATTAGCTGGCCATCCTGGGTGCGATCCACCAGCGGGATCAGACGGTAACCGACCTCCAGGGAGACCAGATCCACCGGCGGCACATCGTCCCAGGTCAGGTCGCGGCTCTCGGGGCTGCTGTCCGCGGGCTCGTCGGGAACACGCTCCACCTCCACGGCCTGCTCCCGCTCACGTCGCTGCATCAGGTAGGCCGAGCCCATGGCCAGCGAGGCCAGCCCCAGGAACACGGCATTCGGCATCCCCGGAACCATACCCAGCACCGCGATCACGCCACCGGCCACGTACAGCACGCGCGGGTTGGAGAACATCTGCCCGAACACCTGCTGGCCCATGTCCTGCGTGCTGTTGACCCGCGTGACGATGATGGCGGTGGCCGAGGACAGCACCAGCGACGGGATCTGCGCGACCAGTCCGTCGCCAATGGTCAGCAGCACGTAGTTGGTCGCGGCGTCGCCCATCGACATGCCGTGCTGCAGCGTCCCGATGGTCAGCCCGCCGATGATGTTCACGAACAGGATCAGGATCCCGGCGATCGCGTCGCCGCGCACGAATTTCGAGGCACCATCCATCGAGCCGTAGAAGTCGGCCTCGCTGGCGATCTCCTCGCGGCGCTTGCGCGCCTCTTCCTGGGTCAGCAGCCCCGCATTCAGGTCGGCGTCGATCGCCATCTGCTTGCCGGGCATGGAGTCCAGGGTAAATCGGGCGCTGACCTCCGAGACGCGCCCCGCGCCCTTGGTTACCACCACGAAGTTGATGATGATCAGGATGGCGAACACCACCAGCCCGACGGTGTAGTTCCCGCCCACGACGAAATCGCCGAAGGCCTGGATCACCTGGCCCGCCGCGTCGGTGCCGGTGTGCCCCTCCAGCAGGATCACGCGCGTGGAGGCCACGTTCAGCGCCAGGCGCAGCAGCGTGGCGACCAGCAGTACCGTCGGGAAGACCGCGAACTCCAGCGGGCGCGGCGTATACACCGCGACCATGATCACGACCAGCGACAGCGCGATATTGAAGGTAAACAGGACGTCCAGGGCGATGGGCGGCAGCGGCAGCACCATCATCGAGAGCATCGCGATCAGCAGGATCGGCGCCCCCAGCCCCCACTTTCCGACAGTCCCCAGGCGGTCGAAGAAGGCCATCAGCGGTTCCTCCTGCGGCCGCGCTGCTGCTCCGGATCGAGATAGTCGTCCGGCACCGGCAGGTCATCCGGCATCGCGACGTCCGCATCCGAGCGCTTCAGCTGATAGACATAGGCGAGGATGCGCGCGACGGCGACGAACAGCCCGTTCGGGATCTCCTGGTTCAGGTCCGTGGTGAAGTAGATTGCGCGGGCCACCCGTGGCGCCTCGACGCGAATGATCTTGTGTTCGTCCGCCACTGCGCGGATCGAGGCCGCGACCTCGTCCGCACCCTTGGCCACCAGCTTCGGGGCCGCCATGCGCGAGGCCTCGTAGGTGATCGCGACGGCGTAGTGGGTCGGGTTGGTGATGACCACATCGGCCTTGGGCACCTCCTCCATCATCCGGCGCTGTGCCATCTCCTGCTGCAGCTGGCGGACCTTCTGCTTCACCTCCGGCTTGCCGTCCGTCTCCTTGTATTCGTCCTTCAGCTCCTGACGGGTCATGCGCAGCTGCTTCTGGTGATTCCACATCTGGAACGGCGCATCGATCGCGGCGACCAGAATCAGCGCGGCCGACACCGCGACGAAGGTGCCGAGTGCCAGCTGTGCGGCATGCACGATGGCCTGTTCCAGGGGCTCGTAGCCAAGCATCAGCAACCGGTCCGAGAACATCCACAGCACCGATACCGCGACCCCTGCGATCAGTACAAACTTGGCAAAGGTCTTGCCGAACTCCATCAGCCCCTGCCAGGAGAAGATGCGCTTGAGCCCCTTGAGCGGATTGAGCTTGGAGGCCTTGGGTTTCGCCGCCTGCCAGGAGAAGTTCGCCCCCCCAATCACGATGGGCGCGAGAACCGCCGCCACCATCAGTACCCCAAACAGCGGGAGCAGCGTGCGCAACGTGGCGAAGATCTGTTCCGTGAGATAGGGCAGCAGCAACGAGCTGTCGTAGGCCAGCTCGCGTTCGAAGTCGAAGCGAGCGGCCGTCTGCTCGGCCAGCTGGCCGCCCATCGTCGGGCCGAAGAACGTCATGAAACCGCCGGCCGCCATCAGCACCAGGAACGTCGAAAGCTCCCGGGAACGCGGGACCTGACCCTTCTCCTTCGCCTCGCGCAGGCGTTTCGGAGTCGGCTGTTCGGTTTTCTCTTGTCCGCTCTCGTTCTCGGCCATCCTAGAACCCCAGCATCGCTTGCATCAGGCCAAAGCCGTCGAACAACAGATCGCCGAGACGCTCCGGCAGGCCGGGCATCGTCAGCAGCAGCAGGATGAAACCCATCAGGATCATCATCGGGAAGCCCACCGCAAAGATGTTCAGCTGCGGCGAGGCGCGCGTGATCACGCCCATCGAGAGATTGACCAGCAACAGCGAGGCGACCGCCGGAATGGCGACCAGCACCGCTCCCTGAAACATCACGCTGCCGAATGCGATCAGCGACATCAGCGCCTCGGCATTCAGCCCCGAAGGGGCGACCGGAAGTGTTTCGAAACTGGTCAGCAGCAGCTCCAGCGCGATCAGATGCCCGTTCATCGCCAGGAAGATCAGCGTGGCCATGATCACGAAGATCGTGGAGACCACCGGCACCTGCACGCCCTGCGCCGGATCGACGATCGAGGCAAAACCAAGCCCCATCGACAGCGCAATCACCTCGCCCGCCTGGGTCAGCGCGGAGAACACCATCTGCAGGATGAAGCCCATCACCAGGCCGATCAGGATCTGGTGCACGGTCACCACCACGCCCTCGATACTGATCGGGTCTACCGCCGGCAGCGCCGGCCCCTGCATGGCCACGAAGACCGCGAGCACCAGGGCAAACAGGATGCGCACCGTCGCGGTGAGCTGGTCGCCCCCGAACACGGGCATCACCAGGAGCATCGCCCCAATGCGGGCGAACGGCCACATGACCGCCCCCACCCACACAAGGATCTGATCCATGGCGAGGTTCACGGACGGCTACCCCACCATACCCGGCGCGGCGTCATAGAGCCGCTCCGTAAAATCGATGATCAGCGCCAGCATCCAGTGCCCGGAGATCAGCAAGGCGGCAAACATCGCCAGCAGCTTGGGGATGAACGAAAGCGTCATCTCCTGGATCTGCGTCGCCGCCTGCAGCATCCCGATCGCCAGGCCCACGGCCAGGGCCGTCAGCAGCGGCGGCGCGGCCAGCAGGACCACGACCGTGAGCGTCTCGCGCCCGACATCAACCACCATCTCCGGCGTCATCGCGGAATCCCCCTAAACAAAGAAGCTGGTGGCGAGCGTGTTCATCATCAGCGCCCAGCCATCGACGAGGACGAACAGCATCACCTTGAAAGGCAGCGAAATAATCAGCGGCGACAGCATGACCATCCCCATCGACATCAGGACCGAGGCCACCACCAGGTCGATAATCAGAAACGGGATCAGGATCAGGAACCCGATCTGAAAGGCCGTCTTCAGCTCGCTGGTCACGAAGGCCGGGACTAGCAGGCTCAGCGGGATGTCATCGGCATCCTCGAATCCGTCGATGCCGTTGATCTCGGCGAACATGCGGATATCGCTCTCGCGGGTATGCGCGAGCATGAAATCACGAAGTGGCTGCACCCCCGCCTGCAGGACCTCCTCGGTCCCCATCTCCTCGTTCATGTACGGCACGACCGCGGTTTCGTAGATCTCCTCGAACACCGGCGCCATCACGAACAGCGTGAGGAAGAACGCCAGGCCGATGAGGATCTGGTTCGAGGGGGTCTGCGTCGTCCCCAGCCCCTGGCGCAGGATCGCCAGGACCACCAGGATGCGCGTGAAGGCCGTCATCATGATCAGCGCTGCGGGCAGCAGCGTCAGCACTGTCATCAGCAGAAGAATCTGCAGCGTGACGGAATAGGTCTCGCCACCGTCCCCGTCGGTGGTTACCGTCAGTGCCTCGATGCCCTCGCCGCCGAACTGGCCCCAGGCCAGCCCCGGAAGCAGCAACAGCGCCAGCGCCACAAAGGTGCGCGGCAGGTATCTGAGCCGCCCGACCATCACGTCCGTTCGCCTCCCGCCTCGCGACGGCCGGAGACCGCCCGGCGCAGGGCGCTCGAGAAATCAGGTGTCGCGGTTTCCTCGACATTCACCGGCTCGCGCAGCGTATGGAGGGTTCGCATACCGGAGGGCGCGACCCCGATCAGGACCTGCTCCCCTCCCACCTGGACCAGCATCAGGCGTTCACGGGTACCCACCGAGCGCACCGCGACCAGTTCGATGGCCTGCGATCCCCGGCTCAGGCCACCCTGCGTGCGCCGCAGAATCCAGCCCAGAAGCACGATCGCCACGATCACGATCACCAGACCGCCGATCATCTGCGTCAGATGAGCGGCGGCCGAGATCCCGCCACTCGCCTCCTCGGCGAGGGCGATCGCGGGCCAGAGCCCCCCTGTGCCGGCCAGTCCGAGGACTGCCAGCGAGCGTAGAAAGCGTAGTTTCATCCGTTACTTGAGCTTGCGGATTCGTTCACTCGGGCTGATCACGTCGGTCAGCCGTATGCCGAACTTTTCGTTGACCACCACCACCTCGCCGTGCGCGATGAGAGTCCCGTTGACCAGCACGTCCAGCGGCTCCCCTGCGAGCCGGTCGAGCTCCACCACCGAGCCCTGGTTCAGCTGCAGAAGGTTGCGGATCGGGATTCGGCTGCGCCCGATCTCCATCGAGATGGTGACCGGTACATCCAGCACCATCTGCAGATTGATGTCTTCGGCCGACATACCCGCCGAGGCCGCCAGCTCCTCCGGCTTCAGGGGCTCGGCGTCCGGGTCGGGCTTGTGCTTGCGCTCCCGCTTTTCCGCCCCGGTCAGCGCATCCATTGATTCGCCCCCAGCAGCGTTCGCCTGCGCCTCGTTCAGCAGTTCGTCGGGATCAGCCGTCTCTTCGCCGTCGGTCTCCTTCTGCTCGGCCAACGCTGCGGCCCACTCGTCCGCGAGGGCGTCCTGGTCTTCCTCGGGCGCATCGCCCTCGGCGCCTTCGGCTGTTTCCGTCGTCACATCGCCCTCCTCTTCGGAGGCCCGAGTTTCATCTTCTTTCTTCTGGTCGTCGTCGGTGTCTGCCATGGGTGCAGCCCTCTATCGCTTGATGATGCGATCCGTCACCTGGATCGCATTCATGCCGTCGGATACGCCGAACTTCCCGCGAAACAGCGGGATGTCTTCGACTTTCAAGGTCACGATCTCGGGGAGATCGATCGGGATGATGTCGCCCGGCTGAATGTCGAGCAGTTCCTGCACGGTCACTTCGGTCTCGGTCAGGATCGAGCTGATCTCGACCTCGGCATCCTGGATCTCTTCCTCCAGTGCCTTCATCCAGCGCTGATCCACGTCCGATCGGTCGGATTGCAGGCCGGTATCGAGCTGTTCACGGATGGGCTCGATCATCGAGTACGGCAACGTGAAATGCAGATTGCCGCCACCACCATCAAGCTCGATATGGAACTCGCTGATCACCACGATCTCGGTGGGCGACACGATGTTCGCGAACTGAGGGTTCACCTCCGAGTTCAGGAACTCGAAACGCAGATCCATCACCGGCTTCCAGGCCTTGGTCATGTCCTCGAAGGCACCCTCAAGGATGCCGTGGACCACCCGCATCTCCATCGGGGTGAAATCACGCCCCTCGATGCGGGTATAAAAGCGCCCGTCGCCGCCGAAGAAGTTGTCGACCAGGATGAACACGAGCTTCGGGTCGAACACGAAAAGCCCCGTCCCGTGCAACGGATGGGCCCGGACAAGGTTCAGGCTGGTGGGGACAAACAGGGAGTGCATGTACTCCGAGAATTTGGAGACCCGAGTCCCGACCACCGAGATCTCGGCCGACCGACGCAGCATGTTGAACAGACGGACCCGCAGATGTCGTGCAAACCGCTCGTTGATCATCTCCAGCGTGGGCATCCGCCCACGAACGATGCGATCCTGCGTGGCGAAGTTGAACTCCCGAGCCTGCCCGTCATTCGGAAACGGATCTTCCGTCTCGATATCGCCGTCATCGACGCCATGCAGGAGGGCGTCGATCTCGTCCTGACTGAGAATGTCCGTCTGCGCCATGGCGGGACCTACTGCATGACCAATTCGTTGAAACGCACCGCTTCCACATCGTGTGGCGCGTCCCGCTCCTCGAGAATCTGTGCAATGGCATCGCGCAGATCCTCCGCCAGGGACTCCTTGCCCTCGCGGGTATTCAGGTCGTCGTAGTGCATCTCACCAAGAAGCCCCAGCACGTCGTTGCGCACGGCCGGCATATGCCGCTCCAGCCCTTCGATCACCTCGGGGTCGGTCGTAACGACGCTCAGCTCGACCCGCAGATAGCGGATGCGGCCGGGCCCGTCGATATTCACCGTCATCGGCTCCAGCCCGTGGTAGTGGCGCTCGGCCGGGCCTTCCTCACTGGCCTCGTCCTCGTCCGCACCACTCGCCAGGAAGAACCACGCCGCGGCGCCCCCCGCGCCGGCGAACACCAGCACCAGCAGGATGACAAGCAGGATCAACCCCTTCTTGCCCTTCTTGCCGGCGCCCTCTTCCTCCAGTTCGACTTCCTTTTCCGCCATTTCCCGCCCTCGAAGTTCTCGCATCCGCCCATGCTGATGGCACAGGCTCACCCTGACTATTGCGTGATGTCATTGCAAAGCCGGTGCCAATATCATTTTTGTGCTTGAGTTCAGTGACTTACAAGACGGTCGATACGGACTGACGGGAATCCAGCGCGTTACCGGGGAAGGGAATCGTCAAGATTCAGCCGCGCCAGCCCCGGTAGAAGACGGGATCTTGGCGGGATGATGGAGCGGGCGGACCGTTACAGGACCGGCGGGCGGCCGGTCCCGGCCCCTGAAGAAAAGCAGCGCTCAGGCGAACAGATCGAGGCGACGGTTCAGGATGGACAGGGTGCTGTCCGCGCCCTGCTCGTCGTCGATCTCTGACTCGTCCGCGTCTTCCGCTGCCACGGCTCCGTCGGCCCGGGCCTGCTGGCCCTCACGCTCCTCGGCGGCCTGATCCGACACCGTGGCATCCTCGAGAGTGAGCCCGCTCTGGGCAAGGCTCTCGCGCAGGCGGGGCATCGCGGCCTCCAGTACCTCCCGGGTGACCGGATTGGTGCTGATGAACTGGACGGTCGCCCGATCACCGTCCACATTCAGGCGCACATCCAGCGTCCCCAGCTGCGGGGGGTGCAGCTTGATCTCGGTGCGCCCGCCCTGGGCACGCGCCAGCATGCGGATCTGGTCGCTCAGTTCGCGCTCCCCCCCGGGCTGCAGCAGGCGGGTCAGGTCCAGACGAACCGGGCTGCGCGAAGCCTCGCTGCCTTCCGCGGCCTGTACGTGCGCCGGCAGGATCCCGGCGAGGGGTTCGGCGCGGGCCTGCCCCCGCTGCGCATCACTCCCCTGGGCCATCCACTGCGCCAGCAGCTCGAGGACGTTCTCGCGCGACAACCGGCTGTTCGGGCCAAGCAGATCCGCGGCCGCTCCTGGCCCGTTTGCGTTGCCCTGTGCGGTCGCGTTCTGGCTGGATTCAAGGAACAGCCGCATGACCGCCGCGGGCAGTGGCTTGACCTCGCGTGCGCCGCCACCGTCTTCGCTCTGGCTTGTCCGCGCGACCGGCGCAGCAGGGCGATCATCCACTGCCGGCATCAGCGCGGCCAGCGGCAATTCCTTGCCGCCGGTGTCCATCTCGGCGGCAATCCCATCCTCGTCCATCAACGTCTGGAGACGGACCAGCATCGCCTCCAGGTCGAGCCCGTCGAGTTCCTCCTCGCCGACGCCCAGATCGGCCAGCAACGCCTCGAGCTGTGGCTGAAGGATGTCCAGGAAACTCTGCCCGTCAGCGGTCTTCAGCTCCTTCAGACCTTCCAGGCCCTCCAGGGCCTGCAGGTCTTTGAGGTCACCGCCGCCCCCCAGCAACTGCAGTAGCGGCATCATCCCCTGACCGGAATTGCTTGTCGCGATCATCAATGGATCCTCTGATTCATTGCCCGGCTCACACGGCCGGGCTGGGTATTACCCGTCTCTACTATTCAAGAACCTTGCCA
The DNA here is from genome assembly GCF_000377265.1 of Thioalkalivibrio sp. ARh3. NCBI lineage: Bacteria > Pseudomonadati > Pseudomonadota > Gammaproteobacteria > Chromatiales > Ectothiorhodospiraceae > Thioalkalivibrio > Thioalkalivibrio sp. ARh3. The sequence goes on from NZ_KB897949.1 coordinate 145,128, forward strand.
GTCGCCACTCGGATCCTGCGTGCGGGCATGCACCTGCCGTGTCGCCCAAAGGTCCTGTTCGTGCTGACGCCTCCGGTCGGCCTCCCGTTGTTGTTCGGCAACGCGCCGCTCGAGCAGCTTCTCCAGAGACATCACGGCCCGGTGACGGAGCAGCCACTCCTGGCGCGCCTGCTCCGCTTGCGCCCCCGCGGCCTGGGCACGCAGGTCCTGCTGTTCCAGCGCGTGGCGCAGTTGATCCCGCATCCCGGAAAGCCACTTGAGTCGATTCGTATCGTCGGGTAGCGGCGCGCGCAGATACTCCAGCTGATAGCCCTCGAGCTGAGTCCGTTGAGCCTCCACCGCGTCCAGTTGTTGCAGTCGCGTCCCCAGCTGGCGGGTCGCCTCGCTTTCCTCGATGCGTCGCAGACGCAACAGACGCTCCAGCCGCCGAGAGTCCATATCAGGCGCCTCCGGTCAGCGCCAGCAGTTCGTCGCGCGCCTGATCAAACCCGATGGCCTCGTCGCGACCCTGACCAAGGTAGGCCTCGATCCGGTCATGCATGGCCACCGCTTCGTCCAGGTGCGGATCCGCACCCTTGCGGTAGGCCCCCACGGCGATCAGGTCGCGGTTGCGCATGTAGGTCGACGCGAGGTCGCGGAAGCGTCGGGCTGCCCGTTCGTGCTCCGGCGTGATCAGCGCGCTCATCACTCGCGAGACCGACGCCGACACGTCGATCGCGGGATAACGCCCGGTCTCCGCGATCTCGCGCGACAGGACCACGTGCCCGTCGAGGATCGCACGTGCCGCGTCCACGATCGGATCGTTCTGGTCATCCCCCTCGGCCAGCACCGTGTAGAACGCCGTGATCGAGCCACCGCCCACATCCCCGTTGCCGGCCCGCTCCACGAGCTGGGGCAGGCGCGCGAAGACCGACGCGGCATAGCCTTTCGAGGCCGGCGGCTCGCCGATCGCCATCGCGATCTCGCGCGCCCCCTGGGCAAAGCGCGTCAACGAATCCATCAACAGCAGTACATTGAGTCCTCGATCACGAAACGACTCGGCCACGGTCGTGGCCACCCAGGCACCATGCTGGCGCAGCAGCGGCGATTGGTCCGCCGGTACCGCCACCACCACGGTGCGCTGTCGAGACTCCTCGTCCAGGATCTCGTGGATGAACTCGTTGACCTCTCGCCCACGCTCCCCGATCAGCCCGACCACGATCACATCGGCATTGGTATTGCGGGTCATCATCCCGAGCAGGACACTCTTCCCGACGCCGGAACCGGCGAACAGGCCCAGACGCTGGCCCCGTCCGACCGACAGCAGCCCGTTGATCGAGCGAATGCCGACATCCAGCGGCTCCCGTACCGGCGCCCGCTGCAGAGGGTTGATCGGGCGCCCCGAAAGTGGGCTGTGATCACGCGCGCGCAATGGCCCCTTGCCGTCCAGCGGCTGGCCGTTGGCATCGATCACGCGCCCCAGCAGCGCGTCCCCGACCGGGATCTCGCGCTGGGCGTCGAGCGGCTCGATGCGCGCACCGGGCGTCAGGCCCGAGGCCAGCTCTTCCGGCATCAGGAACGTCCGGTCATTCTGGAACCCGACGACCTCGGCCGGAACGGCCATCCCGGTCTCGCCGTGGATCAGTGCGCGCCCCCCCATCGGCAGACGCAGGCCCTCGGCCTCGAAAGTCAGGCCCGTCAGCCGCGACAGCCGACCCTCGGACTGTGGCGGATGCACGCGTTCCAGCCGCCCACGCGACTGCTGCAGGCGATCCAGCAGCCCCGTAGTCAGTTGCTCCTGTCCGCGCTTGCGCAGGGAGTCGAGACGCGAACTCACGACTCCTCCTCCGATCCCGACCCATTCTCGGACGGCATCGAATCGGCAGGATCTACCAGTTCGCCCCAGACCGCCTCAACCGCCTGTTGCAGACGACGTTCAAGCGAGGCATCCACAGACGCGGCGCCGGCTTCGACGCGGCAGCCACCCCGCGCCAAGTTGGAGTCGGCGATCCAGTGCACCCGCGCATCCAGCGACTGCGCATAGTCGTCCAGCAGGGCGCGGTCCTCCGGGTGAACATGCACCCGCACCTCCTGGTGCCGCCCCGGGAGCTGCTCCAGGGCCTTGTGCAGTACCCGTTCGATCAGCTCGGGGCGGGTGGTGAGTTCGGCATTCAGGACCTTGCGGGCCAGTGCGACCGTCAGGGCCAGCAGTTCCGGCTCCAGCTGGTCAGTCGCCTCGGCGAGGGGGTCGGTCAGGCCACCGGCAAGGGACTCCAGGGTAGCGACTGTCTCGCGCAGCTTCTTGTCGGACTTCGCGCGGGCGGCCTTCTCGGCCTCCTGCTTTCCGATCTCGTGCCCCTCGGCGTAACCGACTTCGAATCCGTTCTGGCGCGCCTGCTCCTCGATCTCCTCGATCTCGGCAGCGGTAGGCAGCCGGCGTGGCGGACGCAGCCCTTCCTCGCCAATCTCCGGCGGCTCCCAAAGCGATGCATCGGGCTCTTCGAGCTGCGCCTGGGCAACCGGACGCGAGGTCACAACATCGCCTCGCTACCCTGTCCGCCGAGCACGATCTCCCCGTTCTCGGCCAGACGACGGGCCACCGCCAGGATCTCCTTCTGCGCCCCTTCGACCTCGCTGACGCGGACCGGGCCCTTGGCCTCCAGGTCCTCACGCAGCATCTCGGCCGCGCGCTTGGACATATTGCGGAAGATCTTGTCCTTGAGCTCCTCTTCGGCGCCTTTCATGGCCAGCACCAGCGAGTCCGTGGAGATCTCGCGCAGCAGCGTCTGAATACCGCGATCGTCGATGTCGACCAGGTTCTCGAACACGAACATCTCTTCTTCGATGCGGCCGCCCAGATCCGAATCGGACTCCTTGATCGTCTCCATGATCTCGGCCTCGCGAGAGCCCTCCATCAGGTTCATGATGTTGGCCGCTGTGCGCACCCCGCCCAGCATCGAGGTCTTGCTGGCGGCATTTCCCGAGAGCTGGCGATCGAGGATCTCGTCCAGTTCCTGCAGCGCCTGCGGCTGGATGCCATCCAGGGTGGCAATACGCATTACGATGTCGCTCTGCACCCGGGAAGGCAGATATTGCAGTGTGTCCGATGCCTGGTCGGAGTCCAGGTGCGACAGGACGATCGCGACGATCTGCGGATGTTCGTTACGCAGCATGTCGGCAATCGCGCGCGGATCCAGCCACTTCAGGGCATCGATCCCTTTGGAATTGCGCCCCAGCAGGATCCGGTCGATCACACCCGAGGCCTTCTCGCCCAGCGCGTTCTCCAGAACGCTGCGCACGTACTCGTCAGCACCCACGCCGAGCGCCGTCTGTTCCTGAACATGCGTGGAAAAATCGTGCAGCGCGGCGTCCACATCGGCGCGCGATATGCGCTCCATCGAGGCCATCGCGGTCCCGATCTTCTGGACCTCCTTCGGCCCCATGTGGCGCATGACCTCGGCGGCGGCATCCTCGCCGAGGCTCATCATGAACACCGCGGCGCGTTCCGCGCCATCCATCTTCTTGGCTTGCTTGTCAGCGGCCATCGTCACCCAACCAGGTCTTCATTACCTGTGCCACGCGCTTCGGGTCCTCGCGCACCATCTCGCGTACCGCCTCGAGGTCCATCTCCTGCTGATCCGGCCCCTTGGGCCCGGTCAGGGCGGCCACGGCCGACGGCGACCCGGCCGGCGCGCTGGCTCCATCGTCCTCGGACTGATCGGTCAGCGCCCGTTGCTGATCATCCCGCGTATCGCGCGGCGGCCGAGCCGTCAACTGCTTCAGTGCCGGGCGCACCACCGTCAGCAGCAGGATCAGCGCCAGCAGCAGGCCTGCGCCGATCTTGACCATCTCGAGGAACCATGCCTGCGACCAGAACGGCACCTCGTCCTCGACCATCTCCTCCACCGGTGCCTCGAACGGTGCGGTCACCACGTTCAGCGTATCGCCACGCGCCTCCGAGAATCCAACCGCCTCGCGTACCAGGGCCTCGATACGCTCGAGCTCCTCCGCGTCGCGGGCCACACTCTCGGTCGCGCCGTCTTCGCCCACCTGCTCGCGAAAGTCCACAACCACCGCGGTGGACACTCGGCGAATACCGCCCGGTGCCTCGCGGATATGATTGATGCGCCGATCCACCTCGTAGTTGCGGGTGACATTCGCGCTGCGATTGCTCGGCAACGGTGCCGGCGCCACCTCGCCCTCTGGATCTTCCACCGCGCCACCTTCCGGCGGCTGATTCGTCAGCGCCCCGGGGACCCCGGTCGGGCCGCCATCCATTCCGGTGCGCTCGTCCTCGCGCGTCTGCTCCGACCGCAGGGCAATGGTCTCCGGATCGTAGAGTTCCTCGGTGCGTTCCACCTGCGAGAAATCGATATCGGCGTTGACCTGAACGCGCACCTTGTCCGAGCCCACGATCGGTGCGAGCAGGTCATGGATGCGTTCCGCATAGCGCTGCTCGACCTCGCGCGAGTACGAGAGCCGGTCACTATTCCCCATGCCACCGCGATCGCCTCCGTCCTGCGTCAGCAGCCGTCCGCGCTGGTCGACCACGGTCACACTCTCCGGCTCCAACTCCGAGGTACTCGAGGCCACCAGGTGCACGATCGACGACACTTGGGAATCCGACAGGGAACGACTCCCCCGCAGGTGAACGACCACCGAGGCACTCGCTGGGCGGCGATCGCGTACAAATACTGACTCTTCCGCCTGCGCAATATGCACCCGTGCACGCTCGACCGCGTCCAGGGAGGCAACGGTGCGCGCAAGCTCTCCCTCCATCGCGCGATGGAAGCGGGCCCCCTCAATCATGCGGCTGGTACCCAGCCCCGTATCTTCCTGCAACAGTTCGAAGCCCACATCGCCGGAGCGCGGCAGGCCCTCCGATGCCAGCTGCAGGCGGGCCTCGGCCACATCCCCCTGCGGCACCTTCACCTGTCCGGTGGTGGAATCCACCTCATAGGAGATACCGGCCTGCGAGAGCGCCTGCACGACTTCCGCGGCCTCCTCGCTTTCCATGCGCGGGAACAGTGGCACATAGGTCGGCCGGAAGGCCCAGTACAGCACGGCCACGATCACCACGATCGCGCCGGCCAGCATGCCCAGCAGCGCAAGCTGGCGACCGGCCGGCATGCCATTGAACTCGCGAAAACCGCCGGTGATCACGGCGGGCAGGGTTTGTGCGTTCTCGGCCATGGGTGCTTATTCTCCGTAAGGTCCCGGCGTCAGACCTGCATCCGCATGATTTCCTGATACGCGTTCAGAAGCCGATTGCGTACCTGGTTCGTCGCCTCGAATGCGAGGCTGGACTTGTTCATCGCGACCATGACCTGCGGCAGGCTGACATTCTCGTCGCCGAGTTCGAAACGGGTCTGAAGATCGCTTGCATCCTGCTGCACTTCATTCACCCCGCGTAGCGAGTCACGCAGCACGTTCTGGAAGTCCGCACCGCCAACCTGACCCGGCTGCTGCGTGGGATTGGTTTGCTCCACGCCCGAGTTCTGGGTCAGCTGGCGCATCTGGGCCAGTACGTTCTGAATCTGCATCTCGCTCATGATTCAACTCCCCTTTTCACCACCACGCGCGGCACGAAAGACGTTTGGCCCTACGCGTGACCGCCTCGTCCGGCAATCGCCCTGTGGGCCCCGGCAGCTTCGCCATAGCAGAAAGCAAGGCCCGTGCCAGTGATCGCCCTAGTTCCCTGAAGAAGGCACCGCGAATCCCGACTCGCGCAGCCGGGCGATCTTGTAACGCAATGTTCTGGGGCTGATTCCCAGTCGCTCCGCCGCCTCCTTGCGACGCCCGCCCGACTCGCGCAATACATTCAGGATGACCCGGCTCTCCTGGGTCTGCAGGGTCTGTTCCAGCATCGGCGTCGAGTTCTCGTCGGCGGGCCGGCAGTCATCGAACTCACCCGTGTCCGATGCCTGACACTCGTGTGTGCCCCAGGGCATCAGCATATCCAGGTCCAGCCAGATCGCCTCCACACCAATGGTCGATCCGCGTGCCGGGTCGTGCAGCGTGACTGCACGTTCCATCACATTCGCCAGCTCGCGAACATTGCCCGGCCAGTCATGCTCGACCAGGCGCCTCTGGGCCGAGGTGTCGAGATCAGTCAATGCATTGCCGCTCAACCGACGCAGCAGGGTGCGCGCCAGCGGAACGATATCCTCCGGGCGCTCGCGCAGCGGCGGGATCCAGACGGGGAAGACATTCAGACGGTAGTACAGGTCATCGCGCAGCACGCCTTCGGCCAGGGCTTCGCGCAGGTCGCGGTTCGAGGTGGCGATCACTCGCACGTCGATACGTCGGCTTTGCCGCCCGCCGAGCGGCTCCACTTCGCGTTCCTGAAGCACGCGCAGCAGCTTCGCCTGCAGGTTGACCGGGATCTCGGTGACCTCGTCGAGCAACAACGTCCCGCCATGCGCCTGGACGAACTTTCCCGGCCGCGCCTCCAGCGCCCCGGTGAACGCACCCTTGGCATGCCCGAACAACAGGGCCTCCAGCATCGTCTCCGGCAACGCCGCGCAGTTGACGGCCTCGAACGGCCCGTTGGCACGCGGCGAACGCGCGTGCACCTGCCGCGCCAGCACCTCCTTGCCCACGCCCGATTCGCCGGTCACGAATACCGTGGCCGGGCTCGCGGCAATCCGCGATACAAAGGCATCCAGCAGTTGCATCGAGGCGCTCTGCGCCACCATGCGGGGGACCACGATCCCGGGAGACGGCTTGACGACCGAACGCAGCCACTCGGCCATGGGCTCGGCCATGTCGGGGAGCGCGAAATGGGCAGTCAGGCCCTCGCGCAGGGCCCGGATCTCGTCGTCGTGTGCCGCGTCGTGTCCAACGGCGGCGACCGGCACCTGCCCGTTCAGGGCGCTCCAGTCACGCCGAACGCCACGATGCGCCACCAGTACCGCGCGCGGGCGATGCCTCTCCAGCGCATCGGAAAGTTCGTCACCCGGACAGGACTCCAGCCGTACCCTGGGGATCGTCGCCAGCACGCGCACCACTGCCTCGCGCAGCGCGGGTTCCGCATCGACTAGGAGAATGGTCGCTCTGGACATAAACCGGTTCCTCGGAAGTTCGGGAGGCAACCAGCAAGAACCGAGCCAGAACAGCAATTAAGGTTGTATTACAGAGACTTAGGGTATATTCCGGATGCTCGCCGTCAATTCATCGTCGGGTCTTAGGACTGCAGGACCATCATTAGATGACGGCTTCCCGACGATGTAGAGTCCGGCGAATGTTCCGTCAGCCCTTGCCCAGTCCGAACTTGCGCATGCGCTCGACCAGCGTCGTACGCCGCATGCCGAGGCGCCGGGCGGCCCGGGCCACGACCTGGCCCGTTTCGTTCAGCGCGGCGACGATCATCTCGCGCTCCAGGTCATTCAGATAGCCGCGCAGGTCGACACCTTCGGGCGGGAGACCCTCGCGCGCCACTCCCAGCGCCCCATTCGGGACATTGGCAACCTGGCCGTTGGCATCGGCCTGCGGCGGCACGGTCAGGTCATCGATTCCCTCGGGACGGACACGCGGGGGCAGCTGACCGAGATCCACCGGGAGGTCGGGATACATGATGGCCAGCTGTTCCAGCAGATTCGCCAGTTCGCGTATGTTGCCCTGCCACGGCAGCTGGCTCAGGTGCGCCATCACGGCCGGCGTCAGATGCGCCGGCGTCATGCCCTGCTCCCGCAGCCGGTCCTCCAGCGCAGCCACCAGCGACGGGATGTCGCTGGCGCGCTCGCGCAGCGGGGGCAGTTCGATGGGAAATACATTCAGCCGGAAGAACAGATCCTGGCGGAAGCTGCCTTCGGCCACCGCGTCATCCAGGTTGCGATGGGTGGCCGCGATGATCCGGGCGTTGGTGGAGACCGACTTGTTCGAACCAACCCGTTCGAACACCCGCTCCTGCAGCACGCGCAGCAGCTTTACCTGCATCGGCAGCGGCATGTCGCCAATCTCGTCCAGGAACAGCGTCCCGTCGCCGGCCAGTTCGAAGCGACCCGTGCGGGCGGTAAACGCACCCGTGAATGCCCCTTTTTCGTGGCCGAACAACTCGCTTTCCAGCAGATCGGCCGGGATCGCCCCACAGTTGACTGCGACAAAGGGCTTGTCGGCACGATCGGAGGCCGCATGAATCGCGCGTGCGATGACCTCTTTGCCGGATCCCGTCTCCCCGAGGATAAGCGCGGTCGCATCGGTACGCGCCACCTGCGCGACGAGACGCTTGACCGCCAGCATGGTGGGGTGCACCCCCACCAGACCGGGCATGTCGTCGTGTCCTGGCTCGCGCCCGTAGCGCAGCCACTGCAGGACCTGACTGACCTGGGCGATCGACAACGGATGTTCGACCACGCAACCCGAGCCCGGCGCGTTGACCGTTTCGCCATCGGTTGGCTGAACGACCACGGTGGTCTGGTCGTTGAGACCCTCTAGCAAGCGCGAGTCGAGTTCCGCCCCCGGGCCGCACCACCACACCGCAGCGGCATCGGAACCGCGGTCGAGCAGCGCCTCGGGGCTTTGGTGGGATTCGGTTTCGCAGCCAAGACACGTCAGGATCGCCTGCGTATCGCGGGCTGCGCCGGGTTCACCGGTGAGAGCTATCCGTAGTTCCTGGTCGCGCCCGTTCAGATCCGTCATTCCGGCCACCGCTAGCAGACTGAGTTAACTCATGCAGGGTCTTCGGCAAACCCATACAAATGTGTGATGAGCATCTCAGTATCGGGCTAGTTGTGACCGCCGTCAACTTTCTGTCGTTTGTCGGCAATCTCGCGTCGGTGAAGCCGGAAGATCCAGCGCCCGAGCGCTTCGCGCAGGCTGTCCTCCATGCCGGTCCAGCGCATCAGCTGGACGTTTCCGGCAGTAGTCGGACTCTCGACACCCAGCACACAAGGCTGCGGCAGGAGACGGCTGAGGTAGATCTCCACCCTGTCACAATCCTCCGGAACGGTGCCTGCCGGCAACACAAGCCCGTGGCGCGACAAAGTCGCCTCCACGGGGGCCGGGCGTTCCGGGTGCAGCGACTCGGCCACCAGATGCAGCAACAGATCAAGCTTGTGCTCCAGGCGCTGGATCTCGGGTGCCGCTTCGTCTTCGTGCGGGACCGAACGCGGATGCGTGTCGTCGAACAGGTCCAGGCTCTCGATCAGACGCTGCGCGAGCCCCGGGTCGGTAAAGGCTCGCTGGGACGGGCCGATCGCGAGCGAGCTGGTCACTCGCAGATCATCCCCCAGGTATTCGCTCCATTCGCTCGCCGTCATCGGACCTCCTGGTTACCGACGGGTCAGGTTCCCGCCGCGCTTGCGCGGCTTGTACAGACGCTTATAGACGATCAGCCCACAAACACGCGCGCGTTGCGGAACAGCCGCATCCAGGGACCGTCCTCGCCCCAGTCCCGCGGGTGCCAGCTGTGCTGTACCGTACGGAATACGCGTTCCGGGTGCGGCATCATGATCGTCGCGCGCCCATCCTGCGAAGTGAAACCCGTCGCCCCCCCGGGCGAGCCGTTGGGGTTGGCCGGATAGCGCGCAGCTGGCGTGTCGTCCGCCTCGACGTAGCGCAGCGCCGCCTGGTCGTGCACCGGGGCCTCTTCCCGATACGCGACGCGGCCCTCCCCGTGCGAGACCACCACCGGAAGAAGGGACCCGCCCATGCCGTCCAGCAGCACCGAGGGGCCCGGCTCCACCCGCACCAGCGACAGCCGCGCCTCGAACTGCTCGGAACGGTTGCGCACAAAGCGCGGCCAGTGGTCCGCCCCGGGGATCAGCGGGGCCAGATGGGACAGCATCTGGCAGCCATTGCAGACCCCGAGCGTAAAGCTGTCGGTACGGTCGAAGAAGGCCTGAAACTGATCGCGCAGCGCGGCATGGTTCAGGATAGTCTGGGCCCAGCCACCCCCGGCGCCGAGCACGTCCCCGTAGGAAAACCCGCCGCAGACGGCAAGACCCTGCATCTCGTCCAGCGCCCGCCGCCCGGAGAGCAGGTCCGTCATGTGTACATCCACCGGCTGAAACCCGGCACGCTCGAATGCCGCAGCCATCTCCAGCTGCCCATTCACCCCCTGCTCGCGCAGAATCGCGACGCGCGGACGGACACCGGTCGCGATCAGGGGAGCGGCAAGGTCCTCCGAAGGATCGAAACCGACACGCGCAACCAGTCCCCCGTCCGCCTCGACCCGCGAGAGCTCCTCGTCGGCACACTCGGGATCGTCACGCAGGCGCTGCATCGCGGACGAGGTCGCCTGCCACTCGCCCTGGAGCTGCGCGCGGGTGGACTCCAGCAGGTCCTTCGGCCCCTGGCGCACCAGGATATGGTCGTCCACGCGCAGGGTCGCAACGCGATGCAGGTGCGCGCCCAGCCCGACGGCGTTCAGCCCGTCACGAAGCGCGGCCTCCGCCCCCGGCGCCAGCTGTACCACCGCACCCAGTTCCTCGTTGAACAGCCATTCCTGAGCCCGATGGTCGTCGGGGACCGTCACATCCAGGCCACAGCGACCGGCAAAGGCCATTTCCACGAGCGTGGTGAACAGGCCACCATCGGAGCGGTCGTGATACGCGGTCAGCAGCCCCTTGCGGCGCAGCCCCGTGATCACGTCAAAGAAGCCCCGCAGTCGTGCCACATCGACCAGATCCGGTGCCTCGCGCCCGATATGCCCCCAGGCCTGGGCCAGCGCCGAACCGCCCATGCGCGTATGCCCCTCGCCCAGGTCGATGAGCCACAGGGCCGGGTCCGCATCCGGATTCAGTTCGGGCGTCACGCTGCGGCGGACATCGACCACCGGTGCGAATCCCGAGACGATCAGCGATACCGGCGCATGCATGTCGCGCGCCTCGCCACTCCCGGTCTCCCAGACCGTTCGCATCGACAGCGAGTCCTTGCCGACCGGGATCGAGATCCCCAACCCCGGGCACACGTCCTCGGCCACCGCGCGTACCGTATCGAACAGGTTCGCGTCCTCTCCGGGGACGCCCGCGGCGGCCATCCAGTTAGCGGACAGTCGGATCCTGTCGGTACTGTCGATATCGGCGGCAGCCATATTGGTCACGACCTCGCCGATCGCCATGCGCCCGGAGGCCGGGCCGGAGAGGATCGCCAGGGGCGTACGCTCGCCCATGGCCATCGCCTCGCCGGTATAGCCCTCGAAGTCGGTCAGCGTCACCGCGCAGTCGGCCACCGGTACCTGCCACGGGCCGACCATCTGGTCGCGCGCAACCAGGCCGCCCACACTGCGATCGCCGATCGTGATCAGGAAGTGCTTGGCCGCCACCGCCGGCATCTGCAGCACGCGCCGTACCGCCTCATCCAGCGGGCAGGCGCCCGCGTCAAAGTCGGTGGCCGGCGGTGCCGTGCGGCGATCCTCGCGCGTCATGCGCGGCGTCTTGCCGAGCAGCATCCCCATGGGCATGTCGACGGGCGGCTCGTGGAACAGCCGGTCCTCGACCTTCAGGTGACCCTCCTCGGTGGCGCGTCCGACCACCGCGAACGGCGCCCGCTCGCGCTCGGCCAGCATGCGGAACGTTTCCAGACGGGCGGCGTCCACCGCCAGCACATAGCGTTCCTGCGCCTCGTTGCACCACAGCTCCATCGGCGACAGCCCCGGCTCGGCGGTCGGGACCTCCCGCATTTCGATCACACCGCCCCGACCGGCATCGTCGAGGATCTCGGGGATCGCATTGGAAAGGCCGCCCGCACCCACATCATGGATCGAACGAATCGGGTTCTGCGCCCCCAGCGCGGTGCAGCGATCGATCACCTCCTGGCAACGCCGCTCCATCTCCGGATTGCCCCGCTGCACCGAGGCGAAGTCGAGCTGTTCCGCACTGGCGCCACTGGCCATCGACGAGGCCGCCCCGCCGCCCAGGCCGATCAGCATCGCCGGCCCGCCCAGGACCACGATCGGCGTGCCCGGGGGCACATCCTGCTTGTGCACGTGCTCGCCGCGGATCGACCCCAGCCCGCCGGCCAGCATGATGGGCTTGTGGTAGCCGTACAGGACCTCGCTCCCGTCCGGGCGCGGCAGCGCCATCTCGAAGGTGCGGAAGTATCCAGCCAGCGCGGGGCGACCGAACTCGTTATTGAATGCGGCGGCGCCGATCGGGCCGTCCAGCATGATCTGGCGCGCACTCTCGATGCGCTGCGGCCGGCCGAAGTCGCGCTCCCACGGCTGCGGCAGATCGGGGATCTGTAGATTGGAGACGGTAAACCCCGTCAACCCCGCCTTGGGTTTGGAACCCTGTCCGGTGGCCCCCTCGTCGCGGATTTCGCCGCCCGAGCCCGTGGCGGCACCCGGGAACGGTGAGATCGCAGTCGGATGGTTGTGGGTTTCCACCTTCATCAGGATCGGCAGATCCAGCGATTCGCGCTGATACTCGCCGGTGACCGCATCCGGCATCAGGCGGAGCCCTGCGTGCCCGGCGATCACCGAGGCGTTGTCGCTGTAGGCGGACAGCACGCGCTCCGGGTGTTGCTGGTGGGTGCTGCGGATCATCCCGAACAGCGTGCGCTCGTCCGCCTCGCCATCCAGGATCCAGGCGGCGTTGAAGATCTTGTGGCGGCAGTGTTCGGAGTTCGCCTGGGCGAACATCATCAGCTCGGCATCGGTGGGCGCACGCCCGAGCGCGGCGTATCCCTCCGCCAGATACTCGATCTCGTCCGGCGACAGCGCGAGCCCCAGATCGACATTGGCAGCTTCCAGCGCCCGCCGCGGGTCGTCGCCCAGCTCCACACGACCCAGCGAGCGCGGCGTCTCGGACTGGAACAGCCGCGCCGCCTCCGCCGGATCCTCGATGACCGTCTCGGTCATCCGGTCGTGCAGGAGGTCCCCAAGGGCTTCCAGGGCCGCCCCCCTGGCTCCCTGCCCACCGATCTGCCAGTGAATGCCGCGCTCGATCCGCACAATGGCCTCTTCCAGGCCGGCGTGGTGCGCGATTTCGGTGGCCTTGGACGACCACGGGCTGATCGTGCCGAAGCGCGGGATCACCACCAGCTCACGCTGAACATCAAACTCGGGCTCCTGCCAGGCCTCGCCCTCGCGCAGCAGGTGATCCAGGACCGCATCCTCCTCCGTCGTCAGACGCCGCCGAGGCTCGATAAAGTAGACAAACCGTGCCGCGAGCGGGCCCGCGTCGGGGACGCTCGCCCGCAGGCCGGCCTCCAGTGCCCGCAGCCGAAACGACGAGACGGCGATACCCCCTTCCACAAACCGCATTGCGCTTCCTCGAAACCAGACGTGCCAAAAGCCGCGCATTGTACCGGACCCGGTCCCGGATCGGATCCTCCGTGACGCAAATGCCGAACCAAGCCGCCCCGGCCCTGCCAGAGACCATGCGGCGGCAAGGGCGGTGGAAGGGGCTACCGCTGCCGCGTGGGTTCTCCCCAGCCCGTCCGGCCGGGGAGTTTGCGATGGTCCGGGAACCTCCGATGGGTTACACTGTCAATGTAACTGCAAGGGGGCGACTTGGATTCGACGCGGGTCGCGAAACCTTAGGTGCATGCCGAGGATGTGGTGAGCCTCGTAAAAATCACCGCAAAAAAATAGTTGCCAACGACGACAACTACGCACTCGCCGCTTAAAAACCGGTAGATGCCGTCCGACTGGAGCCGTGCTTATGCGTCCAGTATCGGGCGTCGACTCTCATAAGCTCGTGGTGAAGCGCGCCCGGCGTGGATCCATTAAAACTCAACCGGGATCGCCAGTTGTTTTCCCTGCCTGTCGGGTAGCGGCTGGTTAAACTGAAAGACGGGATAAGCATGTAGAGCCGAGGGCGGAGGGCCTGCGGACGCGGGTTCGATTCCCGCCGCCTCCACCAGTTCTTACCATTGAATCAGCCACCTTCGGGTGGCTTTTTTGTGTCCGGTACAGCTGTCGCGGACCACGCGTCGGGCCCGAACCCGCCATGATCGCGGGTTCTGTCCACTCAACTGTCCACCATGGACATATCCCGAAACCGTACAGCGACGACCCGGGCTCGCGGCTCCCCTCCGCGGTGGCCTCCTGGTCGATGACCACCTGCCCTCCCACTGCTGGCGATAACGGACCCCGCATCGCTGCGTCCCTGATGCCTTCGGGGAGGTCCTCGCCCGTATCCCGTAGTGCCGAATCCGCGAGCCCGAGACTGCGCGCTGCGGATTGATGGACTATTTTCCATGAAAGCGACAACGGCGATTTTCCGGGACTGCCCGAGGCCTCACAGGGCCGTTTTCCGGAAGCCGCAGGATCCGGACCGCACGAGGCCGGATCGGTCCCGGTTGAACAAATCATGCTGATGGCGGGAGTACGTCCATGTCCGCAGGCGAATACGCAAACCGCGACGTGATCGTGGTGGAGGAACAGGAATCCGTGCGCACGGCGGTGAACATGATGCGCGAGCATCATGTGGGCACGGTGGTGGTCGTGGCGCGCGACGCAGGGCGGCATCCGATCCCGCGCGGCATCCTGACCGATCGCGACGTGGTGCTGGAGATCCTCGCGGAGGGCGTCGATCTGGACGAAGTCACCATCGGCGACGTGATGAGCTACGAGCTGGTCACCGTGCCGGAGAAGACCGGACTGATGGAGGTCATCGAAGTGATGCGCGACAAGGGGGTACGCCGCGTCCCGGTGGTGGACAACCGCGGGACCCTGATCGGCATCCTCAGCGTGGATGACGTGCTGGAGTTGATCTCCGAACAGCTGGAAGACCTGGTACGCCTGATCGGCCGCGAGCAGCGTCACGAACGCACGCGGCGCAAGTAGCGAACACGGGCAGAGGAAAGGCGTGCCACCATGAACGGACCCGGATTCGAGCACGCACCGCCGGCGGCACCCTTCCGCTTCCGCGACTGCGCACTGATCCCGATCGCCTCCGGCCGCCGGGCCAGCTCCCTGAAGGAGCTCCGCGACCACCTGGTGCAGTCCGGGCGCGACACGCTCTATTACCACTTCTGGGGCGCGCTGCTGCAGCCACGCTTCGAGGAGCGCGAATACCACAACGACTTCGCCGCCTGGGTCCACCACGCCGTGCGTGACGACGTGCTCGCGGAGCAGCTGGCGATGGTCGATCCCGACGAATACGACGACGTCGAGGAGCTGCGCCTGGTGATCCTGGAATACATCGACCAGCGGCTGGAGGACACGCCGTTCCTCGAGTGGATCCCGGCCACCCAGGTGTTCGAATTCATCCATGCGCAGATCGTCGTGTTCGACGCCGGCTTCGAGGCTGGTGACTATCGCGACCTCGCAGGACACATCCCGCGCATGCCGCTGAGCAGCGTGTTCTACCATTTCGTCGATGCCCGCCGGCGCACGCCGGATCGCACCGACGACTTCAGCGCCTGGCTCGCGGGGTTCGACCGCGAGCACCAGGAGCTGGTCGATGCCCTCGCCGACATCGATCCCTACTTCAACACCCTGTCGGAACTGCGCGACCAGCTGGGGGCGCTGTTTCGGCGCCACTTCGGCGAGGGCGTGGCGTGAGCTCGCTGCTGGAGGCCTATGCGGCGGTCGCCGGCGAGGACATCATCCGCCACCTGCGCCAGCTGTCCGCACCGCTGCAGGGGCGCAGCGTGGTCCACGTCAACTCGACGCGCCTTGGGGGCGGCGTGGCCGAGATCCTGCACAAGCTGGTACCACTCAGCCGCGAGCTGGGGATCGACACCCACTGGGAAGTGATCAGCGGGGACGCCGACTTCTACGAATGCACCAAGCAGATGCACAACGCCCTGCAGGGCAGCCGCATCCAGATCCCGGATCGTCTGCTGCAGCATTACGAGGAGGTCAACGCGCAAAACGCGGCGAGACTGCGCCCGCTGCTGGAGGACGCCGACTTCGTGGTGATCCACGATCCGCAGCCAGCCGCCCTGCTGCGCCACTGCCCGAACCGCGGTGGCCAATGGGTCTGGCGCTGCCACATCGACGCCAGCCGGCCACAGCGGCATGTCTGGCGGTTCCTGGAGCGCCACGTTCGCGCGTTTGACGCCAGCATCTTCTCGCTGCCGCAGTTCACCCGCGCCCTGCCGCACCCGGAATACATCATCGCGCCCAGCATCGATCCCCTGAGCGACAAGAACATCGACCTGCCGCAGGAGGAGATCGACGCCATCTACCACCGCTTCGAGCTGGACCCGGAGAGCCCGATCATTGCCCAGATCTCCCGCTACGACCGCTTCAAGGACCCGGTCGGAGTGGTCGAGGCGTTCCGGATGGCGCGGCGCTTCGTGCCCCGCCTGCAGCTGGTGCTTGCCGGCGGCACCGCCACCGACGACCCGGAGGGCGACGCGGTGCTGGCCGAAGTGCGCGAGGCCTCCGACAACGACCCGCACATCCGCATCCTCACCCTGCCCCCGGACGCCCACCGCGGCATCAACGCCCTGCAGCGCGCGGCGCACATCGTTCTGCAGAAATCGACCCGCGAGGGCTTCGGACTCACCGTCACCGAAGCCATGTGGAAGGGCAAGCCGGTGATCGGCGGCGACACCGGCGGCATCCGCCTGCAGGTCAGCAACTATCACACCGGGTTCCTCGTCAACACGCCCGAGGGTGCCGCACTGCGCATCCGCTATCTGCTGCAGGCCCCGGAAAAGATCCAGCACATGGGCGACAACGCACGCGAACTGGTACGCGAGAACTTCCTGCTGACCCGTCAGCTGCGCGACTACCTCACCCTGATGGTCGGCCTCCACCACCGTGCCGCCGACCGGATCGACCTTGTCTGAGCCGAACGCCATGTTGCCTGCGCATATCCAGGACCCGCATCGACACGACTCCGAACCCGGCAGCACCCGGGCACCCCGGCGCCGGCCACCGGAGGGCGCCGCATGAGCCGGACGGAATCCGTGCCTGCCCCGATGCGCGTGAAGGGCGTGGTATTCGACATGGACGGGGTGATCACCGACACCGCCGAGGCCCACGCGGCGGCGTGGAAGCGCATGTTCGACGAGGCCCTGCCGCGCATCGCGCCCGACCAGGAACCGTTTGACGCGGTCGGCGAATACCGGCTACACGTGGACGGCAAGCCGCGGCTGGAGGGCCTGGCCGACTTCCTCGCCGCGCGCGGCATCGAACTGCCACGTGGCGAGCCCGGCGATGCCCCCGGCACCTCGACCCTGCACGCCCTGGGCAACCTGAAGAACCGCTACTTCCGCGAGTGGCTGGACGAGCACCCGGTGGCGGTGTTTCCCGGCAGCCGCCGCCTGCTGGGCGAACTGCGCGCCGCCGGCGTGCGCTGCGGCGTGTTCACCTCCAGCCGCAACGGCCGCCGGGTGCTGGAGAGTGCCGGGATCACCGACCTGTTCGACGCCATCATCGACGGCGAGGATGCCGCCGACGACGACCTGCCCGGCAAGCCGGCACCCGATCTGCCGGTGGCCTGCGCCGAGGCCCTGGGCGTCGCGCCGGACGAGGCCGCGCTGGTGGAGGACGCCCCGGTGGGCATCGAGGCCGGGCAGCGCGGCGGCTTTGCCCTGCTCGTCGGCATCGACCGCAGCCGCGACCACGGCGAGCGCTACCGCGAGGCCGGCGCGCAGGTGGTCATCTCCGACTGCGCCGCGCTGCGGCTGGGCGACACCGGGCTCGCGGTGGCAACACTCGACGCCCTGCCCACCCTCGAGGATGCCGAGGCCCTGCTGCGCGAACACCTGGAAGAGCGCCGGCCCGCCCTGTTCCTCGACTACGACGGCACCCTGAGCCCGATCGTGGAAGACCCGGACGCGGCGGTGCTGTCCGCGCCCATGCGCGAGGTCCTCGCCCGGCTCGCCGGATGCTGCCCGCTGGCGGTGATCTCCGGGCGCGACCTGGACGACGTGCGGCGCCGGGTCGACCTGGAGGACGCCTACTACTCCGGCAGCCACGGCTTCGAGGTCGCCGGCCCGGACGGCTTTCACGAGCGTCTGGGTCAGGGCGAGCACTACCTCGACGAACTCGACGATACCGAGGCCGCCCTGCAGCAGGCGCTGGAGGATGCCGGCATGCCCGGTGTGCAGCTCGAGCGCAAGACCTTCTCCCTCGCCGTGCATGTACGCCGGGCCGCGGCCGAGGATGCCGAACGCACCGAGGAACTGGTGCGCGAGATCCTCGACCGGCACCCGGGTCTCGCCCTGAGCCACGGCAAGAAGGTATTCCAGGCGCAGCCGCGAACCAACTGGCACAAGGGGCGTGCGGTGCACTGGCTGCTCCGGCGCCTGGACCTGGACCGGGACGATGTCCTGCCGATCTACCTGGGCGACGACATCACCGACGAGGACGCCTTCGAGGCCCTCGCCGGCACCGGGCTCGGCATTGCGGTACGCGGCGAGGAAGACCGCCCCACCGCCGCCGACCTGGCACTGGACGACACCGAAGGCGTGCGCCGCTTCCTCGAAGTCCTCGCACGCCTGCTGAACGCCCGAGGGAACCACTGAGCAACCGGAGACCCCATGTCCCGCTGGCACCTCTCCTTTGATGGCTACGAACCCGACAAACAGGGCCTGCGCGAGGCCCTGTGCACCACGGGCAATGGCTATTTCTGCACCCGCGGCGCGGTCACCGACAGCGGCACCCGCGAGGGCCGCTGCGCCCGCCCGGGGGTGCACTATCCCGGCACCTATCTGGCCGGCGGCTACAACCGCACCTCCGCCACCGTGGCCGGGCGCGAGGTGGAGAACGAGGACCTGGTGAACCTCCCCGACTGGCTGCCGCTCACCATCGCCATCGCCGACGGCCCGTGGTTCCGCATCGACGCGGTCACGGTGCGCGACTACCGTCAGGAGCTGGACCTGCGCGAGGGCGTGCTGTCGCGGCGCTTCCGCTTCACCGACGAGGCCGGGCACAGCATGCTGTGGGAGGAGCGCCGATTCGTCAGCATGGACCACCCGCACCTGGGCGCGCTGCAGGTCACCCTGACCCCGGTGGACTGGAGCGGCCCGCTGCGAATCCGCTCGGCGATCGATGGCGGCGTGATCAACGACGGCGTCGAGCGCTACCGCGACCTGACCGGCCGCCACCTGGAGGTGCTGGAGATTGCCCACCTGCCGGCCCCGGAGAGCCGGGATGGCGCCTGCCTGGCCGCGCTGCGCGCGCGCACCCTGCAGTCCCGGCTGGAGGTCGCAGTGGTGACCTCCACCCGCGTCCACGCTGCCGACGGCGCACCGCTCCCCGCCGCCGTCAGCCGCGACGACAGCGAGGTCGAGGCCGTGCTGCTGCTCGAGGTGGAGGCCCGGGAAGCGGCCCCGATCACGGTGGAAAAACGGGTCGCGCTGCACTCCTCGCGCGACTACGCCATCAGCGAGCCGCTGGAAGCCGGCATCCGCCTGCTGGAAGACGCCCCGCCGTTCGACAGCCTGCTGCAGGTCCACCGCCGCGCCTGGCAGCAGTTGTGGGACGACTTCGACATCAGCCTGGAGGCCGAGACCGACACCTGCGGCGCCCCCGAAGGCAACAGCGAGGCGGAGATGAAGCTGCGCCTGCACACCTTCCACCTGCTGCAGACCGTCTCCGAACACACCACCGAAATGGACGTCGGCGTGCCCGCCCGCGGCTGGCACGGCGAGGCCTATCGCGGGCACATCTTCTGGGACGAGCTGTTCATCTTCCCGTTTCTCAACCTGCGCCGCCCGGCCCTGACCCATGCGCTGCTGCTGTACCGCTACCGCCGCCTGCCCGAGGCGCGCCGCGCCGCGCGCGAGGCCGGGCATAGCGGCGCACTGTTCCCCTGGCAGTCGGGTGCCAGCGGCCGCGAGGAAAGCCAGCGGCTGCACCTGAACCCGGAGTCCGGCCGCTGGCTGCCGGACAACACCCACCGCCAGTGGCACATCAACGCCGCCGTCGCCTACAACATCTGGCACTACTGGGAGGTGACCCAGGACCACGGCTTCCTGCACGCCGAGGGTGCGGAGATGATGCTGGAGATCGCCCGTTTCTGGGCCTCCGTCGCCACCCACGACCCGGAGGATGACCGTTACGACATCCGCGGGGTGATGGGGCCCGACGAATACCACGACGCCTACCCCGGCGTGGATCCCGAGCAGGAAGGCGGCCTCGACAACAACGCCTACACCAACGTGATGGTCGCCTGGCTGATGTCGCGCGCGGTGGATGTCTGGGAGCTGATGCCGGCCGGCGAGCGCGAGGCCCTGTGCGACCGCCTCGGCATCGGGCCGGAAGACCGCGATCACTGGGAGACCCTCAGCCGCCGCCTGCGCATCCCGTTTCACGAGGACCCCGATGGCCAGCCGGTCATCAGCCAGTTCGAGGGCTACGGAGAGCTCGAGGAACTGGACTGGGAGCACTACGGGCGCAAATACGGGCTCAACATGCGCCTCGACCGCATCCTCGAGGCCGCGGGCGACAGCCCCAACCGATACCGGGCCTCCAAGCAGGCCGACGTGCTGATGCTGTTCTACCTGTTCACGGCCGAGGAGCTGCAGCTGATCTTCGAGAAGCTCGGCTACCGCTTCGACCCCGACCTGATCCCGCGCAACGTCGACTATTACCTGCGGCGCACCTCGCACGGCTCCACCCTGAGCTTCGTCAGCCATGCCTGGGTGCTGGCGCGTTCCGATCGCGAACACGCATGGCGGCTGTTCTGCACGGTGCTGGACAGCGACATCCACGACCTCCAGGGCGGGACCACCCCCGAGGGGATCCATACCGGCGCCATGGCCGGGTCCATCGACATCGTGCAGCGCTGCTTCCTCGGCATCGAGACGCGCGAGGACATACTGCACCTGGACCCGGTGCTCCCGGACGGCGTGCGCCGGCTGCGCGCGCGCCTGTACTACCGCCGCCACATCCTCGATGTCGAGGCCGACCACGAGACCCTACGCGTGCACAGCGCGGTGCTCCCGGCGCCGCCGATCCACATCGCCTACCGCGGCCACATCCGCGTCGTCGGACCCGGTATGGACTTCGCGATGCCGCTGGTCAAGCCCTGGGCGCAACCAGTCGACCCCGAGGAACGCCGGCGCCAGCGCGAACGCCGCGAGCGCCGCGAACGCATCGAGGCCGCAGCCCCCTGCGCGCGCGGCAGCGATAGCTGAGGCCGCACCCCCACGCCACGCCGGCCCTGGCCCTCCGGGTTTGCATGCCGTGCCGTGCCCGCGCAATCTGTTGCGCCCCAACCCCCAGCCGCAACGGAGTACCGCGTGGCCGTATACCAGGACAGCATCCAGATCCGCACCGACGGGCGCGGAACCACCCTGATCACCCGCCAGGTCGAGGACGTCGTGCGCGCCTCCGGCATCACCACCGGGACCTGTCACGTCTTCCAGCACCACACCAGCGCCTCGCTGCTGGTGACCGAGAACGCCGACCCCGACGTGCGCCGCGACCTGGAGACCCTGATCGCGCGCATGGCCCCGGACGGAGACCCCGCCTACCGCCACGACATGGAAGGCGACGACGACATGGCCGCACACGCCCGCGCCATGCTCACCGACAACGACCTGACCGTGCCAGTGGGGCGCGGCCGCCTGGTGCTCGGCACCTGGCAGGGCCTGTTCCTCTGGGAACACCGCTACGCCGCGCACACACGCATGCTTACCATTACCGTCCAGGGCGAGTGACGCGGCAACGGGCATCGCCACACCGGGGCCTGTCCCGCGCGGGTCCGCGGGCCCGGGGCGAACTCAGGCGTCGAGCCGACGCACGTGCACCGTGATCTCCTCGCGGTCGTGGTAGAGCTGGCGCGCCTGCAGCGCATGCGGGATCCCCGCGGCGTCCAGCCGCCCGCGCACCTGCTGCAGGCAGTCCCGCGCCGCCTGCCAGCGCTGCTTCATCGGCAGCTTCAGGTTGAATACCGCCTCGCGGCACCAGCCAGCCTCCAGCCAGTCGGCCATGCGCGCGGCCACCCGCGCCGGCTTGTCGACGATGTCGCAAACCAGCCAGTACACCGGATTGGGCGGTGTCCAGGTGAAGGCGTCCTGCCGGTGGTGCTCGACCTGGGTGGTGGCCATCAGCGCCGCGTCCATCGGCCCGTTGTCCACCGCATGCACGTACATCCCGCGGCGCACCAGCTGCCAGGTCCAGCCGCCGGGGGCCGCCCCCAGGTCCACTGCCTGCATCCCCTCGGCCAGCCGCGTGTCCCACTCCGCGCGCGGGATGAAGGTATGCCAGGCCTCCTCCAGCTTCAGTGCGGAGCGGCTGGGCGCGTCGGGCGCAGTCCGCAGGCGCAGCTTGCCTTCCGGCCACTCGCTGCGCTCGCCGGGCCTGGAGAACGCGATCTGGACGCGATCGCCGGCGGACCAGAACAGGTGCGCGCGCAACCCGGCCGCGTCCGGCACCAGCAGCCCGCGCTTGCGCAGCACGGCCTGCAAGGGGCGGTCGAGTGCCCGAGCCAGCCGCACGAGCGACTGCCCCTCGTTGGTATCCGGGCACTCATGCCAGACCGAATCAAAACAAAGCCCCGTCAACTGGAGCTGGTCCAGGATCGGGGTCACCCGATCCTCCCGGCTCAACCGTTCCAGTGGGTGCAGCGCCAGCAGGCGCTGGCGGGCAAAGATCAACCCATCCAGTGGCAGGGCTGCGGCCAGCCCGGCCAGATCACCATCCGCCGGGACAAAGCGTACGTAACTGGTATCCGGCTTCGCACGCGGGTAGCCGGCCATCCCCGCGTTCGCGGCCCGCTCCGTCAGCTCGGCAATCAGGTCCGGCTCGAATCCCGGGCGGCAGTAGAACAGCAGTTCGGACGCCGTCGCCTCGATCGACTCCATGTCCCCTCCATGAAAAAAGCCGCCCCACCCGAGCGGGTGAGGCGGCTTCGAGGGTACCCGGACCATGACATCCGGGCCACCACGGAACGGTCGAATTACAGATCCAGGCCCGGATCCCCTTCGACGTTCTTCAGCTTCGGCACGTAGGGCTTGCTGACCTCGACCGTGCCCTTGTCGCGCAGGTAGTCCTCGACCACCTCCCAGACCGGCGTGGAATCGAGGGGTTCGGCCACGCTCGCCCAGCCGGCGACCACGTACTTCTTGTCCATGTCGATCGGCTCGCCGTTGATCTCCATATCGCTGATCCGCGAACCCATCGACTCGTGCGGGTTGATGGTGTACTTGATGCCACCGGTGCGGACCATGTCGCCACCGCGATGATGGTACGGGTTCTGGTTGAAGATCGAGTTGGCCACATCCTCCAGCGTGTTCTTCAGCTGCGCGCCGGTCATCTCGTTGCGCGTGGTCTCGGAGTAGGTGGTCACCGTCTGGGTCATCAGCTCTTCGTAGGTGATCGGCTGACCCGGCAGCACGCTCACGCCCCAGCGGAAGCCCGGCGAAAGCGCGATCTCCGCGTCGAGCTTGTCGCGCAGCGCGTCCAGGATCACTTCGTCGAAGGTGCCGTTGAAGTTGCCACGGCGGTACAGAACACCCTCGGTCACCGCGAGCTCTTCGTTCAGCTTGTCCTCGTACGGTTCGTGGACCTTCTTAATGTGTTCTTCCATCTCCGGATCGGGATCCAGCAGGTTGGAGAACACCGGCAGCATGTGGAACTTGTAGTCGCGCACGCCGTTGTCGCCCACGTCCAGGTCCAGCAGACCCAGGAACTTGCCGTTGGAACCGGCGTTGGTCACCAGGGTGATCTCGCCGCCGGCATTTTCGATCTCCATCGCGCCCGGAATGGCGTCGTGGGTATGACCACCCATGATCACGTCCACGCCTTCCAGATTACGGGCCATCTCCATGTCGGTGACCATGCCGTTGTGCGACAGGATCGCGACGACCTTCGCACCCTTCTCGCGGCATTCGTTGATCATCCGCTGCATGTTCTCGTCGCGGATGCCGAAGCTCCAGTCCGGGAACATGTAGCCCGGGTTGGCCACGGAGGTGTACGGGAAGGCCTGGCCGATCACCGCCACCGGCACGCCGTTCATCTCGCGGATGGTATAGGGCTCGAACACCGGGTCGCCCCAGTCGCGGTCCTCGATGTTCTGCGCGAGGAAGTCGATGCCATTCGGCTTGAAGTCGTTCTCGACGATCTCCATCACGCGGTCGTCACCGAAGGTGAATTCCCAGTGACCCACCATGATGTCCACGCCCAGCAGCTTCTGCGCATCGACCATGTCCTGGGCGTCTTCCCACAGCGAGACCGCGGTGCCGTGCCAGGTGTCGCCGCCGTCCAGCATCAGCGAATTCGGCCGGTCGGCGCGCAGCTTCTTGACCAGCGTGGACAGATGGGAAAAGCCCCCCATGCGGCCGTATTTCTCCGCCGCGTCGACGTAGTCGAGATGGGTGATGGCGTGCGCCATCGGCGAACCGGGCTTGATGTCGAACCACTCGAGCAGCTCCTTGCCCACCAGCACCGGCGGCTTGCCCTGCATGTCGCCCACGCCAATGTTCACGTTCGGCTCGCGGAAGTAGATCGGCTTCAACTGCGCGTGGCAGTCGGTGTAGTGCAGGAACGAGACGTTGCCGAACTTCGGAATGTCGTAGATCTCGCTGCTCAGGGGTTTCCAGGACCCCTTCTCGCCGGCCCAGGCATTCATCGAGAAGCCGGCGGCACTCGCCGCGACCATGGCTTCGAGGAATTCTCTCCGAGTCAGATTCATTGACTGGCTCCTATTGGTGGTTTGAATTGGATTGAGCGCAAATACCAGCTAGGCCTGTTCCGGCCCTCTTCCCGGTTATTCCGGACGTGCATCGGCCGATTTTGTTCCATCGGTCTGGCCGCAAACGGGTGCGCAGACTACCGGAATTGCTGCGCATACGCGCGGGATAGAATGAGAATCGGCCCTGTTTCATTCCGATCTGCGCGGACAAAAAAATGCTCCGGGAGCCTGCCAGAGCCACCACACAGGTCACAAAAAAGGCCTGTCACCCTGGGGGTAACAGGCCAAGACGCGACATACACCGCCGGAGAACAGATGCGGGGGGGCACAGCGCCGACAGCGCTGATCCTTGTGCCCCCGCCGATCGGCTCGTACCCGGCAGTCTCAGTCTATGAAGCTCAAAGCGGGCAGAGATTGATTCAGATCAACTATGCCACGGGTTCTATATCGCGCCCGCTGCTCGCGATCCAGGCGACTTAGGCCGCGTACTTGCCCTCCGCAGCCAGGCCATTGTCGCGGGCACGCTCGTACACAGTCTTCTGCGCGCTCTCGAAATTCGCCTGCATGTCTTCACCCCAGAGCTTCAGCGCGGCCTGCTGCATGCCACGCCCGTAGGAGAACGACAGCGGCCAGGGCGTACCACCAATGCGGTTCATCGCATCCAGGTGCGCGGTCGCATCCTCGTCACTCTGGCCACCCGAGAGAAACACGATGCCGGGCAGGATCGCGGGCACCGCGGAGGCAAGGCAGCGCAGGGTCGCGTGGGCCACATCGTCCGCACTCACCTGCTCCGGGCAGTCCTTGCCGGGGATCACCATGCTGGCCTTGAGGATCGTGCCCTCCAGCAGCACGTGGTGGTCGTACAGGGCGCGGAACACGGCGCGTTGGGTCGCCTCGGTGACGCCGTAGCAGGTCTCGATGTCGTGATCGCCATCCATCAGGACCTCCGGCTCCACGATCGGCACCAGTCCCTGCTCCTGACAAAGCGCCGCATAGCGCGCCAGCGCATGGGCATTGGCCTCGATACAGGTATCGGTCGGCATGGTTTCGCCAATGGTGATGACCGCGCGCCACTTGGCGAACCGCGCGCCCTTCCTGGCGTATTCCTCGAGACGCTCGCGCAGCCCGTCCAGGCCTTCGGTCACCTTCTCGCCCGGGAATCCCGCCAGGTCCTTCGCGCCCGTATCCACCTTGATGCCGGGCAGGACGCCCGATTCATTCATCACATCCACGAACGGCTTGCCGTCCCGCGTGGACTGGCGAAGGGTCTCGTCATAGAGGATGGCGCCGGAGATGTATTCGTTCAGCTTGGGCGTGGTGAGCAGGAGTTCGCGATAGGTCCGGCGATTCTCCTCGGTGTTCTCAACCCCCACCGCATTAAATCGCTTGCCGATCGTGCCGGTGGATTCGTCGATCGCAATAATGCCCTTCCCGGGGGCGACCATCGCCTCGGCCGTCTCGATCAGTGTGTCGATTTTCATCTCTGCTCCTTGGGGCTGGTATACCCGTATGGATTTCCGTTGGAGACTAGTTCCCCGCCAGGGGTTCTTCCATACGGACTCCCAACGCCCGGGAGCAGTTCACAAACGCGAGGTGCCCATCTCGGCCACTCTTCAGTTCAGCCACTCCTTGCGTACAACGAAGGTCTCCGCGATCAGGTCGTGCAGGGCCTGGCGGCGGCGGGTAAAGGCCACCATCAGATAGCCGATGCCGAACAGCAGCCCGGAGAGGATCTCCGCAAGATAACGGCCCGTGGCGCGCATGAAGGTAATGCGCTCGCCGTGATAGTCGACCACACGCAGCCCCACCGCCATCTTGCCCACCGTCGCCTGATAGCGGGAGCTGTGCATCCCGGCCCAGTACAGCCAGGCCACCAGGATATTGATCAGCATCCAGACGATATCGGCCGTCATCAGCTCGGGCTCCGGCCCCTTGGGCGCCATCGTCTCCGGGCTGATCACCATCTGCGCCACGATCTGCGGCACCCCGATCACCACCATGTCGACCAGGGTGGCCAGCACGCGCCGCCAGAACCCGCCAAAGGCCGCGCGATCCTCCGGCGGCCCGGCGTGCGCCTGCGGCGATGCGGCCGTCTCGATCAGATTCGCTCCACAACCGTTGCAGTAGCGCGCCTCGGGCGGGTTCTCCCGCCCACATGCCTTACATTCCATGTAAACCCCTTTTCTTCCCTGACACTGCCAGCTCTACGGATGCACGACCGTGTTATGCCCGAACCGGATCTGCCAGCCGTGGTGATCGTCCCGCTCCAGCAGAAAGCTCATGCGCGTGTACAGCACGCCATCCCCGCGATCCGGCAGCCCGGCCGGCATGGACGCGATATCCGATACCCGCAGCACAGCCTCGGCAAACGCCCTGTCTTCGCCCAGCATCGAAATATCCTGGACATCCATGCTCAACGAGCTACCCGCAAACGGGCCCTGCAGGACCTCGGTATGTCGCCTGGCATTCGTCGCGCGATCACCAAAGCGCGTCCCGAACAGGTTCACGAGCCCCGCGTCCTCCTGATAGTCACGCGCCCAGGCCTCGCCATCACCGGCCTCCCAGGCCGCCTCCTTGGCCTCCAGGATGCGCTGGATTTCACCTTCATCGGCCCCCGCACTCGAGATCAGGGCAGCCAACGGGAGTGCGAGAAGCGAGAGCAGCTTTCCGGACATGAGGTCTCCAGATTAATGGTCACCGGGAGCCCCCTGTTTACAGGAGCGGCTCCACCGGTGCCAGTCGCGTGATTCCGGACAGGAAGCGGCGCCAGATACCGGCCTTCGGATCGGTGCGGTAGAGCGTGCCCTCGTCGTCCGTCCAGACCGGCCAGCCCTCGTCATCCAGCCGCACCTGATACGCCAGCTCCGGCCGCGTGCTGTGCTCGTACAGCTCCAGCAGTTCCTGCACGATCTCCGGCTCGCGCAGGAACACGCCCAGCTCGGTGTTGGTGTATCGCGAGCGCGGATCCAGGTTGAACGAGCCGACAAACCCTTCCTCGCGGTCGATGATCAGCGCCTTGGTATGCAGGCTCGCATGCGACGAACCGATCCCCATATCGCGATCCTCCGCCGCGCGCGGCGGCAATGCGGTTGGGCGCAGCTCATGCAGCTCCACCCCGGCCCGCAATAACGCGGGCCGGCGGCGCGAGTAGCCGCTGTGGGTAAAGGCCACATCATTCGCCGCCAGGGAGTTCGTCAGCACGCTCACCCGCACGCCCCGCTCGCGCATCGCGACCAGCTGCGCCGTGCCGTCCCGCCGCGGCACGAAGTACGGCGAGATCATCAACAACTCGTGCTCCACTTCGTCCAGTCGCCGCGCCACCGCCTCGGCCACCCCGTCCCGAATGTGCTCGTGCCCCTTCGCCTTGCCCACGTCATCCACGACCAGCTTCGCCTGATCCGTCCAGGTGTAGGCCCCGGCATCATCAATCGGCTGGGCGAGGGGCACGCCATTCAGCGGTTCCAGCGTCAGCAACGGATGTTCCTGGTGCTCGGCCCGCCAGGCATCGAGCTTGTCCCGGTGGCGTGCGAGCTTCTCCGGGTCCTGTTCCACCCGGCGCATGCGCTCCAGTTCGATTGCCGCCCGGCTGTTCCAGTACTCCACGAACGAATGACCCACCTCCGTCGCCAGCGGGCCGACCATGACCAGATCCAGATCCGTAAAGTTGTAATACGGGCTGACCTCGAAGTACTCGTCCCCGATGTTGCGCCCGCCGATAATCGCCAGATGCCCGTCCACCACCCACGTCTTGTTGTGCATCCGGTGGTTCAGGTCACTGCCGCGAAAGACAAACTCCACCCCCGCGCGCACCGCCCCCCGGCGCGTACGAAACGGGTTGAACACACGAACCTCGATATTGGGATGCTGATTGACCGCGGCCAGCAGGTCATCACTGCCGCGCACATCCATGTCGTCCAGCAACAGCGACACCGCCACGCCCCGGTCCGCCGCGTCCAGCAGCTCCCCGAGCAGCGTGCGACCGGCCACGTCATCGCGCCAGATGTAGTACTGGATATGGATGCGCTCCTGCGCCTTGCGCGCACTCTGCACCCGCCACTGGAAGGCCTCCGCCCCGGTATCCAGCAGTCGGAACCCCGTCTGCCCGTCGTCCTCGACCGCTGGAAGGCTGCCCAGCCAGGTCGCCAGTTCGCCTTCGGCCGTCGGCGCCTGCGGGCCACGGTCCACCCGGTCCGGTGCCGGCTGCATCGGGGTACAGGCCACCAGAAACGCCAGCAGCAACGCCGCAAGCAGCGGCTGAAGCAACGTACGCGCGTTCATTCGCAGATGTCCGACACCCGCCCCCAACGAAGCACCCATACCGGCAGCATGTACCGCCCGTGCGAACCTTTCCATGGTCCGTATCCCCAAAACAAAAAAGCGAGCCGGGAGACCCGGCTCGCTTTCTCAAAATGCTGGTAGGCGCGATTGGACTCGAACCAACGACCCCCACCATGTCAAGGTGGTGCTCTAACCAACTGAGCTACGCGCCTGTCGTCTTCGAGCCGCGTATTCTACGCGCTCCCCGCCCCCTGTCAAAGCCTATCGCACCGCGACGCCCCCAGACCGCTCTCACCCGCTCCACTCGTCGCAAATGACACTGCTGGCCCGTGTCACCACCTCACGGCAACGGCCTCGTCATCCCTGACGCAACTCCCCTTCCTGACCACCCGTGCCCCCTCGCCATTCCCGCCGCAGCCCCTCCTCGTCATCCCGGCCGCACCCCCCTCCTCGTCGTCCCGGCCGCAACCCCCTCCACATCATCCCGGCCGCAGCAACACCCCCCTCCTCGTCATCCCGGCCTTAGCCCCCTTCCACGTCATCCCGGCCGCAGCGAAGCGGAGAGCCGGGATCCCCCAACGCAACCCACCCCCACAACCAACCCAGACAGGACAACCGCGCCCGGAATCGGTAAGGTCTCCACAGAACGAAAACGGACGTACGTCACATGGATGGACTCGCGGCCCGCCCGGCCCACGCCGAAGAATCCGGCCCCGCCCCCATCGCCGCGCCGGAGCAGGTCGAGGCCTTTCTCGACCGCTGGCTTGAGACCGGCGGCAGCGAGCGCGCCAACTACCAGCTCTTTCTCACCGAACTGTGCGCGCTGCTGGACCTGCCCCAGCCCGACCCGGCCAGCGACGACACCGCCGACAACGCCTACGTATTCGAACGTCGCGTCACCATCCGCAACCCGGACGGCAGCGAGAACCGCGGCTACATCGACCTCTACCGCCGCGGCTGCTTCGTGCTGGAGGCCAAGCAGACCGGCAAGGGCCTGCACACCCAGGGCTGGGACAAGGCAATGCTCGCCGCGCAGAACCAGGCCGACCAGTACGTGCGCGCCCTGCCGGAAGACGAAGGCCGCCCGCCGTTCATCGTGGTCACCGATGTCGGCCGCAGCCTCGAGCTCTACGCCGAGTTCTCCCGCTCCGGCGGTACTTACGTCCCGTACCCGGACCCGAGCCGCCACCGCATCCGCCTGGAAGACCTGCGCGACCCCGAGATCCAGCAACGCCTGCGCCACCTGTGGCTGGCGCCCGACCAGCTCGACGCAAGCAAGCACGCCGCCCGCGTCACCCGCGAGGTCAGCGCGCGCCTGGCCGAACTCGCCAAATCCCTGGAACAGCAGGGCTTTGATGTCGAGCGCGTGGCCCACTTCCTCAAGCGCTGCCTGTTCACCATGTTCAGCGAGGACGTCGAACTCCTGCCCAGGGGCAGCTTCACCACCCTGCTGGAACGCCTGCAGCAGAACCCCGAACACTTCCGCGACGCCATGCGCTCGCTGTGGGAGACGATGAACACCGGCGGCTACGAAGGCCAGCTGATGCACAAGGTGCAGCGCTTCAACGGCGGCCTGTTCCAGAACATCGACCCCATCCCCCTCAACGCCGACCAGATCGGCCTGCTCATCCAGGCCGGCAAGGCCGACTGGCGCTTCGTCGAACCCGCCATCTTCGGCACCCTGCTGGAACGCGCGCTGGACCCGCGCGAACGCCACAAGCTCGGCGCCCACTACACCCCGCGCGCCTACGTGGAACGCCTGGTCATGCCCACGCTCATCGAGCCCCTGCGCGCCGAATGGAACACCGTGCAGGTCGCCGCCGAGGCCTGGCTGCAGCAGAACAAACCCGACAAGGCCCTGGACGAACTGCACCGCTTCCACCAGCGCCTGCGCGAAGTCCGCGTGCTCGACCCCGCCTGCGGCTCCGGCAACTTCCTCTACGTGGCGCTGGAACACCTCAAGCGCCTCGAAGGCGAAGTGCTCAACCTCATCCGCGACCTGAGCGCCGGCCAGGCCACCTTCGACACCGAAGGCCTCACCGTCGACCCGCACCAGTTCCTCGGGCTGGAGATCAACCCGCGCGCCGCCGCCATCGCCGAAATCGTGCTGTGGATCGGCTACCTGCAATGGCACTACCGCCTGCACGGCCGCCTCAGCCTGCCCGAACCCATCCTGCGCGACTTCCACAACATCGAATGCCGCGACGCGCTGATCGAATATGACAGCCGCGAACCCATGACCGACGACCACGGCCAGCCCGTGACCATCTGGGACGGCATCAGCTACAAGAAAAGCCCCGTCACCGGCGAACTCATCCCCGACGAGACCGCGCGCACTCCCGTCTACCACTACAGCAACCCGCGCCGCACCGAATGGCCCGAAGCCGACTACATCGTCGGCAACCCGCCGTTTATCGGCGAAAAACGGATGCGAGACGCGCTGGGCGACGGTTACACCGAAGCCGTCCGCGCCACCTATAAAGAACTGCCCGCCTGCGACTTCGTCATGTACTGGTGGCACAAGGCGGCCGAACTCGTATCGAAAGGCGCGGTTCGCCGCTTCGGCTTCATTACCACCAACAGCCTCGTGCAGAGCCGCAACCGGGGTGTCGTCGATCCCCATCTGCGCAAATCGCTCGCCCTGCTGTTCGCCATCCCCGACCACCCCTGGGTGGATTCCGTCGACGGCGCCGCCGTACGTATCGCGATGACGGTAGGCGGACAAGCGCCCGCCCCCGGCGTCCTTCAGCGCGTGCGTACCGAAGAGGAATCCGGCGACGAAGCGCGGACCATCGAGTTTCAGGAGCGACGGGGCATTTTGTTTGCCGACCTCACGGCCGGTGCGCCTCTGGTGGATGCGCAGCCCCTTGCCTCGAACGACGGGCTGGTATTTCAGGGGGTCAAGCTGGTTGGCAACGGCTTCCTCGTCAATCCGGAGCAGCGCCATCACTGGGTCGCCGAGAACCCCGACTGGGCCCCCTTGTTACCTCAACTGATCGCCGGATCGGACCTTACCAAACGACGTGAACCACGCTATTGCATCGACTTTTTCGGCTTGGACGAAGGCGACGCAAAAGATGCCTTTCCGCCGGGTTTCCAGAAAGTCGTCGACGAAGTAAGACCACACCGCGAACACAACAAGGACCGATTTTTCAGAGAGAACTGGTGGCTCTTTGGGCGTGGCCGCGGCGAAATGAGAGCCGCGCTGCGCGGGTTGTCCAGGTACATCGCCACCAGCGAAGTCTCCAAGCACCGATATTTCGTCCTCCTTGACCGTGCCACTACGCTTGCCGACGGCTCGCTGGCAGTCATCGCCCTTGAGGAGCCACATTTCTTCGGCATGCTCAGCAGCCGGCTCCACGTCCGGTGGGCACTTGCCCAGGGGGGTACGTTGGAAGACCGGCCGCGCTGGCAGAATGGTCCTTGTTTCCTGAACTTTCCCTTCCCGGAACTCGACGACCGGCAGGCCGCCACCATCGGCGACCTCGCCGGACGCATCGACGCCCACCGCAAGGCCCGCCAGGCCGAACACCCGGACCTGACTCTCACCGGCATGTACAACGTGCTGGAAAAACTGCGCGCCGAAGAACCGCTGACCGCCAAGGAACGCACCATCCACGAACAGGGCCTCGTCTCCCTGCTGCGCGAACTGCACGACGACCTCGACCGCGCCGTCTTCGACGCCTACGGCTGGAACGACCTCGCCGACCGCATCGTCGGCCGCCCCGGCGCCACCACCCCGCTGCCGGACAAACCCGCCGACCAGGCCGAGGCCGAAGAAGAACTCCTCAGCCGCCTCGTCGCGCTCAACGCCGAACGCGCCGCCGAAGAAGCCCAGGGCCGCATCCGCTGGCTGCGCCCCGACTACCAGGCCCCCGAAGCCACCCAGACCACCGCCACACTGGACACTAAACCCGAAGCCGCCGCCGAGACCCCGACCGAACCGGCCAAAAAACCCACCTGGCCCAAATCAATGCCCGACCAGGTCGAAGCCGTCCGCCGCCTCCTCGCCATCGGCCCCCAAACCCCGGAAGCCCTGGCCACCCACTTCAAGCGCAAACCAACGAAGTCGATCACCCAGGTCCTCGCCGCCCTACAAATCCTAGGCCAGGCCGCCTACGAGCCACATAGCGACCATTGGCGCCTGACATGACCAACGATCCGAACTATCACTGGCTCACCGGTCGGCCATGGTCCCAAACCGCATCGACAGCCGCGCGAGATAACACGGTCCTAAAAACCACCCCGGCGACCCATCCGACTGATTTAACGATGCTTTCTTACGCCACGCGCCCGGTTCAATATCCAATTAGACACGCCCGCACGTTCATCCAATATCCGTGCGCGCCATCCAATCACTGTTAGGTTTAGAGCATGTGGAAAGACGAGTTTGTCTCGATAATCTCCGGAGCAACGATATCTCTAGAGGATATCGAGCGTGCAATGACGCTGAAAGATGAGCACCTTCCTCCAAAACTTTACAAATTTCGCAGTGTCAATGAGTACGCGATAACCAACCTTTCTAGCGACACAGTATGGCTATGCTCAGCCGACAAATACAACGATCCATATGAATGTTGTACTACGCTAAATTTCGAAGTTTTGCATCGAGCGATTCAAAATCATCATTTTGATGAGCTGCTATCTCAAAACAACCTGAAGTATCAGCTATCTCAAGATGAAATTTCGAAAATAAGAAATGCTGACGATCCTGTTCGGTCCTTGTCTCATGCTCTTCTAGAAAAGGATGGAAGTGTTCCACAAGAGAAACACAAGCAGATAGTTGAGGCCTTAATTGACGCCCAGTTCAAAGTAAGTAGTGAAAATTATCAACATTTTAACCAGCGGGCACAGCAGGGAATGAAAATATGCTCATTCAGTGAGCGGGTTGATTCGGT
The DNA here is from genome assembly GCF_000377265.1 of Thioalkalivibrio sp. ARh3. Taxonomy (NCBI): domain Bacteria; kingdom Pseudomonadati; phylum Pseudomonadota; class Gammaproteobacteria; order Chromatiales; family Ectothiorhodospiraceae; genus Thioalkalivibrio; species Thioalkalivibrio sp. ARh3. The sequence continues at coordinate 178,774 of NZ_KB897949.1, forward strand.
TGTAATGTGGGGGCATTACGCAAACAATCACCAAGGGTTTTGTTTGGAGTATGACATTGAATCTTGGCCGCCTGGAGAGGTTAGGCGCAGGATGCTGTATCCGGTTATTTACTCTGACCATATTCTTGATGCGACCAAACATATATTGCAATCCATGAGATCACGTGACTTTAACAATCTTTATGGGGCAATGGCAGCCATACACAAGTCGCCGGACTGGGCATATGAAAAGGAGTGGAGATTTGTTCTCCCTATGGGAGAGTCATTTCAGGACCAGAACTACCCCATGCCTAAACCAAGTGCACTATATCTGGGATCCCGAATTCAGAAAGAAGACAAGGCCACCCTTCTGGACATTGCGCGGCAAAAGGGTATCTCAGTTTACGAAGTAGCTCTGTCACCGACTGAATTTAAGCTGGAACCTAGGCGTTATGACGACAACAGTTAACCTAACCACAGCTTCAACGCGGACCGGCTTTTCCGCTACCGCTCCAAAGCCGGCCGGTTAAGCTGAGCGTTATGCAGTAGAAGGCGAGAGATAATGCGTGGATATCGAGACCAATTTGAACCCGAGGCCGCTGATCTAATAGATAAGCTGTCGACTAAATTAGAGTCTCTACAATATCCCACAGGTCCTTCACGTTATTACGCTTTAGATCTGGCAATGTGCTTAAGGTCTGGGGCGTTAGCAGGAAGCATGATTATAGCTTCGGCTTTAATTGAAGTTTATGTGAGAGGGTTGGTGGTTAGATATTCAGAAGAAGCGCAGAAGAAATGGTCCCGAAAAGTGGAGGCAGAACAAGAGCTGGAATCAATGCGGAAGCTAAGCTTCGGAAAACTGTTAGACCACTTGGTTGGGGTGGGTCTGTTTTTAGCCAAAGATTCGCAGCAGGCTAAAACTATCTACAGAGATATTCGAATTCCAACACATCATGGGCTGCCCTCTCGACTGCTGGGGCGCGATAAGGGAGATTCATTGTTTTCAATTATGACTCTTTGCGGCCTTAGTAGCTCTGTTTCGATGTCAGATTTCGAAAGTTTTGTAGAGGAAGAAGCTTTGACGGTGGTGAACAACATCGTCAGTATTATAGAAAGAAATCAGTTTGGTGTTGATAGGTATGGATAACAAAGCCAAGCAGCATCGCCGCCTTTCGGGCGCTGGACCTCGCTTCGATCGGCAGCTGTTGGCAACGTTATGATCAAAGGAGTAGTTAACTTTGGACGTAAAGAATAATCATTACAAAGAGCTCATGAGTCGCATGAATAGTGCTCACGACCAGCAGTTCTATCTTGAAGCTTGCTGGTTTGCATATACCGTTCTTGAAGATCGTCTACTTTCTGCATTGAAGCAGTCCGGCGGACCAACGTACGCGAACCATCGTCCTATTCGGATGCTCGGCAAGAAGATGCAGGAGCTTCGTCAGCGTAACCGAAACGACTCTCTGCTGGCCGCGTACTTTGATGATCCGCTCATGGATCGGATCCACAAGTGGAAAGAGGACCGCAATGATCTTACTCACGCAATGGCCGATGGTACCAAAACGATGGCAGAAGTCGATAAGGCCGCATACTTGCTTAGCATGAGCGCTAAAAAGCTTGTGAATGATGTTTGCGCGGCTGCTCGCCGGCTCAAGAAGAATCGCGAAAAAGCATAACAAGGAGATAACGGGGTCGGACCACGGTAACCAGCTGTATTGCAGACGATTGACGTCCCCTGAAGGCTTGTTCAACGCCCTAAAGCGCCCATTTCGACGCTGGAATCGGCCGCCGGGGGCGCCTGGCGGAGATCGTGTAAGGCGACGACGGAGAGGCTGCCATAGTGAACCGGATCAAGATGTTGAACAGGGGGCATGATGGCTGAAGTGAATATGTGGATGGTGCGTGCGGGCCAGGGAGGGCGGCAGGCCGATGAGTTTCGAGAAAAGGCGCATGTCGGGATTGGTTGGGAAGAGATAGGCGATCTTTCCGCCTTCGCGGACAAGGCATCGCTGGTACAAGAATACCGCTCACGCTTTCCGGACTGGCCTGACGGCCGACGCCTGAGCGCGGCGAGCCAGCTGATCCGTTTTCGGGACGAGATGGCCGCGGGAGACCGGGTACTCACCTACGACTCCAGTCGCCGGATCTATCACGTGGGCACGATTACGGGGGAGTACCGGCACGACACGGCAGTGCTGCCGCCGTGCGAGAACGTGCGCCCCGTAGAGTGGCAGGCGGAGCTGGATCGGGACCGTCTGTCGCTCGCTGCGCGGAATTCGCTCGGGTCTACCCTCACGCTTTTCCGGATCTCGGACGCGGTCAGGGAGGAGATCGAAGCCCTGGTGAGCGGGCAAGCGGCCGCGCCGGTCGCCGTGGAGGAACAGGATGACGGAGAGGACGAGGAAGCCCTGCTGAAACGCTACCGCGAAGAGGCGGTGGAGATCATCAAGGATCGAGTGAGCCGCCTGGATGCCTGGGAAATGCAGAGCCTGGTGGCCGGCCTGCTACGTGCGATGGGCTACAAGACGCGAGAGTCTTCACCGGGGCCGGATCGGGGCGTGGACGTGATCGCCTCCCCCGATGGGTTCGGGTTCGAGTCGCCGCGCATCGTGGTGGAGGTGAAACACCGTCCGCATACGACCATGGGCGCGCAGGAGGTGCGCAGCTTCCTGGGCGGACGACACGGCGACGACAAAGGCCTTTACGTGAGTACCGGCGGCTTCACCAAAGAAGCCCGATACGAGGCGGATCGGGCGAAGATCCCGCTAATGTTGATGGACCTCAACGGCCTGGTCACCGCCCTGATGGAACACTACGACCACGCCGATTCAGAGACCCGCGCGCTGGTACCACTGACACGCCTGTTCTGGCCCGCGTAGCTCGAGGGAAGGCGGTCATGTAGGACTGCAAGGGACAAGACAAGGAGCCGGAGATGGGACTTTACGATCGCGACTACATGTACGAGAAAAGAACGCCACCGAAGAAGAAGGGCGGAAGCAATCGAACCAGCCCTAAGCATGGCTTTGATTCCAACGCCAGGGCGTCTCAGACACCGCGCCCAACGACGTCCAGCCCTACCCCGGACACTCCGGATTGGAAGACGATAATTCTTTGGGTTTCGATCACCACGAACATCATTTTGCTGCTTGCCTTGTTCATCCTCCACACCGGTTAGTCACGCCGAGCTTCGCGGACCCGGGGCAGACCTTGCCTTTGGCCCATAAAGCACTGAACAAAAGCGAACAAGGGCTAACCCCTACGTGCTGCCAGGCCTGGTCTGGCATATCGCTGCCACCGCCAGCAGTTTCTGCTCAACTTCTAGCGCGACCGTGCCAACTGGCGTCGATGGCTGTTTGAGGCCCGGAAGCCGGCAGGCTTTGCGTCCTCGCAGAGCAAGGGTCCAGATCTGCCCCCTGCCCCCACAGATCAGTGCGTTGCAGGGGCTAGAGTGCACGCATAGGCTGGCTGCACATAGACTGAAGGACCTGCCAGGTGAAGGCATGCGGAGAGGAAAGGGGATTTCCATGGGTGTCGAGCGTTTGTCGTCGATCTTTTTCGTTCTCACTATGCTGCTGATAACCGCTGGCGCACCGGCTATGGCCGCGCTACCGCAGGGGGCATGGCTTGACCTCTTGGAGCTCCGGGCGGACCAGGCCATGGACGCCGGTGATTACGCAGAGGTAATGCACGTCCTGGAACTGTACCGCCGAGCGGATGGGGAGCCTGGAATCAAGCTGAGGGCGCAGGAAATCGTTGCCAAGGCTCGACATTCCGGCGATCCCGGTTCGGCCTTCGTCCCCTTGGGCGAGTTAATTGCTGAAGCAGGACCGCAGCACCCATTCTACCGCTCGGCGCTAGAGCTATATGCAGAACTGGAGCGGGAGGCTCCTCACCCACATTACCGGCCCCCCGCTCATGAACGAGCGGAACGCAAGGCAGGGGAACAACTTCAGCAGGAGCGCAGACTGGAAACGCAACGTCGGAGCGAGGCGCTGGCACGCGAGCGTGAACGCTTGGAAAAGGCGCAAGCCCGTCGCGATGCCGCCGAGCGCCAAGCGCAACAAGACCGGGAAATGAACGCATGGGCTGCCCAGGTACAAGCCGTCATTCTACGTCGCTGGCGACAGCCTTCGGGGCTTGACCCGTCGAGCCGTTCGGTTGTGCGCGTACTTGCGAATGAGTCCGGGCAAATCACCAATTTCGAGATCGAGAGCTGTTCGGGCGGCTCAGCCTTCTGCGAATCGGTCTGGAAAACCATGGACCGCTTGTCCTCGTTACCACGCCCGCCGGATGCGGATGCCGTTCGCGATGGGGTCCGAATCCGCTTCGAGCCTAACTGAGAGCGAGAAAGAGCGAGAAAGAGGACACCCACCTTCTTCCAGGCGCCACGCCGTCATCCCGGCCGGAGCGCAAGTGGAGAGCCGGGATCTCTGAAGTCCGCTCCTGCTCCAACGGCCGAGATCGCGGATAACCGCTGCGTGGAGTCCGGGATGACCATGTGTGGCGTCGGAGTCAGGCGCTGCGGCTTGTCAGGAGCTCCGGGGCAGACCTCGCTATTTGCCCTTGGTCAGCTATGGAGGCAGGAAGCAAGGTCTGGCCCTCTGGCCTCTGGCATGCGGACCATCTGGCACGATTAGGCATGGGGCACACAGTGCTCCCAATCCGAATGCCTTGAATACTGGGCCACCACCGGGTCTTATTGTGTCCGAGGGGAGACGTTAAGCCAGCCCCGCAAGGTCACCAGCAACGGAGCGCCATCATGTATGTCGTAATAGACACGGAGACTACCGGCCTTAGTCCGCGTCATGACCGAATTATCGAGTTTGCGGCGATCGGACTGGATGACACGGGCGCCATCGAGTGGGAATGGTGCTCGTTGATCAACCCAGAACAGGCGGGCACCGGAAACGGGCTGGCAGTCCAGGTTCATCAAATCTACCCCCGAGACGTTGCCGAGGCCCCGACGTTTGCCGATTTGGCCGGCCACCTCTCACGAATGCTATCCGGACGGGCACTCGTCGGCCACAACGTCCGCTTTGACCTCGGAATGCTTGCCGCCGAGTTTAAGCGACTCCAGCAAGATGTCCCCGAGGTGCCACAGATCTGCACCTCAACCCTCGCTCGGCAGCTTGGATTTCGCCCCTATGGACTCAAGGATTGCTGTGACGCGCTGGACATCGACCTCGACGGCATGCACCACGCCCTCGCCGACGCTCGCGCCACAGCCCGACTCGCCCAGCGACTGGTGGACTTCTCCAGCGAGACGATGCGGCGTGAAATCACGAACTGCACGCGCGGTCTTGAACCTTGGCCGAACGTGCCTGTTGTTACCGAAACTGCAGTGACACGACGCATTCCGCCCGTTCGCGGACGTGCCATGGCTAGACCCATCCCGCCAGAAAGTATGGGTGAAGAAACACAGTCCACAGAGAGCGAGGACGCACTTTCCGCGATCGAAACCTTCTCCGTAGATGCTGACGCTGTCGAATCGCAGTATTTGTCCGCTGTCGAACGGGTTCTTGAAGACCGCGAAATCTCTCCCGAGCAGAGGCAGGCCTTAGCTGATCTCCGAACCGACCTCAATCTCAGCGACGAGCAGGTCCGCAATGTGCACATGACTTTCATTCGCGGCCTAGCGGGCAGCATGTGGGCTGACGGTGTTTTATCGAACCATGAGAAGTTCGACCTCGAGCTCGTGGGCGAACTCCTCAACCTCAACCTTGAGGACATCGAGTACGCTCGCGATCACCCCCTCGAGCTCGACCTGACGAACGAAGATTGCATGCTCCAGGAAAGCAACGCCGTCGTCTTTACCGGGGATATGTCTATGCCACGGTCAGCCTGGAAGGCACGCGCCCAAGCAGCCGGCTTACGTGTCACAGGATCCGTTTCGAGGAAAACAGATTATCTGGTCGTCCCATTTGGTGAGACCGGATCGACCAAGTCGCGAAAAGCGCGCGACCTGGGGGTGCGCGTCGTGAGCGAACAACGATTCCGTCGGATGATCACCCGGCTGGAACGTCAATCCTAGGAGGCATGGTTTCGGACCACGGTAACCAGGCCGGGGCGGACCTCCGTACCTGTTTGTCTTTATTGCTTTTTGTGAATCTGAAGGGGCGATTCCCCTCCCAGTGGCGAGAAAGAGGACACCCATCTTCTTCCTGGGACCACACGGTCATTCCGGCCAGAGCGAAGCGCAGTGCCGGGATCTCTGGCGTCCCCTCCTGCCCCGGCGCCCGAGATGCCGGATAACCGAAGCGCGGTTTCCGGGATGACGAGGCGTGGCGGCGGGGTCGGGCCTTGCGGTGTGGGGCTGGGCGCAGGGGTTGGACATTGCTTGTTGCCTACCTTGCTGGCCGGGGCCAAAAGGCAAGGTCTGGCCCTCTTGTTGTTGCACGCTGGTCGTTACAGCAGATCAGCTCCAGGCGCGACAGACTGCTAGGATGGCTTTTTCTTGACGATGCCGGCTCAAGAAGAGCCGGATTTGTGGCAAGGATCGCGAGCATGCCGAACACGTATTTCGAAAGGACCGTGGATTTCACTCGGCTGCTTTTCGAATGCCCCAGGATCGAACAGGCCCACCAGCAGTGGCTCCAGGCGCTGGACGCCATTCCGGATCCCATCCTGCTGCACGACAGCGACGGGCGGATCCTGCGCGTCAATCAGGCCTATGCCGAAAAGGCGGGCGCTTCTTATGACGCGTTGATTGGCGCACCGTACTGGCACTTCTTTCCGCAGCAGGCGGGTCCCCTGCCGGAGTGCCAGGCGATCGCCGACGGGGCGGATTACCGCAGCCGGGAACTCCACCTGGGCTCGGGGGAGTCCTACCAGCTCTTTGCCTACGCCGTCCGGGATCCTGAAGGCGACCAGCGCTTCGGTTTCAACCTCTTCCGCGATATCACCGACGAGGTGCGGCATCGACAACAACGGCAGGAGCAGGAGGCGTTCTTTACCACCCTGGCGGAGACCGCCCGCGACGCCGTCGTGGTCATGGATCCGGAAGGCAAGGTGGCGTACTGGAACCGGGCAGCTGTGCAGGTTTTTGGATATTCCTCCGAGGAGGTGCTGGGCAGGCCCCTGCATCCGCTCATTGTCGCACCGCACTACCAGGGGAAATACGAGGCAGGCCTGGGCCGCTTTGCGGAAACCGGGGACGGACCCGTGGTCGGGGAGACCCTGGAACTGGAGGCCCGGCACAAGGACGGAACAGTCTTCCTGGTGGAACTGTCGGTTTCGGCGGTTCAGTTCGAGGGCGGCTGGCACGCCCTCGGGATCCTGCGGGATATTACCCTACGCAAGACCCGCGAACGCCGGCTTACGCGAACGACCGAGTACCTGCGAGCCCTGATCCAGGCTCATTCCGCGCTAGTGACTGCCACAGAAGAGGGCCAGTTATTCCAGGATGTCTGCCAGGCCCTGGCCGATGCCCGGGAGTACCCCCTGGTCTGGGTAGGGATGGCTCGGAAAGAGGCCGGCCACCCGGTGGAAGTAGTGGGGTCCGCAGGCTCCCGCACGGATTATCTGGAAACCATCGTGGTGACCTGGGGCAGTCGCGAGCAAACGGGTCAGGGCCCCACCGGCCGGGCCATCCGGGAGGGCAAGCCCCAAATGACCCGCAACATCGCCACCGACCCCAGCTTTACCCCCTGGCGGGAGCCGGCCAGGGAACGCGGATTCGCGTCTTCCATCGCCCTGCCTCTGCAGATCGATGGCGAGGCCATTGGGGCCCTCAATGTGTATGCCACCGAGCCCGAGGCCTTTGACGATGAAGAGCAGTCTCTGCTGGCAGGACTGGCAAAGGACCTCGCTCGCGGCCTCGAGGCCCTGCGTACACAAAAGGAGCGCGACGAGAGCCAGACAGCTCTGCAGGAGGCCCTGGTCGATACGGTCGAAGCGATCGCGCGTCTCGTGGACAAGCGCGACCCCTACACGGCCGGCCACCAGAAGCGCGTGGCCGAACTGAGCCAGGCGATCGGCCGCAAGCTCGGATTGCCCGAGGACCGGGTCAAGGGCCTCTACCTGGCCGGCCTGATCCACGACCTGGGCAAGATCAGCATCCCGGCCGAGATTCTGAGCCGCCCGGGTACGCTGTCACCCAAGGAGTTCGAGCTCATCAAGGACCATGCCCGGGCCGGCTACGACATCATCCGGGATATCGCCTTCCCGTGGCCGGTGGCGGACGCCGTCCTTCAACACCACGAGCGATTGGATGGCTCCGGCTACCCCGACGGCCTGAGCGGTGACGAGATCCTTCTCGAGGGCCAGATCCTTGCCGTGGCGGATGTGGTGGAGGCCGTGTGTTCACACCGCCCCTACCGACCGGCCTTCGGCATCGAGGCAGCCCTGGAAGTCATCGAGAAGGGACGCGGGATTCAGTTCGGTCCCGATATCGTGGATGCCTGTCTGGCACTGTTTCGGGAAGACGGTTTCCTGTGGGGGGATGCCGAAGCAAGGTTGGCGCCCTGAGTTCCGTTCTGCAGGCTCAACGGAAGGCGCAGGCGCTACCAGGGTCGGGCCTTCCCCTCCTCCCGGCGCGAACGCCGCGTCGGACAGAGAAAGAGGACACCCATCTTCTTCCAGGCGCCACACCGTCATCCCGGCCGGAGCGAAGTGAAGAGCCGGGATCTCTGACGTCCGCTCCTGGGCCAAGAAAGACGGGGTCGGACCAAGGTAACCCACTGTAGGAAGGCGACTTCCAGCCTCTCAAGGCCGGTTTCTGAGCCTTAAACGAGGATTTTTTGCCGGCGAAATGGGGTCTTTGGGCGCCTCGGGCGCGCACACGCGCCATTCGCTCAAGATTGAGATGGTCTCCCGCAGGGACCCGGCGAGCGTGTTTGCGGTCAGGCCTTGCCTTTTGGCTCAAGGCATGGGTGTCCAGGAGACCTCGCGGACTTCGGGTCAGACCTTGCCTTTGGCCCCCGCATCAAGGGAGAGGCAAAAGGCAAGGTCTGACCCCATGACTCCTCAGTTCGTAGCCCGCGAGGTTGTGGCGCACTTGGTTCAGGTGCCCTGAATAAAGGTAACAGCCGGGTTCCTGCGGATGCCTGAGCGCACGGCGCATGCACGGTGCTTGCCCCCTACCGCATTCCTTGTCGACCTGGTGCGACGAGACGGGTCATCCGAGCGTGTCCGACAAGGCGTAACTCGTGCTGCGTCCACCGCCCGGGTTCTTCTTTAATGCGCCTCGAGCCACCAAGTCCGCAATGTCGCGCTGCGCCGTATCCTGCGAGCACTTGGCCATCCGGGCCCAACGTGAAGAGGTCATCCCACCTTCGAATCCGTCCAGCAGGCGATTGAGAACCTTGATCTGTCGGGCATTGAGCGGCTCCGTGGCGAAGCGCTCCCAGAATTGGGACTTGAACAGCACGTGCTCGAGTGCATCCTGGGCGTTGCTCAGCGAACGCTGCAGGCAGCCCAGGAACCATTCCAGCCACAGGGTGATGTCCAGGTCCCCCTGTTTCTGAGTCCGCTCCAGGATGGCGTAATAGTCACTGCGTTCCTGAAGGATCTGCCCGGACATGCTGTAGAAACGTTCCGACGAACCATCCGCTCGTGCCAGCGCGATATCGGCGATTGCCCGAGCGATACGCCCATTTCCATCCGCGAACGGGTGAATGGTCACGAACCAGAGATGGGCCAGCCCCGCCACCACTAGCGGATCCAGAGGGCCGGGCGCCTTGAACCACGCGACGAAGGCGTCGACCTCCCCCGGGATTCGCTCGGCCGGTGGCGCGGAGAAGTGCACCGTCTCCCGACCAACGGGACCCGACACCACCTCCATCGGCCCTTCATCGTCATCCCGCCAACGCGCGACCGGAATCCGCGTCATCCCGCTACGTCCCGTCGGAAACAGGGCCGCATGCCAGTCGAACAGCCGATCGACTGTCAGTTCACGGTCAAAGGCCTTCGTGGCATCCAGCATCAGCTCGACCATGCCGTCGACGTCCCGCCCTGAAGCGGTCAGTCCACCGGCCTCCAGACCGAGGCGACGTGCAAGCGAGGAGCGCACCTGATCCAGAGGCAGTCGCTCGCCTTCGATCGCGCCGGAATCCACGATATCCTCCGACAGCACGCGAAACGACGCTTCCTCGCGCAGTGCGAATCCCAATCCCTGCATCCTTCCGAGCAGCCGACCCTGCTCGCGCGCGGCCGCAGCCAGCATCGGCGCGATATGTTCCGCGTCCCACTGCCAGTGGGGCCAGCCGGTCAGTTCCCAGATGTATTGCACGAGATTCTCCGCAATCTATGCGTAGATTATGCGAGTCAATCTCCGCATTTCCAAGCGGCTTCGGGGGCAGACGGTGAATGGCGGGCGTGAATACGCGGAATGGCGGGGTCGGACCACAGTAACTCTCTGTTGGCATGAGACTTTCATTCCTTGAAGGCCCGTTTCTGAGCCTTAGACAAGGCATTTCACCCCCGAAATGGGGCCTTCGCGGCACCCTGGGCACTCCCAGTGGCCCCGGGGCGATACCTTGCCTGTTGCCGATGAGCCCCGAGCGGAGGGAAAGGCCCGCCCGGGTCACAGCGTGTCGTAATGGCCGCCGATCGCGAAGATGTAGATGGCTTGATCGTCGAAGCGGTAGATCAGGCGATCCCGGGCGGAGAGACGCCGGGACCAGAAGCCCGAGAGCGAATGCCGAAGGGGTTCCGGTTTCCCCGTTCCCGTGGCCGGGTCGTTACGGAGCATTTCCTTGAGGATCCGTCGCAGAGCCCGATGCAGCCTTGGGTCACGCTCACGGAGCGTTTCGTACGCCGCCCAGGTATTACCCTCGAATACCAGTGATCTCATCCATCTCCCCTTCCGTGGGACGGTAGCCTTCTCCCTTCCGATGGGTAGCGGCCGAATCGGCGATCTGCTGCATCAGGCTGGAGTTCTGCAGGACGTAGAGCGTTTCCTGCTCCCGCTCCCAGTCATCCGCACTCATCACCACAAAGGCCTCACCCGCTCGGCGCGTGACCTTGAGCGGCGTGTGTGTAGTGACGGCCTCTTCCACGAAGGCCTTCAGGTTCTCGCGAAACCGGTTCACGCTGACTGTTTCCATGCAGGACCTCAAACGTACGGAAGTGCCGTACAACTATAGACATCCTTCAGGTTTGGTTCAATTGCGTCTTCCGACCCATCTGCGAGGCATGACGGGGTCGGACCACGGTAACCCTCTGTTGGAATGGCACTTTCATGCCTGGAAGGCCCGTTTCTGACCCTTAAACAAGGCATTTCACCCCTGAAATGCGGCCTTCACGCCGAGCTTCCGGGGTCAGACCTTGCCTTTTGCCCCCGCATCAAGGGAGAGGCAAAAGGCAAGGTCTGACCCCCATGGGTGACCGGGCCATTCGACGCCCCGACTCAGGCCCGGGTTCAATGTGGTGCTGCCCGGCGACCCTGATCGTCGAGACCCAACAGTAGCACCGCGTGGTGCATTCGCTCCCAGGCGGTGGCGAAGTCCCCGAAGTCGATTTCCACCGGGCCGCGCGCGGGGTCCATGGCCAGGACCTTGCCGCGCGAGTCGTCCATACCGACCACGACAACGTAGTGGTCGTACCCGGAATCCTGCTCCTGGTCGCCTCGCCGCTCGATCAGGCGAGCGAACACACCGGGCGTGCCGCGCAGGTCGGCATCTCCCTGCCGGACCTGCAAGGGCACGATCAGGGGCCGGCCACGCTCCAGGTGGCTGCGCAGGAACGACTCGTCACCCGGCACCACGAACGCCGCGAATCCATGCTCGCGGGCGATTTCGCGCAGCTCGCCCAGGGAGTAGCCCCGCGGCGAGGCGTGTGGATACTGATCAGACAACGCGTGTGGCGAATAGGCGGAGCCGCGGTAGTACTCCATGACACTGGCGAGCGCGGCGCTGCCACAGTCGGTCCGGGAGGTCTGGCGCACATAAGGGACCTCAAGCGCGACACCTTCCTCGACCTGCAGGGCGTAGCGTTCCATTCCGCCCGTCGTCCCGCACGCCGAGAGCGCAAGCGCGCAGAGCACCAGCAGCCCGACACCGAGCGGGGCGTCTCTGCCCGACGGTTGTTGCTGGCTCCGTGGCCACGCGCCACGCCGTTGCCGGCCGGTAGCGCGGCGAAACACGCTCAACACGGCAGGCGCAGCCGCTACAGCAGCACGATCAGCAGAACGGCAATGATGATGACGGTGCCGACCCTGGGGCCGAAAAAGCCCGCCGTCTGCTCCTGTAGTTCGGCATTCTCGGCTTCGAGAGCCGCCAGTTCGTCGAGCTCCTGCTGATCGAACAGGTGTTCGGACTGAAGCACCTGCGGTGTCGGGACCGCGTCGTCGACAATCTCCATCGGCACGGGGCTCGCGGTGCTGCCGAGATGCGTCTGCCCCGCCGTGGCGGACACGGGGAGCAATGCGAAGGGCAGCAGCCATACCGATGCCAGCAACAGGAAAATCCATCGCCTTGTCATGATGTAACTCCGTGGTTCCGGTGTGGAATCGGGCCGAATGGCCGTTTTCGCGCACGGCCACGGACAAGTATAGGCCGAGCAAACGCCTTGTTCGGGGAAGACAAGAGCGGAAACTGCCCTGCAGGCGCCAACGGTGCCAAATCGGTCACGATCTCCGCCCATCCGCCCTTACGGCCCCGCCCCGTCTTGCACGACGTTGCGCCGGCCAGGGGGTTTGCCGCCTGCTTCAGAATCGTAAGCGTCGGACAGAGAAAGAGGACACCCATCTTCTTCCAGGCGCCACGCCGTCATCCCGGCCGAAGCGAAGTGAAGAGCCGGGATCCCTGACGTCTGCTCCTGCCCCGCCGATCGCGATCCCGGATGATCGCTGCGCGTTTCTGGAATGACCGCCTATTCGGAACAGCGAACGGCCTGTAGGAGGCTGCTTGCAGGCGAAGCCCTGCCCGCGTCCGGCTTTTGCAGGGGCTTCGCCTGCAAGCAGCCTCCTACGGGGCTTGGTGGTCGCGGGGCCCGGGGTCACATCTTGCTTAAGGAACGAGGACACCCAACTTCTTCGGCGGTTCCTCCAGCCGAATCCCGCTTTAGGTTCCATGTTTCCGGGTTCGGGCGCGCGATCCTGAAGGTGAAACGACTCGGCCGCCAGGGGCACCTCAGGTGATCGCCTCGATCAGTCCGGGATCGTCCTCAGACGGACGGTTTACGCGGGTGGACACGGGGTGATAAATCAAGGCATCAGGGTTCAGACGGACGGTCCCGGCTCGGATGGCCTCACGCTCCGTCCGATCGGGATCGAGCCAGTCCCAGCGACACTCCGCATCCAGCACCAGCGGCTTGCGGTCGTGAATGTGCGCCAGCCGCTCTGATGCGGGTTCGGTGATGATCGCGCAGCAGGCGCCACCATCGGCCGTAGGCTCCCAGATACCCGCCATCATCAGGATGTCCTGCGACGCGCCCTCGGCCAGGGTGATGTAGTACGGCTGCTTGCCGTCATTGGTCTTGCGCCACTCGTACCAGCCATCAGCCAGCACGATGCAGCGCCGGCGGGCGAATGCAGAGCGGAAGTACGGACTCGTGGCGACCTTTTCGGCGCGGGCGTTGATCGGCCGAGGACCGTCCTCCACCCGCTTCGGCCGAAAGCCCCAGAACATCGGCTGGAAGGCGGCAGGTGTTTCATGTCCCGCACGAAACGCTTCGAGGTCCGTTCCAGGCGCGACGTTGTATCTGGGTGCGTCAAACGTCTCGTCGACCGGCACCTGGAAATACCGCATGGCGAGCTCGCTGGTCGCGCTGTACCGCGTCATTCGTCCGCACATGATCTTTCACCTATTGGGCATCGCGAGAGCTCCGGGGTCAGACCTTTGAAAGGAAAGAGGACACCCCTCTTCTTCCATACCCCACGGGGATCATTCTCCCTTCACGCCAGTCTTACCTATAGGCCATCGGCCAGACGGATCGACAACCATCCACATGCGGTAACGATCGGATTTGCCCGGAGGGGGCTCATCATGCGCCCGAACCTGATTACGGTATTCGGCGGCACCGGCTTCCTCGGCCGCGCAACCGTGCACGAACTGCTCAACGCCGGACACCCGGTGCGTATTGCCTCGCGCCGGCCGGGGCTGCCCGCCTCCCTGCAACACCACGCCCGGCTGGAGCACTGCCGCGCCGACATCCGGGACGATGCCGACGTCGCCCGCGCCGTGGAAGGCGCCAGCGGCGTCGTCAACGCCGTCAGCCTGTACGTGGAGCAACGCGACCTGCGCTTCACCACCATCCACGTCGAAGGCGCCGCGCGCCTGGCCCGCGCCGCCCACAAGGCAGGGCTGGAGCGCGTCATCCAGATCTCCGGCATCGGCGCCGACAGCCGCTCGCCCTCGCCGTACATCCGTGCCCGAGCCGAAGGCGAAGCCGCTGTACTTCGCGAATACCCCAACGCCGTTATCGTGCGCCCCAGCGTCCTCTTCGGCCCAGGCGACGCCTTTGTGCGCAACCTCGCCGGCCTCGCGCCCCTGCCGGTGATTCCCCTGTTCGGCTTCGGCAGCACCCGCCTGCAACCCGTACACGTCACCGACATCGCCCGTGCCATCGCAAGACTGTGCGCAGACGAGCCGCCCACGCAACACACCTTCGAACTCGGCGGCCCGGACATCCTCACCTATCGCCAGATCCTGACCCTGGTCCTGTCACACCTGGGCCGCAAACGCCCAATGCTGCCTGTGCCATTCACGGTCTGGCACGCCCTGGCCACCCTGGGTTCGCTACTACCCAACCCGCCCCTGACCCGCGATCAGCTCTACCTCATGCAACGAGACAACGTCGCCAGCGCCACCCTCGGCACGTTCCACGACCTCGGCATCACACCGCATTCACTGGTGGAATCGCTGCCCGACTGCCTCTCCACCAGCTGACCTCGTCCCACATGCTTCGAGAGCCGAAGGATTCACACATAAGTTGAATGGTTGTCTATAGTAGACGCGGCATAGTCAAAAAGGACTTCGAAGCTCATGGCCGACCTATCCGGCAGCATCCCGCAATCGGGGCCCGTCCAGGACCACCCGGACAGTGCCTCCAGTCAGGATTTCATGAATGGGCTGCCGCGTCTGGTGGCCCAGCTCGCCGACCGCTGGTACATGATCCGGCAGCGGGGCTGCCGCCATGTGGACCTGGGGGAGATGCGTCCCCTGACCCGGGTAATTGCCAGTGGCCTGGCTGGAACTCCGCTGAAGGAGTCCCTGAACATCGCGCGGCGCATTGACGAACGCGTAGCCCAGCACCTTCAGAGTCCGTTGCCTCCAACGTCCAATGAACAGGAAACCATCGGTGCCCTGATCCTTCGTCTGCAAGCGAGTCTCCCGGAGGACCTCGCCGCATCGGACGGGGTTATACCCGCACCTGAGGCGGGTGGTGCACGTACTCCAGTTCCCGACCGCCTGCGCGTCCAGCTGCTCGGTCCCGCCGGGGTCGCCCGCGACGAGCTGGCGCTGCAGCTCGCCGCCTCCGGCTTCCACGTGGACACCTTCGCCAACCTGCAGGAGGCCGCGCATTCCAACCCCACAGTGACACCGCACTCACGCGTAGTCCTGGCGGATCCACCAGGCCCGCCAATACCCGACGACGCCATCAAGCGGCCCAATATCCTGGTCCTGCAAGACACGCGGGATGGCGAACATCTGACAACGGCCGACGACTGGGACGCGGTCCTGACGATGCCCACAATCCCTTCCGAGTTGGCGGCAACACTGGAGGGTCTGGTGGACTCCAGCCCATGGGACCCGTGGCGGGTCATGCTGGTCACCACGGGACAGTCGATCTCCCCCGCCCGCGCGCTGCAGGAGTCTCCGGCCCTGGACATCCACCGCGTCGCGCCGGAAGACGACGTGCCTGGCCACGCGCTGGAGAGCCTGCCCGAGGCCATTGTGATCGATGCGGACATTGCGGCCGACGAGGCCGCAACCCTCTCCCGGGCCCTTGCCCAGGATCCCACGCTGTTCGACATCCCGCGTGTTCTGCTCGCAGCTCACGAAGATGCCGCGCTCGAGCCGCCCCCGGGGTCTTCTCACGTGGCACCCGAAACGGCACCGGAACAGGTGAGTGCCGAGGCTCGTCTATGTCGCCGTCGGCGCCGCGCCGCCCGCGCCCCCGCCACCCTGCGATCCCGTGATCTGACGCCTCTGCTGGATCACTGGCGCGCGGAGCTGGCTACCCAGCCCGGTATCGTCGCCCTGGCCTGTATCGAATGGGACGAGGCCTCCAGCCTGATTCGCGACCACGGGGTGGCCGGTTTCACCGTGCTTCAACGTCGCCTGCTGGGGCGGATCTCGGCGAGTCTCGCTCCTGGAGAGCGCACCACCCGGTTCAGCGAGAACGCCATCCTGGTCCTGCTGCATCGACCCGATACGGACGCGCTGTCGGACTGGGGCGACGCTCTGTACACACGAATTCCGGCCCCCCATGGTGCCGCGAGTCACGCACCCTCCCCTGGTCTCAGCATCGGCATCACCGCACTTGCGGAGACACCGGCACCGGACGCGGTGGAACAGTCACTGGCGCTTTGCGCACAGGCACGCCACGAAGGCGGTAATCGCATCCAGCTGGACCCGACGCTGGTCACGCCGGAGCGCGGTATTGCACAGCAGCAGCACTGGCGCCAGGTGATTACCCGGGCGATTCACGAACAACGCCTGTTCCTTGTGTATCAGCCCATCGCCAATATCGCCGGCTCCGACAATGCCGAGCGCTACGAAGTCCTGCTTCGGATTCGCGACCCGGAAGGCCACACCCAGCTGCCCGGCCCGTTCGTGAATATGGCCGGACACCTGGACCTCGACCGGGCGCTGGATCGCTGGGTGCTGACGAACGCGGTGGACATCCTGGGCGCCCGACTGCGCACCCATCCGGACTCGGTGTTCTTCGTCAAACTCTCGCGCGGGTCGCTGCGCGACCAGGAACTGCCCGGCTGGCTTGGTCGCACCCTTGCGCATGCCGGCCTCCCGGCTCGGGCACTGGTACTGCAACTGGCGGAGGAGGACATCGTGGCGGAGCCGGAACAGGCCGAACGAATTACCGAGGCCCTGCGTGATATACAGGTCGGGATTGCCGTCGAGCACTTCGGGCTTTCCAGCGAGCAACCGACCCAACTCCTGCGCAGCCTGCGACCGGACTACGTGAAGGTGGCCCGCCCCCTGACCCACGGGTTGCACGATGCCGCCGACAAGCTCACACGCCTGGAGCCGCTGCTGAACATCGCCCGTGCCAGCGGCGCACGCACCATGGCGGCTTATGTCGAGGACGTGGACGGCCTGGCCCTGCTGTGGCAGTCCCAGGTCGACCTGGTGCAGGGCAACTTCCTGCGCCAGCCGGACGAGGAGCTGCGCTACGACATCGAGTTCTAGCGCACGCTGCGGCGGTGCCTTCAGTCGCAGGAGGGCCCGGGCCCTACCCTCGGATCTAGCAGCCCGGCGCGTTATCGGAAGAGGTCACCCCTCTTGTTCACATACCGCCACAGCCCCCTCTCCTGTAGGAGCCCAGCCCTCTGGGCGATGGGGCGCTGGACACACCAAATCGGCGAGAGGGCTCGCCTCCTACAGTGGGTAGGCCCCAGCCTCGGCGACGAACCGGCGTGCTTTCAGTCGGAGCTGGCGGGTCGGGCGATGGCAAGGACGGATGCGCGAGTGAAGACAACAGGACACCACCTTCTTCCCTGCGCCACGCCATCATCCCGGCCGGAGCGAGGCTGAGAGCCAGGATCTCCGACGTTCGCTCCTGCCCCACCGCCCGAGATCCCGGATAACCGCTGCCCGGTTTCCGGGAAGACAATGCGTGGCGTCGGGGTCAGGCGGCGTCGAGCGGGTGGATCCGGTTTACGTCGTCCTGAATGGCCTGGGCGGCGTCCCAGAGGTCCACGGCGCGTTGGGCATTCATCCAGTACTCCGGGGTAGTGCCGAACAGCCGTGCGAGCCGCAGTGCCATCTCCGGGCTGAGAGCTCGACGCTCGCGCAGCAGTTCGTTGATGGACTGGCGCGATACGCCTGCCGCCTTCGCCAGCTCCGCGGTGCTCAGGCCAAAATCCGGCAGAAAGTCCTCGCGCAGCATTTCACCCGGATGGGTCGGCCGCCGCTTCAGGCCGGTGGTGTTGGGGATGCTCATCACTACTGCCTCCTAGTGATAATCCGTGATTTCGACATCGAAGGCGTCGCCGTCTTCAAACCGAAAGCAGAGCCGCCACTGGTCATTGACCGAGATTGCGTACTGCCCCTTGCGATCTCCTTCCAGCGCGTGGAGCCGATTGCCGGGTGGAACCCGCAAGTCATCAAGCTGCTCGGCTACCGATAGATAGTCCAACTTGCGGACGGCCCTTCTGGCAACATCGGGCGGGATCCGCTTCGACTTCCCTGTCGCGTACAGCTCCTGCGTACGCCGATCCGCGAACGTCTTGATCATGGCACCAATGTCACGCATCACGTGACGCGTGTCAATGTGCCAGCAAGCGCGGCGAGAAAGAGGACACCCATCTTCTTCCAGGCGCCACACCGTCATCCCGGCCGGAGCGAAGCGGAGAGCCGGGATCTCCACCGCCATGGCCACCCCGACGCCCGAGATCCCGGATAACCGCTGCGCGGTTTCCGGGATGACCAAGTGCGGCCTCGAGGGTAGGCCTTGCAAGAACTCCGGGGTCCGACGTTGCTCTTGCTCTTGATGCCCCGAAATGCGGCCGGCGCGGTATCGGAAGAGGTCACCCCTCGTGTCCAGGCACCGCGACAGCCCCTTCTCTTGTAGGAGCCCAGCCCTCTGGGCGATGGGACGCTGGACACACCCGATCGGCGAGAGGGCTCGCCTCCTACAGTGGCAGCCCCAGCCTCGCCGGCGAACCGGCATGAGGCATGCCGCACAAGCCCCCTTCTCCGGTAGGAGCCCAGCCCTCTGGGCGATGGGCGCTGGACACACCCGATCGGGGAGAGGGCTCGCCTCCTACGGTGGGTAGGCCCCAGCCTCGGCGGCGAACCGGCGTGCTTTCAGGCGGAGCTGGCGGGTCGGGCGATGGCAAGGACGGATGCGCGCGGGCCGTGGCGTCCGAGCGTGGTGAACTCGTCGATCACGAACCCCGCCCCGGCCAACTGTTCCCGAAACGCTTCTTCGTAGGTCACGCGGCCAAAATCGATGGTGGTGATGCGCTTGAGCAGGGGCTTGAGACGTTCCATCCAGCGGGAGGGGCGGGTCTGGAAGGTCTGGGTGAAGAAGACCTTCCCGTCCGGCTTCAGCAGGCTGCGGCAGTGGCGCAGAGCGGCCTCGGGGTCTGGCAGGAGCATGAAGCTGGCGGAGAAATAGATCGCGTCGTACGGGCCACCCGTGTGGTCGTAGATGGATTCGAGACAAACCTCGGCACGATCGGCCAGGGACGACTCGCGCAGGGCTTGCCGGGCGTGCTGGATGTAGTCGGCGTCGATATCGACCCCCGTGATGACGAGCCCCTTCTCGCGCGCCGTGGCGGCATTGGCAAGCAGCGCGCCGGCGGTGCCAATGCCCACGTCCAGCAAGGCCGCCCGGTCCGGCAGCCGCCGCATTACCTCGGCATACCACTGCGAGGTAAGGCGTGGGATCAGGAAGTTGTAGATGGCGCTGCGCATAGGGGATTCGTCGTTGGGATCGGCCGGTAGCGGGCCTACCATACCGGAGCCGGCGCACCTGCTCGAAGCCGGGGTTTCTTGCCAGCCCCATATACTGTTTATATAAACAGTATATGGATGCCAACGCCCCCGAACCGCCGGACTACGCCGAGCTGACGACCGTCAGCAACTTCTCGTTCCTGCGCGGGGCCTCGCACCCGGAGGAGCTAGTGGAGCGGGCCCGGGCACTGGGCTATCGCGCGCTGGCGCTGACCGATATCGCCTCGCTGGCCGGCGTGGTCCGCGCCCACGCAGCGGCGAAGGACTGCGGCCTGCACCTGATCCTGGGGGCGACCTTCCAGCTGGCGCACGGCCCCGTCCTGACCCTGCTGGTACGCAATGCGGCGGGCTATGCCGCGCTGTGCCGTCTGATCACCCATGCGCGCGGGGCGGCGGACAAGGGGCACTACCACCTGACACAGGCGGACCTCGACGCCCTGCCCGCCGAGGCGCGTGCCGGCTGGCACGTCCTGCTGCGTATCGAGCCCGAGACTCCGGAGCCGACGCTCGCCGAGGCGGCCCGCTGGCTGGCGGGATGGGCCGCGCCGGGCCAGGCCCATCTGGCGGTCAGCCAGCTGCGCACGCCGGAGGATGCCGCGCTGGCAACCCGCACACAGCAGCTCGCCGACACGGTGGGACTCCCGATCGTCGCTTGCGGCGATGTGCACATGCATGCTCGCGGCCGGCGTGCCCTGCAGGACGTGCTGACCGCGCTGCGCCTGCGCACCACGGTTGCCGAGGCGGCCCCGTCGCGCTTCCCCAACGGCGAGCGCTGCCTGCGCCCGCGCGACGACCTGGCCGCGCTGTATCCCGCCGCCTGGCTCGCGGCCAGTGTGCGGATCGCGCGGGACTGCGACTTCTCGCTGGACGCGGTCACCTACCGCTACCCGACCGATCCCCTGCCGCAGGACACGAGCCCGGCCGCCTATCTGCGCGAGGAGACCCTGAAGGGCGCGCGTGGGCGCTGGCCCGACGGGATCCCGGCGAAGGTGTCCAAACAGATCGAGCGCGAGCTCGAGATCATCGCGCAGCTTGGCTACGAGCCCTACTTCCTGACGGTCTACGACATCGTGCGCTTTGCCCGCGGCCGCGGGATCCTGTGCCAGGGGCGCGGCTCGGCGGCGAACTCCGCCGTTTGTTATGCCCTCGGCATCACGGCAGTGGATCCCTCGCGCTCCAGCATGCTGTTCGAGCGCTTCATCTCCGCCGAGCGTGGCGAGCCGCCGGATATCGATGTCGACTTCGAGCACGAGCGCCGCGAGGAGGTGATTCAGTACATCTACCAGCGCTATGGGCGCGAGCGCGCGGCGCTGGCCTGCACGGTGATCCGCTACCGTCGGCGCAGCGCCCTGCGCGACGTCGGCCGTGCCCTGGGCATCTCGCGCGCGCGGCTGGATGCGCTGACCGCCAACCTCGCCTGGTGGGACGACGGCATCCCCGCCGAGCGCCTGCGCGAGGTCGGGCTGGACCCGGATGGCGCCCTGGCCCGGCAGTGGCAGGCCCTGACCGCCGAGCTGCTGGGCTTCCCCCGCCACCTGTCGCAGCACACCGGCGGCTTCGTGATCGCCGAGGGCCGGCTGGACGAGCTGGTGCCGATCGAGAACGCGGCGATGCCGGAGCGCTCGGTGATTCAGTGGGACAAGGACGACCTCGACGCGGTGGGGCTGTTGAAGATCGACGTGCTGGCGCTGGGCATGCTCTCCTGCGTGCGCCGCGCGCTGGAGCTGATGGCCCGCCACCGAGGCCGCGACTGGGGGCTGGCCGACATCCCCGCCGAGGATCCGGCGGTCTACCACATGCTGCAGAAGGCCGACACCCTGGGCGTGTTCCAGATCGAGTCGCGCGCGCAGATGAGCATGCTGCCGCGCCTGAAGCCGGCGAACTTCTACGACCTGGTGATCGAGATCGCCATCGTGCGCCCCGGCCCGATCCAGGGCGAGATGGTGCACCCGTATCTGAAGCGCCGCGCCCACCCGGAGCGGGTGCGCTACCCGAATGCCGAGATCCAGCGTGTGCTGGGGCGCACCCTGGGGGTGCCGATCTTCCAGGAGCAGGTGATCGAGCTGGCGATGGTCGCGGCCGGCTTCTCTGCCGGCGAGGCGGACGGGCTGCGCCGCGCGATCGGGGCCTGGCGCCGCACCGGCCAGCTCGCGCGCTACCGCGAGCGCCTGATGGACGGCATGCGGCAGCGCGGCTATCCGGAGAAGTTCGCCGAGCAGCTGTACAAGCAGATCCTCGGCTTTGGCGAGTACGGCTTCCCCGAGTCGCACTCGGCCAGCTTTGCGCTGATCACCTATGTCTCGTCCTGGCTCAAGTGCCACGAACCGGCGATCTTTGCCTGCGCCCTGCTGAACAGCCAGCCGATGGGCTTCTACGCCCCGGCACAGATCGTCGCCGACGCGCGCCGCCACGGTGTGGAGGTGCGCCCGGTGGATGTGCGCTGCAGTGACTGGGACTGCACGGTGGAGCCCGTAGCCGGAAGCGACGCACTGGCCCTGCGCCTGGGCCTTAACCGGGTCAGCGGGCTCGCGCAGGCCGTGGCCGAGCGCGTCGTCGCCGCGCGCGCCGAGCGCCCGTTCGCGGACGTGCCGGATCTGGTCGCCCGCGCCGCCCTGACCCGCGCTCAGGCCAACCGCCTGGCCCGCGCCGATGCCCTGAAGGGCCTGGCCGGCAACCGCCACCAGGCGCGCTGGGCGACCGAGGCGGTGGAGGAACCCCTGCCCCTGTTCGCCGACGCCCCGGCCGAGACGGTGCGCGAGGCCGACGTGACCCCGCTGCTGCCGCGCCCGGATGCGGTGGATGACCTGGTGCAGGACTACGCCACCCAGGGCCTGAGCCTGGGCCCGCACCCGCTGGCGCTGATGCGCCCGTTCCTGGAACGCAAGCGGCTACGCACCGCCGCCCGGCTGTTGGAGTGCCCCAGGCATCCCGGTGCCCGCTATGCCGGCCTCGTGATCACCCGCCAGCGGCCGGGGTCGGCCAACGGCACGGTGTTCCTGACCCTGGAGGACGAGAGCGGCACGCTGAACCTGATCGTCTGGCCGGACCGGGTGGAGCGCTTTCGCGCCGAGGTCCTGCACGGCCGCCTGCTGGAGGCCCACGGGGAATGGCAGTACAGCGAGGGGGTCGGGCACCTGATCGTGCAGCGCCTGATCGACCGCAGCGCCTGGCTGGGCGAGCTGACCACCCGCTCCCGCGACTTCGGATAGGGATTGCGCCTCGGGCGGCATTCAGACGCGGCCGTAGAGGTCCTCCAGCCGCACGATGTCGTCCTCGCCCAGATAGCTGCCGGACTGGATCTCGATCAGCTCCAGCGGGATCGAACCCGGGTTCTCCAGCGAATGGATCTGCCCGATCGGCACATAGGTCGACTGGTTCTCCGTCACCAGATAGGTCTCTTCGCCGTTGCGCACCCGCGCGGTGCCGCTGACGACCACCCAGTGCTCCGCGCGATGGTGATGCATCTGCAGCGAGAGCTTCGCCCCGGGTTTTACGGTAATGCGCTTGACCTGGTAGCGCCGCCCGACGTCGACGCACTCGTAGCAGCCCCAGGGGCGGTACACCGCCGGGTGGTCCACATGCTCGCTTCGGTTGTCCGACTTCAGCCGTTCGACGATGCGCTTGACGTCCTGCACGCGGTCGCGGTCCGCCACCAGCACCGCATCGCGGGTGGCGACTACCGCCAGGTTGCGCAACCCGATCCCCGCGACCAGCAGGCCATCGGCATCGACCACGCAGCCCTCGCTGTCCTCCAGCAGACAATCGCCGCGCAGGGTGTTGCCATGCTCGTCGGTGCCGCGCACCCCGGCCAGCGCGGCCCAGGAGCCGATATCGCTCCAGCCGGCAGCCAGGGGCGTGACCGCCGCGCGGTCGGTGCGTTCCATCACGGCGTAGTCCACCGAGATATTCGGCACCCGGGCGAAGGCCTCCGGGTCCACGCGCAGGAAATCGAGGTCCTCGCGCGCCCCCTCCAGTGCCGCCTGACAGGCCGTGACGATCTCGGGCTCGAAGCGCTCCAGCTCCTGCAGATACTGCGAGGCACGGAACACGAACATGCCGCTGTTCCAGAGATACTCCCCGTGTCTCAGGTACTCGCGGGCGGTGGCGGCATCGGGCTTTTCGACAAAACGGGCGACCCGCGCACCGGCCTCGCCCAGCGACTCGCCCTGCTGGATGTAGCCGTAGCCGGTTTCGGGCGTCACGGGCACGATGCCGAACGTGACCAGATAGCCGGCCTCCGCCAGCGCCACCGCGCGGCCGACCGCGGCCTTGAAGGCATCGGCATCCCCGATGTGGTGATCCGCGGCCAGGACCAGCAGCAGCGGATCGCGCCCCTCGGCCCGGGCCTGCAGCGCCGCCAGGGCAATCGCCGGGGCCGTGTTGCGCCCCTGCGGCTCCAGCAGGATGCGCGCCTGCTCGATGCCGATCGCGCGCAGCTGCTCGGCGGCCAGAAAGCGGTGGTCCACGTTGGCCAGCACCAGCGGTGGGCTGGCATGCAGACCCTCCAGGCGCGCGACGGTTTGCTGCAGCAGCGTCTGGTCGCCGGTCAGGGGCAGGAACTGCTTGGGATAGTGGCTGCGCGACACCGGCCACAGCCGCGTGCCGGTCCCGCCGGCCAGGATCACCGGTTGCAGCTGGTTCTGGATATCGGCAAGCGCCATCGTTGTTATCCCCGTATCAGGCGGGAAAGCTCTTCCACGCGACGCTCCAGCAAGGCCGGATCGGCGCGGGTCTCGACGTTCAGCCGCAACAGCGGCTCGGTATTGGAGCTGCGCAGGTTGAAGCGCCAGTCCGGAAACTCGAGGCTGACCCCGTCGGTGCGATCTTCCACAGCCCCCTGCCCCTCCAAGTACTTCAGCACGCGATCGGTAGCGGCTGCGACATCCTCGACCTCGAAGTTGAGCTCGCCACTACAGGGGTAACGCGCGACGCGCTCGGCGACCATTTCGCCCAATGCCTGACCACGGCGCCCCATCAACTCGGCGACCCGTAGCCAGGGCAGCATCCCGCTATCGCAGTAGTAAAAGTCGCGGAAGTAGTGGTGGGCGCTCATCTCGCCGCCGTAGATGGCATCTTCGTGGCGCAGGCGCTCCTTCATGAACGCGTGTCCGGTCTTTGACTGGATGGGCTCGCCCCCGGCGGCCCGCACCATCTCGATGGTGTTCCAGGTCAGGCGCGGGTCATGGACGATCCGTTCGTCCGGATGCCCTTCCAGACAGGCCTGTGCCAACAGCCCCACGATGTAGTAGCCCTCGATGAAATCTCCCGCCGCATCGAAGAAGAAGCAACGATCGAAGTCGCCATCCCAGGCCACGCCCAGATCCGCGCCATGCAGCCGCACGGCATCGGCCGTCGCCGCGCGGTTCTGCGGCAGCAACGGGTTGGGGATGCCATTGGGGAAATGCCCGTCCGGTTCGAAGTTCACCCGGATCAGCTCAAACGGCAGATGCGGCTCCAGCGCCTCGAGGACGGGGCCCGCCCCGCCATTGCCCGGGTTCACGACGACGCGCAGCTTCGGCAAGGCCTCGCGGTCGACCGAAGCCAGCACCCGGGCGATATAGTCCCGCCGGTGGTCCAACGGATGAATCTGGCCCTGGGGCATGGGGCGAAAGTCGCCCCGCTCGGCGCATGCCCGGATCGCTTGCAACCCGGAGTCGCCGCTGATCGGGCGCGCCTCGCCACGGACGAGCTTCAAGCCGTTGTAGTCCAGCGGATTGTGGCTGGCGGTGACCATCACCCCGCCGCCGGCCCCGTAGTGCGCGGTTGCAAAATAGACCTCTTCGGTGCCGCACAGGCCGATGTCGGCGACATCGCTGCCCCCGGCCGTCAATCCTTCCATCAGGGCCTGGGCCAGTTCCGGGCTGGACAGGCGGATGTCGTGCCCCACCACCGTTCGGCCGGGGCGGACCTCTTCGGCAAAGGCGCGTCCGATGGCGTGCACCACCGCGGGGTTGAGTTGATCCGGCACGCGGCCGCGAATGTCATACGCCTTGAAGCACTCGATCTTCATGCAGTTCCCTTCCGGCCCCCTCCGACTGCCGGCCCGCCGGCAGCTCGCACTCCTTTCTCTTCATGATACATAGCAGACCCGCGACATGGCGCGACGCCGGTTACAGCAATGAAAATGTTCATACTTGACGCTAGCGCCTCATGACCCCGACCATGGTGGGTTTATCCAACGAGGAGAAGTCGATGAGTGAGCCGCAAGTGAAGACCGAGGAGAAGAAACAGCATTTCGACGATATCTACGTCGCCGAGACCCCGGTGCCGTTCAAGGAGCGCATCATCGACGCGCTCGATTACATCTCCGACGACTTCAACCGGCAAACCTTCGACCGGCTGATCCTCCCCTGGGCGCAGCAACAGGCCGATGCGGGCAAGACCCTGAACTACGTCGACCTGTGCTGCTGCTTTGGCAACACCACCATGGCGGCCGTGCACGGCATGGATGTCCAGGCGATCCGCGCCAACTGGGCCGACGAGCAGGCCTGCAAGACGGTCGCCGCCCCGCGCCGCCTGCCGATGAAGACGACCGGGATCGACATCTCCGGCAACGCCCTGGCCTACGGCAAGAGCGCGGGTCTGTTCGACCAGACCTTCGAGGCCGACCTGAACCAGGCGGATGCCGACACCCGCAACGCGATCGAGCAGTCGATGGAAGAGGCGGACATCGTCATCTCCACCGCTTCGCTGGTCTATCTGGACCCGCCGGCCATCGAGAGCCTGGTGGATGCCTTCGCACGGGGCAAGGGCGAAGGCTACATGCTGGTGAATTTTCTCAACCCCTTCGCACTGGAAAAAGCGGACGCCACCAAGCGCCTGTTGCTGAGTCGTCTGGACTTTGTCGGCAGTACCGCGACCCGTCACCGTCGCCTGTCGCCGCTGGAGCAGGAAAACTATCCCGGCGAGGAATGGGCCCTGCTGGAAATCTGGGTGCTGCGCCGTCGCGGGTAAGCCGTTACCGACGCCTCAGCGCACGCATGGAAAAGGCCGGCGAATGCCGGCCTTTTTTGTGTCTCCGTAAGTGGCCACGGAGTTTCTTGTAAATGATTGACTTATTGGGAGACGACCGCCTGCCCGTCCCGACACCGGGCAGTGCCGAGGTTCATTCCATATCCGCCATCTCGAGGATCGAACCCACGATATCGCTGGTGGTGACGATTCCCTCCAGGGTATTGCCGCGCAGCACCACCAGCCGCCGGATGCCCTGGGTCACCATCAGCCGGGCCACATACTTGACGTCCATCTCCGCCGGCACCGTAATCACCGGCTTGGCGCAGACGTCGTAGACATTGGAGAGGTCGATATCGCCCTCTTCGGCCACAATCGTCTTGAGAATGGTCGTGTAGGTGATGATCCCGTAGGCATCGTGCTCGTGCTGCTTGTCCACCACCAGGGACTTCACCTTGTGCTGCCGCATCAGCTGCATCGCCTCGCGCAAGGGCGCGAGCGGCGACACGGTAATCACGTCGGACTTCAGGATCTCGCTCACCAGCATGGTCTTGTGCTCCTCAGATTTCTTCCTTCACGTGTTCCTGGAACTGCTCGATCTGCTTGCGCCCGATCCCGGCCAGATGCGCGATATCCACCGTAAACGCCACCCCGCGCGGATCTCCTTCGAGTTCCAGCTCCTGGCTGACGGCCTTGAGCACGTTAAGCGCCACTTTCTTCTCCAGCACCCACATCAGCACGGACTGGCTGCCCTCGTAGGTCATGCCCAGAAACGTCTTGCGCGCCTCCGCGCCAATACCACGGGCATCCATGATGGTGACACCCCCGGCGCCCGCCGCCTTGGCCGTCTCGATGGCCCGCGGTTCCATGTCGTCCGGGAGCACGGCGATCAGTGCCGAAAATCTCATGTCGAGTCCTCCTGTTGTGCGCGATCCCTGCCGGTCCAACGCTCGTAGATATCCACCACGATGGCGTAGACCATCACGGTGACGATGGGGAAGATCGAGGCAAAGGCGATCAGGCCAAAGCCGTCGATCAGGACATTGCGGTCTTCCAGATGGGTGGCCAGGCCGATGCCAAGGGCCGTGACCAGGGGCACGGTCACCTCCGAGGTCGTCACCCCGCCCAGGTCAAAGGCCAGTGCCACGATCTGCTTGGGCGCGAGGATCGTCAGCACGATCACCAGCAGGTAACCGGCCATGATGTACTGGTGGATGGAGTCTCCCGCCAGGATGCGGTGCACCCCGATGGTGATGCCGATCGCCACGCCCAGCGCGACCAAGATGCGGATCACATTGCCACGTAATGAACCGCGCGCCGCCTCCTCGGCCTTCTGGCCGATCGCGATCAGGGCGGGTTCGGCCATCGTGGTCGCGAAGCCGATGGAGAAGGCGAACAGGTAGACCCACAGGAACAGCTCGTTGGCGATCAGCTGCTCGGCCATGCTCTCGCCGATCGGGAACAGCCCCATCTTGAGTCCGACCACAAAGGCGTACAGGCCCAGTACCACCAGCACGAAGCCGAAGATCACGCGCGGCAGGTACGGGATGCGCTTGCGCAGCACGAAGTACTGGAACACCACAATCACCGCGATGATCGGTGCGACATCGCGCAGCATCAGCAACAGATCCATCCCCATTGCGGAGAGCCAGTGGCGCTCGCCCGCGCCCGGCAGGTCCGTGTCCGCGTCCATCGCCGCGGTCTCGCCGTTGCCCGGGGCATCGACCTCGGCGCCGGCAAACACGATGATCCCGTACAGCTGCACCGTAATCATCGGGACCATCACGGCCAGCGCCACCAGGCCAAAGCCGTCGCGCAGCGGGTTGCGCCCGCTGATCGAGGCCGCCAGGCCCAGGCCCAGCGCCGCCACGAGCGGCACGGTCACGATATTCGTGGTCACCCCGCCCGAGTCGTAGGCCAGGCCGACGATCTCCTCGGGGGCAAAGAAGGTCACCAGCACCACCAGCACGTAGCCCGTCAGGATGTACCAGTGCAGCGGATGGCCCATGATCGTGCGCAGGATGCCCAGCGCGACCACGGCACCCACCGACAGCGCGACGATCAGCCGCAGGACCAAACCCTCGATGCGTCCCTCGCTGATCAGCTCCGCCTGTTCCGCCACCGCGATCAGCGCCGGTTCCGCGATCACGGTGGCAAACCCGAGGGTAAAGCCGAACGCCATCAGCAACAGCAGCGAGCCACGTCGAGCGAGCGCGTTCGACAGGTTCTTGCCGATGGGGAAAATCCCCATCTCCAGGCCCTGAAGGAACAGCGCAACACCAAAGACCACGATGGTCAGCCCGACCACCATGGACAGCAGGCCATCCGGCACCGTGCGCAGCACCAGCGCCTGGAACACCGCGACCACGATCACGATGGGCGCAAGATTGCGCGCCGCATGGCCCAGCGTGTGGAGAAAGTTCATGCGCTCCCTTGCCGAGGCATGGCCCCGGAATCAATTCCCCGCGCCGCGGTCGCAGGCAGTATGGAATCCCTGCAGATACCCTATCGCGCCGTGGTCGTCGGTGCCACGGGCGGGCTCGGCGCCGCGTTCGTCGAACACCTGGAGAACGACCCGAACTGCGAACGCGTAGTGGGACTGAGCCGCCACAGCGAACCACCCGTCGATCTCCTCGACGAAGCCAGCATCGAACGCGCAGCTGCCTGGCTCCGCGAGCAGGCCCAGGAGTGGGACCTGGTCCTGGACGCCACCGGCATCCTGACCCTCGACGGCCACGGGCCGGAGAAGCGCTTGCGCGACCTGGACCCGGCGATTATGGCGCGCTCATTTGCCATCAACGCCATCGGCCCGGCCCTGCTGTTCAAACACCTCGCGCCTTTGTTGCCGCGTCAGCGCAAGGGCATCCTCGCCACGCTGTCGGCCCGCGTCGGCTCCATCGAGGACAATCAGCTGGGCGGCTGGGTGAGCTACCGCGCCTCCAAGGCCGCGCTGAACCAGATCGTCCGCACGATGGCGCTGGAGCTGCGCTTCAGCCATCGCCAGGCCGCAGTGATCGCCCTGCAGCCCGGGACCTGTGCAACCCGTCTGTCGGAGCCCTATCGGGCCCGTGCCTCCGAAGTGCTGGAGCCCGAGTACGCCACCGGCGAACTCCTGAAGGTGCTGGATCGTCTGGACGCGTCGGATTCCGGGAGTTTCTACGACTTCGAGGGCCAGCGGCTGCCGTTCTGAAAACCGTTGCCACGCATGATCTGCATCAACAAGTGCTAATGCGAGGCGGGCAATAGTACCTCCGAACCATCACATTGTCGGAGGAACCGAACATGCGCCGTACCCTGACCTTTCGTGCCCTTGCCCTGGCCGGCCTGCTGGCCCCGGCTGCCCTGATCCCGGCCCATGCGACCGCTGCCAGCGCGGATGTCTCCGCCGGCGACTGGCTGCTGCGCGGCGGCCTGACCTACATCTCGCCGAAGTCCGACAATGGCGAACTGACCCCGGCCGATCTGAGCGTGGATGTCGGTTCCAGCACCCGCCCGACCGGCTCCGTAACCTACATGTTTACCGACAACCTTGGCATGGAGCTGCTGGTCGGGATCCCGTTCAAGCACGACATCTCGCTCGAGGGCGACCGCGTGGGATACACCCGTCTCCTGCCGCCGACCCTGAGCCTGCAGTATCACTTCAACACCGGATCGGCGTTCCGCCCGTACCTGGGGGCCGGCGTCAACTACACCCACTTCTTTGACACCACCACGCGCGGGGGCCTTTCCGACCACCGTCTGCGACTCGACGATTCCTGGGGTGTTGCAGTACAGGCCGGGATCGACATCGCACTGGACGACAACTGGTTCCTGAACACCGAGGTGCGCTGGATCGACATCGAGAGCACCGCGCGTCTGGACGGCGACCGCATCGGCACCGTCGAGATCGACCCCTGGAGCTTCGGGATGAACGTCGGCTACCGCTTCTAAACCGACCTAACCGAGCCCTTCCACGAGGCCGAGGACCCGCTGTATGCGGACCTCGGCCTCGTGCTTTTCCAGGCCCCGCTCGGCGGGCACGCCCCAGACCGGGCCGGGCCAGGCCGGATCGCCCGGCTGGCGGGCGACATGGTGCAGGTGCAGCTGCCCGACGATATTGCCGAGCTTGGCCACATTCAGCGTCTGCGGCTCGAATGCCGCCTGCATCGCCCGCGCCAGGGCCGTGGACTCCCGGGCGAGCATCGCCGCATCGTCGGCACCAAGATCATGCAGCTCGCGCAGACCGACTCGACGCGGCACCAGGATGAACCACGGGATCGCCGCATGATCCATCAGCAGCAGCGTCGACAGGGGCCAGTCCGCGACGAACCAGGTATCCGCGCGCAGCCGCCCGTCCAGTTCGAACGCTTCGTTCATTGCAGTTCCTGCCAGATGCCCGGCGTGGCCCAGTGCCCGGTGCTGCGCTCGTCCCCTTCCAGCAATACATAGCTGTAATGCGCCCGGTGGCGCAGCTCGCCCGCCAGCGCGCGGCGTTGCTGCGCGTCCGGGCCCGCAATCACGATCACATCCTCGCCGGGCAGGGCCCAGGCGGCAGCGTCC
Source organism: Thioalkalivibrio sp. ARh3 (assembly GCF_000377265.1). NCBI lineage: Bacteria > Pseudomonadati > Pseudomonadota > Gammaproteobacteria > Chromatiales > Ectothiorhodospiraceae > Thioalkalivibrio > Thioalkalivibrio sp. ARh3. Next base: position 209,826 of record NZ_KB897949.1, read on the forward strand.
GGGGACTCGGGCAGATCGCTGTCGATCGCCACCGGCGATTCCGGCCAGTCGCGGGCGCGCAGCCAGTTGCGCACCGAGTCCGGATCGCCCAGCACGATGCGGGTACCCTCCACGTTCTGGGTCTGCTCGGGTGCGCGCCCCAGCCAGGGCGCCACCTCGACCGGCCGCGCCGAACCCAGCGCGATCACCTGTGTATCCGGGTCCAGTGCGGCGCGGCGCAGGATCGCCGGCGATTCGTCTTCGGCCAGATGGCGAAACAGCCGCCAGTCCGGATCTGCGGCAGCGCGCAGCGGCTTGGCATCCAGCTCCACTTCAAACGACTTGTCGCTCTCGGACAGCGTTAGCCAGAACGTCTCCGCCCCCTGTTCAGTCTCGACCACAAGCGGTACACGCAGATCCCAGGGTTCGTCATCGCCGGACTGACGCAACGTGCCCGACAGCGTCCACCCATCCGCCTCCTGCTCGACCGCGAGATCGGCCAGCTCGAGCGCCGGGGCCCCGCGGCGCTCGATCCACTGGCGGAAGAACGGCTCCAGATCCTCGTCGGTGGCGGAATCGAAGGCCACAATCAGCGCTTCCCAGTCGGCCTCGCGTCCCTTCCACTCGTCGTAGAGCGTGCGGGCACCCTCCAGAAACGCCTCGCGCCCGATCCAGTCCTCCAGCATCCGCCAGATCATCGCGCCCCGGTGGTACCCGGCGATGCGCAGCGCGCCCTGGTTGCCGCCCCGGTACTCGCCATGGGCGCGATCCTCTTCTGCCGGGAGCGCGGCGTAGTCGCGCAGCCACTGGCCCCGCTCCTCGCGCCCCTCGCCCGCCTCGCGCTTGAACTGGTAGTCCGCCATGTAGGTGGTCAGCCCCTCCGACCAGTTACCGCCGGATCGATCGACATAGACGCCCGTTCCCCACCACATGTGCAGGACCTCGTGGCCCAGCGAGGTATGCGGGATAAAGGGAAGCGGGATCACCTGTTCGCCCAACAGCGTAAAACCGGAGAACGCCAGCCCGACCGGCTGCGGCGAGGCCGCCACGGTGAGACTGCTGTACGGATAGGGCCCGATCTCGGATTCGAAGCGCTCGATGTACTCGGCGGTCTTCTCGCGGTAGGTCTCGCCGAAGGCCTCGTGCAGCGACCGCGGGAACAGGGTGCGCACCTTCCAGCCGTCACCCTCGATCACGCCCGACTCCCAGATGCCGGAGGCAAGCGCCAGACTGCGCGCGGCCGGGTGTTCGTAACGGGCCCAGTAGCGATCCCCTTCATCGCCTTCGTCCACCAGCGAGCCCGACACGACGGCCTTCTGGCCATCTTTCACCTTCAGGTGAATCCGCATGGGCACGGGCTCGTCCTCCAGCGCGGGATACCAGCCCGCCCCGGCCGGCAGAAACCCGGCCTCCTCGCCCAGGAAACCCGAGCCCGGACGCGCCTGGTCAGGCCGTGACAACCTCGCGCCATACTCGACGATCAGGAGACCGGAACCCCGCTCCGCCGGGGCATCGCCCAGCTCCAGCCACCCCGAATCGGTCAGCTCGTATTCGATGGAGTCGCCATCCAGCGTGACCGCATCGACGCCCATGGCGGGATCGAGGCGCAACCGGCCCGGCGGATCCCGGTCCAGGGCCTCCAGATCCAGCGCCAGACGCCCGTCGAAGGTCGATTCCCCCGGGTGCAGTTGCACACTCAAGCCGAGCGGGAAGTCGGCGTCGGGCTCGGCGTAATCGTTGCCCGCCGCCGAAGCGGCCGAGACGCCCAGCGATGCCAGAAGGCCGATCGAGGTCCACCACACCGTACGCATATCGCTCCCTCGATTACTCGCCGTACGGGAATCGGGCCACGCGCTCTTCGGCCTCGCCGTCGCGTTCGATCTCCAGTGGCAGCCAGGTGCCCGGTGTCACGCGCTGGACGATCCGTTGCAGATCCGACGGGCGCTCCACTGCCTGATCGCCAGCGCGGAGGACACGGTCGCCCCCCTCCAGGCCCGCCGCTTCGCCCACGGAGCCCGACTGCACACCCTGGATAATCACGCCGCGGCCCTCGTCACCCCTCAGCTGTACCCCGAGTAGCGGCGTTGCAAGGTCAAACCGGTCACCATCGGTAATCCCGAACACCGCTCGGGCCAGGTCCGGTTCGGCCGCGGAGCAGTCGTCCCGGTGCTCGCGGGGCAGCAGGACCGGGGCATCGTCAAAGCCCAGATCCGCCAGCTGATGCGGCACGCCGTGCCCGTACTGCAGGTGACCGGAACCGATGATCCCGACCACCAGCGGCGGCTCGTCCGAAGACCCCAGGACGTCGGCGATGCCGGCGGCCATCATCCGGTCCCAGACCAGCTGTGACCCGATGAACTGATCGGGGTCGCGTTCCATGCCCGCCGGATGGCGTTCCATCACCTCCACCAGATACTCGCGATAGCCCTCGGGCGGATCTGCCGGCTGGCTGACGCCATAACGCTCGTCTTCCGGCACCGCCTCCCAGCCTTCCTGTCCGAGCCGCTGCACCAGCGTGCGTTCGGCGTTCAGCGCCACCAGCGGGACATCATGTACACGGGCGAAATGCAGAATCGGCCAGTACAGCGCCGGATCGAACCCCCAGTGGCTATACCAGTCGCTGTCGCGCAGGAACGCATCCGCGTCCAGCTCGCCGGCCACCCACTCGTCCAGCACCGGCTGCACCGAGCGCGGCAGCATCTCGAGCCCGATCACCATATCCGGGCGCTGTCCGTGCAGGGCCGCCAGCGTCCCCAGCTGCCAGCGGTGGTGATCCATGCGATCGTGGCGCTCGCCCAGCAGCACGGCATCCGCCTGCGCCAGCTCGGCGAACAGCTCCGCCCGGTCCAGCTCATCACCGGCCGGCGTGGCCCACTGCCCCGGGGCCGGACAGGCTGCACTGGCCACACCGGGCAACACCGGCGCGGCCAGCATGGCGGCCAGCATTACGCCAATGCCACGCCGCCGGATTCCTCTGCTCTGCATGCCACTCTCCTGTCTGGGGCTCCATCCCCGGTGATAGACCTACTCTCGGACCCCATGATGGTCGCCACGTTCCGCGTCCGGTAGCCTGCCGGGATGGACACCCCCCGGGACACCGCCGCGCGCAACCGATTCCCGCAGCGTTTGCAGGGATGGCTGGGCGCCCTGCGCTCGATGGCGATCTACTGGCGACCCGGACGCCAGGCCGGCCTGCGCCGCCTCTACGCCGAATTCGTGCGGCCCGGTGATCTCGTGTTCGACATCGGTGCCCATATCGGGGACCGCACCCGCGCCTTCGCCGCGCTCGGGGCGCGCGTCGTCGCGCTCGAGCCGCAGCCCCAGATCCTGCGGCTGCTGCGCAAGGCGACCTCCAGGCTCCCTGGCGTGCGTATTCGCCGCGAGGCCGTGGGACCGGAGAATGGTACCGCGCAACTGGAGGTCAGTCGCAGCACCCCGACCGTGTCCTCGGTCTCGCGACGCTTCACACGCGAGATCGCGAAACGCAATCGCAGCTTCCGCAAGGTGACCTGGGACGATCAGGTCGCGGTCCCGATGGTCACCCTGGACCAGCTGATTGCCGAACACGGCCTGCCGGCCTTCTGCAAGATCGACGTCGAGGGTCTGGAGGCCGAGGTCCTGCGCGGGCTCAGCCAGCCCGTCCCCGCGCTGTCGTTCGAGTTCGTGGCCGGCGCCGAAGAGGTCACCGAGGAATGCCTTTCACAACTGGCCGCCCTGGGCAACTACGAGTACAACCTGATCGTGGGTGAACAGCGCCGATTCCAGTTCCACACCTGGCAGACAGCGGAGGCCGTCCGCGCCTGGCTGGACCAGCATGTGGCGCGAGTGGGTTCCGGCGACATCTACGCCCGGCTGCGCGGGACTTGACCCGCGCCGCGCTCGCGGACAACGCTCCCTGAATGGACACCCGTACCCTGACCCGCTGGCAGGACCTGACCACCGAGGCCGTCGCCGACTATGCGCGTCGCGACGCGGTGGTGGTGTTGCCCCTGGCCGCGATCGAGCAGCATGGCCCCCACCTGCCGCTGGATACGGACCTGCGTATCGGCCTGGGCCTGCTGGACGCGGCGGCGCCACTCCTCCCGAGTGACCTCGAGCCGCTGGTACTGCCGCCGATGGCGATCGCCACCAGCGCCGAACATACCCGTTTCGCCGGGACGCTGAGCCTGACGCCGGAGACGGCGCTGGCCGTGCTGCGCGAGATCGGGGGAGCCGTCGCCGGCGCCGGCTTTCGCCGCCTGGTGCTGGCCAACAGCCACGGGGGCAACACTGCGATCATGGAGCTCGCCGCGCTGGATCTGCGCCGGGCGCATGGACTGCTGGCCACCAAGCACCACTACTTCCTGCAACCCCTGCCGAACACCATCGAGATCCCCGAGCGCGAGCGTCGGCACGGCCTGCACGGCGGCCTGATCGAGACGGCGATGATGCGCGTGCTGGCACCCACGCTCGTCCGGATGGATCGCGCACAGGACGCCCGTTCGCTGGGCGAGGATCTCGAGGCTACGAGCCAGTGCCTGGGCCCCACCGGCGAGACCGCGTTCGCCTGGCTGGCGGATGATCTCCACCCAGACGGCGTCGTGGGGGCCGCGGACCGCGCCACGCCCGAGCTGGGACGGGCCCTGATCGACCACTACGCCGAAGGCCTCGCGCGCGCGATCACCGACACCGCCGCCTTCCCGATCGACCGCCTGGCCCGCTGAGGGACCCGCTTACCCGCTCTGGCTGGCGTAGCGCCCTTCCAGCGCCCCGTACAGCGCGCGCAGCCCCATCGCCTCGCCTCCCTTGGGCCGGCCCGGCCGCGCGCGCACGTTGAACGCCATGATGTCGAAGTGCAGCCAGGGCACGTCTTCCGGCACAAACTCCTTCAGGAACAGTCCCGCCGTGATCGCGCCGGCGTAGCCACCGGTCGAGCTGTTGACGATGTCGGCGACATCGCTGTCCAGCATGTAGCGATACGGGGCATGCAGCGGCAATGCGCAGACCGGGTCGTCCCAGGCCCTGGCCGGGGTTTCCAGTGCCTTCGCCCAGTCAGCATCGCTGGCAAAGACGGCGCTGATCTCCGTCCCCACCGCGACGCGGGCGGCGCCGGTCAGGGTGGCGAAGTCCACCAGCAGGTCCGGGTGGAAGCTGCCGGCCCGGTCCAGCAGATCGGCCAGTACCAGCCGCCCTTCCGCATCCGTGTTGTCGATCTCGATCGTCTTGCCGTTGCGCGCGGTCAGCACGTCGCCGGGGCGGAATGCACGCGAACCCACCGCGTTCTCCACCGCCCCGATCAGCACCGTCAGCCGAACCGGCAGTTCCGTCGCCATGATCAGGCGGGCGAGCCCCAGCACGATCGCCGCCCCGCCCATGTCCTTTTTCATCTGGCGCATGGAGTTGCCCGGCTTCAGGTTCAGGCCACCGGAATCGAAACAGACGCCCTTGCCTACCAGCACCACGGATGGGGCATCCGCGGGGCCCCAGGTGAGCTCGATCACCCGCGCGCCATGCGCACTCGCCTCGCCCACCGCATACACGCAGGGGTACGACTTCTCCAGCGCATCGCTGTCGCTCACCACGTGCAGGCTGCAGCCAAAGGTCTCGGCCAGCTCGCGTGCGGTCAGGGCGAGATTCGCGGGCATCATGTCGGCGGCCGGGGTGTTGATCAGGTCCCGGGTCATGGCGATCGACTCGATGTAGGCGGCCACGCGTTTGCGGTCGACCGCCTCGGGCCAGACCAGCCGCGGTGCCGGCCGATCCTCCACCGCTCGGTAGCGATCGAAGCGGTAGCAGCCCAGGCCCCAGCCGATCGCGGCCTGCTCCTGTGTCGCCGGGTCCAGTCCATCCGTGGCCAGGCGATAGTGCCCCGTGGCCAGGGTCTCGGCGGCCGCCGCCAGCATCCACAGGGGGGTATCGGCATCGAACCCCACCAGGACCGCCGCCAGCTGCCCATGATCGCCCGGCACGCGCAGGACCTGCCCGTCCTTGCCCTCGAAACGCCCCGCCTCGGCCCAGGCGCGCCAGGTCGGCGGGGCGGCCTCGAGACGGGCCTCCAGGGTATCGGCGGTGACGGGCACCAGATCGATGGCATCGTCGGCGGCTTCAACAAAGGCAGAATCCACGCGGCTTTCCTCCCGGTTCGGTCAAAATGGCCATAATAACGCCCGTTGGCCGCCCCGGCCGGCACACCCACCGTCACAGGATGTGAGCATGACACCAGCGCTGGAAATTCGCGGCCTGCGCAAGACCTACAAGAACGGATTCGAGGCCCTGAAGGGCATCGACCTGGAGGTGGCGCCCGGGAGTTTCTTCGCCCTGCTCGGACCCAACGGGGCCGGCAAGTCGACGACCATCGGCATCATCACCTCGCTGATCAACAAGACGGCCGGTGAGGTGCGCGTCTTCGGGCACGACCTCGACCGCGATCAACAGGCGGTCAAGCGCTCGATCGGCCTGGTGCCTCAGGAGTTCAATTTCAATAACTTCGAGCCTATCGGCGAGATCGTGGTGAACCAGGCGGGCTACTACGGCATCACGCGCCACGAGGCCTGGCGCCGCGCCGAGCACTACCTGCGCGAGCTGGGCCTGTGGGAGAAGCGCAAGGACATGGCCCGCACCCTGTCCGGCGGGATGAAACGGCGCCTGATGATCGCCCGCGCCCTGGTGCACGAGCCGCGTCTGCTGATCCTGGACGAGCCTACCGCCGGGGTGGACATCGAGCTGCGCCGCTCGATGTGGGAGTTCCTGCGGCGCATCAATACCGATGGCCGCAGCATCATCCTGACCACGCACTACCTGGAGGAGGCCGAGTCCCTCTGTCGCAACATCGCGATCATCGATGATGGCCAGATCGTCGAAAACACCACGATGAAACAGCTGCTCGCGAAGCTCGAGACCGAGACCATGGTGCTGGATCTCAGCGAGCCGGTATTGCAGCTGCCCCAGGACACCGAGATCCCGATCCGGCAGATCGACGAACTCACCCTCGAGGCGGACATCCAGCGGGGGCAGCACCTGAACGACCTCTTCCGCACCCTGGACCAGGCGGGGTTGAAGGTTCAGAGCATGCGCAACAAGGCCAATCGGCTGGAAGAGCTGTTCCTGCGGATGACACGCAACGAGCCGGAGCCGAGTCATCTCACCCCCGGCGCCGAAGGCGCAGCCGAGCAGCCGGAAAATCCGCAATGAGCGCGCGCCACCTGCACGACTACTGGGTCGCCTTTCGCACCATCGTGACCAAGGAGGTCCTGCGCTTCGCGCGCATCTGGGTCCAGACCATCCTGCCGCCGGTGATCACCACCGCCCTGTACTTCATCATCTTCGGGGGACTGATCGGCGAGCGCATCGGGGAGATGGACGGCTTTCGCTACATGGACTTCATCGTCCCCGGGCTGATCATGCTCGCGGTGATTACCAACAGTTATTCGAACGTGGTCTCGTCCTTTTTTGGCTCCAAGTTCCAGCGCCATATCGAGGAGATGCTGGTCTCGCCGATCCCCAACAGCGTGATCATCCTGGGCTTTGTGTTCGGGGGTGTGGCCCGCGGGCTCAGCGTCGGGGTGGCGGTCCTGCTGGTTTCGCTGTTCTTCAGCCCTCTGAGCATCCACAACGCGGGCGTGATGCTGGTCGTCGTCCTGCTCACCTCGATCCTGTTCGCACTGGCCGGGCTGATCAACGGCGTCTTCGCGCGCACCTTCGACGACATCGCGATCGTGCCCACCTTCGTGCTGACCCCCCTGACCTATCTTGGGGGGGTGTTCTATTCGGTCAGCCTGCTCCCGGAGTTCTGGCAGGGCGTGTCGATGCTCAACCCGATCCTCTACATGGTGGACGGGTTCCGCTACGGAAGCCTTGGTGCGAGCGACTTCCCGATTGCCGTTTCCTTTGCCGTAATCGGGCTCTTCATCGCAGTCCTGTACACCGCAGCACTGGTATTGTTGAAACGGGGTATCGGGATCCGGTCCTGATGCATCGTAATGACGCTTTCCTGCCCGCAAGCACCTGCAAAGTGGGCAAGAGGGGGTTTATTACCCGAAAAAACGTGGTATAAAGCGGAAACTTTTCAGGGTAGAGGCCATATGGGCGTCAAACGAAAGATTCCACCCGTCTTTCTTCTCGGCGCAGCCGGGCTCGCTGTAGCAATCAGCGCCAGTCTCCTTCTCGCTTCTCAACCCGCAGAAACCTCGCAGCCGCTCGACATTGCGGCGCTGCAGGCCGGGGCCAACGGCAAAATGACGCCGCAGGTACCCACCCTTTCCCCCGGTGAACACAATGGTCAGGCCGAGCGCCTCCCCCAACCGGGCGGATCGGCCACCGGCGAAGCCGCGGATTCGCACTTCGACGCCGAGGCCACCCGGGTCGCCTACGCAACCGACCTGATCAATGACTCCGGTTTCGACGACGAGACCGACTACCCGACCTCGTACGAGACCTTCGACCTCGATGAAGGGGAGGACCAGGTAGTCGACGAGGACCGTTCCGACTGGAACACCCATACACTGGAGCAGGGTGAACGCCTCACCAGCCTGTGGCACCGCGACTGGGACCTGCCGCTGGCGACCCTCTATCGCCTGCTGGACGATGACGATAACGCATCGATCCTCAACCGCATCCGTCCAGGACAGGAAATCGAATGGCAGGTTGACGACGAAGGGTATCTGACCCACCTGCGCCTGTGGACCGATCGCGCCAGCGGATACGAATGGGTCCGCGAGGAGGAGGGCTGGGACTTCGAGCGGGCCGAGGTCGAAAATGGGCGCGAAGTCAGTCATATGGTGATCAGCGCCGAGATCGACGGCAATATCTCCGCCGCGCTCGCACAGCGTACCGACCTGTCGCCACGCGCCGCCAACGCCCTGGCGGTGCTGCTGGATCGCTATCTTCCGGTCCGCACGCATGCACGCAGTGGCGACGAGTTCACCCTGCTGCTCGAAATGGAAACCCTCGTCGGTGACGACACCCCGCACAACCTGCGCCTGCTCGCCTTTGACTACGAAGGCCAGCGCATCTCGGTACGCGCGGCCCGCAACTCCAACGGGCGCTTCTACACCCCGGACGGCGAGAGCCTGCTGCCGCCCTTCGATCGCCGGCCGTTCTCGGGCAATTACCGCATCAGCTCCGGCTTCGATCCGCGTCGCCGTCACCCGGTTACCGGCCGGGTCGCACCCCACTCCGGAACGGACTTCGCAATGCCGATTGGCACACCGGTGAAGGCGCCCGCCGATGGCCGCGTTACCCGGGTCGAGAATCATCCCTATGCCGGCCGCTTCATCGTAATCGAGCACGGCCAGGGCTATTCCACCCGTTACCTGCACCTGCACCGCCAGCTGGTCAGTGTGGGCGACACGGTGGAACGCGGCGATCGCATTGCCCTGTCCGGCAACACCGGACGCTCGACCGGGCCGCACCTGCACTACGAGATCCACGTGAACAACCAGCCGCGCGATCCGATGCGTGTGGAACTCCCGGAAAGCGAATCGCTCTCCGGCGAGGAACTGGAGAAATTCAAGGGCGTGAGCCAGACCCTGCTGGCACAACTCGACGAGAGCGAACGTAACACCCAGGTCGCGTTCACCCCCTACGATGACCTGGTGAGCCAGTAGTTCGCCAGCTGGAAAACAGCGCCCCGTGTCCCACGGGGCGTAGTTCGATGGTCCATCCCGCCCATTCGCCCACCATCCCCTGCGAGCCCCTTGCACAGGCGGAACTCGTCTGGCGCGACGGCCGTCCCTACGCACCGCAATACCAGGATGCCTACTTCGGCTCGGATGACCCCCGGTCCGAAGCCCGTGAGGTCTTCATCGACGCCAACAGACTCCCGCAGCGGTTTGCGGCCGGGGGGCGGATCGCGATTGGGGAAACGGGCTTCGGAACGGGCTTGAATGTACTGCTGACGCTGCAGCAGTGGCGGCGGCATGCCCCCGAGGGCGCCTTTCTCTCAATACTCAGCCTGGAAGCCCATCCCCTGTCTCCAGACGCCCTGCACGAGGTCCATCAACGGCTGGGGCTGGACGATGCCGACAGCCGGGCCCTGCGGGCACAGTACCCGCCGCCGGTCAGCGGTCTGCACCGGATCATATTTCCCGGCGCACAAGCAGTCCTCACGCTGGGTCTCGGAGACGCGGCCCCGCTGCTGGCGCAGATCCGCGGCGGCATCGATGCCTGGTTCCTCGACGGATTTGCCCCGCGCTCGAACCCGGGGCTGTGGAACACCGCGGTCTTTCGTCAAATCGCCCGGCTGTCACGCCCGGGCGCTACCTTTGGCACCTACACCGCCGCGGGTCAGGTGCGCCGCGACCTGGAGGCTGTTGGCTTCGAGGTCGAGCGCGCCCCAGGGCATGGCCACAAGCGGGAACGCCTGATCGGGCATTTGGCCGGGACATCGCCCCGCACGGACAACGCCCCCCGCATTGCGGTGGTCGGTGCAGGTGTCGCGGGCCTCGCCACCGCATTCGCACTGCAACGTCGAGGCTGCAATGTGCGGGTATTCGACCCCGCCGGGGCCGGGGGCGGCGCATCGGGAAACCCCGCGGCCGTCCTGTTGCCGAACCCCCACCCCACCGATACCGAACTGAACCACCTGGCGCTGGCCGGCACGCGCTCGACTCGTGCACTGCTCGCCGAGGTCACCCGCCAAACACGGATCGACCCTGTGCTCGCGGAAGGGGTCTCCTTTCATGGGGTCAGCGCACATGCCCGCAAGCGAGTCCAGCGGCTTCAGCACGCGGGCCCGGAACACACCGGATTCTTGTTCGAGCGCAGGGGAGGGCCTGACTCGGGTCCGGAACCACGCCTCTACTACCCCCAGGGCTGCGGCCTCAATCTGGCCCGGTTTTGCTCGGGCATCGCTCAGCTGCTCCCTGCAATAGCGACAAGCAGAGTCACCGGCCTGAGTGCCACCGACGCGGGCCTGCACCTGGAGGCGGGCCCAACCGAGCCGCCCGGGGTATGGGATCACGTGATCCTCGCAACGGCGGCACCTGGTGGGCGCCCCCTGTGCCCCGAACTGGAACAGGTCTCCACCGTGGTGGGCCAGATGACCCGGATTCGCGCCCCGCTACCGGACTGGGGCGGAGAGGTCGCCACAGGTCGGGGTTACTGCATCCCTCTGGGCCCTGGCGAGGCATGGATTGGGGCCACATATCGGCACACACAACCGGCGCCATCCTCGAACCCTCCCCCCGACACGACGCCACATACGCAAGACGACCAGCTCAACCTCGAACACCTTGCATGGGTCCCGGGGCTGCATGACCCGAGCCGGATCGAGATCCTGGAACGCTGGACCGGCATACGGGCCGTGGTGCGTGATCGCTTGCCGCTCCTCGGCCCCAGTCGCCGGGACGGCGGGAACCGCGTCTGGCTGAATGTGGCCCACGGCTCGCGCGGGCTGCTGTACGCACCCGTGGCGGCGGAACTTCTCGCCGATCGTCTGCTGGACTTGCCGGAGCCGCTGCTGGACAGCACCGCAGCCCGCCTCGACCCGCAACGCCCCCTGGCCTAGCCCGTCTCACGGGGGGGGTCCGCCGGGATCCGGGGACCGGCACGCGGGAGGCGCGCCGCCCCTCCGTGCCAGCCGATTTTTACCCGTGGTTTGCAGGCCTCGCGCCGGCAGGGGGCACCTCGTCCGCCAGAGCCACGCCATTGCGCCCCCGGGTCTTCACTTGATACATCGCGCGATCGGCGGCGACCATGACCTCCGGCAGTTGCTGGCCCGCATCCGGGTAAAACGCGACGCCAATGCTGGAGCTGATTTGCAACTCCGCAACCTCGGTATCCCCGATCTGAACGTGGAAGGGCTTGTCGAGGTCCTGCCGCAACCGCTCCGCGAGGTGCTGACCCTCGTCGCGCTCGTCCAGCGGCGCCGTCAAGACGATGAACTCGTCTCCACCCAGACGCACCAGGACATCATCGGGGCGCAGGTGCGACTTCAACCGCCCTGCAATCTGCCGCAAGAGCTGATCGCCCACCGCATGCCCAAAGCGATCGTTCACGGGCTTGAAACGATCCAGGTCGATGAACAGAAGCGCGAGGCGCCCCCGCTGGCGGTCGGCGCGGGCTGCCAGCCGCGGAAACGCCCGGTCCAGCGCCGCACGGTTCGCCATCCCGGTCAGCGGGTCCTCCCAGGCCATGGTCTTGAGCCGCAGCTCCAGCTCGCGCCGTTCGGTAACATCCAGGGCGTGCCAGACCACTGCGGGGCGCCCACTGACCGAACACGCCAGCGGGCGAATCCGCCCTTCGTACCACCGCGCGCGCCCATCGTGAACGGGGACGCCAAAGTTTTTCAGCACGTCAGTCTCGAGGTAGTAGTCATGCGTCTGCAGCGTTTCCTCCTCGATCGCGCGGTGCACCACTGCGAGAAAACCGGCCGCCAGGCTCGACGGCATTAGCTGGTCCAGCCTTTTCCCGATCAGGGGCTCGCAGGACGCGAAGCGACGGCAGGTATCGCCAAATACCCGTCGAATCGTGCCCTCCGAATCGATCACCAGGGCGTCGCCCGGGACCGCCTCGAACATGGCATCCTGAAGATCCCGGGCGGCGGCAAGGGCCTCGAAGAGCAGACGGTTCTCGTGTACATCGAGGAATGTGACCAGCAAGGCGTGGCCCTGCTCCCACTCCACCGGAACCCAGCGCAACAGAAAGTACCGATAGTCCCCGTCGGCCTGGCGAATACGGACCTCGCGGCCAAGCGTATCCGGATTCATCTCCGTAAAATCCAGATTCGGGGGAAGCTGATACAGATCATCCGGGTGCACCATATTCAGGTGCTCCAGATCCATATCGATCGACCGTTGATAACCCAGCATTCGGGTAAACGCCGGATTGGCCCAAAGGATGCGCCGGCCTGACACCACAAGTGTCGGGTCCGCGAGCCGATTGACCAGCCCGCGATAGCGATCGAGTTCGCGGCGCCGTTGCCGCAAACCCGTACCTACACGATAGGTATACCCACCGACCGCGAGCGCGCCCACGATTCCCAGGGCCCACCAGGCCACCGGCCGATCCGTGCCCGGTTGCGTCGGACCTACATCGGCCAGGAGTTGCCATTCGCCGCCGGGAAAGCGAATCCGATGGGTGTATGGGGCGGTCGCATCAAGCGCGTCGGGGTTGTGGAAGAACGGTCCGACCTCGCCCGCACCATCCTGGCCGCGCAGCGCAAGATGCAGATGCTCCGAGCGATCATGGAGCCCGACACGCTCCAAAAACGCATCAAGATCCAGCGCGATGCTAGTGATTGTAAAATGTTCGCCTGCACCGCTGGCCGTCTGCTCCGGGCGGTTATCCAGGTCCGGTCCGGTATATACCGGCGCGCGAATCAAAATCCCCTGCCCGCCCTGCACCAATGGCCAGGGGCCCGCCACTACGGGTTCGCGTTCCTGCAGGACCCGGTGATACGAGTCCGCCTGTTCCGGGTGCGCGCCGATGTCGAGCCCTACCACGGCCTCGTTGCCCTCAAGGGGATAGACGAGCTCGATCACCGACCCCCGTGCCAGCGTCAGGGAGATCATCAGGCCTTCGTGCCCACGATGTAAGCGCTCGGCAACGCGCTCGAACTCGGTGTCCCCGAGATCGGGGTGCACGTAGGCATAGGCGGCAAGACCAATGGTCGAATGCACCAGTCCATTGATCTGGCTTTCTACTTGAGCGCCCAGACTGGCCAGTTCGCTGGTGACGGCCGCACTCTTGCGTTCGGTCAGCTGGACCTTCCAGGCACGATCGATCAGCAGAAACAACCCGACGAACAGGACGGCTGCCACCAACGCGGCGAGCAATGGCCCCATCCTGGACCGCCAGTTCCGCTCCTCGTGCAGGCGGGACTGTTTCGGTTCGGGACTACGCGGGAGTGTGCTGTCATCCATGCCCAGGCCTGTCACTACCTGCCGGACTCCCACTATGCGCCTAATCGCTGCTGCTGGGAACGATGAGATCACTGCTCACGCCAGGCACAGAAAAATCCCGCGGAACCGGGGGATCACGCCAGAAACCTCATGCGCTGAGGCCGGAAACGTCATACGTCGGGAAAGGATATGGTGGGGGCGGCCGGACTCGAACCGGCACAGCCTTGCGGCCGAGGCATTTTAAGTGCCTTGCGTCTACCCGTTCCGCCACGCCCCCGGGGTCTCGCATCATACCGGCTACGCCGGCCGGGTGTGGAGTCTCAGTCGGACGGCCCGTCCCCCTGTGAGACAACCGCCATCTCGGCGATGGGGAGCGGGATGTGCAGTGCAGCGGCCATCGCGCGCAGCAGCTCGATCTCGGCCACCTGAACGCCACCGCCGCGCTGAACGGTTGCCAGCATGGCCTCGACCAGAGTCCGCTTGTCCTTGACCCGCAACTCGTCGAGCCGCTCCAGGGCCTTGTCCAGCACGGACGCCCAGGCAGTACCGGCGGTAGCCTGCTCGAGCTCCGGCGGGGCCTCCGACTCCAGCGGCATGATGCCCGTGAGCGCCGCCACGCCGGCATTGAAGGCGGTAACCGCCGCTTCCGGGTCGTCCGGGTGTCCATGGTGGGCCAGGACCGCCAGCACGTAGCGCGCCTGGCCGCTGTTGTCGGCCAGCCGACGCCGGCCCCCCGAACGCGCCTGAGAGGGTCTTTCGATATCCCGCAGCTGACGCCGCACAAGCCGCCCGAGCGCATATTCGAAGGCGGACACCCGCCCATCGGCCTGAATCAGTGCGTCCACCAGCCCCGACAGGACTTCACGCTCCTGTGGCGGGTGCCGGCGCAGCACGGGGAAGGCCATCTCCAGCAACGGGATGCGCAGATCCCGGCTGAGTTCGGGCACTTCCTGCAGCAGTTCGCGTACGCGCTTCTCGCTGTCTTCGCCGCGCGTCTCGAGGATGCGCATCAGCTGGGCATCCCGCACCTCCGAATCTGGTGAAATCAGCAGGTACAGCACGGCCTCGGCGGCCCAGCGATCGGAGTGCACTGAACGTTCCAGTGCATTCGGCACCGCAGCGACCAGGAACCCGGCCCCGAGGATATGCGCAAGGCCGGGATCGCCGATCGCGTCGATCAGGGCCTCGGGGTGCAGCCCCAGCCCACCCCCGGCCTTCGGCTCGGCCTGTTCGCGGGCGGCCTCGGCCTCCTGCTCCTCGCGCCGGCGCCGCGCATCGTCCTGCATGCGTTGTTGTACGGTCTCCAGCTCCGAGGGATCAAAACTCGGCTCGATCTTGCGGATACGATCTTCCAGCGGCGGATGGGTCGCAAACATCCGGCCCAGGCCGCCGTTGACGAACAGCATGTGGCCAACCTCTTCGCTGTCCGCGTTGAGTCCGGAGTAGCTTGCCCCGATCTTCTTCAGTGCCCCGGCAATGCCCTCGGGCTGGCGTGTGAACTGCACCGCCGAGGCATCCGCCAGGTACTCGCGCTGGCGCGACACCGAGGCCCGGATCCAGCGGCCAAAGAACAGGCCGATATAGCCGACGATCATCAGCACCAGGCCCGCGACCACGACCCCGCCGGCGTTACGGTTGTTGCGGGAATAGCGCATCGCAAACAGCACGCGCTGCCCGATCAGGGCCATCACCAGGATCCCGAACAGCATCCCGACCAGGCGGATGTTCATGCGCATGTCGCCATTGAGGATATGCCCGAACTCGTGGGCGACCACGCCCTGCAGCTCGTCCCGATTCAGGTGTTCCAGCGCGCCGCGCGTCACCGCGACCGCGGCATCGGACGGCGAATAGCCGGCCGCAAAGGCATTGATCCCGGGCTCCTGCTCCAGCACATAGACCTCGGGCACCGGCACACCCGAGGCGATCGCGACCTCTTCCACCACGTTCATCAGGCGTCGACGCAACGGGTCCCGGGTATCGCCCTCGATTCGCGTGCCCCCGAGCTCGCGCGCGACCGCGCCACCGCCATCGCGCAGGCTCAGCATGCGATAGAGACTGCCCAGACCGATCAGGCCCACGGTGAACGCGCTGGTCCAGCCGACCACGTCCAGGTTGTCGCGCAGAAACTCCCGTGTCAGCCAGGGTTCCCCCGGTGCGGTTGCCTGCGTCTGGCCGAACAGCACCAGCGCGATCAGGTTCATCACCACCACAATGGCCAGCACGGCCAGCATGAACAGGCCCAGCAGCATCCGCGTGCGGCGCTGGGCACGGTCCTGATGTTCGAAGAAGTTCACGGCGATTCCTAGGAAAAGTTGACCTCGACCGGCTCGCGCTTCTGCGGATCCTCGATCTCCAGCAACTGCGCCGGGCGGAAGCCAAAGTTGTTCGCGATCAGGGTGTTCGGGAACATCTCGCGCAGGATGTTGTACTGCATCACCGCGTCGTTGTAGCCCTGACGGGCGAAGGCCACCCGGTTCTCCGTGCTGGTCAGCTCCTCGGAGAGCTGCATCATGTTCTCGTTGGCCTTCAGGTCCGGATAGTTCTCGGACAGCGCGAACAGCCGCCCCAGCGCGCCGGACAGCCCCTGCTCGGCGCCGGACAGCTGGCGCACGGCCTCGGTGTTGGTGGGGTCCCCACCGACCTGCTTCAGCCGGTCCATCGCCTGGTTGCGCGCCTGGATCACCGCCTCCAGCGTATCGCGCTCATGGCTCATGTAGCGTTCCGCGACCTTCACCAGGTTGGGGATCAGGTCGTAGCGCCGGGTCAGCTGGACGTCGATCTGGGCAAACGCGTTCTTGTAACGGTTGCGCGCCGTCACCAGGCGGTTGTAGGTCCAGACCCCCCAGACCACGAGCAGCACCACAATCGCGATCAGCACCCATTCCATGCCGGCCTCTCCCTCAGCAAACAAAGCCCCGAGTGTACGCAGGAACGACGCCGCCGGCGAACGCCGGGGCCTGCGTGAACCCGGCGCGGACGTGCTATACCCTGACCCCCATTAACCAGACGCGTTACGGAACGGATTCCTGAATGAACCTCTCGACCCTTCTCGGCATCATCGGCAGCCTGCTGGTCTTCGGCAGCGTGATCGCCTTTTCCTCGCAGGACCTGCACGCCTTCCTGAACCTGCCAGGGCTGGGGATCGTGCTCGGCGGCACAATCGCCGCGACCCTGATGAGCTACCCCTTTCACGAGGTCCTGCGGGTCTTTCGTGCGGGGGCGCATGCCATCCGCGAGGAACGCTACGACATCGCCCGCGACCTGGAAGAGATCGTCCAGGTCTCGCGCTACTGGTATTCGCAGAACCTGCGCGGCGTGCAGCAGCGCCTGGAGCAGATCCAGAATCCGTTCCTGCGCACCGGCATCCAGCTGGTGATCGACGACACCCCGATGGACGACATCCAGGACCTGCTCAACTGGCGCATGGCCCGCCTGCGTGCCCGCGAACAGGCCGATGCCCAGATGTTTCGCACCATGGCCACCTATGCCCCAGCCTTCGGCATGCTGGGCACGCTGATCGGCCTGATCAACCTGTTGCTGACCACCGAGACCGACGACTTCACCATCATCGCGGTCAATCTGGGGATCGCCCTGATCACCACGTTCTACGGCATCCTGTTGGCGAATCTCGTGTTCCGCCCGATCGCGATCAAGCTGGAACGGCGTACCGAGGGCCGCGTCGTGCTGATGACCATGGTGCTCGAAGGCATCATGCTGATGCGCAAGGGCCGCACCCCGGGGTATATCCGCGAGACCCTGCGCTCGTTCATGGAGAACCACCGCGACGAGATCCGCCAGACCGAGCCGAACGGCGTAGCCGAGGCGGATGAAGCCGAAAGCCAGGAACGCACCTGAGTATGCCCAGCCCTGGTTACTCCACCTCCGACCGTGCGGCCATGCAGGCCGAGATGGATGCCCAGGCGGCCACGCGTCCGGAGCAGGCGTTTCTGGGCTCATACCCCGGCGAACGCCAGCGCGATGACGAACACGCCTGGATCCTCACCTACCTCGATGTGCTCACCCTGGTCATCGTCATCTTCGTGATAATGCTGACCTTCATGGACCCGCGCGACGACCGCCCCCTGGCCAGCGCAGCGCAGCCCATCCAGCTCGCCCACCCCGACCGTCAGGCCATCCAGGACCCGTTGATCGCGCCGCTGATGGGGGACCTGGGTGATCTCGAGGAGCGGCTGTATGGACCGCAGCCGGAGGCGGACGCTCCCGACCCGGAGGGCACAGCCGCGACCGCGTCCAGGATGCGCGAACAGGCGCCGCAGGGCGTCGAGGTCGTGGAGCACCCCGGCCGTACCGAGCTACGCATCCAGGACGAGATCCTGTTCGCCAGCGGGCAGGCCGATCTGCAGCCGGAAGGTCGGGCGCTGCTGACGCAGCTGGAACCCCTGCTGGACGAGCACGAAGGGCTGATCACCGTCGAGGGACACACCGACAACATCCCGATCGCGACGGAGCACTTTCCATCCAACTGGGAGCTCTCCTCCGCTCGCGCCAGCGGCGTAGTCCGCTACCTGCTGGACCAGGGGCTCGACGCCGGGCGACTGCGCGCTGTGGGCCGCGCCGACACCCAGCCCGTGGCCAGCAACGACACCGAGCGCGGACGCGCCGAAAACCGCCGTGTCGCGCTGATCCTCGAGTCCTCGACGCCCGCGGATCCGTAAGGGCTCCTTTTACGGCCCCGGGAGGCCAGCGGACTGCCACCCCGACTTGACTGCCGTGCCTGCGGCCCCAAAGATGCACCGCTTCTCCAGCTTATGAGCGAACGAGCAGACATGCGCATTGGCCGCAGACTCTTACTCGGCGACTTTCTCGACACCACCAATCACAAGGACAAGCTGATCGCCCTGATCGGGGCCGTGATCGGGCTTTATCTGTCACTGGAGGTCGCGGCCTCGGTCACCGAAAGCGGCATCAACGGGCTCATCCTCGCCTCTCTGGGGGCGACCGCCGTCCTGCTCTTCGCCGCCCCTCGGGCCGCCCTGTCCCAGCCATGGAACGTCCTCGGCGGCCATGCGATTGCAGCCATTGTCGGGGTCGCCGTTCGGCACGCGGTGGACCACCCGCTGGTGGCGGCCGCGCTCGCGGTCGGGCTCACCGTCTATGCGATGTACTACCTGCGCTGCCTGCATCCCCCCGGGGGAGCCACAGCGTTGTACGCGGTCGTCGGCGGCGCCTCGGTCGAGGACCTCGGCCTGCTGTTCATCCTGCACCCGGTGCTCTCCAGTGTGGCCGTCATGCTGATGGTCGCGTTCGTGATCAACTACCCGTTTCCATGGCGCCGCTACCCGGCCGCCCTGGCCCGCCTGGACGAGCCCTCGCCCGCTGGCCCATCCGGTGCACTGGAACGCTCGGGACTGACCCAGACCGACCTGGAGCACGCGATGCGCGATCTCAATCTGTACCTCGACATGAGCGAGGACGATCTGGCCCGCCTGTACCTGCTGGCACGTCGACACCATGAGCATCCGGACACGATCGATCCCGCGGACGTTCGCCCCGGACAGTGCTACAGCAACGGCGCCCAGGACCATGCCTGGAGCGTCCGCAAGGTCCTGGCGCGAGACGGCGACCTGATCACCTATCGCGTAATCAGCGGTGCTGGCGTGCCCGAGGAAGGCCACTGCCCAGTCACGGACTTTGTCGCCTGGGCGCACCACCGCCTGGATGCTCGAGGGTGAGCTTCCCGGTGACCTGGCGGCAGCCGCGGCCCTTTGGCGAGAACCCCGCCGCGCGCTTATACTCGCGGCGCGGCTGTCTCCGTAGCTCAGCTGGATAGAGCAGCCCCCTCCTAAGGGGCAGGTCGCAGGTTCGAATCCTGCCGGGGACACCACCCTTCTCTCTACGCCTCTCTGTGGCCAGGCCGAGCGGGCTGGTGTCGGCAGGGAATCCGCCGTAAGGTAGTCCAATGGCGACACTGACCATGGAACAGACCGAGCAGCTGGTCCATCTCCTGGCTCCGCTGATCGGGGTGCAGGGGGAAGTGGACGGCCGCATGGTGGAACTGGTCGAGGTCCTCGACGAAGGCCCCCGCGGCGAGCCCGGTGTTGCGCTGATGGAGACCGGCCTGGACCGCCCGATTCAGACCAACCAGTACGGCGACCCGCTGTCACGGCACTCGCTTGTTCGCACCCTGCCGCTGCTATCCGAGGTCGAGCGCGATGTTCATCCGGTACTGCGTCAGCTCCTCCCCGAGGACGTCCTGACGGATCTGCGCCGGGCGCTCGGAGACTGAAACCGCGTCGTCCAGACAGGCCTCTATCCCGCGCATCATGGGCTCCAGATGGGGCCATACGGCCTCCAGCATGTAGGGCTGCGCCTCGGGCGTCGGGTGGATCCCGTCATCCATAATCATCCCGTCGCGCAAGGCGATTTCGTGCAGGAAGAACGGCTCGAACACCAGCCCGCGTTCCCGAGCCAGATCGGTGAAGACGGCCTCGAAGCGCTGGGTGTACTGCGGGCCGTAATTGGGCGGGATGCGGATCCCGAGCAGCAGGGTCTGGGCGCCCGCCGCGTCGATCGCCTCCAGCATCGCCTCCAGGTTGTCGCGCATGGCCCGTGGCGAGAGCCCGCGCAGGCCGTCGTTGCCCCCCAGCGCCAGAATCACGAGATCGGGATTCTCCCGATCCAGGACCTCCGGCAGGCGTTCGCGTCCCCCGGCCGTCGTCTCGCCACTGATCGAGGCATTCGCGACGCGCCAGGGATGGTTGCGCTCGCTCAGACGCTCCTCCAGGAGCCCCACCCAGCTTTCGGTGTCACTCATGCCGTAGGCCGCGCTCAGGGAATCGCCGAACACCAGCACCTTCGCGGGTTCTTCCCCCGAATTTTCCGCACTGATGGAATTCGCAAGGCCAAGCGGACTCCATAGCAACGCGAGCCACGCAATAATGACCAGGGAATAACGCCACATGGATGCATCCTCATCTTCAGTTCTGGAAGCCCGTGACCTGCAACAGCGGATCGCCGGGCCCAGCGGTGTACTCGATATCCTGCGCGGGATCTCGCTGTCGGTTCAGGCCGGCGAGACCGTCGCGATCCTGGGTGCATCCGGGTCCGGCAAATCCACGCTGCTCGGACTTCTTGCAGGTCTGGACGCTCCAAGCGCCGGAGAAGTTCGCCTGCTGGGGCAAACGATCAGCGAACTGGACGAGGATGGCCGCGCGGCCTTGCGCGCCGGCCGTGTCGGCTTTGTATTCCAGTCCTTCCAGCTGCTCCCGGCGCTGACCGCCTTCGAGAATGTGCTCCTGCCGCTGGAGTTGAACCCCGAGCACGAAGGGCGCTCGCAAGTCGAGATCTCGGCGTGGGCCCGGGATGCGCTGAAACGCGTGGGACTGAGCGAGCGAGAAGCCCATTACCCGCACCAGCTCTCGGGAGGCGAACAGCAGCGCGTCGCCATCGCCCGCGCCATCGTCGACCGACCCGCCGTGCTGTTTGCCGACGAGCCCACAGGCAACCTCGACGGCCAGACCGGTGGACGCATTATCGACCTCTTGTTCAGCCTCGCGCGGGACCCCGACCACGAGGACCGGCGCACGGCGCTGATCCTGGTGACGCATGACGCCGATCTCGCGCAGCAATGCGATCGTATCCTCCACATCCAGGACGGCATGCTCGCATGACAGGTCTGTTCGGGCGAGGCGGAATGCGCACATGGGTTCGTGGCGTCTGGCGCGAATGGCGCAGTGCCGAGCTGCGTGTGCTCGCGACAGCCCTGGTCGTCGCCGTGGCCGCCGTGGCAGCGGTCGGCTTCTTTACCGACCGCGTGGACCGGGGCATGGCGCAGCAGGCCACCCTGCTGCTGGGGGGTGACATGGCCGTGGTCGGCAATGACCCGATACCCGAGGAATGGCTGGCCGAGGCCGAGCGTCAAGGCCTTCAGACCGCCCGTACCGCTGCGCTTCCCAGCGTCCTGTTCACGCCCGATGATGACTCCCGCCTGTCCGCCCTGCGCGCGGTGGATCGGGACTGGCCCCTGCTGGGCGAGGCCCTCGTACGCAGCACCGCAGACCGGGATCCCGAGCCGTACACGCGGGGGCCGGAACCCGGCACCGCATGGCTCGAAGGTGCCCTCCTGCAGGCGCTGGAGCTTGAGGTCGGCGATACCGTCGAGGTTGGCGAACTGGAACTGGAGATAGCCGGCGAGATCGTGCGTGAGCCGGATCGCGGGAGTTACCTGCTGGATATTGCCCCTCGGCTGATGCTCGCCTTTGACGATCTCGAGATCAGCGGGCTGATCGCGCCCGGTAGCCGGGTGCGCTACGAACTCTTTGTGACCGGGCCGGCAACCCAGCTTGAGCGCTACCGTGACTGGATCGAGGAACGCCTGGAGCCGGGCCAGCGCCTGCGCGGCCTTGATGACGCCAGCCCGGAGTTGCAGGTCGCGATCGAACGGGCGGAACGCTTCCTCGGCCTGGCCTCGTTGATGGCCGTCCTCCTGGCAGGGGCCGCGATCGCGGTCGCGGCCCACCATTTTGCCCAACGCCGGGCCGACCCCGCCGCTGTCATGCGCGCGCTGGGGGCCAGCGGACGAAGGATCCTCCGACTCTACTTCGGCCATGTCCTGCTCATTGCCCTGGTCGCGAGCAGCGTAGGGCTGATCATCGGGTTCGGGGCGCAATTTGTCCTGTCCGCACTGCTTGGGGAATGGCTTGCGGGGGACCTGCCACCCCCGGGGGCGCGGCCGGTCGCGGCTGGCTTCGGTGTCGGTCTGATCACCGCCATCGGCTTCGCCCTGCCCGCGCTGCTGCGCATTGGCCGCGTGCCGCCCCTGCGGGTACTGCGCCGCGACCTGGGGCTCCCGCCCGCTTCCGTCTGGCTGTCCGGACTCCTCGCCCTGCTGACCTTCGGCGCGCTGCTGTACTGGCAAGCGGCCGACCCGCAGCTGGCCGCCTGGGTCCTGCTCGGGACCGCAGGTGCCTTGCTCGTACTCGGGGCGCTGGGGCTGCTGATGGTGCTGGCCCTGCGCCCGCTGCGCGACCACGGGGGCATGGCACTGCGTTTCGGGCTTGCCAACCTCTCCCGGCGGGGCGGACTGAGCGCCGTGCAACTCGTGGCCTTCAGCATCGGCATCCTCGCGCTGCTGCTGCTGGCAATCGTGCGCGTGGATCTGCTCTCCGCCTGGGATGCGAGCATCCCCGAGGACGCCCCGAACCAGTTCTTCGTCAATATCCAGCCCGGACAGGAAGAGGCTTTCGCCGACCGGATCGAGGCCTCCGGGCTCGAACGTCCACAAATGGACCCGATGATTCGCGGGCGCCTGATCGCGATCAACGACCAGCCGGTCCAGCCCGATGACTTTGACGACGACCAGACCCGGCGCCTGGTCGATCGCGAGTTCAACCTCTCCTACGCGGAGGAGCCGCCGGCGCACAACCGCGTGATCGAAGGCCACTGGTTCCATCACGGCCCGACCGGCGAGGCGGCCGACGATGTGTGGTCGGTCGAGGCCGGACTGATGGAGCGCTTTGGCCTGGAGATCGGCGACAGCCTCACCTTCCGGGTGGGCGGGCAGCCCGTGCGCGGGGTCATCGCCAATGTCCGCGAGGTCGACTGGGACAGCTTCCGGGTCAATTTCTTTGTGATCGGGCCACCCGCCCTGCTGGGCGACCAGCCGCGCACCTACATCACCGCGCTGCATGTGCCGGAGGGCATGGGGGCGGAGCAGAACCGCTGGCTGCGCGAATTCCCGGCCGTCTCGGCGATCGACGTCAGCGCGATCATCGAGCAGGTCCGTGATGTGATGGATCAGGCTACACGCGCGGTCGAGTATGTCTTCCTGTTCACGCTGCTCGCGGGGCTGACCGTACTGCTCGCGGCCGTGCAGGCCACCCGCGACGTCCGCCGTCGCGAGACCGCCCTGTTACGCGCACTGGGGGCCCGACGCCACCACATCCGCCGGGCGTTGCTGGCCGAGTTCGGCAGCCTGGGCTTTCTGGCCGGGTTGCTGGCCGCCATCATCGCCACCGCCGTCGGGGCCCTGCTGGCCTGGCAGGTGTTCGAGTTCGACTACCGCATCAACCCCATGACGTTCGTCTTCGGGATCGTCGGGGGGACCCTGGGCATCGCGCTGGCCGGCTGGCTGGGCACACGCAGCGTACTGCGCCAGGCGCCACTCGGGGTCCTGCGCGGCCCCGAGTGATGCGCCCGCCGACCCGCACAATCCATCAGTGGCCGTACATGATGTCCACATCGAGGAAGCCGAACAGCACCAGGGCCGCCAGCGCCCAGACATAGAAGGAAAACACCTTCAGCCGTGCGCGATAGAGGAAGAACAGCACCATCTTCAGGGAGATAACGCCGACCACCGCGGAGACCACGAAACCCACGATCAGCGGGGTCCAGCTCAGATCCCCCAGTCCATTACCGCTGTTCCACACATCCAGCGACTGAACGGCAGTCGCGGCCAGGATCGTCGGGATGGCAAGGAAAAAGCTGTATTCCGCAGCCCAGCGCCGCTTGAGGCCCGAGAACAGCGCAAAGGTGATGGTCATGCCGCTGCGGCTGAGGCCCGGTACCAGCGCGAAGCCCTGGGCCACACCAATGATCGTGGCGATCTTCGGCCCCAGCTTGCGCAGCCCCAGCGGGCGGCGGCTCAACCGATCGGTCCACCACAGCAGGATGCCGGTCAAGGTAAGGGTACCGGCGATCAGCGTCGGATTGGCGAACACGTGCTCGAAGCTCGCCTTCAGCGTAAAGCCGATCACGGCGGTGGCGAACACCGACAAGCCACAAAGCAGTGCCAGGCGCAGGAACAGCATCTCGCGGCCCGCGCTGCCGCCCGCCGAGGCCCATTGCCAGCTCTCGCGGGCGATCCCGCCGCTCAGGCGCCAAAGACTCTGGCGGAATACATAGATGATCGACACCAGCGTGCCGACATGCACGACCAGATCGAACAGGATCATCTCCGGGCTTTCCGGCGGTGGCAGCGGCTCGCCACTGAGGATCAGCCAGTGCTGGGTAAGCACCAGGTGCGCGGTCGAACTGACCGGCAAGAACATGAATATTCCCTGCACGACCCCGAGCAGGGCGGCGACCCAGACTGTCATTCCAATTCCGCTTTCATCCCCAAGGCGGGCGCAGTATACGGAAAAGGCCTGCCAAACGTTGTTACCGGGTTCGCGGTGCGCCACTCCACTGCATACCGGGGCCTTGCTTGTTTTTGCACTACGCCGGCCTTATTGTCCCTTTATCCGTTCACATAACCGTATATCTGGCAGCCGACCAACCGAACCCGTGTTGCACACGAGAACCCACGGGACCTGGCGAGCGCCGACAAGGCCTGCAAACCGCCAACGAGTCACCCATGCAACTAACCCGCTTCACCGACTTTTCCCTGCGCGTCCTGATGTACCTGACGGTCCAGCCCAGCGACCAGCGCGTCACCGTCACCGAGATCTCCGAACGCTTCGGCATCCCGCGCAACCACCTGGTCAAGATCGTCCATCAGCTCGGCCAGAAGGGCTACCTGGTTACCCGCCGCGGCAAGGGAGGCGGCATCTCGCTTGCGCGCGACCCCGAATCGATCAATATCGGGGCCGTCGTCCGCGACATGGAACCCAACCTCAATGTGGTCGACTGCGAGAACCCGATGTGCCCGATCCTGCCCGGCTGCCAGCTGCGCGGGGTGCTGGACGACGCCCGGGACGCCTTTCTCGCCGTGCTCGACCAATACAGCATTCGGGACGTTACCCAGTCACCCGACCACCTGCGGTCCCTGCTACGCTTTAGCGCCTGACCCGCAATATTGAGGACGCCGCCATGGACCGGCACGTGACCTCCATTCGCCGCACACTCGCCAGCGTGGTCCCGCGGGTATTGGTCGTAGCTTTCGCACTGGCCGTGCCATCCGCGCATGCGCTGGCGCCCGCGTGTCCCCCCGACCGCACCAGCCTCACGACGAACGAGTTGCTGGCCGAACCACCGGCGGACGCTACATCCGTCGTGCTGGAGGGCATCGTCACTGGCGTCTTCATGGGCGCCGATGAACTGGGCGGCTTCTACCTGCAGAACGACGTGGCCGACACGCCGACCGGGGTGTTCGTCTACGCCCCCCGCCAGGAGCCGGTAAAACCCGGCGATCGACTGCGTGTCGAGGGCCGCTTTGGCCATCACCACGGCCGCCCCCAGCTCGCCCGCATCGACGACATCGAGACCTGCGGCAGCGGGCGGCTGCCCGAGCCGGTGGCGCTCGAACTCCCGCGCGACGCCCAGCGCCTGCAGGACTTCGAAGACGTACGCGTGCGTTTCGATCAGACCCTGACCGTCACGGGACACCATGAGCTTGAGCGCTACGGCAGCCTGAAACTCGCCGCCGGCGGACGCCTGTGGCACCCGGGGCAGACGGGCGCATTCGACGACCACGACCATGCCGAACGTCGCATCGTGCTGGACGATGGCAGCTACCGCGCCCGCCCGGAGCCGGTCCCCTACCTCGACGACCGGGGCACACGCCGCGTCGGCAGCCAGGTCCCCGGCCTGACCGGCATCCTGACGCATGCCTTCGATGCCCACCGCCTGCACCCGACCGAAACGCCACAGTGGGAGGGTGGTAGCCGTCCCGAAGCGCCCGATCCGGCGACAGACGGCGCACTGCGCATCGTCACCGCCAACATGGAGAACGACTTCGTCACGCTGGGCGAACGCGGCGCGGCCAGTCGCGCCGAGCGCCAGCGGCAGGAGGCCAAGCTGAATGCCGCCCTGCTCCCGCTGAAGGCCGACCTGATCACGGCCATCGAGCTGGAAAACCGGCCCGCCGCGCGCGAACGCCTGATCGAACGCCTGAGCCAGCATGGCGATATCACCTACCAGGCCGTCCGCCATCCCGCGCCGGGAACGGACGCGATCAAGGTCGGCATTACCTACCGTCCCGATCGACTGGAACTGCTGGATGCCGTCGCCGATGAAGACCGCGTGCATCATCGTCCGCCACTGCTCGCGTGGTTCGGCACACCGGAAGGCGAAGCCCTGTTCGGGGTCGTGGCGGTGCACTTCAAGGCCAAGTCCGGATGTCCTTCCAGCGGCGACGTGGATCGTGGACAGGGCTGCTGGAACGAGCGGCGAACGGCCCAGGCCCAACGCCTGGCGCAGTGGATCGAACAGGAACGTCGCGACGAGCTGCCCGTGATCGTCGCCGGCGACCTGAACGCCTACGCCAAGGAAGACCCGATCCGTGTACTACGCGAGGCGGGGAAACGGGATCTGGTACATGCCGAGCCCGACCGGGCCTACAGCTATGTCTTTCGCGGGCAGTCCGGGCAACTGGACTACCTCCTCGGCCCGAAGGGGATCGCCGAACGCGTCGGTGAAGCCGGCTCCTGGGCGATCAACGCCGACGAACCGGCCTTTCTCGGCTTCGACGGGAGCCAGCCCGCGGAGGGGCCATGGCGCGCCTCGGACCACGACCCGGTCTGGCTGAACCTGCGCGTCGACTAGTCGCGCGTCGAGTGCCGCCCGGCCTCTGACGCTCCCGCGTCGGTCTCCGCCTCGCCGGCCTTCTCGTCCATCTTCTCGGCGGCCTCGGTCTCCTCGTCGCTCAGGTTGTCCCGGATCACCCGCACGGGGATCGGCCCGCCATCGATATGGCTCAGCGTGCGCTGCGGGAACGGGATCTCGATGCCTGCCTCGTCCAGTGCGGCCTTCACCTGCATGTGCATGCTGTTGCGCAGATCCAGGAAATTCTCCCGCCGCGCCCATACGGACAGCTGAATCTTCAGCGCGGAATCCCCGTACTCGAGGAAGATGAACAGCGGCTTGGGCTCCTCCAGGCAGACCGGGTTGCGGTCCGCCACATCCATCAGAATGTCGCGCAGTACCTTGAGGTCGGTGCGGTAGGCCACCCCGATCTGCATGTCCAGACGACGAATCGGGAAGCGCGTCAGGTTGGTGATCTGCGACTTCACCAGGCTCTCGTTGGGTACGCGCACCAGCAGGTTGTCGAAGGTACGCAGCTTCACCGACAGCAGGTCGATGGACAGCACCTCCCCCGTTGCGTCCCCCACCTTGATGAAGTCGCCGACCGAGAAGGGCCGCTCCCCGATCAGGAACAACCCCGAGATCAGGTTGGACGCCGAGGTCTGCGAGGCAAAGCCCAGGGCCACCGTCAGGATGCCGGCCGCCCCCAGCAGCACGGTGAGATCGAATCCCAGCTCGCGCAGCCCGGAGACCACCGCCAGGACCAGGATCACGTAGAAGCTGATGCGGCGCATCAGCATGATCTGCTGGGCATCCATGTGCCGGCCGAAGGCCCGCGTCAGGCTGCGCGAGACCAGTCGCGCCAGGATCAAACCAACAATGATGTACAGCGAGGCCCGCAGCGCAGCGAGAAAGCCATCGCTGGTCAGGAAGTCCATGGTGCCTTGCATCCAGCCGTCCATCCTGCTCTCCTACTGGAACAGGGCGCTGAACGCCCGCACCATCACATGCCGCCCGCCCACCTCGCGCGGCTCGGCGATCCGCTCCGCCCCCTCGGCCTCGGCGGGCGGCCCGGCGTCGATCTTCATCGCCGCCATGTCCTGGTCTTCCTCGCGCTCCATGCGTACCGCCGGGGTCCACAGGCGGTTGTGCCGATCGGCATAGACCGGGAGACGCGGCACCGGCAGGTTCACCCGCTCCAGGAACAGCGCATCCAGCGCCTTGTTGTGGATCGTCAGCGGCGTGACCACGCGGTGCGGGCGCTCCGGGACATCCTCCAGTGCGAGCCGCGCCTGGGTGCGCGTGGCATAGCACAACTCCCCTTCGACCGTATTGGGGCCGAACCAGGTATCCGAAGGCACATAGACCGGGAATTCGTGCGCCCGCGCATCGCCCAGGTAGAACTGGACCCAGGCAGGCGAACTGAGGAACAGCGTAACCCGGCCCTGGGCCGGCACGTAGAACGGGTTTTCCGGCCGGCTGACCATCGGGCGGTCGGCCAGCGCGATCCGCAATTCCGGCTGTGTGTCGCCGGTGGCCCCGGCAAAGCGCAGCCGCTCGGACAATGACTCGGGCCACTCGGCATCGGTCGGCACCTGAATGTCCAGGGTGGAATCGGCGGCGTCGCGCGGCCGGTCCAGCCCCAGCCGCCATTCCGCCGGGGTATGCTCGAGCCAGATATCCAGCGGCCCGACGGACCAGCGCCCGATCCGCCCCTGTGGCAACGACCAGCGTCCCCACCAGGTCGGCCGCTTCCCTGTCTGGTCCTTGTCGGTCATCCCTGGTGGTGTCCTGTGTCCGCTACCGATGTTCTCCGCGACCACTGTAGCGCACTCCTAAAACAGATCCATCTGCGGACCACGGTCGGCCTCCGGTGCCGCTGGCGGGCGAAAGTGCGTGGTATCCAGTTCCGCCAGGCGGCCGGCGAGACCGGCCCGGCGCCGGGCCAGGCGAAAGCGTTGGCGCAACAGCGTTGCATAGGGGCCCGCCCCGACCATCCGGTGACCAAAGCTCGAATCGTACAACTTGCCGCCGTGCGCTTCGCGCAGGCGCTGCAGCACATGATCCGCCTTCAGCGGGTGATGGGTGCGCAGCCAGTCCTCGAACAGCGGCGCCACCTCCCGCGGCAGGCGCAGCAGCACGTAGCCGGCGCTGGTTGCCCCGGCCTCGCGTGCCGCATCCAGCAACGACTCCAGCTCGCCGTCGGTCAGCACCGGGATCAGGGGTGCCACCAGCACCGCCACCGGCACCCCGGCCTCGCTCAGTCTGCGCATGGTCTCCAGGCGTCGCTGGGGGGCGGCCGCGCGTGGCTCCAGGTGGCGCGAAAGCGCCCGATCCAGCGTGGTCACGGAGATCGCCACCTGCACCAGGCCCCGCTCGGCCATGGGTCCGAGCAGGTCCAGGTCGCGCTCCACCAGCGCGGACTTGGTCACGATGGAGACCGGATGTCGCGCCTCGGCCAGCACCTCGAGGACCTCCCGCGTGATGCGCCACTCGCGCTCCACCGGCTGGTAGGCATCCGTGTTGATGCCCAGCGCCAGGGGCGTCACGCGATGTGCGGGCCGTGCCAGTTCGCGGCGCAGGCAGTCGGCCGCGCCCACCTTGGCAAACAGCCGGCTCTCGAAGTCGAACCCCGGCGACAGGCCGACATAGGCATGTGCCGGCCGCGCGAAACAGTACGCGCAACCGTGCTCACAGCCTCGGTAGGGATTCAGGGACAGCTCGAACGGAACATCCGGCGACTGGTTCCAGGACAGCACCTTGCGCGGGTGTTCCGGCGTCACCTCGGTGCGCAGCGGCCGAGGCTCTTCGTCATCGCCCACCCAGCCATCGTCGAACGGTTCACGGTGCGTGGTCTCGAAGCGCGCAAGGGGCTGGATCGTCGCGCCGCGGCCACGAACCGCTCCATCGCGCTCATTCATCGAAGCCGCTCGCAGAGCTGGCGAAAGTAGCCAGACTCGGAGATCAGGCCGCGCCCCTCGCCCGACTGGTTCAGCCGATCCAGCAGTACGCGCAGCCGCCGGGCGGCCCGGTCACGCGCGGCGGCATCGTCGGCCGCTTGCAGCAGGGCCTCGGCCGAGGCGATCTCGCCGCGCAGGCGCACGGCCTCCGGCACATACCCCGCGTTCTTCATCACCCGGAACGCCATGCGCAGCTCCTCCGGCACATCGCGGTCATCGTCGAGTTCCAGTGGCCGCCCCGCCCCGGGCAGGTCATCGAACTCGCCCCGCCGTGCCGCCTCGGCGAGCTTCGCCTCGACTTGCGCCTCGGAGAGCAGCATCCGTCAACGCTCTAGCCGATCGCGGTAGACATCCGCATCGGCCGCACTGAACGCGCAGACTAGCAGGCGACGAAACTGGCCCTCCCGCTCCCGCAGCTGTTCCAGCGCGATATCGGCCGCGCGGTCCTTGGGAAACCGGTAGACGCCCGTGCTGATCAGGGGAAAGGCCACCTCGCGCAGACCATATTCGATCGCCAGTTCCAGGCTGGAGCGGTAACAGGAGGCGAGCAGGCGGTCCTCGCCCGCCTGGCCGCCCTGCCAGACCGGACCGACGGTGTGGATCACGTATTCCGCCGGAAGGCGGAACCCGGGGGTGATGCGCGCCTCGCCGGTGGGGCACCCGCCAATGGCCCGGGTGGCCTCCAGCAGCTCGGGGCCGGCCGCGCGATGAATGGCCCCGTCGACCCCGCCACCGCCCAGCAGGCTCTCGTTGGCGGCGTTGACGATCGCATCCACCTCCAGGGTGGTGATGTCGCCCTGTACGACCGAGATCATGGCTGCCCTATGCCGGCACCATCCAGAGCGTCAGCGACAGCAGGATGGCCGTCATGCTCAGACCAATGATCGGAAGCATCATGACCCCCGCAAGCGCCTCGCGCCGGAACAGGCGGAACGCCATCCCCACAAGCGTCAGGGCCCAGCCGAACGCGACGAAAAACGCCAGCGCAAAGACCTCGGTGCTCCACAGCACGATCAGCGCCACCGGCAACGCCAGGTTCAGGAAGACCACGCCCAGCTCCTGCGACCCGGCGGCACGCCCTGCGGTCAGTGCGTAGCCGTAGGCGGCCCAGACCATCACCATGCCAAACCCCAGTGCGCCTGCGGCCGGCGACGCCAGCGGCGCGCGCAGGATCGCGGCACCATGCGGTTCCAGGTTCACACCCAGTGCAATGATCAGCAGGGCCACACCCACACTGATCAGCAGCCAGAACCACAGGGTTCCGCGTTGTACATCCGGCTCGGTCATGTACCCTCCTTGGGAGTCGCCGCGCGAGGCAGGCATCAATCGGTTTCTGTACTACGGGGGACCACAGCAAGTCCTGGAGGTTCGCCCCGGCACCCATGCGCACCGGTGAACCCCTGTGGCGCAATCAGTGCCGTGCCAGCTGCCAGGCGACCGACTCGCCCGCACGCAGCGGCACGCCAGGGTCATGGCCGAACAGCACAGCCTCCGGAACGGTCCAGTCCACCCGCTCCAGCGTGATCGTGTCGGTGTTGCGGGGCAGCCCGTAGAAATCCGGTCCGTGGAAACTGGCAAACCCCTCCAGCCGGTCGAGCGCATCCACCGAGGCGAACGCCTCGGCATAGAACTCGATCGCGGCATGCGCCGAGTAGATACCGGCGCAGCCGCAGGCCGATTCCTTCGCATGCCGAGGGTGCGGGGCGCTATCCGTACCCAGGAAAAAACGAGGATTCCCGCTGGTAGCCGCGCGCAACAGCGCCTGACGATGGCGCTCGCGCTTCAGGATTGGCAGGCAGTAGTAGTGCGGGCGGATCCCTCCGGCGAACAGGGCATTGCGGTTGTACAGCATGTGCTGTGGCGTGATGGTCGCCGCGATGTTAGCCGGCCCCGACTCCACGAATGCCACACCGGCCTCGGTCGTGGTGTGTTCCAGGACCACTCGCAGCTCCGGAAATTCGCGGGTGAGCGGCTGCAGATGGCGGTCGATGAACGCGGCCTCGCGGTCGAAGATGTCCACCTCCGGGTCGGTCACCTCGCCATGCACCAGCAGCGGCAGATCCACCCGCTGCATCGCCTCGAACACCGGGTAGCAACGCTGGATGTCGGTCACGCCACTGGCCGCATTGGTCGTCGCCCCGGCCGGATACAGCTTCACACCGTGGATAAACCCGCTGGCCTTGGCGGCCTCAATCATTCCGGGCGTGGTCGCCTCGGTCAGATAAAGCGTCATCAGCGGCTCGAAATCCGCCCCTTCGGGCAAGGCCGCGAGGATGCGCTCGCGATACTCGGCAGCCGCCTCCACCGTCGTCACCGGCGGCTTGAGGTTCGGCATGATGATCGCGCGGCGGAACCGCCGGGCAGTATCCGGCAGCACACTGGCGAGCACATCGCCGTCGCGCAGGTGCAGGTGCCAGTCGTCGGGTCGGGTAATCGTCAGTCGATTCATCGGGTCGGACTCGTCTCGAGGCGCCGCTGCCAACCACCGGCGAGGGCGCTTGTTACGGTGAATGGGATGGTAACGCGCGGCGCAGTTCCGCCTCGCTGTAACCCTCGATCGCCACGGTCTTGTCGCGCGCGGCGGCGCCCGCCACCACGCGTACGTCCCGGGCGGTACAGCCCAGCTGCTTCGCCAGCAAGGCGCAAACGGCCTGGTTGGCTCGCCCCTTCTCGGGCGGGGCCTGGACCTGCAGCTTGAGGGTGTCGCCCATCCACGGGCCGATCGAGTTGCGCTTGCTGCCCGGGGCAACCTTGACCCGCAGACGCGCCACCCGCCTTAATCCTCCGGGCGCGTCGCCAGGTAGGCGCTGAACACACCCAGCTGCACCTCGCGCTGGACATCCATAAAGCCCACGTCCTCCAGCACGCCCATAATCCTTTCCGGCGGGACACACTCATTGATGGTATCCCAGAAATAGCGCATCAGAAGATGCCCGTCCGGATCACGCGTCAGCATGCGACTGAGAAAGGGGATGAAGTCCCGAAAGTAGAATCGAGCCATCTTGAACTGGCGCTCCGTGCTCGGCCGCGAAACCTCCAGAATCATGCAGCGCCCACCCGGCTTGAGCACTCGAAAGTACTCGCCGAACAGCTCGTGCAGGTCGCGCACGTGGCGCAGGCCGTAGCCCATGTACACGCGGTCGAACTGCTTGTCCGGCAGCGGCAGCTGCTCGCCCAGGCCCTCGATGAAGCGCGCCTTGATCGACCGTCGGGCCACATCAATCATGCCGCGGCTCGGGTCAACGCAGGTGATGTTCTCGTCCCCGACCACCTTGCGCACCTCGCGCGCCACCGGACCCGTCCCCGTGGCCACGTCGAGGATATCCATGCCCGGTTGCAGACCTGATTGCTTCAGTGCGTAGCGGCGATAGGCCTGCCCGGTACCGAGAAACCCCCAGCGCAGGATGCGATCGTAATGCGGCGCGGTACGATCGAACAGGTCATCAACAAACGCCCGTTTCTCCGACTCGTCGCCGTAATAGTCCTTCAGTACCGGATGCGGCTCGTAGCCCGGCTCACTCATCGATATACCCCCCAAATGCGCGCGCCGCGCGCCTGTTGTTCTTCCCTGCCCGCGCGAGGCGGGTCCTGCGAATTACCCCTGGCGGTACAGCCCCTCGATCTCCACCAGCAACTCACTTCGGCAGATATCGCCGTGCAGCATCAGAATATCGACGTCCTCGCCCAGGCATTGCCGCAAGTGGCCCCACGCGCGCGCGCCGTCGGCGCGATGGCGCAGATAGACCTTCAGCATGGAGAGATCGCCCGGGTCACGCAGGGCCACGGAACCCTCCTCGGAGGCGGCCTCCAGCAACACCCCGATGTTGCGCAGACTCTCGTCGATCTGTGCCTCGAGGTCGCCGGGATGCCGACTCTCGTGGCCCACGATGCTGGCGGTCCCGGAGATGAACAGCTCCGCGGCCCCGCCCTCGTCCTGGCTCATCCGCGCCCTCGCAAACGACGGACTGCGCGGGCCGTATTGTCGCGGATAGCGAAACGCGCTGACCTGGCGCGGGTTCTCGATGCGCAGCGTGGTCTCGCGCGTCGCGATGAAGTAGATCAGCATGCCGTCGACGTGCGTGCCGATGGCTGTCGCCGCCGGCAGGTCGCGTTCGAAGTCCGGCAGGGCCTCGAACACCCGAGCGCGCCCGGCGCAGAAACTTCGATAGCGCTCTTGCCCGTCAACTGACTGGTTGATCGCGGGGAAGTAGTTCCAGGCGCGCACAAGATGCCCGAACCCCCGGTCCCGGCAGGCCTCGAGAATGGCGCGATAAGCCTCCTCGGTAATGGCCTCGGGGTCCTCGTCGGCGCCATGCGGACGATACCAGCAGCCGACCAGCCGATCGCCGGCCTGCGCCAGCATCAGCTCGTCCACCTGCTCGGTGCGTACCGCGCCCGCCGCATACCACAGCTCGGGGGCCACCTCGGCCCCCTCCGGGATCTCCATCGGCTCGAGCCCCAGAGCGATATCGATCCCGTCGGGGCGCAAGGTGGCACCGGTGACACCACCGAAGCGCAGCGCGAGCACCGGCGAGGCACCCGGGCCTTCCTGCCGACTGATGGCGAGCCCTGGCGGGCCCAGTTCAAGCTGAGGCATTCACGCGTCCATGCCGTTGGAGACGGGCACAAAAGCCGAGGATTCTAGCACCACGCCTACTCCTCGTCCCCTTCCGGGCGCTCCGACGGGCGCAGCTCCAGCCCGGCGTCCTCCAGGAATTCGCGCAGACCTTCCATGTACCGCTCGCCGGTCGCGCGGTAGGCGTCGTTATGGCCGCCTTCCAGCGCCATCAACCGCGCCCCCTCGCCACTCGCTTCCAGCAGACGCTCGGCATGCGCAAACGGCACGATCTCGTCCTCGCGCGCATGGCTGAACAGCAGCGGCGCCTCGATCGCCCCGACCCGGCCCAGCACATCGTATTCATGCCGGATCAGCGCCCGCACGGGCAGCCACGGGTACACCTCCGCGCCGAGATCGGCCGCCGAGGTAAAGGCCGCCTCCAGGATCACCGCCGCGGGATTCTTCGCTTCCGCCAGGCGCGCCGCCACGGCTGCCCCCAGCGATCGCCCGAACAGCACGATCTCGTCCGGCTCGTATTCCAGGTGATCGCGCAGCCAGTGCCAGGCCGCGCGGGCGTCCTGATGAGTCCCCTCCTCGTCGGGGCGCCCCTGGCTCTTGCCGTAGCCCCGGTAGTCGATGATCAGTACCGCCAGCCCCAGGTGATGGAACTGCTCCAGCGACTCCAGGCGGTGGCCGATATTCCCCGCGTTGCCATGCAAGAAGAGCAACACCGGTGCATCGTCTTCGGGGCCCGGGAGGTACCATCCATGCAGCCGGACGCCATCCTCGGTGTCCAGCGCTACATCCTCGTAGTCCAGACCAACATTCGCCGGATTGCCGACCACATTGCTGCTCGGCATGTAAATCAACCGATCCTGCGTCAAGTAGATCAGACCCACCACCAGGGCATATCCGACCAGCAGGATCAGCACCAACTTCAAGAGGTTCATCATGCCCCGATCGTGACCGGGCACGCGGGCATTGGCAAGCCAAACCGGACACCGGTCACACAACTTGCCCTCGCGCCTGCGCTTTGCCCCGCCAAAGCCTGGCGTACAATACGCAGCCATCATGCGTCACTCACTGCTCACCACCACCGACCTGCAGGGGCTGGACCGCGACCAGCTGGTCGCGCATTTCGCCGAGCCCAACGGCGATGCGGCATCGACCCGCAAACTGACCGATGCGCTGGACCTGGCCATCGCCTCGGTGGATGAGTCCGGTCTCGAGGCGCACCCCCTGGATGTCGCCGAGACCCTGCGCCACCTCAATGTGGACCGGCAGACCATCACCGCCGCCCTCCTGGTCAGCGCCTTTCTGGCTCGGCAGATCAACGCACGCGAGCTCCAGGAACGCTTCGGTAGTTCCATCGCGCGCTTGACCGCCAACGTCGCCGAACTGGTCAGCCGTCGCTTCGAGGCCCCTGTGGGGCGCCCGGAACAGGCCGAGCGCCTGCGGCGCATGCTGATGGCGATGGTCGATGACGTGCGCGCGGTGCTGATCAAGCTCGGCTACCGCGTGCAGCACCTGCGCCTGGCCGCCAAGGAACCGGACGACAGCGCCCGCGTGCTCGCGCAAGAGACGCTCGACGTCATCGCGCCACTGGCGAACCGACTGGGTGTGGGACAACTGAAGTGGGAGATGGAGGACCTGTCCCTGCGCATCCTCGAACCCCAGACGTACCGGGAGATTGCCAAGGGCCTGGAGGAGAACCGGACCGAGCGCGAGGCCTACGTCGAACACTTCGCTCGGAGCCTCCGCGAGCGCCTCGCCGCCGACGGCATCGATGCGCGCGTGTTCGGTCGGCCCAAGCACATCTACAGCATCTGGAAAAAGCTGCAGCGCAAGCAGACCTCGCTGGACGAGCTCTACGACCTGCGCGCCACCCGCGTGATCGTCGACGAACTCGCCACCTGCTATACCGTGCTGGGCATCGTGCACAACGACTGGCGCCACCTGCCCAGCGAGTTCGACGACTACATCGCCAACCCCAAGGACAACGGCTACCAGTCCCTGCACACCGCCGTGGTCGGGCCGGAAGGCAAGGTCGTGGAGGTGCAGATCCGCACCCGCGAGATGGACGACTTCGCCGAACTGGGGGTCGCCGCACACTGGCGCTACAAGGAAGGCGGACGCGAGGACCAGGCGCTCAACCGTGCGATCAGCAGCCTGCGGCAACTGCTGGAGGCCGCGGACAACAACGACCAGAACCTGCTCGACGAGATCCAGAGCGAGCCGCTGCACCAGCGCGTGTTCGTGCTCACGCCCCAGGGCGAGGTGATCGACCTGAACCAGGGCGCCACTCCGCTGGACTTCGCCTACGCCGTGCACACCGAGGTGGGCCACCGCTGCCGGGGTGCCAAGGTGGACGGGCACATCGTCCCGCTCACCTACAAGCTGAAGTCCGGCGAACGCGTCGAGGTGCTGACCACCCGCGAGGGCGCCCCCAGCCGCGACTGGCTCAACCCCAATCTCGGCTATCTGAACACCGCTCGCGCCCGCTCCAAGGTGCGCACCTGGTTCCGCCAGCAGCACCAGGACGAACACCTGGCCACCGGCAAGCACCTGCTCGACCGCGAATGCCAGCGCCTCGGCTGCGGCCCCAATCTGGACCGCACCGCCCTCGCCGAGGCCATGAAGTTCCAGACCTTCGACGAGCTGCTGATCGCGCTGGGCGCCGGTGACATCACCACGGCCCAGATCGCGGGGCGTATCTCCCAGCAGTTGCGCGAAAAGCGTCGGGCGGAAAAGGCCCGGGCCGAAGAGGCGGCTCCATCCCGACCCACCGAACCGCGCCGGGAAGAACGCATCCAGGACGACGAGATCCGCATCCGCGGCGTCGGCGGCCTGCTGACCTCCCGCGCGCGCTGCTGCAACCCGCAACCGGGCGACCCGATCGTTGGGTTCATCACCCGCGGGGCGGGCGTCTCCGTCCACCGCAGCGACTGCGTCAACATCCTGCGCATGCCGGAGGAGAAGCGGGCACGCCTGATCCCGGTGCAGTGGGGCGACGAACCCGAAGTCGAGATCGTCTCCCTGGAGCTGGAAGCACAGGACCGCTCGGGCCTGTTCGCCGAGGTGGGGGGCGTATTCGCGCAGTGCGGGATCAACCTGCTACGGGTCAACACCCGGACCGATCCGGAGGATCGCAGCGTGCGCATGGAGCTGGAGGCGGAAGTCACAGATCTGGGCGAGCTGAGCACCCTGTTCGATCGACTTCATTCGCTGGATAACGTGTACGGGGTGCGCCGCCTCCAGAACACGGTCCGGGATCAGGCGCCCCACGCAGGTAGCGGAAAGGGTTAAAGGCCTCCCGTCCCTAACCGCTGCGCCTTGCCGCCTGATAGGCACTCACGCCCTTGCGCCCGGCCTGGAGAGCCTTGATCTCCTCCAGCGTGGCCCGGCGCCGCTGCTCCAGGTCCGGCACGGCCTCGCTGTAGAACGCAGACAGCGCCTCCAGCACCGCGCGCAAGCGGGCCCCGGACGCATCCGCCAGGCGCGGATCGGACCCAAAGGCCTGCTCGATCAGACGCCGCGCACGCCGATCCAGCTCGGGGAGCTCCTCCCATGCCTCCTCGTTCACCGCGGTGCGAAGCTGCTGAAGAATCCCCTCCAGCTCCTCTTCCAGCGCGGGCGCAGCAGCGGGTGAACCGTCCATCCCGCGCAGCCTAACTGGCGCGGTTCTGAGCGGGATTGCGGTATTCCCTCGGAATCTCGTCCCAGCCGGCCTTGATCTCGCGCAGGAGCTTGGCCACCTCGTCCAGGCGCTCCGGATCGTTATGCAGATTCGCCTCGGTCAGCCGTCGCATCATGTAGGAATACAGTGCGGCCAGGCGCTCGGCCAGTTCCGGGTTGTGCTTCTCGTCCAGCATGGAGCGCAAGGAGTCGATGATGTCGATCGCCTTGCCAATCCGCTCGCCCTTGTAGGCGATGTTCCCGTTCTTCATCGCACCCTTGGCGACCGCAATGCGCTCGAGCGCCCCTTCGAACAGCATCTGCACCAGGCGGTGCGGGTCTGCCACCTGTACCTCCGACAGCATGCCTGCCTGGCGATAGGAGTCCACATTCTTTCTCATGTTCATGCCGTACACGCTCGCCTCCGTTGCTCTCCCCTCGGAGAATCATCAGCTCATGCTGCTAAGCCTTTGCTGCAGGAAATCACCGGTCTGCTGCATCTGCGCGACCGAGGTGTCCATGCTGGAAAACTGGCGGACCAGCCGGCTTTCCAGGCGTTCGATCCGATCATCCAGCCGTTCGCGCTCCCGATCGACGCGATCCTGTTCGTTCTGAAGCCCATCCTGACGGGTCTGGATCAGGCCTCCCGGCCCCGTGATCCCACCCAGCGTCTCTTCCATGCCGCCTGCGATATCCCGCACCGCTGCCGACACGTCCTCGAAGCCTTCACGCTCCATCACCTCGTTAAAGCGCTGGGTATTGAAATCCAGCGTGCCATCGCGATTGGTGAGAATGCCCAGATCCGCGAAGGTCTGATTGTTGATGCCCTCGACCTGGGAACGGTCCATCAGCGCATTGGTGATGCGGCTACGGGCCGAACGCACCGTACTGTCGCCGGTCAGGACCGAAGCCTTGTCCTCGTCGGCGTTGTAGGCGGTCAGCTCATTGGTCTCGGACACCATGGTGTTGTAGGCCTCGACAAACGCCTCCAGCCCACTCCGCAGGTCGTCGCGATCCTCGCTGATCGAGACCGAGGTCTGCCCGACCCCTTCCAGATCGATCGCAATACCCTCGATGGTGTCTTCCAGCGTATTGGAGGCGCTGGTGATGGTCATACCGTCGATCACCACTTCCGCATCCCGGCCGGCCACCGTCTCGGTTTCAGGCTCGCCAAGGTTGGCCAGTCGGCCCAGGCCCTCCGCCTCACCGTCCACCTCGACGTTGATGGTGTTGGCCTCGCCGGTCCGCTCCGAAGTCATGGTGAGCCGCGGACCGTTCCCGTCGTTCACGATGGAGGCGCGTACCCCGGCGTCCGCATCGTTGATAGCGTTACGCAGGTCGTTCAGGGTGTCGCCCTCTTCCACATCCAGCGTCACCGTCTCGCCATCCCCCACCGAGAAG
This sequence comes from Thioalkalivibrio sp. ARh3, assembly GCF_000377265.1. Taxonomy (NCBI): domain Bacteria; kingdom Pseudomonadati; phylum Pseudomonadota; class Gammaproteobacteria; order Chromatiales; family Ectothiorhodospiraceae; genus Thioalkalivibrio; species Thioalkalivibrio sp. ARh3. The sequence goes on from NZ_KB897949.1 coordinate 249,641, forward strand.
CTGAAGGTACCGGCACCGACCGGCTCGTCAGTGGCCTCGAACAGCCCCGAATCCGACGCCACCGTCTGCGCGCGGGCCAGCTGCTGGACATCCAGGTTGAATTCGCCATTCGGCGCATCCCCGGTAATGACCACCGAGGCGACGTCCTCGTTGCTCAGGGAAGCCGACTGCTCAGGCTCGAAGGACGCCAGGTCGGACAGCGCCGACCCGATACCGTCGATGCTGCTGCTCAGGGAACCGTAAGCCGAGATCTCGGCCTCGATACGCTCCTCGCGCTGGTTCAGGCGCTCTTCCCGCGGCGCGCGTTGCGCATTCACGAGATCACCCACGATCTGGTTGAGATCCAGACCCGAGCCTACGCCAAGAGAACTGATCGCCATAGCTGCCGCCTTCTTGCCCGCGTTGCGGGACTTACGCTGTTGCTAATCCAGTAACGGCCGGATGCCCGCTGACTTGAGCGACCGCACCACGCGATCGCGCCGGCTTCGCTATCCGGCACCCTTGCCCCCTCGAACGCAAGCAAGATCAGTGCCGCTTAATCTACACCCTCAGGCCTTGTCGACAAATCCCGTACCGCCAAGATCCCGCTCGTCCTCGAAATGCTCCGCAAGCGCCAGCATCTGCTCCGGCGGGATCTGGCGGATGACCTCTTCACGGTCGGCGTCCATCACCGTAATGACGGTGCGGCCCGTGGAATCATCCACACTGAACTCCAGCGAGCGCTGGCTGTTCTGCAGATAGGCGTTGATCGACTCGACCACCGGCTCCAGGTCCTCCGCCGCCACCGGAGCGGTACCCTCGCGACCGGTTGACCCGGAAGCGTCCTGTCCCGATCCGGAAGGGGTGCCGACGGGCGCGGCATTCTCTTGCCGTTCCACGGGCATGCCGCGGCCGCGCGTATCCACCATGCCGGATGCAGCGCCTTCTCCCGCGGATCCCCCGGATCGCGACGGCTTCGGCACACTCGCCGACCCGGACAGATGGTTGTTGATCATGTCAGTCATGGAAGGGCCTCCCTGGCCACCCCGGTGCCAATACAGGCCCCGGGGCGCGCCTCATGCCGTCAAGAACAGTCTACTGCAGCAGCCCCAGCACGTTCTGCGGGACCGCGTTCGCCTGGGAAAGCACCGAGATGCCGGCCTGCTGCAGCACCTGCGCCCGGGTCAGATCCGCCGTCTCCGCGGCAAAGTCCGCGTCCATGATGCGCGAGCGCGCATCCGACAGGTTCTCCGCCCCGATCTCCAGGTTGGAGATGGTGCTCTCGAAGCGGGTCTGCACCGCCCCCAGCTCGGAGCGCAGCGAGCTGACCTGAGCCAGCGCGCCATCCAGCGCACCGATCGCCTTGGTCGCGTTTTCGCGACTGGTCACACTGATGTCGGTGAGGCTGATGTGCTCCTTAACCGCGGAATCGAACATGGTTGGGTTTCCGTCACCGTCGGTAACCGTACCGCCGGAGACCTCAAACCCGTCGGTATCGAACGCGGCAGTAATCGACACCGTCGTTTCGCCCTGGTCGTTCACGCGGATCGAGGCGTCCAGACCCGCATCGCGGAACTTGTCGGCATTGTCGTCGTCGAGGCGCGCAACCTGACTGATGGCGGCATTGATGGTCCGGACCACATCGTCGAAGGTCTCCGCCCCGCTGATGTCGATTCCGGCCGCGTCGATGCCGTCGATATCCGACGCAAACGTCGAGATCGCCACGCTGTCGATCTCGATCTGGATGTGCCCAGCAAACCCTTCGACATCCGAGGCCTTCACGGCATTATCCCCGGCAACTTCTTGCGCCCCCAGCTGCGTGGTCCGCGCGTCGACATTGCTCACCGAGACCATCTGCCCCTGGTTGGCCCCCACCTGGAAGAACAGGTCCGCGGCCGAGCCGTCCAGGATGTTCTGGCCATTGAACTCCGTGTTGTTGGCGATCCGGCCGACCTCGTCCATCAGCTGCTGGACCTCGTCGTTCAGCGCCTGACGGTCGGAGGCCGAGTTGGAATCGTTGGCGGCCTGCACCGCCAGCTCGCGCGCCCGCTGCAGCGAGTCGCTGACGGTGTTGAGCGCACCCTCCGCGGTCTGCGCCAGCGAGATGCCATCATTCGAGTTGCGCACCGCCTGATTCAGACCGTTGATCTGAGTGGTAAAGCGCTCCGAGATCGCAAGCCCCGCCGCATCGTCCTTCGCGCTGTTGATGCGCAGCCCCGACGACAGGCGCTCCAGACTCTGGGCCAGCGCGCTCTGGGAGTTGTTCAGATTGCGCTGGGCATTCAGCGACATCACGTTGGTATTGATGACCTGAGACATGGTTCTTTCTCCTCGTTCCATGCAGCCCCGTAACGGGGGCCAACCGCGCGGATAGTGTTCCGCTCCTGCCCTCGGTAACGGCCGGGCCCCATCAGACTTGAGCCCGGCGCGCAAATTTTTTCGCTCCTCGACAAATGCCTTGGAATTCGCCAGCCCGCGCCGCCATCGCCCGCACACAAAAAGGCCCGCCCCGGACACTCCGGGGCGGGCCTGGCAACGGGGCGGCAGGCTACTGCCACCCTGTCACGACCGCAGGTGCGCGCCCGTTACTGCAGCAGCCCCAGCACGTTCTGCGGCACCGCATTGGCCTGCGAGAGCACCGAGGTGCCCGCCTGCTGCAGCACCTGCGCCCGGGTCAGGTCCGCGGTCTCCGAGGCAAAGTCCGCATCCATGATGCGCGAACGCGCATCCGACAGGTTCTCCGAGCCGATCTCCAGGTTGGAGATGGTGCTCTCGAAACGGGTCTGCACCGCCCCCAGCTCGGAACGCAGCGAGCTGACCTGATTCAGCGCACCATCCAGCGCACCGATCGCCTGCGTCGCGTTATCCCGGCTGGTCACGCTGATATCGGTGAGATCGATCGGACCCGAGGACTGCCCATTGCCGCCGTTGTCGTCAAAGAACGCGGTCGGGTCGTCGCCTTCCACAGATCCATCCTGATCCACACTGAAGGAGCTATTGAAGTCACCGGTAATGGCGATCCCCTGATTGCCTTCATCGTCCACACGGACAGAAGCCTGCAGGCCCGCGTCCTGGAGCGCTGCAATCTCTTCTGCCTCGGGCGCAGTGCCCCCTTCACTATCATCAGGGCCCGACGCGATCTCGGTATTGATCGCGCGGACGACATCCTCAAGGGAATTGACGTCATATTGCCCGGAGTCTGACCCGAACTGGACGGTCACTTCGGCCAGTGCTGCGCCTTCGTCATCCTGAACCGTTATTGCGATGTCGCTCATGCCATCGAAATCAAAATCTTCCAGGTCCTCGGCGGAGAACATGCCCGCACCCACCACTTCCTGCGAACCCAGTTGAGTGGTACGGGCATCGACGTTCTCGACCGACGTCATCTGGCCCTGATTCGCGCCCACCTGGAAGAACAGGTCCTCGGCCGACCCGTCCAGGATGTTCTGCCCGTTGAACTCGGTGTTGTTGGCGATCCGCCCGACCTCGTCCATCAGCTGCTGGACCTCGTCGTTCAGCGCCTGACGGTCGGAGGCCGAGTTGGAATCGTTGGCGGCCTGTACCGCCAGCTCGCGCGCCCGCTGCAGGGAGTCGCTGACCGTATCCAGCGCCCCCTCGGCGGTCTGTGCCAGCGAGATACCGTCGTTCGAGTTGCGCACGGCCTGGTCGAGGCCATTGATTTGAGTCGTGAATCGCTCCGAAATCGCCAGACCCGCCGCATCGTCCTTCGCGCTGTTGATGCGAAGGCCCGACGACAGGCGCTCCAGCGACTGCGAAAGCGCACCCTGCGAGTCGTTCAGATTGCGCTGCGCATTCAGCGACATCACGTTCGTATTGATCACCTGGGACATGTCGTTCTCCTTCCTCTGCTTGCTGGCAGTCATTGCCGCTCGAGCGGTAATGCTGTGTTCGAGATCGCCTCTCGCCCCCGCTAACGACCAGCCCCCGGCAACCTTTAACCCCAAAAAGCAAAAAAGTTTTGTCACCTTGCGGACACGGCGGGCGCGCATAGGACGCAACCGGGTCGTGACCCGACCCGCCGGCGGCCCTCGCACCGCGGGAACACCGCCTGCCCTGGCCGTTCCTGCCAGCACGAATCGATCCCTGGCCGCGCCGTCCGGACTCTCGCGCCCCCGAGCAACGGGTTCAGCAACCGTCGGACATCCAGGGTCTTTTCCAGGGGGTTACGGATCCCCCGCGAACACCCGCGACCGGGCCTGCTCCAGGGCCCGCTCGAACGCGGGCCGGTAGTCCGCGTATTCCTCCCCGATCCGGGCAAAAGCCGGATTGACGCGCGAACGACGCCTGCCACTGCCGGCCACGCCAACCTGTCCGGGATCCACGGTCTCGCCGTATGCATCTGCACACGGGTCTTCCCAGGCGAGACCGTGGTCAGAAAGGACCCTGCGCGTATGGGTATCCGGCGCCTCCAGAAAATCTCCATACCGCACGCGTTGCACACGGTCAGGGAAGAGATTCTCCCAATGGTCCACTAACCGGTGATAGACCAGGATGTATTCGGCAATCGTATCCAGGGCCCATGCATACGGTAGCGCGCGGGCAAAACAGCGCATGTAAATCGCCATGGCGGTGTCCACCGCGTCCCGTTCGCAGAAAATGACACGGGTATCGGGGTTCAGGGCCATCAACGTCCCCACGTGCAGGACATTGCTGGGATTGGTCAGGAGGTAGGCTCGGATGCTGTCGTCTCTCGGGTCGCCCCAGATCGCATCCATGCGGGCCCTGAGTCTGCCCAGTTCGTCGCCGCCAATACGCCGCAGCCACAGCGGATATCGCTGGCGCACATCCTTGGGGAGCTCGGCCAATAGCTCCTGCAATGCGCCCAGTTCGCCGTAATTGCAGATCCGAGAATGCTCCGAGAGCGCCCCTTCCAGTAGCGATTTCCCGGAACGGGGCGGCCCCAGGACGAGCGTCAGCGGACGGGGTGATACCTCCGGGCCATCGAGGCCGTTCTTCCATTCGGCGGAAAATATCTTCTCGCTGGCGGCAACCAGGCGAAGAAGTCCCCCATTGCGTACCCCCTCGACCTGCTTGTGGATCACCCTGGCCCGCAATTCATTGCCTTTTTCGAAGGCCGCGAACGCCTGATCGATATCCCCGGCATCCTGATGGAACTTCGCGAGGGCGAAATGCAGTTGTCCCTGGTCGCGCAAGTCGAACTTTCCGTTCCTGATGACCTTTTCAAGCTTTGCTCGCGCGGGCGAGCCAGCCGGGAAGTGCCGGGAGTGCGCATACGAGTACCAGATGTTGGGTCTGGAGGGGTCCGAGCCAACCAGCGACTCCAGAATCTCGGCCGCCTCATCCCATCGCCCATCGGCCTGCAATACTCGCGCATAGTTATCGAGGGCCAGACGCATGTTGGGGTCGAGACGCAGCGCCTCGCGCAAGGCTGCCCCGGCCGCCTGGACCCGGCCGCGCATGAGCAGGATGCCGGCCAGCCGGTTGTAACTGGCGGGATCCTCCGGGTACATCTGGACCAGCTTGGAGGCATACAGCGTGGCCGTGCTGTAGCGGGCCTGATCGACGGTACTCCGCACCAGCAGACGGAGCGCCTCGGGGCTGTTCGACTCTAGTTTGAGCGCCTCGCCGCAAAGTGCTTCGACCTCGTCATGGTCGCCGTCGTCCAGTGCCTTCGTCGCCTTTTTCAGTAACCCCGCCGCAGGGGGCTGCTGACCTTTGCCGTTCCTGCCTTTACCGCCTTTTGTGGCTTTCCTGGCTTTCTTGCCAACTTTCATGGCCATCCTGCTCCTCTTGCGCATCTTTGCATCGGTTATCGCCCGGCACAGGGGTCACTTGAGTGCGCGCGTCGCGGGACTCACTGCCAACCCACCGGCCCCACCAGCGCCCGCGCGAACCCCCTCGGGCAGTCGGCGGGCAGAAAAACACGTAGTGATCTGCAAGTCCATCGGGTCTATGGCGACAGCCCGTATCGCCTGCACGGTCGCCTGAACGCGCAGGACCATGTCAGAACGCCTGCCTGCCCGACGCCACCTCGCGAGGTTTCCCCTCTAGATCAGCCAGGTGGTGCCGATGCGGGTGTCGGGCGTGGCGCCGGGGATCAGGTCCATCAGCAGCCAGCCGAAGATGAGGGCGATGAAGGCGCCGCAGAAGACGGTAGCCACGAACAGGCCAATGCGGTTGCCGCGGCGCAGTCCGAGGACGCCGCGCAGCGACCAGTACAGCAGCCACAGGCTGTAGAGGATCAGCAAAAGCCCGATGGTGTTGCCCCAGGGCCAGGGAAAGGCGGCGGCGACCTTGCCCACCCAGGCGGGCAGCAGCCCGATGGTCACCGCCAGCATCGCCCGGTCCGGATGGGAGTAGCCCTGGAACAGTTCGGTCAGATAGTGCGCCGACCAGGCCAGGCCCAGCACGCCGATGCTCATCGCCAGCACGCTGTAGACGCCGAAGCCCCATGCGCCCGGCATCGCCTCCGGTGGCAGCCCGGTCGGGATGATCTGGTACAGCCACTGGCTGACGATCACGCTGACCACCAGCACCGGGAACGCCAGGCGCAGAAAGGTCTGCCACCAGGGCGGTGGCTCGATCGCCTGCGCATCGCGCACGGCGCACCGCGGGTTCATGAGAGTGCGCAGTGTCAAGCGCATTGGCTTCAATCGAACACTCAGGGTCATGCCTGGAGTATGTGGCAAAAACATGACCGTTCCGTGACAAACGGGCACCTGCCTGATGGTGTCAGTTTTGCTACCATATGCTCATGAAGGTGGTGTTCGATACCAACGTCTTCGTCGGCGCCTGCATGGGCATCGGCCCTGCGAACCAAACCATACGTGCATGTATCGAAGGGCACGTGACGCCCGTTATGGGCACCGCCTTGTTCCGGGAATACGAGGATGTGTTGGGTCGTTCGGAGCTTTTTGAAGGGAGCCTGCTGGATATCGCGGAGCGGGAACGGTTGCTGGATATTTTCGCGGCCCGGTGCCTATGGTCACGAATCTACTTTGGATGGCGACCTAACCTCCGTGACGAAGGCGACAACCACCTGATTGAACTCGCGGTAGCAGCCGGTTGCCACATGATTGTGACGCGCAACCAACGCGATTTTGTCCAGATGGAGCTGCAGTTTCCGGAGATTCGTATCCTCGAACCCGCCGAACTGCTGGAGGTAATCCACAAATGACAGCTTTAACCGTACGTTTGCCTGACGAAAAGTACGAGCGACTGAAGGCGCTGGCACGCGAACGCGGCACTAGCGTGAACCGCCTTGTGGACGAGATGGCCACACTGATGATTGCCGAACACGACGCGGAAACCCGTTTCCGGGCTCGGGCCCTGCGCGGACAAGGCCGGGAACAGGAAGGGCTGGCGCTGCTGGACAAGGCGATGGGAGGACCCTCGCCACATTAGTGGCTAAGGGTCAGCACCAGAATCACGAGGGTCAGGGTCTCCACCAGCTCCAGCGTGGCCCCGGCCGTATCGCCGGTGAAGCCTCCCAGCCAGTGTCTCAGTACGCGCGTTGCAACCCACAGCGTCAGCCCGGCGGCGACCAGGGCCGGTATCACCCCCCAAAGGCCAGAGAGCAGGCCCAGCACCAGCACCACCGCGGCCGAGCCGCCGACAACGCCGATGGCGGCGCGGCGCGGGAGGTGCCTGGCCATGTCCGCGCCCAATCCGACGGGGTTCACGTAGGGGATGGTCAGAAACAGCACCGGCGGCACCACGCGTCCCAGAAGCACCGCGAGCAGCAGCGCGGTCCAGGCACCGGTCTCGACCACCGCCACCAGCGCCGTACCTTTCAGCAACAGGATCAGGACCAGTGCCGCGACCGCCATCGGCCCGCAGGCCGGGTCCTTCATGATGGCCTGGGCCCGCTCCGGATGTCGCTGACCGCCGACCCAGGCATCCACCGTGTCCGCCAGCCCGTCCAGGTGCAGCGCGCCGGTCAGCGCGACCCAGAACGTCAGCACCAGCGCCGCGACCAGCAACACCGGCGCCCCGGGGATCGCGGCAAGCCCGATCCCCGCCAGCACCAGAACCAGACCCAGGATCAATCCCACCAGCGGATAGGCCAGGACCGAACGGCCGAGATCCTCGGGCTGCGGCTCCTGTGCCGGCGTCGGCAGCCGCGTCAGGAACTGCAGTGCCAGCCAGAAGGGGGCTAATACCGAGTTCATTGCACCCCTCCGTCCATTCTTGCTGTAGGAGGCCAGCCCCCTGGCCGATGGGGCGTTGGCATATTTCCAATCGGCCAGAGGGCTGGCCTCCTACAGGTCTCCTGAGCGATCACGAGGGGACCCCTTCACGCCGGCCCGGCGTGACAATGTGCAGCGACGCCAAGGGCACCTCGATCGACAATAGTTTCTCCAACGGCCAGCCCTCCAGGTGGGCGCGCAGCAGGCGGATGACGCCGCCGTGCGTCACCACGAGTACACGATCGCCCGCCGCGACCACGCTCTGTTCCCAGGCGGCCAGGACGCGGTCACGGAAGCTGCCGAGGTCCTCGCCGTTGGGCGGCGGGTGGCCGAACGGGTCTTCCCAGAATCGCCCCAGCGCATCGGCATCCGTCCGCATGAGCGCCTCGGCCGTTTGCCCCTCCCACTCACCAAAATGTAGCTCCTGCAGGCGGGGATCGCACTGCACGGGGAGCCCGGCCGCGCGGGCGAAGCCTTCGGCCGGAAGTCGGCAGCGCTGCAGTGGCGAGCACACGACACGATCCCACTCGCCGGAGGACTCGAAGGCCGCACCCATCGCCTGCTCGCCTTCCGGGGTCAGCGGATCATCGCAGCCGCGCCCGCGAAAGCCGGTGCCAATCGTCTCGCCGTGGCGCAACAGGCCGATCCGGGCTGCAGCGGTCATGGGGTATCACCCGAGACGCCGGCCTCGGCGAAGGTCGCCATGCCGGCGTGCAGCTCGCAGGCCAGGCGCAGCAGGGGCACGGCCGTGGCCGCCCCGCTGCCCTCGCCCAGGCGCATGCCGAGATCGAGCAACGGCTCGGCCGCCAGTGCTCCCAGCAGTCGCTGGTGGCCCGGCTCCGCCGAGCTGTGGGCATAGAAGAACCAGTCCGCCGTACCCGGACAAAGTCGCTCGGCCACCAGCGCCGCCGAGGTGCTGATGAAACCATCCACCAGCACCGGCAGCCCGATCTGCGCCGCGGCGATATAGGCGCCGGCCAGCCCCGCGATCTCGAACCCCCCAAGACAACGCAGGCTGCCAAGTGCCTCGCCGCGCACCGCGGCGTGGGTGCGCAGGGCCTGCTCGATCACCTCGGCCTTGTGGCGCACGCCATTCGCATCCAGACCCGTGCCCGGCCCGGCCAGGTCCACCGGCGGCAGACCCAGCATCGAACAGGCGAGTGCGGCGGCCGCCGTCGTGTTGCCGATGCCCATCTCGCCGCCGATGAACAGTTGTGTGCCACTCCGCCGCGCGCGCTCGGCACACTGGCGGCCGGCGTTCAGCGCGCGTTCCAGCTGCGCCGGCGTCATCGCGGGTTCGCGGGCCAGGTTTGCGGTGCCGGGGCCCAGGTTCAGTTGCTGCACGCCGCTGACGGCCGGAGGCTGGGCCACGGTACCGAGGTTGATCACCTCGATGGACGCGCCCAGGTGCCGCGCCAGCACCGAGATCGCGGCGCCGCCGTTCGCGAAGTTCGCGACCATCTGCGCGGTCACGGCCTGCGGGAAACGCGAAATGCCCTCGGCCACCACACCGTGATCGCCCGCGAACACCGCGACATGGACGCGCTCCAGCGTGGGCTGACCCACGCCCTGCATGGCGGCCAGACGCTCGGCGATCGCCTCCAGCCGCCCGAGCGAGCCCGGCGGCTTGGTCAGCTGGGCCTGCCGCTCGGCCGCAGCCTGGCGCGCCTCGGCGCTCAGGGGGGCCGGCGGCACCTGCAGCCAGTCACAGTCTTCGGTCACGAGCTCTCCTTATTTCGATCAGGCTTCGCGGGCAAGCCCGCTCCCACAAGCAAATCCTCCCCCAGAAGGGCATGTGCGGCAGCCCTGTGGGAGCGGGCTTGCCCGCGAATCCCCGTCATCCTGGCCGCGGCAAGGCACGCCCGGGTCACAGAGAGTCACCCTTAAGCACATGCGGGAGGCCGGCAACGGTCAGGACGACGCGGTCCATCGCCGGGGCCAGGCGCTGGTGCAGCCAGCCCGCCTCGTCGGCGAAGCGGCGGGACAGCGCGTCCATCGGGGTAATGCCCATGCCCGTCTCGTTGGAGACGAACACCAGGGTGCCCGGCAGGCGCGGCACGGTGGCGATCAGGGCCTCCCGCTCGCGTTCGATCAGGGCCTCGTCCTCGGTGCACAGGAGCTGGGTCAGCCACAGCGTCAGGCAATCCACCAGCAGGCATTCATCTGGCCTTGCGGCCTCTTCCAGCGCAGCGGCCAGGCCGGTATCGGCCTCGATCAGGTCCCAGTCACCGGGCCGGTCGGCGCGGTGGCGTTCGATGCGGCGTGCCATCTCGGCGTCGTCGGCACGCGCGGTAGCGACATAGGTCACGTGCAGGCCGCTGGCATCGGCCAGCTGCTCCGCCAGCCGACTCTTGCCGGAACGCACGCCGCCGAGCACCAGCGTCTTCATGTCACAGGCTCCGTGTTCCCTGCCCGCAGCAGCGCGAGGATGCGCTCCAGGTCCAGATGCGCCTCCAGGGTATCGGCCAGACGTTCCAGGCCACGCTCGCGTGCGGTCGTCAGGTCTTCGCCGTGCTCCGTCCCCGTGCTCATACCGGCCCAGCGCAGCAGCAGCTCGGCCGCGGCACTTGAGTCGAACACCCCGTGAACATAGCTCCCCGCGACTGCGTCGTCCTCGCTGCGCGCACCGTCCGGGCCATGCTGTAGCTCCAGCAGCGGCCGCTCCAGTCCGGGGCCGGTCGTCACACCCGCATGGATCTCGTAGCCCTCCACCCGGGCCTCCTGCCCCAGCATACGAGCCCCGTGAACCCGCTCCAGGTGCTTTTCGGGTGCGAGGCGCGTCTCGATGTCCAGCCAGCCGAGCCCCGGCGTGGAGCCGGCCCGCCCCTCGACGCCGTCGGGGTCGTGTACGGCGCGGCCCAGCATCTGGAAGCCGCCGCAGACCCCGAGGACCTTGCCGCCATAACGCACATGGCGCTGCAGCTCGCCTTCCCAGCCCTGCTCGCGCAGCCAGGCGAGGTCGTCGCGCACGGACTTGGAGCCCGGCAGGATGACCAGGTCCGCCGGCTGCAGCGACTCGCCCGGGCCGGCGAAGCGAAGATCCACACCCGGGTGCAGGCGCAGCGGATCGAAATCGGTATGGTTGGAGATGCGCGGCAGGGCCGGCACGACGACCTTAAGGGCATCCGCACGCTTCTCCGGCACCGCCTCGCGCGGCAGGGCATCCTCGGCATCCAGGTACAGCCCGTGCAGGTACGGGATCACGCCCAGCACCGGCTTGCCGGTCTCCTGCTCCAGCCAGTCCAGCCCCGGCTGCAGGAGCGAAATATCGCCGCGAAAGCGGTTGATCACGAAGCCCTGCACCCGCGCGCGTTCGGTCTCGCTCAGCAGCGCCAGCGTGCCCACAAGATGCGCAAACACGCCGCCGCGGTCGATATCCGCGACCAGGATCACCGGGCAGTCCACCGCCTCGGCAAAGCCCATGTTGGCGATGTCGCCTGCCCGCAGGTTGATCTCCGCCGGCGAGCCCGCGCCTTCCACCAGTACATGCGCATACTGCGCAGTCAGCCGTCGATGCGAGGCCAGCACGGCCTCGCGGGCGACGGGCTTGTAGTCGTGGTAGGCACGGGCATCCAGCTCGGCCGCCGGGCGGCCGTGGATGATCACCTGCGCCCCCTGATCGGAGCTGGGCTTGAGCAGCACCGGATTCATGTCGGTATGCGGCTCCAGGCCGCAGGCGGCGGCCTGCAGGGCCTGGGCGCGCCCGATCTCGCCGCCGTCCAACGTGACCGCGCTGTTCAGCGCCATGTTCTGCGGCTTGAACGGCACCACCGACAGCCCGCGGCGGTGCAACACCCGCGCCAGCCCGGCCACCAGCACGCTCTTGCCGGCATCCGAGGTGGTGCCCTGCACCATGAGCGTTGTACCGGTCATGCCCGTTGTAGCCCCGCTTCCAGCCGCTGCCACTCGGCGTCGCTCCCCGGCAGGCCGAAGCGCAGGCTGGCGGGACGGTCGAAACGACGCACGAGGATGCCCTGACGCGCCAGCGCATCCTGGATCACCTGCGCGCGTTCGGTCCTGCACCACTGGAAGAGCGCCGTCCCCCCCGCCGGCGGCAAGCCGGCGTCCCGCAGCAGTGTCTCGAGCCGGCGCCCGGCCTCCTGCAGCCGCCAGCGCGTCTGTGTCTGCCACGCCCGGTCATCCAGCGCCTGCTGCGCCACCCACCGCGCGGGACCCGGCACGCTCCACGGCCCCAGCAGCTCGGCGATACGCCGCAGCCAGCCGTCCCGGGCCAGCACGAAGCCGACCCGCGCCCCGGCCAGGCCAAAGAACTTGCCCAGCGAGCGCAGCACGAACAGCCCCTCGCGCGGCGTATAGCCGGCCAGGCTCTGCTCGGGCGTGGTGTCCATAAAGGCCTCGTCGACCACCAGCCAGCCGCCGCGCGCAGCGAGCGTGTGGTGCCAGTCGAGCAGCGTCTCGGGGTCGAGATACGCGGCGGTGGGGTTGTTCGGATTGACCAGCACCAGTACGTCCAGCGTGGCCGCTGCCCCGGCGAGCTCGTCTTCGCTCAGCGCGACCACTTCGTGTCCGGCCGCCCGCCAGGCACGGGCGTGCTCGTTGTAGCTCGGCTCCAGCACCCCGACACGCGCACGCTTCCCGCGCAGCCGCGGTAGCGCCTGGATCGCCGCCTGGGAACCGGCGACCGGCAGCAGCGATTCGGCGCCGTAGTACGCCCGGGCCGCGGCCTCCAGCCCGTCATCGTCCTCCGGCAGGCGCTGCCAGACCTCGGCGGGCACCGATCCAACGGGATAACCGTGCGGGTTGATCCCCGTGGACAGGTCCAGCCAATGCGCCGCGGGGATCCCGTAATGCGCCGCCGCCGCACGCACACCGCCCCCGTGGACCTGCTCCAGCGGCCCGCTCGCGGATTCGGTTGTGGCGTTAGACGAATACAAGCATCAGTACTCCTGTTGCGATGGCCACTAGCCAAATCGCCAGCGCGCGATCCACCAGCCGCAGCGCGGCGTCGATGGTGCCCGGACCCGGGGCGGCGCCAGCACCGAGAACCGGCCGGTCCTCGATACCCCCGGCATAGCGTGCCGGGCCGCCCAGTGTCACCCCCAGCGCCCCGGCCCCGGCGGCCATCACCGGCCCCGCGTTCGGGCTCTTCCAGCGTCTGCCCTGGTCGCGCCAGCAGCGCAGCGCCGTGCGTGTCTGCCCGGCCAGCGCATAGGCCAGGCTGGTCAGGCGCGCCGGGACCCAGTTCAGGATATCGTCCAGCCGCGCCGCGACCCGCCCGAAGCGCGCATGGCGCGGCGTGCGGTAGCCCCACATCGCATCCAGCGTGTTCACCAGCCGGTAGACCACGACACCCGCCGCACCCGCGACCAGGAACCAGAATACCGTCGCGAACACCGCGTCGTTGCCATTCTCCAGTACCGACTCCGCCGTGGCCGCACGAACACCCGACGCGTCCAGCTCCGAAGTGTCACGGCTGACCAGCATGCCAACGGCCTCCCGGGCGCCGGGCAAGTCCCCGGCCTGCAGGGCATCGGCCACGCGACGGGCGTGCTCCTCCAGCCCGCGCCCGCCGAGCGCCAGCCACAGCACGGCCAGCTCGACCAGCCAGCCAGCCGGAAGACGGCTAAGCCACCAGGCCGCGAGTCCGAAGGGCACGACCAGCGCCAGCACCCAGAAGCCGCCACGCCAGACCGAGTCCGCATGGCCGAACCACTCCGCCTGGGCCGCCAGCGTCCCGAAGCCGGCCAGCGGATGGCCACGCCGCGGATCCCCCAGCAGCCGATCCAGCACCAGCGCGGCGACCAGCAGTGCAAAGGTGGTCATGCGCGGCGTCGAGCCGCGCGCGGCACATCCGCACTCGAATCCCGTTGTTCCCAGCGATTCTCGAACACCAGTTCATCCAGCGGCCGTCGCTGATCCCAGCCCTCGGTTTCCAGCATCGGCCGCTCGTAGAACGCATCCACATGACCCAGGCACAGAATCGCGATCGGCCAGGCCCCTTCCGGCATCCCCAGCTCCCCGGCCAGCCAGTCCGGGTCGAACAGGGATACCCAGCCCATGCCCAGGCCCTCGGCCCGCGCCGCCAGCCACAGGTTCTGGATCGCACAGGCGGCCGAGCACAGGTCCATCTCCGGGATCGTGCGCCGGCCCAGCACGTAGCGCTCGCGCCCGTCGGTCAGCGCGACTACCAGCAGCTCCCCGGCATCGCGGATGCCTTCCAGTTTCAGCCGGTGCACCTCGGCCGCGCGCTCGCCGCAGGCCTCGGCCGTGCGCGCCTGTTCCGCCGCTACATGGCCATGCAGCGATTCGCGCAGCCGCGCGTCTGTTACCCGCAGAAAGCGCCAGGGCTGCATGTAGCCCACGCTGGGCGCCTGGTGCGCGGCCTCCAGCAGGCGCCGCAGGGTATCGGCGTCCACCGGGTCCGGGCGGAAATGCCGCATGTCCCGGCGCTCGCCGATCACGCGATAGACCGCCGCGCGCTCCGCCGAGGCGAACGCGTTGGGATTCTCTTCTGACTGGTTGGGGTCTGGGGCCGTCATGAGCTTCCGTCGAGGCGACGGCACGGCGAAGACACGAAGGAACAGGCATCAAGCAAGCACGCCTGCGCCCTCGACCGCTGCCCGCCGCACGGTCGCAGGATGAATCACCGCCAGGCCGGTCTCCGGGCTCGCGAGCGTCGGACAATGCCGATCGGCGGACGCCTTCCCGGGCCCAGGACCCAGTGGCCAGTCTGCCGAGCGATTTACCGCTCGCTTACCGTTGCGGGGGCAGCGCCGGACTTGCACCGGCTTCCCGTTTCACCTGCCAACTGCAGGCACCTGACGAAAGCGGAGCATGATACGCGCTCAGGGCGCCCCCGACCAATTTGGGCACCAAACCATCTTGGCCTTGCTGCTATGATGAGACGCTTTCGCTGGCCGCGTCCCGAACCGGAATCACCGTACTTTTTACATTACGAACAATCGACAACCATCGGATACTCAATGCTTTTAATGGTCTCTAAAAGCCAGCTGATAGTTCTTGTCGCGATGCTCCTGTCCGCGGCGCCGGCACTGGCCGAAACGATCACAGTGACCGACGATGACGATCGCGAGGTCACGCTCGACCGGCCCGCTGAACGCATCGTCAGCCTGGCCCCGCACATCACGGAAGTCCTGTTCGCCGTCGGTGCCGGAGACAAGCTGGTGGGTGTCACACAGCACAGCGACTTCCCGCCGGACGCGGAGGAGATCCCGCGGGTCGGTGGCTACAGCCGCATCGACCTGGAACGCGTGGTCGAAATGGACCCGGACCTGGTGGTCGCCTGGCGCAGCGGCAATTCCAGCTCGCAGATCGAGCGCCTGCGCGACCTGGGGCTGAACGTCTATGTCTCGGAACCACGCAGCTTCGAGGGCGTCGCCTCCAGCATGCGTCGCATGGCCCAGCTCGCGGGTACCGACGAACGCGGCGAAGCGGCGATCCAGGCCTTTCTCGACGAAATCGAGACGCTGCGGCTCGACTATGCCGACCGCGACCCGGTCCCGCTGTTTTACCAGGTGTGGGAACAGCCCCTGATGACGGTCAACGACGATCACCTGATCGGCGAGGCCATCCGCCTGTGCGGGGGCAAGAATGTGTTCGGCCACCTGGACCGTCTGGTTCCGCGCATGGACCGCGAGGCCGTGATCGAGGCCGACCCGGAGGTGATCATCGGCGGCGGCATGGGCGAAGACCGGCCGGACTGGGTGATTGCCTGGGAACAATGGGAGGACATGACCGCGGTGCAGCGCGACAACCTGTTCTTCATCCCGCCGTCGCTGCTCCAGCGTCACACCCCGCGGATTGCCGAAGGGACCCGGCTGATGTGCGAAGAGCTGGAACGGGCCCGTTCACGCCGGGACGACTGACCAGCCGTGACGCGCTCCTTCCTCCTCGCCACGGGGGTCCTGCTCCCGGTGTCGCTGCTCGCGATCCTGGTCGCGCTGGCCTATGGCAGCGTGGCAATCCCCGCCGGGGACTTGCTCGCCGTGATACAGGGCGAAGGGAGCCGCCTGCACAATACGCTGGTACTGGAACTGCGCCTGCCACGCGCCCTGGCCGCATTCGCCGCCGGCGGGCTGCTGGGCGTCGCCGGTGCCCTGATGCAGGTGTTGCTGCGCAATCCGCTGGCCGATCCCTATGTGCTGGGCCTCTCCGGGGGTGCCTCCGTCGGTGCCCTGCTGGCCATGCTCGCGGGCCTGTCGATGTTTTCGGTCTCGGTCGCCGCCTTCACGGGTGCCTTGCTGTCCACGGTGATCGTGTTCGGCCTCGCGCACGGCACCGGCAGCTGGACGCCGACCCGCCTGCTGCTGACCGGTGTGGTCGTGGCGGCCGGCTGGGGGGCGGTGATCAGCTTCCTGCTCGCCGTGAGCCCGACCGCGGAGCTCCCCGGGATGCTGTACTGGCTGATGGGCGATGTCTCCCACGCCCGCAACCCCTACCCCGCCTGGGGCGTGCTGGTGCTGGTCGTACTGCTGGCCCTGCCGCTGGGGCGGACGCTGAACGTCCTGGCGCGGGGCCCGATGCAGGCGGCCGCACTGGGTGTGGCCGTACGGCCGGTGGAGTGGACGATCTATGTCGTGGCGGCACTGATCACCGCCACGGCGGTCATGCAGGTCGGCGCGGTCGGCTTTGTCGGGCTGATCGTGCCGCACATGCTCCGGCTGATCTTCGGCAACGACCAGCGCGTGATCCTGCCGGCCTCGGCACTCGGCGGCGGCATCCTGCTGACGCTGGCCGACACCCTCGCCCGGACGATGATCGCCCCGGAGCAGTTGCCCGTCGGCGTGATCACCGCGATGCTGGGCGTCCCCGTATTCCTGTTCCTGCTGTACCGGAGCCGCTGATGTCGCCGCGCACTGCCGACCCCCAACGTCATGGCGATCCCCGCACGTCCGGCACCGAGAGCGTGCACGAGGCGCCGGGGCCGGACACCCTTCTAGCGACCCACGATCTGGTCATCGATATACCGGAACGCGCCAGCGGCGCGCCCCTGGACCTGACCATCAACCCGGGACAGTGCTGGGGCATCCTCGGCCCGAACGGCGCGGGCAAGAGCACCCTGCTGCACACCCTGGGCGGGCTGCGCGCGGCCCGCGCCGGAGAGATCCATGTGCAAGGCCGCCCGCTCCCCGAATACTCGCGTGCACATCTTGCGCGCGAGCTGGGCCTGGTGTTCCAGAAGCACCACGACGGCTTCCCGGCAACGGTACTGGAGACGGCCCTGATCGGCCGCCACCCCTACCTGCGGCCCTGGGACATCGAGACCGCCGAGGACTACGCCCAGGCCCGTGCGGCCCTGGTCCGGATGGACCTGGCCGAGCTGGAGCACCGCCTGGTGGACACCCTGTCCGGCGGCGAGCGCCAGCGCCTGGCCATCGCCACCGTACTCACCCAGAATCCGCGGCTCCTGCTGCTCGACGAGCCCACCAGCCAGCTCGACCTGCACCACCAGGTGGCGGTGCTGGACCATATACGCGGCATTGCCCGGGACGACCGCACCGCGATCCTGGTGCTACACGACGTGAACCTGGCGGTACGCTACTGCGATCACCTGCTGCTGATGTTCCCCGACGGCAAGGCCTGCTGGGGTCCGACACGGACGATGCTGGTACCGTCCGCGCTGGAACGGCTGTACAACCAGCCGCTGAGCACCGGCGAGATCGACGGCCAGCCGGTCTTCATGCCGACCATCCCGTAACGAGGACGCCCCGTGGAATTCTTTCGCACCCTGCCCCTGCGGGCTGGCACCGATTCCCTGCAGGCCGAGCTGACCGTGCCGGCCCTGCCTCGGCTTTGCCCCGCTATCGACACGCTTGTTGAGGATGCCGGGCCGGATGCCGGAGTCGTCTACTGCCTGTGGGGCGAGTTTCGTGTCCGGCGCGAGTGCATCAATGGCGGGGTGCGCTTCAGCCTGCCGGGCTGCCCGAACGCACTCGCCTGGACCCTGACGACCGGGCATCCGCCGACCCCGGAGGCGGTCATGCTGCACCTGACCATCAACCGCCAGGAACACGACCCGGATTTCGTCGAGAGCCTTGAATTCTTTGCCGATAGCTGGCTGGAGCTGACATCGCTGCAGCCGCCCCATGACGGGCCCTGAATGCAATTTTCTTTTGCCTTTATGGTCGGTATGGTTGCAGGGTTCATCAAGGAGAAGTCATGACCCCCACACCGCCGGACAGCGTACGCACAGCCCACCCGACCCAGGACGGCGCGGGTGTGAAGATTCGCCGCATCCATGACTTTGGCGGCGGCCTGGACCCCTTCCTGATGCTCGACGAGCTTAAGGCCAGTTCGAAGGAGGACTACATCGGTGGTTTCCCCTCCCACCCGCATCGCGGCTTCGAGACGCTGACCTACCTCGTCCACGGCGGCCTGACCCACGAGGATTCGATGGGCAACCAGGGGCGTGTGGAGGCCGGTGAGGCCCAGTGGATGAGTGCCGGGCGCGGGGTCATCCACTCCGAGATGCCCCTGCTGGATTCGGACGGGCTGCACGGCTTCCAGCTCTGGGTGAACCTGCCGGCGCGGCGCAAGATGGACCCGCCGCGGTACCGCGACGTGCGCGCCGACGCGATGCGCCACCTGCCGGAAGACGACGGCCCGCTGCACTTCAAGGCGATTGCCGGCTCCTGGCAGACCAGCGCCGGGGATACCGAAGGCCCGCTGGAACAGATCGGCGAAGGCGCGGCCATGGCGGATCTGAGCCTGCCCGCCGGCTACCGCCTGTCGCTGGCCGTCCAGCTGGACGACCGGGTGCTTGCCTATGTCTACGACGGCGAGCTCACCGGGCTGAAGACCGGCCAGCTGGGCACCTGGAGCGGGCAGACGCAGATCCACCTGATCGCACAGCAGGATGCGCGGGTGCTGCTCTTCAAGGGCCGCCCGCTGGGCGAACCGATCGCCCACTACGGCCCGTTCGTGATGAACACCTCGGACGAGATCGAGCAGGCGATCAGCGACTACCAGTCCGGCCGGCTCGCGGCCGAGCCGGCCAGCATCGGCTGACCCGGCAGGGTCTGGCTCTGGCAGGGGCTTTCGCGGGCAAGCCCGCTCCCACAGACTTCAGGGTAGCGCCGGGTAAAAGTCATCGCTCTACCCACTGCCCCCTGTGGGAGCCGCCTTGGCGGCGAAGCCCCTGCCCACGCCAGCCAGCTCCCCCGACCACCCGCCCGCTAGTCGGTCGCCTCGTGGTCGTCCTCGCGCGCCCACCCCATCGTGCGTTTCACGGCCTTCTTCCAGCCCCGGTAATAGCGATCGCGGGTGGCCGCATCCATCTGCGGCTCGAATACCCGGTCCAGCTGGCTCTTCTGCGCCAGTTCGTCGCGCGTCCAGAAGCCCACGGCCAGCCCGGCCAGATAGGCGGCCCCCAGGGCAGTCGATTCCGTGACCACCGGGCGCTCGACATTCACCCCGAGCATGTCGGCCTGGAACTGCATCATCACGTTGTTGGCGACCGCACCGCCGTCGACGCGCAGGCCCTTCAGCGCGATGCCGGAGTCCTGCTCCATCGCGTCGATCACGTCCTTGGTCTGGTAGGCCAGCGAGTCCAGCGTGGCGCGGGTGATGTGTTCCTTGCGCGTGCCGCGCGTCAGCCCGAAGATCGCCCCGCGGGCATACATGTCCCAGTACGGAGCCCCGAGCCCCGCGAATGCCGGGACGACATAGACGCCGTCGGAGTCCTCCACCTTGCTCGCGTAGTATTCCGAGTCCTCGGCCGAATCGATCAGCTTGAGCTCGTCCCGCAGCCACTGGATCGCGGCACCGGCAATGAAGATGGAGCCCTCCAGCGCATACTCGACCTGGCCATCGACGCTCCAGGCGACGGTCGTGAGCAGACCCGAGTGCGAAGTGACCGGCTCGGTGCCGGTGTTCATCAGGAGAAAGCAGCCGGTGCCATAGGTGTTCTTGGCCATGCCGCGATCGAAGCAGGTCTGCCCGAAGAGCGCCGCATGCTGGTCGCCGGCCACGCCGGCGATGGGGATCTCGTGGGCCCCAAACATCTCGGTGCCCGTATGGCCGAGCACCTCGCTGGAGCCCCGGACCTCGGGGAGCATGGCCCGCGGGATCTCCAGTTCGTCCAGCAGCGTGTCATCCCAGTCCAGCTCGTGGATGTTGAACAGCTGCGTGCGCGAGGCGTTGGAGACATCGGTTACATGCCGCTCGCCTCGGGTGAGATTCCAGATCAGCCAGGTATCCATGGTGCCGAACAGCAGCTCGCCGCGCTCCGCGCGCTCGCGCGCACCGTCCACGTGATCCAGCAGCCAGCGCAGCTTGGTTCCGGAGAAGTAGGCATCCACCACCAGCCCGCTGCGTTCCCGGATGGTCTCCTCCAGCCCGCGCGCCTTCAGCTCGTCGCAGAAACCCGCAGTGCGCCGGTCCTGCCAGACGATCGCCGGGTGGATCGGCTTGCCCGTCTCGCGGTCCCAGACCACGGTGGTCTCGCGCTGGTTGGTGATGCCGATGGCCGCCAGCTGGGACGGTTTGATGCCACGGGTCTCGAGCACCTCGCGCGCCGCCCCGATCTGGGTGCCCCAGATCTCCATCGCGTCGTGCTCGACCCAGCCGGGCTGGGGGTAATGCTGGGTGAACTCGCGCTGGGCGACACCGATGATCGACGCCTCATGATCGAACAGGATCGCCCGGCAGCTGGTCGTGCCCTGATCCAGGGCCAGGATGTACTCGCCGTCCATGTTCCCTCCTCGTGCAGCGGGGGTTTCGGCGCGGCGCACCCGCGCGGTGTCAGCCCGCCTCGATCAGTTCGACGGTGTTGCCGTCCGGGTCGCGGACGAACGCGGCCGGTCGCCCGGACTGGCTGCGATCGGCCGGGTGCCCGGCGTTCTCCAGGCGTTGCAGCAAGGTGTCCAGACCACGCACGCGCAAGGCCAGGTGGCGATCGCGACCGCCGCGCACGTCGCGTTCGGTAGCGTCCGGATTGGGCACACCCAGCAGGTGCAGGGTCTGCCCGCCACCCAGGTCATACCAGAGCCCCGGAAAGCCGAGATCCGGACGCTCCACGGGGCGCAGCCCCAGGAGCTCGCCATAGAACCGCGCGGACGCCTCCAGATCGCCGATCACGACACTGACGTGATCCAGGCCCAGCACACTGGGGGATCGAGCCGCCGTCATACCTGCATCAACCCCGAGGAAGGCTCCAGCAGCACCACTGCCTGGGCCGCCACGCCTTCTCCGCGCCCGGTGAAGCCCAGGTGCTCGGTGGTCGTCGCCTTGACGTTCACGCAATCGGCCGCAAGCCCCAGGTCCGAGGCGATATGGTCCTCCATCGCCGCGACATGCGGGGCCATCTTCGGCGCCTGTGCGATCACGGTCGCATCCACGTTCACCGGACGCCACCCGGCCTCCTGGACGCGGCGCAGGGTCTCGCGCAGCAGGTCGCGGCTGTTCGCCCCGCGAAAGCGCTCGTCGGTATCGGGAAAGTGGCGGCCGATATCCCCCAGGCCCGCGGCCCCGAACAGGGCATCGCAGATCGCGTGCAACAGGACGTCGCCATCGGAATGCGCGACAAAGCCGTGATCGAACGGGATACGCACACCGCCCAGGATCAGATGATCGCCCGGCCCGAAGGCGTGCACGTCGAAGCCCTGCCCCACGCGCATGCGGCTCATGGCCGGAACCCCCCGTCCAGACGCCCCTGCTGCATCAGGTACAGCTGGGCCAGCTCCAGATCCTCGGCCCGGGTGATCTTGATGTTCATCATCGAGCCCTCGATCAGACGCGGACGGGCGCCATGCCATTCGATCGCGCTGGCCTCATCGGTAACCGGGTGTCCGGCCTGGCGCGCGGCCCGGTTGGCCTCCCGCAGCATGCCGAGACGGAACATCTGCGGTGTCAGCGCACGCCAGACGCGCTCGCGTTCCAGCGTGCGCTCGACCCGCCCATACTCGTCGCTCCACTTGACCGTGTCGGTGCTGGGTGTGGCCAGCAGACCGCCGACCGGGTCATCCCGCAGCGATTGCAGCAAATGGTCCAGGTCCGCGCGTGGCAGGCAGGGGCGTGCCGCATCGTGCACCAGTACCCAGTCGTCGGGGGAGGCCCGTTCCTGCAGAAAATCGAGTCCGTTCTGGACCGAGTCGGCCCGCTCGGCGCCGCCGGCGACACGAAAAAGGCGGCCCCCCGCCAACGGGAGATCCAGCGCGTCCGGGTCCACATCCGGCCCCAGCACCAGCACCACGCCGCGAATGCGCGGGTGCTCCAGGAAGATCGACAGGGTATGCGACAGGATGGTGCGCGGCCCCAGCGTCAGGAACTGCTTGGGTCGATCGGAGCCCATGCGCCGGCCCACGCCGGCCGCCGGGATCAGGGCCCAGTAGGCGGGTTCCGCGGAGGGGTTGTTGGTGTCGGGATCAGCCATCAAACGGATCCTCGGGTGGCAGCGTATCGGTTGCCGGCTCGCGTTCGCGGTCCGGGATCTCGGCGGGCCCCGGGGACACATCCCGCGCCGGGTCTGGCAACGGCTCCGGCACTGGACGCCGGTCGTCGTCCTCGCCGACCACAAAGAAGAAGATTTCGTCTTCGCGGATCATGCCCAGGTCGCGGCGGGCGCGCTCTTCCACTGCATCGGTGCCGGTACGCAGGTCCTGTACCTCGGCCTCCAGCGCCTGATTGCGCTGTTCCAGCTCGGCATTGGCCGCACGCTGCTCCTCTACCTGCTCCCGCAGGTCGCGTACATCGCGCCAACTACCCTCTCCCAGCCACAGCGGCCACTGCAACAGCAGTAGCAGCACGGCCAGACCGATCAGCAACCAGCGCATCAGCGATTCCTGCGGCCGGTCGCCACGGCCAGCCGCCAGGGAGAGAGTCGAGCTTCCATGCCCGGCATTCTAAGTCCCCTTGGCGGCCGGGCACAGGAACCGCCCCGCAGGCTGCGCACCTTGGCCGTGGCAAACGAGGCAACCGCGGCCCTATCGCCGGATGTTGAAGGCATCCATGCCGGGATAACGCGCCCGGGACCCCAGATGTTCCTCGATCCGGATCAGCTGGTTGTACTTGGCCACGCGATCCGAGCGCGAGAGCGAACCGGTCTTGATCTGGCCAACCCCGGTGGCTACCGCCAGATCGGCGATGGTCACGTCCTCGGTCTCGCCGGAGCGATGCGAGATCACCGCCGTGAACTTCGCCTGGCGCGCCAGCTCGATGGCCTCCAGGGTCTCGGTTACGGTGCCGATCTGGTTCAGCTTGATCAGGATCGAGTTGGCCACCCCCTTGTCGATCCCTTCCTGCAGGATCTGCGTATTGGTCACGAACAGGTCGTCGCCGACCAGCTGCACGCGGTCACCGAGACGCTCGGTGAGGACCTTCCAGCCATCCCAGTCGTCCTCGCCCATGCCGTCCTCGATGGTCAGAATCGGGTACTGGTCGACCCAGTGGGCAAGGTACTCGCAGAACTCGTCGGCGGAGAAGGCCTTGCCCTCGGAGTCGAGGTGGTAGCGGCCGTCGCGATAGAACTCGGAGCTGGCGCAGTCGAGGCCCAGCCAGATGTCCTGCCCGGCCTTGAAGCCCGCCTTGTGGATGGCCTCGAGGATCACCTCGATCGCGGCCGAATTGGACGGCAGATCGGGGGCGAAGCCGCCCTCGTCCCCCACGCCCGTCGCCAGGTTGCGCTGACCCAGCACCTTCTTCAGGGCATGGAACACCTCGGCGCCGTAGCGCACGGCCTCGCGCACGGAATCCGCACCCACCGGCAGGATCATGAACTCCTGCATGTCGACGCTGTTGTCGGCATGGGCGCCGCCGTTGATGATGTTCATCATCGGCACCGGCAGCAGATTCGCCTGCTCGCCACCCATGGCCTCGAACAGCGGCTGTTCGCGATCCGCCGCCTGCGCGTGCGCGGCCGCCATCGACACGGCCAGCAGCGCGTTCGCGCCCAGGCGCGACTTGTTCTCGGTGCCGTCCAGCTCGAGCATGCGGCGGTCGACCGCCGTCTGGTCCAGCTCCATGCCGCGCAGGGCGTCGCGGATTTCGCCATTCACATGGCCCACGGCCTTCTGCACGCCCTTGCCGCCATAGCGTGGCTCGTCGTCACGCAGCTCGAGTGCCTCGCGGGCCCCGGTGGAGGCCCCCGATGGCACCGCCGCGCGCCCCATGGCGCCGGAATCCAGGACAACGTCGGCCTCGACCGTCGGGTTGCCCCGCGAGTCGATGATCTCGCGGGCGTGAATCTCCGCAATCTGGGACATGCTCTCTCCTTGAAAATAAACCCATCCGCCTCGACAGTTGGAAGCGGAAGTTAAACGAAATTATTAGATCTGTAACCGTGCCTCAGCCCAACCCGTACTCGGCCTCGGCAAACGGCTGTGCCTTGGTGGCGGCATCCAGCGCCTTGAGCGTGCTCAGCAGCTCCGCCATGCGCGGCAGCGGCCATGCATTGGGCCCGTCCGAGAGCGCGCGCTCCGGGTCCGGATGGGTCTCCATGAACAGACCCGACACCCCGGAGGCAACGGCCGCCCGCGCCAGCACAGGGACGTATTCGCGCTGCCCGCCGGAGCTCGCGCCCTGCCCGCCCGGCTGCTGGACCGAATGCGTGGCGTCGAACACCACCGGGCAACCGGTCTGGCGCATCTGGGCCAGACCCCGCATGTCCGAGATCAGCGTGTTGTAGCCGAAGGAGACGCCGCGTTCGCAGACCATGATCTGGTCGTTCCCCGCCTCGCGCGCCTTGTCCACGACGTTGCCCATATCCCAGGGCGCGAGGAACTGGCCCTTCTTGATGTTCACCGGGCGCCCCTGACGCGCGACGTTCTGGATGAAGTTCGTCTGCCGGCACAGGAACGCGGGCGTTTGCAGCACGTCCACCACGGCCGCGACCTCGTCCAGCGGGGTGTCCTCGTGGACGTCGGTCAGCACCGGAACCCCCAACTGCCGCTTCACCTGCTCCAGGATGCGCAGGCCCTCTTCGATCCCCGGGCCCCGGAAACTCTTTGTCGACGAGCGATTGGCCTTGTCGAACGAGGACTTGTAGACAAACGGGATACCCAGCTCGTCGGTGATCGCCTTGAGCGTGCCCGCGGTGTCCAGGGCCATCGCCTCGGATTCGATCACGCAGGGGCCGGCAATCAGAAAAAAGGGCCGGTCAAGGCCGACTTCAAAACCGCAAAGCTGCATGCTCTGTCCTGTAGGGCAGCCGGTACCCTCCCGGGGGTCGGCCGCGAAGCGTCATAGTGACGACGTGCCCGAGAGACGCTTTTCCGCGTCTCTCTACTCCGTCAGCGCCGTCGTGGTCTCCGGCTCGCGCTCGTCCTGATAGGTGCGCGCGGCACGGATAAACCCGGTAAACAGCGGATGCCCGTCGCGCGGGGTCGAGGTGAACTCCGGGTGGAACTGGCAGCCGATAAACCACGGGTGGTCCGGCAGTTCCACCGCCTCGACCAGCTCGCCGGACTCGGACACGCCGGAGATGCGCAGCCCCGCCGCCTCCAGCCGTTCGCGATAGGCATTGTTGAACTCGAAGCGGTGGCGATGGCGCTCGCTGACCTCTTCGCGGCCATAGGCCTCCGCAATCCGCGAACCCTGGGCCAGTCGCGCGGACTGTGCCCCCAGGCGCATCGTGCCTCCGAGATCGCTCTCGGCATCGCGCCGCTCGATGCGGCCCTCTCGGTCCTGCCACTCGGTAATGAGGGCGATCACCGGGTGCGGGGTGTCCGGGGCAAACTCCGTACTGTGCGCACCTTCGAGACCGGCCCGGGCACGCGCGAATTCGATCACCGCCACCTGCATACCGAGACAGATACCCAGGTAGGGCACGCCGTGCTCGCGCGCATAGCGCACGGCCGCAATCTTGCCCTCCACGCCACGCTCGCCGAAGCCGCCGGGCACCAGGATCGCATCCAGGCCTTCCATCTCGCCCTGGATCTCGGCATCGGCCCCTTCCAGCTTCTCCGAATCGAGATAGCGAATGCGCACTCGGGTCCCGACCTGCACGCCGGCATGGGTCAGGGCCTCGTTCACGGACTTGTAGGATTCGGTCAGATCGACGTACTTGCCAATCATGCCCACGGTGACTTCGGATTCCGGGAACTCCATGGCGTTGACCACGTGCTTCCAGTCCGACAGGTCGGCCTGCGGGGCCTCGATATGCAGCTTGCGCAGGACGATGTCGTCCAGCTTCTGCGAATGCAGCCACAGCGGGATCTTGTAGATGTTGTCCACATCCACCGCGGAGATGACCGCCTTCTCCTCGACGTTGGTAAACAGCGCGATCTTGCGCCGTTCCCCCTCCGGGATCGGATTGGTAGCCCGACACATCAGGATGTCCGGCTGGATCCCGATCGAGCGCAGTTCCTTGACCGAGTGCTGGGTGGGCTTGGTCTTGATCTCGCCGGCCGCGGCAATAAAGGGCACCAGGGTCAGGTGCATGAACAGGGCGTTGTCGTGCCCCAGCTCCACGCCCATCTGGCGAATGGCCTCGAGAAACGGCAGGGACTCGATATCGCCCACCGTACCGCCGATCTCGATCAGCGCGATGTCGGCATCGCCCGCGCCCTCGCGAATGGAGCGCTTGATCTCGTCGGTGATATGCGGGATCACCTGCACCGTGCCGCCCAGGTAGTCGCCACGGCGCTCCTTGCGGATCACGTTCTCGTAGATCTGGCCGGTGGTGAAGTTGTTGCGCCGCGATGTCCGCACGCGCACGAAACGCTCGTAGTGCCCCAGATCAAGGTCCGTCTCCGCGCCATCGTCGGTCACGAAGACCTCGCCGTGCTGGAACGGGCTCATGGTACCCGGATCGACGTTGATATAGGGGTCGAGCTTGAGCAGCGTCACCTTGAGGCCGCGCGCCTCCAGGATGGCCCCCAGCGAGGCGGATGCAATGCCTTTGCCCAGAGACGAAACCACGCCTCCGGTAATGAATACATAACGCGTCATGCGGGAAACCTGGCTAGGGAAACACTGACCCCGCCACAAAAGGGCTAACGGGCGGCTGAAATCGCCCGAAATGCTACCAGAGACCCCCTGCAGGCTCAATCGGCCGCGGCATTGCGAACCGCAGTTTCCGCATTGGGATCAAGCGGACGAAAGGCGACCAGGGTCATGTCATCACGGCGCGGTTCGCCACCGCGGTAGTCCTCCAGCACCCGGACCACGGAGTCGATCTTGGTGGTCAGGTCGCGCGCGGATTTATCCGCCAGCACATGGCGCAGGCGCCGGCGCCCGAACAGCCGCGGCGGCTCGCCCCCGACATGGTCGTGGGCCCCGTCGGTAATCAGGAAGAACTCCATACCGGGCTCCACCGACACTACGTGATCCACCGGCTGTGCGGGCGCGAGGCTGCGATAGCCCAGCCCCCCGCGCACACCGCGAATCTCTTCCACCTGCCCCGCACGATCGATGATCAGCGGCAGCCCCACCCCGGCGAAGGTCAGCGTGCGGGCATCCGGGTCGTAGACACATACCGCCGCCTCCAGTCCATCGTCGGAATCCGAGTCCTGGCCATCCTGACGCAGCCGCGAGCGTACCAGGCGGTCCATCTCGCGCAGGATTGCGGCCGGTTCCAGGAGCCGGTGCTCGTGCAGGATACGGTCCAGCGCGGACGCCAGCACCAGGGTAATAAAGGCCCCGGGGACTCCATGTCCCGTACAGTCCGCCACCACCAGCACACTGCGACCGTCGATGGCCTCCAGCCAGAAATAGTCACCGCCCACCAGATGCAGCGGCTCCCAGTAGACCTGCACCTCGTCCAGATCGCCGTCCAGGGCGTGCTTGTCCGGGAGCATGGCCGTCTGAATGCGCCGTGCATAACGGATGCTCTCCACCACCAGACGATTGCTGCGTTCGAGTTCGCGATTGGCCTCGTCGACCCGCGCCAGGGCCCGCTCCGTTTCCTGCTTCTCGGCTTCCAGCTCGCGGGTCCGTTCGACCACGCGACGCTCCAGGTCCTCGTTCAGCGCCTTCAGCTCGCTGCGCGCCCCATCCCGGGCATCCAGACCCTGCTGGAAGGCGTTCAGGAGCCGATCCAGGGAACGGTCCAGCGCCCCCAGCTCATCGTTGGCGTGATGCCCCATGTCCGGGCGCGGCCAGTGGGCTGGCCGGTCAGGATCCGTGCCCGCCACGGCCCGGGAGATGCGCAGCATCGGCCGCAGCATCAGGCCGTAGAACAACAACACGACGACCAGCGAGACAATCACCGCCTGCACCACGCTGGTGACCACGCTGTTCCGGAGACGCTCGACCAGGGCGGCGCCCAGCACATCGGGGGCCAGCTCCACGCGCAGCGTTCCCACGGCACCATTGGCCTCGCGCAGATCCGGGTGGATCAGCTCGCGTTCGTGCCGGCGATCATCCCCGAACAGGCGCTCGCCCAGCCAGGAGGCACCGCCACCCTCGCGCTCCACCTCGGCCAGGGTACGGCCGAAATCGTCGAGGATCTCGGCACGGTGGATCTCGTCAAAGGCCTGCAGGCCAGCCACCAGCGACTCCGCCTGATCGGCATTCAGCTGATAGGCCGCCTCGGCCGCCGGTGGGGCCACCAGCCGCTGCAGCCGGTCGATCTGTTCCAGGGTGTCGGCGTGAAAGGCCCGCGAATCGGCTGCGATCACGTAGGCACTTGCCAGCAGGCTCAGTGCCAGCGCAGCCAGCAGGGTCGCGAGCGCCAGCTTCGCGACCAGACTGCGGCTGCGTACCGGGCCGGCCTCCGTCATGCAGGCTCGCCGTGAAACTGGACCTCGACTCGGTTACGACCTTCCTTCTTCGCGCGGTAGAGCAGATCATCCGCCGCGGCGACCAGCGCACCGGCATCCGGCCAGCGCTCGGTCGTGACCACCAGACCAATCGAGACCTCGAGGTGCAGCGGCTGGTCTTTCCAGCGCGGGATCGTCGCCTCGACACTGGTACGGATGCGCTCCGCCAGACTCATGGCTTCATCGAGATCCAGGTCCGCGGCAACCACCAAAAATTCCTCCCCGCCCATGCGCCCGGCGTACTGATCGGCACCCAGCTCCTCACGCAGGATGTCGGCGAAGCTCTGCAGGGCGTAATCCCCGGCCGCGTGACCATGGGTATCGTTCAGGGCCTTGAAGTCATCGAGATCCAGCATCATCACCGCGAGGGAGCGCGACCGCTCGCCCACCGTTGCGGCCAGCCCCTCGACACAGTCCATCACCCGGCGCCGCGAGAACAGCCCGGTCAGGGCATCCTCGAGCGCCAGGCGCTCGAGCTCCGCGGTCAGGCGTTCGCGCTCGCGCACCTCGTCGGACAGTGCGCAGTTGAGCTGTTCCAGGTGCGTGGCCTGCTCGCGCAACTGACGGTTCGCGGCCTGCAGGTCCGCCTGCATGCGGTCGCTCATGCGCATCATGCGCCGCTGCACGCGATAGCTCTCGGAATAGGCCTTGGCCAGCATGCGCACGCCCTCGGCCACATCATCCAGCGCCTCCAGCATCTGCTCGGAGCGCTGCATGATCTGCTTCTCCTGCTCGAACAGCGAGAAATCGGCGAGAGCTTCCGTCTCGTCGCCTTCCTGGCTCGCGGGTGGTTCCGGCGTGCGTTGTTCTGGATCGCGGGAGGCGTTCATGACGTCGGACACATGCGGTAGTCGGCGTGGGCAAAGTCTTCGGAAAAGTCCTCGCCGAACTCTTCCATCGTCTCGTCGTCCTCGTGGTAGCACCAGTTGATGCGCACGCCCATGCCGGCCTCGGCGGCCTCTTCTAGGATCTGAAAGAGGTTCATCAGGGCCTTCGCGGTCGAGCTGTTGAAGTAGATCATCTCGACGCTGAGCTCCAGCGAGTCGCTAGCGCGCTCCTCGACGGCCTGTCGCAGCCCCTGGGTCAGGGGACCATAGAAGCTCGCGGCGTCTTCCGGGTAGGACTCGCCGGCAATGCGGTACTGCCCCGCCGCGAAATCGAACAGGACCTCCGGCGTGCGGTCCGTTGCCTCGTGTCGAATGGGTTCCATGGCTGCCATCAGATGTAGGCCTTCAGTACAAAATAGGAATACTCGTCGGAGAGGTGCTCGAAATCGAACTGGATCGGCTCGCTGGCACGGCGCGCGATCTCGATCAGCCCGATGCTGCCCCCCTTGCTGCCCTCGTCCGGCGGCTCGCGCAGCTTTTCCTTGTAGAAGCGCCGCAGGGCCTCCGAGTCCATGCCCTGCAGCTCGCTGAGCCGCCCACCCAGAGTATCGGCGTCCTCGCGGGCAATGATATTGCCGCAGATCACGAAAAACCGGCCTTTCTCGGACCCGACCGTGATCATGCCGGAGCTAAGTTCCACCGGCGGTTCCGCATCGTGCTCGATGCGTTCGGCGGAGTAGCGGATGATGTTCTGCACCTGTTCGACGAACACCGAAAACACCCGGTTCACGGTCTTGTTGTCGGTCGACTCCAGCCGGATCTTCTGGCGCAGGGCGTCACCCAGCGCCTTCAGGATGCCTTCGGAGATATACCCGGTGAACGAGAAGATGATGCCGCGCCGGGTCATGTTGCGCTGAAAGCCCAGTACCTCCTCGGCAATCAGCCCGTTCCCGCCGGTTTCGCGCTGTGTGGCCAACTCAGTCATCCGCGTCTCCGTTTTGGTCGAGTACGTCGCTGACGATCGCCGCGTAGCGGCCATCCTCGCGCATGGCGTCCAGTGTGGCCTGGAGCCGGTCAAGCCGGTCGCGATCGGTATCCGGGTGGCAGGCCAGCGACATCACCGTGTCGTTGAAGGCAAACAACGAGCGCAGCTCGCCGATACCCTCCAGACGGGCATACCAGGGCGCGAGGTGCTCGCCACTGACCCAGACATCGATGCGGTCGGCCGCGAGCTTGCGCGCGTTCAGCCGGTCGTTGGGGGCGGTATCCACCTCGATCCCGTGCGACTCGACATATAACGCGACGGCATCATCGCGGTAACCGCCCACCCGGTAGTCATGCAGATCATCCAGCGACTGCACCTGGACATCCGAACTTCCCAGGGCAAACGCATGCCACTGATTGTCGACCAGGGGCCCTACCCACTCGAACAGGTCTTCGCGTTCCGGGGTGCGCGTCGTGGAAAACACGCAGGTATCGGGATTCGACCGCGCCTCGGCGTAGGCGCGGCTCCAGGGCAGCAGCCGGATCTCCGCTTCGATCCCGGTTTCCTCGAGCAGCTGATGCATCACGCGCACGGAGATCCCGTCGAGCTCGCCATCCGGCGTCTCGAAATTGAATGGCGGATAACTTTCGGTGGTCAGGTTGAGGGTACCGGCCTGCGCCGATGCCGCGGCCAGCACCGCGACCGCCAGACCCTGGACACAGCCTACGACCCGCCGACTGATAAATCTCACACTCGGGGCCCCTGAAAAGCGTGACAAAGTTCAAGCATTGGCCTTTACGATCGCCCCGTCAACTGCAAGGTGAACACAGGTTCCGGGGAGCGCCGGGTTCACAGACGCGCACCGGTCAGAGGCCCAGGCCTCCATCGGGCCAGAGAATGGCCACGACGTATCCATCCCGCCGCCGTCTGACCAGGGGCAGGTGTTCACGCACCCATGGTGGCACGCCCCGCTCCTGCAGCAGCTTTTTCAAGGGCCGTCGGCCCGCTGGCGTCACCACCGTTTCGCCCCCCTGGCGAAAACCGACCTCCAGCTCCTCTTCCGGCCCTACATCCAGCGCCTCCAGCGACTTGCGTTCCAGCACGCGCCCGTTCGGGAGCGTCAGATGCGCCTGTCCTGATGGCCAGTGGATCACGTCGACTGGCGCGGGGCGTGTCACATCCGGGGATTCGGCGTAAATCATTCCCCGGTAGACACCCATCCAGCCATCCGCCCAGCGCAGCTCCGGACTGCGGTCCGGCCCATGGGTTTCCAGTTGCCGGCCGAATTCCTCCAGGCGTGCATGCCCCGGTGGTCTCAGCCCCTGTGCGCGCAACCACGCCCGCATCCGCGCCCGGCGCCCTGCCGCATCCAGACCCGCCAGCGCAGCAACGGGCAACGGGGAATCATCGGGAAGCTGCTCCTCCAGGCCCGCCAGCCGGTCGACAGCCTCCTGCTGCCAGCGGGCACAGCGCGCGAGGGAGGCATGGACAGGGAACCGTTCCGCCAGACGCGGGAGGATCTCGCGGCGCAGGAAGTTACGATCGAAACGGGCGTCTTTATTGCTCGGGTCGTCGTACCAGTCGAGACCTGCCACCCGCGCGTAGTCCGCGATGGCCTCGCCCGGGACCTCCAGCAGCGGCCGCCCGAGCCAGGTATCCCCTTCACGACGCATGGTCCGCATGCCCTGCAGGCCGTCCGGACCGCTCCCGCGCAACGCGGCCAGCAGGAAGGTCTCGGCCTGGTCGTCGGCATGCTGGGCGGTCAGGATCAGGTCCCGCTCTGCCAGGCCCTCGCGCAGCGCCGCATAGCGCGCACGGCGGGCAGCGGCTTCCGGTCCCTCGGCGGCGTCATCGACAACGGTCACCTCGCGTACGGTTAGCGGGACATCCAGCGTTGCGGCAACGCGCACACAGAACGCCGCCTGCGCATCGGCATCCGGTCGCAGACCGTGATTCACATGCCAGGCCTCAAGCCCTGGAGGGCGCAATTGCGCGAGCGCGTGCAGCAATACGGAGGAGTCGCGGCCACCGCTGAAGGCGACGCGCAAGGCACCAGAGCCGGAGTGATCCTGCAGGAAGGCCCGAACGGCGGCCGTCACCGGGTGGGCGCGACCCGGCACCCGGCCCGGTGTCTCAGGAGGCGGCTTCCTGGAAGGCACCGTAGTCCATCAGGCGGCGGTAACGCCGATCCAGCCGCTTGGCCGGGTCCAGCGCCTCGAGGCCATCGAGGGTTTCCAGCAGCGCCGAGCGCAGGTGCGCCGACATCGTCTCCGGATCGCGATGGGCGCCGCCCAGCGGCTCGGGAATGATCCGATCGACCAGACCCAGATCGTGCAGCCGCTGCGAGGTGATACCCAGCGCCTCCGCCGCCTCGGACGCGCGGTCCGCGCTCTTCCAGAGGATAGAGGCACAGCCCTCCGGCGAGATGACCGAGTAGGTCGAGTACTGCAGCATCAGCGTGGCATCCCCGACCCCGATCGCCAGTGCGCCGCCGGAGCCGCCCTCGCCGATCACGGTCGCGATGATCGGGGTATCCAGCCGCGCCATCACCATCAGATTGCGGGCGATCGCCTCGCTCTGGCCGCGCTCTTCGGCGCCCACGCCCGGATAGGCGCCCGGGGTGTCGATGAACGTCAGGACCGGCAGCCGGAAGCGCTCGGCGGTCTCCATCAGACGCAGGGCCTTGCGGTAGCCTTCCGGCCGCGGCATACCGAAATTGCGATAGACCTTCTCGCGGGTCTGGCGCCCCTTCTGGTGCCCGATGATCATCACCGGGCGCCCGTCGAGACGGGCCACGCCACCGACGATCGCCGGATCATCCGCATAGGTCCGGTCGCCGTGCAGCTCCTCGAACTCGTCGAACAGCTGCGGGATGTAGTCCAGGGTATAGGGCCGCTTGGGATGACGGGACATCTGCGCCACCTGCCAGGGGGTGAGCTTGGCGAAGATGCTCTCGGTCAGTGACCGGCATTTCTCCTCCAAGCGTTGGATCTCTTCCTGGATGTTGACCTCGGCGTCGTCACCCACATAGCGCAGATCCCGAATCTTGGCTTCCAGTTCGGCAATGGGCTGTTCGAAGTCGAGAAAATCCGGATTCATGCAGGGTCTCGCGTCGGCAATAGAGTAAGCGCGGAATTGTAACCAATTGCCCCGCACTTCGCTGCCGGTTCGAGACCGACCGAGACACGGACCGACGAGACCTGTGGCCTGATGCAGCGGTCTCGGGCACCCGGTTTCGCCCGATCGGGGGCCTTCAGCGGCCGTACAGGACCTGGGCCTCGCAACCAGGGCCCAGGGTCTGCTGCAGGTTGCGCAACAGCCGCTCGTCCGGACGAATGGCCCAGCCCTCGGGCAGACTCAGCTCGGCCTCCAGGCCATCCCGGCGGTAGCACAGGTGGACTCGGCACTGGCCATTGCGATGCTCTTCCATCAGGCCGCGCAGGTTCTGCACCTGCTCGGCGCGCACCCCCTCCAGGCACAGGTGCAGCGCCCGCGCCCACTGCGCCCGCGCCTCGTCCAGCGTGTACACCGCCCGGGCCCGCATGCGGATGCCGCCGGCATAGTCATCCAGCGCCACCGTCCCTTCCGCCACCAGGAGGGTGTCCGGCTCCAGCCGATCGCGGTAGGTATTGAAGTCGTCGTTGAACAGCACGATCTCCGCACGACCACTGCGGTCGTCCAGGGTCGCGATACCCATGCGGCCATTCTGCGTGTTGCGTACCCGCACGCCCACGACCAGACCCGCGATACGCACGGTCTCCTGGCGCCCACGCCGCCCCTGCTGGCCGCTGTCATCGGGCCGCTGCTCCAGCTTCGCCTCCAGATCCGCGAACGTACTGCCCGTCAGCCGCTTGAGCTCGGCGCGATAACGTTCGACCGGGTGCCCGGTCAGGTACAAACCCAGCGTCTCCTTCTCCCCTCGCAGGCGGTCGTCATCCTCCATCTCCGGGAGGGTCTCGCTCTCGGGGACCACGGCCGCCGCCGGATCGCCAAACAGATCCACCACGCCCAGGCTTGCGTTGCGCTCGGTCTGTTCCGCCGCGGCCACCGCGGTGGGGATGTCGTTCAGCAGCGTCGCACGGTTCGCGCCGATCGCATCCAGCGCACCCGCACGTACCAGCGTCTCCAGCACGCGCTTGTTCAGCTTGGACAGGTCCACGCGTTGGCACAGGTCGATCAGCCCGTGGAAGGGCCCGTCCGCCGCACGCGCCTTCAGCAGCGTGTCGATCGCGGACTCGCCCACGCCCTTGATCGCGCCAAGGCCATAGACCACCGTCCCGGCATCGCGACAGGTAAAGCGGTAGTCCGACTGGTTGACGTCCGGCGGCAGGACCTCCAGCTCCATATTCCGGCATTCCTCGATCAGGCCCACGACCTTGTCGGTGTTGTCCATATCCGCGGACAGCACCGCCGCCATGAACGGCGCCGGGTAATGCGCCTTCAGCCAGGCCGTCTGATAGGCGACCAGGGCGTAGGCGGCCGAGTGCGACTTGTTGAAGCCGTACCCGGCGAACTTCTCCATCAGGTCGAAGATGTAGGTCGCGGTACCCTCCTCGACCCCGCGCCCCAGCGCACCCTCCATGAAGATCTGGCGCTGCTTGGCCATCTCCTCGGGCTTTTTCTTGCCCATCGCGCGGCGCAGCAGGTCGGCGCCGCCCAGGGTGTAATTGGCCAGCACCTGGGCGATCTGCATCACCTGCTCCTGGTACAGGATGACCCCGTAGGTCGGCTGCAGGATCGGCTCCAGGTCCGGATGCGGGTATTCCACCTGCGCGCGGCCGTGCTTGCGGTCGATGAAGTCGTCCACCATCCCCGACTGCAGCGGGCCCGGCCGGTACAGGGCCACCAGCGCGATGATGTCCTCGAAGCTGTCCGGCTGCAGGCGCCGGATCAGGTCCTTCATCCCGCCCGATTCCAGCTGGAACACCGCGGTGGTCTGGTAGGCCTTCAGCAGCTTGAAGGTGTCGGGGTCATCCAGCGGGACCGCATCCAGGTCGATACGGGCCTGCGGGTCCATCTTGCGCACGTTCTCGACCGCCCAGTCGATAATCGTCAGCGTGCGCAGCCCGAGGAAGTCGAACTTCACCAGACCCACGGCCTCGACGTCGTCCTTGTCGAAATGGGTCACCAGCGAGCCGCCGTCGTCTTCGCAGTACAGCGGCGAGAAGTCGGTCAGCGCCGAGGGAGCGATCACCACGCCGCCGGCGTGCTTGCCCGCATTGCGGGTAAGCCCCTCGAGCTTGAGCGCAAGATCGATGATCCCGCGCACCTCCTCGTCCTGATCGTACTGCGCCTTCAGGTCCTCGCTCTCGGCCAGGGCCTTGTCCAGGGTCATGCCCAGCTCGAACGGGATCAGCTTGGCGATACGGTCGACAAATCCATAGCCGTAGCCCAGTACACGGCCACAGTCGCGCACGACCGCCTTCGCGGCCATGGTGCCGTGGGTGATGATCTGCGAGACCTTGTCGCGGCCGTAGCGCTCGGCCACGTAGTCGATCACGTCGTCGCGCTTCTCCATGCAGAAATCGACATCGAAGTCGGGCATGGAGACGCGCTCGGGATTAAGGAAACGCTCGAAGAGAAGCTCGTAACGCAATGGATCCAGGTCAGTAATCCCCAGCACATAGGCGACCAGTGAACCCGCGCCCGAGCCACGCCCCGGGCCCACCGGGATGCCATTGTCCTTGGCCCACTGGATAAAGTCGGCCACGATCAGGAAGTAGCCGGGGAACCCCATCTGGCAGATCACGTCCAGCTCGCGCTTCAGGCGAGCGTCGTAATCGGAGCGCTCGGCAAACTGGAAACGCTCCAGCCGGGCCTCGAGCCCCTTCGCGGAGGTCTCCCGCAGGTGATCCTCGACCGTGTATCCCTCCGGCACCGGGAAATCCGGCAGCACCGACTCCCCGAGGGTCAGACTCACGCTGCAGCGACGCGCGATCGCCACCGAGTTCGCCAGGGCCTCGGGGATGTCCGAGAAGCGTTCCGCCATCTCCTCCGGGCTGGCGAGGTACTGGTGCTCGGAGTAGCGCCGCGGGCGCGAGGGGTCATCCAGCGTGGTCCCGTCATGGATGCAGACGCGCGCCTCGTGGGCCTCGAAGTCCTCGGCCTTGAGAAAGCGCACGTCGTTGGTTGCCACCACAGGCAGGTCAAACTGCTCCGCCGCCGTCAGGGCCTGCTCGATCCAGGCCTCCTCGCCCGGGCGCTCGGTGCGCGTCAGCTCCAGGTAGAAGCGCCCGGGAAAGCGCCGCTGCCAGGGCTCGAGGTCATCAGGGGTCAATGCGCGCGCGACCCCGGAGCCGCTCACGAACAGGCCATCGATGCCGCCGGACAGCGCGATCAGCCCCTCGGCCGCGCTGTCCAGCCATTCGGCGTCGATCCTTGGGATGCCCCTTTCCTGGCCTTCCTGCCAGGCGCGCGAGATCAGTCGAGTGAGGTTGCGGTAGCCGGGATCGTTCTGCGCGAGCAGGGTCATGCGTGCCACGCTCCCGTCCGCGCGGGCGTCCCGCACCAGCAGATCGGCCCCGATGATCGGCTGCACGCCCTGGGCGATAGCCGCCCGATAGAACTTCACCAGTCCGAACAGGTTGCAGTGATCGGTCACCGCGACGGCGGGCATGCCCTTCTCCGCGACCGCCGCGACCAGCGGTTTCAGGCGCACCAGCCCGTCGATCAGCGAGTACTCGGAGTGCACCCGCAGGTGCACAAAGCCGGGGTCGTGCAATCCACTGCTCATGCCTCTTCCCCCGCAACAGCGGCCAGCGCCCGCGCCACCGGCCCAAAGCTGCGACGATGCTCTGCACATGGCCCAAGGCGCACCAGCGCGTCGCGATGGTAGGCGGTCGGGTAGCCTGCGTGGCGATCAAAGCCGTAGTCGGGATAGCGTTCGTGCAGGGCCGTCATCTCCGCGTCGCGCGCCACCTTGGCAATGACCGAGGCCGCGCTGATCGCCGCCACGGAGCCATCCCCGCCGACAATGGCCTCGGCGCTCCAGGGGCCCTCGGGCGTGAAGCGGCCGTCAACCAGCAGGTGATCGGGCGCCTGCGACAATGCGGCCACCGCGCGCTGCATCGCCAGCAGGGTCGCGCGATGGATGTTCAATGCGTCAATCTCGGCCGCCTCGGCCCGGCCCAGTGCCCAAGCCACGGCCCGTTCGCGAATCTCGAGATCCAGCGCCTGGCGGCGCCGCGCCGAAAGCTTCTTGGAATCGGTCAGCCCCGGGGCAGCGAAGCCCTCCGGCAGGATCACTGCGGCGGCCACCACCGGCCCCGCCAGCGGGCCACGTCCCACCTCGTCGACCCCCGCGACCCAAGCGTTTGCCACCCTGTTTGCGGACATCGAACCCCCGGCCGGGTTTAGGGAAACACCGAAACCCGTGTTTCCCTGGACAATAGCGGGAATGGATCGCGGACATGCGCCGTCCGGGCGATCCGTTACAATAGCGCCGGAAATCCTAGCACACGCCCTACGAACCTCGAGCCCGCCCATGTCCCAGAATCCCCTGCGCTGCGCCGCGATCGGCGTCGGTCACCTTGGCAAATGGCATGCCGCCAAGTACGCCGCCCTGCCCGAGACCGAGCTGGTCGCCGTGGCCGATGCCGACGCCGCCACTGCCGAGCGTGTCGCCGCCGAACATGGCTGCGCCGCGGTCACCGATCACCGCGAACTGCTCGGCCGCGTCGATGCGGTCTCCATCGCTGCGCCGACCACCCTGCACTACGACATCGCGCGGGACTTCCTCGACACCGGATGCCATGTGCTGGTCGAAAAGCCGATCACCGCGACGCTGGAGCAGGCCGAGGCCCTGAACCAGCTCGCCGAAGCCAAAGGGGTCGTACTGCAGGTCGGGCATCTGGAGCGCTTCAATGCGGCCCTGCGCCGTCTGACCGACGATCCACTGCATCCGCGCTTCATCGAATCGCACCGCCTGGCGCCCTACAAGCCCCGCGCCACGGACGTCTCCGTGGTGCTGGATCTGATGATTCACGACATCGACATCATCCTGTCCCTGACGGATTCGCCGCTGACCGAGGTCCGCGCCTCCGGCGCCCGCGTACTCACCCAGGACATCGATATCGCCAACGCGCGGCTGGAGTTCGCCAACGGCTGCGTGGCCAACGTGACCTCTTCGCGTGTCAGCAACAAGTCCGAGCGGCGCATGCGCATCTTCCAGTCGCACGCCTATGCCTCGGTGGACTTTCAGAACCGCATCCTGTCGCTCAACCACATCGGCGCGCCCGATCCGGAGACCGGTGCCCCGGAGATCCACCGGGACGAGAGCGTGTTCGACGAGGCCGATGCCCTGCTCGCCGAGATCCGCGCCTTCGTGGCCGCGGTGCGCGGCGAAGGGCCCGTCGTGGTCAGCGGTCGCGACGGCCAGCGGGCCCTGGCCACTGCCGAGCAGATCACCAGGCTCGTCTACCAGAACCTCAACGTAATGGGCCAGGCCGACGGCCCCCACAGCCACCTCGAAACCACCCCCACAGGAGTCAAACCGTGATCCCGATGGTCGACCTGCAGCGCCAGTACCAGAGCCTGCGCCCCGAAATCGATGCCGCGCTGCAGGAGGTCCTGGCCGGGGCCCGCTATATCCTGGGTCCCAATGTCCAGGCGCTGGAAGACGAACTGGCACGCTATCTCGGGGTGGACCATGCGATCACCTGCGCCTCGGGGACCGACGCGCTGCATCTGGCCCTGGCCGCCGCGGGCATTGGCCCGGGCGACGAGGTCATCACGACGCCGTTCACCTTCATTGCCACCGCCGAGGCCATTCGCTATGTCGGGGCCGACCCGGTGTTCGTGGACATTGATCCCGACACCTTCAACATCGACCCGGAACAGGTCGAGGCCGCGGTCACAGAACGGACCAGGGCGATTATCCCGGTGCATCTGTTTGGACAGCCGGCCGACCTGCCGCGGCTGCAGACCATCGCGGAACGCCACAAGCTGCTGATCATCGAGGATTGCGCCCAGTCCTTCGGCGCCGCCATCGATGGTGCGCAGACCGGGTCCGCCAATGCCTTTGGCTGTTTCTCGTTCTTCCCCTCGAAAAACCTCGGGGCCTTCGGCGACGGCGGCCTGGTCACCACCAGCTGCCCGACCTCGGCCGAAGCCCTGAAGCGGCTGCGCAACCATGGCTCCAGCGAGCGCTACTACCACGACGAGGTGGGCTACAACAGCCGTCTGGACGAGATGCAGGCGGCGATCCTGCGCGTGAAACTGCCGCACATCGACGAGTACAACGCCCAGCGCCGACGCGTCGCCGCCAGTTACCGCAAGGGGCTGGAGGGCCTGCCGGTCCAGACCCCGCACGAAGACGGGATCGGTACGCATGTCTACCACCAGTACACGCTG
Source organism: Thioalkalivibrio sp. ARh3 (assembly GCF_000377265.1). NCBI lineage: Bacteria > Pseudomonadati > Pseudomonadota > Gammaproteobacteria > Chromatiales > Ectothiorhodospiraceae > Thioalkalivibrio > Thioalkalivibrio sp. ARh3. The sequence continues at coordinate 289,632 of NZ_KB897949.1, forward strand.
CTGACCGATCATCGCGACGCGATCATGCAGGCCCTGAAGGCGGCCGAGATCGCGCACGCAATCTACTACCCGGTCCCGCTGCACCAGCAAAAGGCCTTCGTGGATCTGCCAAACCTGCCGGCCAGTCTCCCGGTCACGGAATCGGTCGCGGCGCGCTGCCTCTCCCTGCCGGTCTTCCCCGAGCTCGAAGACGAACAGATCGAGACGATCTGCGCCACGATCCGGCGCGCCCTCGCCTAGTCGGGGGAAAGGCCCGGCCCCATGCAACGCCACGTGGTCATCTGCGCCGGAGAGAGCTCCGGCGATGCCCTGGGTGCCGGACTGGTTCGCGAACTGGCGGCCATCGAGCCCGGGCTGCACTACTCCGGCATGGGGGGCGCACAGATGCGCGCCGCAGGTGTCGAGACGCTCATCGACGTCGAGGAACTCGCGGTCGTCGGCCTCGTCGACGTACTGGTGAACTACCCGCGCCTGCGCCGCCTGTTCCGGCGCATGTGTGCCCACCTGGAGAAAAACCGCCCGGACCTGCTCGTCCTGGTGGACTACGTCGAGTTCAACCTGCGCCTGGCCGCCCACGCACGGCGCCTGGGTATCCCGGTCCTGTTCTATGTCAGCCCCCAGCTCTGGGCCTGGCGATCCGGGCGTATCCGCCGTATTCAGCAGTGCGTGGACGCGATGGCGGTGCTGTTCCCCTTCGAAACCGACATCTACGAGCGCGCCGGCATCCCGGTACGCTACGTCGGCAACCCGCTGGTGGACCGGGTGCACGCGCCCACGCTGCGGCTCGGTGAACGCCTGAACATAGCCGACGGTGAGCGCGTGATCGGGCTCCTGCCGGGGAGCCGCGGCGGCGAGCTCAAGCGCCACTGGCCCCTGCTCGTCGAAACCGCACGGCGCATACACCGGGAAGAACCCTCGCTGCGCTTCGTGGTGGCTCTGGCACCGGGCGTAGACGCCCCACGCCTCGAGACACTCGCCCGGCATGAAGACCTGCCCGTCGCCTTTGTCTCCGGGGAGGACGGCACGCATGCACTCATGGCGGATGCCGATCTCCTGTTGATCGCATCGGGCACGGCCACGCTGGAGGCCGGCCTGCTCCAGGCGCCGATGATGGTGTTCTACCGCATGGGCAGCCTCAGCCACGCGGTCTTTTCGCGGCTGGTCCGGCTGGAGAACATCGCCCTGGTCAATATCGTGGCGGGCGAGCGGCTGGTCCCGGAGTACCTTCAGCGCGCGGCCAGCCCCGAGCGTCTCGCGACAGATGCGTTAGCCCTGCTTCGGCACCCGGAGCGTCTGGGCGCAATGCGCGAATCGCTGTCCAGGGTCCGCGAACGTCTGGGAGAAGGCGGGGCCGACCGCCGCATCGCCGAGATGGCGCGGGAGCTCCTCAACCAGGGGCGCCTGGTCGAACACTGACAAAACGGGTGTCAGTGCGGCCGCCCTCCGCGCAGGATCCCGCGCTGGCTGTCGCGCACGAAGCCGATCAGGTTGCGCACCTCCGGGACGTCCGTCTCGTCGAACATCGTCTCCAGGTGCCGTTCACGCCCGGCACGACCGCGCATGCCCAGGATGAACACGCGATGCAGCGCCTGAATCGCCTCGTTGGAGAAGCCATTGCGGCGCAACCCGATCTTGTTGATCCCGATCAGCCGTGCGTAGTTGCCGCTGGCCAGGCAGTAGGGCGGGAGGTCCCGGTTCAGCGCCGCCCCCATACTGGTGAAGGCAAAGGTTCCCACACGGCAGAACTGATGCACCAGGGTAAAGCCACCCAGCGTCACGTTGTCCTGGATCTCGACATGACCGGCCAGCGAGGTCGCGTTGGAGAAAATAATCTTGTTGCCGATGGTGCAGTCGTGCGCGATATGCACATAGGCCATGATCAGATTGTCATGCCCGATCACGGTCTCGCCCAGTCCCTTCTCCGTGCCCCGGTGCAGCGTGACCGATTCGCGGATCACGTTGCGATCCCCGATCACCAGCCGCGTGGGCTCGCCCTTGTAGCTAGTATCCTGCGGCTCCTCCCCGATCGAGGAGAACTGAAAGATGCGGTTGTCGCGTCCAATCTCGGTCGGACCGCGGATCACCACATGCGGCCCGACTCGGGTACCGCCCCCGATCCGGACATTCGGGCCAATGACGCTGAATGGCCCCACCTCGACCGAGGAGTCGAGCTCCGCACTCGGGTGTACTTCGGCCCGCGGGTCGATCACGAGGGAATTTCCTGCCCCGAGCACATCAGCTGGGCGTTGGCACAGACGTCGTCGCCCACCCGGGCAACCGCATCGAAGCGCCAGATGCCGCGCACCGTGCGCTTGAGATCCACGCGCAGGTGCAGCTGGTCGCCGGGCACTACCTGACGCCGGAAACGTGCCTCGTCGATCCCCACAAACAGATAAAGCTGCTGCTTGTCCTGGTTCTCGTTGCGCGCCTCTTCGGTCTTGAACGCCAGCAGCCCCGTGGCCTGAGCCAGTGCCTCGAGGATCAGTACTCCCGGCATCACCGGCTTGACCGGAAAATGCCCCTGGAAATAGGGCTCGTTGATGCTGACGTTCTTGATACCGGCCAGGTACGAACCGGCTTCCCATTCCAGCACCCGGTCGACCATGAGAAACGGATATCGATGCGGCAGATAACGCATGATCTCCTGGACGTTGAAATCATCCACGCGGCATTCCTTTGTTGTTGGTTCTGATTAGCCGAGACTACAACGCCGGCAGGATCATGCACCCCGTGTTCGGGCGAGCCGACGCAGTCGCGCCAGCATCCGATTCCACAACCGGGCCTCCTGGTGAGGGACGCCGGATGCATATTCACCAGGCCGATCTATCGAGCGCGTGACGAGTGTCATCGCGTGCAGCGTGACCCGGTCCGCAATGGCCAGATGGCCGAGAATCCCCACCCCGCCGCCAATGGCACAATGCGCACCGATCCGAGCGCTGCCCGCAATGCCCACGCATCCGGCAATGGCGGTATGGTCGCCAATCTGAACGTTATGGGCAACATGAACCAGGTTGTCGATCTTGACCCCGTTGCCGATCCGCGTGGACTCCAGCGCCCCTCGGTCGATGGTGGAATTCGCCCCGATCTCCACATCGTCGCCCACACGCACATCGCCCAGCTGCTCGATCTTTTCCCAGGTCGCATCGGGCGTCGACGCGAACCCGAAGCCATCCGCACCCAGCACGGCCCCACTGTGGATGATTGCGCGCCTGCCCACTTTCACGTCATCCAGCAGGCTGACTCGGGGATGCAGATAGCTCCCTTCCCCCAGCTCGACGCGCGCGCCCAGCACACTGTTTGCGCCAATCACCACGCCCGCACCGATCCGACAACGGGCGCCAATCACCACACCGGGCCCCACCTCCGCATCGGCGGCAATACGGGCATCCGGATGCACACGCGCACTCGGATCGACACCGGGGGACACCTCGCGGCGCCCGGCACCAAACCAGCGTGACGCCTGCCCGTAGGCGCGATAAGGATCATCGACGGCAATCCACGCACGCACGGGCGTCCTCAAGGCCCCGGTGCCCGACCTGGGCACCAGGACGCAGCCCGCTGCGGTCGCTTCCAGCGCATCGCGGTAGCGTTGTGGATCCGCGACAAAGGCCACATCCGCCGGCCCGGCTTGGGCGAGTGTCGCCAGACCCCGCAGCGGGATATCGGCCGAACCGTCGAGCTCGCCGGCCAGATACTCGGCCAGCTCCCCGGCGGTGATCGCCCGCTCAGTCGTCGCGCTGCATTGCGGCAAGGATATCGTCCGTGATGTCGACCCGGTCACTGGCGTAGAGCACGTTGCGTTCGGTCAGGATGACGTCGATTTCGCGTTCGCGCGCCAGTTCCACGATGGCATCGTTGATTCGCCGCTGCAGCCGGGAAAGCTCTTCGTTGCGGCGCACGTTCAGATCCTCGCTGAAGCTCTCCTGTGCGCGACGGAACTCCCGCGAACGCTGGGAAAACTCGCGCTCCAGATCGGCCCGGTCGGAGGGGTCCATCATGTCCCCGTCGCGCTCCAGCTGATCGCGCATGCGCTGCAGCTCTTCGCGCTCGGCCACCAGTTCCGCGTCACGCGGCGAGAACTCCCGTTCCAGTTCGCGCATGGCCTGCTCGGCCTGCGGCGAATCCTCCAGGATACGGTTCATCGTCACGAACGCGACGTTCTGGGCCCCCGCCTGTGCCGGGAGCGCCAGCCAGCCAGCCAGCAACAGCACGGCGGACAGCGCGAGGGAGACGCCGCCCTTCATGGTCCCACTGCGCTGACTCATGCCCTTGCTCCTCACACTCAGAAGGATGCCCCCAGCAGGAACTGGAAGCGCTGAATATCGTCTTCCGGCTGGTCGTTCAGCGGCTCCGCCACGCTGAAGCTCAGCGGCCCCACCGGCGAGAACCAGGTAATGGCAAACCCTGCGGAGGCCCGCAGCTCACCGGCATCCCAGTCGCCGGGATCGTTGAATACATTACCCGCATCGACGAAGGTACTCATGCGCACCGCATCGTTGTCGGCCGCGAACGGCATCGGGTAGAACAGTTCCCCGGATATCGTGGTGCGGAAGCGCCCGCCATACGGGTCGTCGTTGGAATCACGTGTCGCGTTTCTCAGCTCGCCATCGAACTCGCGCAGCTCGCGCTGGTCGCCGAGGCGATTGTCCTCGTAGCCACGCACCGACCGGATTCCGCCGGCGAACAACCGTTCATAGAACGGCAGCTCGGACCCGCCGTAGCCATCCGCATAGGCGATCCCGCCCGAAAGACTGAACGAATAGCGATCCGACAGCCGGAAGATCTCCTCGCCCGAATAGGTCAGCTTGTAGAACTCTCGATCACTGCCGGGGATCGCGAGTTCCAGGCCAACGCGATGGCGACGTCCCTGGGTCGCGAACGTGGTGCTGTCCCGGGTGTCGTGGATGTAGCTGGTCTCGATCTTGTAGAAATTCGCGGAGCTGCCGAATTCGTCGACCTCGGCGAAGATCTCGTCCGGGCTCCCCCGCCGTCCATCACGGTCGACCGTGTCGATATCGATATGTTCGAAGCCGGGCACGATCCGGATGCGGTCGAACTCCGACAGCGGGATCCCGTAGCTGACATCAAACCCGTAGCGATTCGAGGAGTAACGGGAGATGTTCGCCTCCTCGGCGTCGATCTTCCGGTAGAACACGGAAAAGCCACGGCTCGCACCCGCCGGGGTGTAGTGCGGGTTGGTCACGCTCATGCGGAAGATCTGGTTCACCCGGCTGGTACTGACCTCCGCATTGAAGCGATTGCCGGTCCCCAGGAAGTTGTCCTGCTGCAGCCCCGCGGTCAGCAACAGTCCCTGGTTCTGCGAGAAGCCCGCCCCAAGCGTGAGAGCGCCCGACTGCTGCTCGGTGACCGTGATATTGAGGTCGACCTCGTCATCGGTTCCCGGCACCCGCTGCGTCTCCACGTTCACGCTCTGCACGAACGGCAGGCGCTGCAGCCGCACACGGGAGCGCTCGATCAGGGCCCCGTTGTACCAGGAGCTCTCCATCTGCCGCAGTTCGCGGCGATAGACGCGCTCCTCGGTGTTCTCGTTCCCGGTGATCTGAATGCGGCGTACATAGACGCGCGGGCCCGGGTCGATGAAGAACGTGATTTCGACCTCGCGACTGTCCTCGTCGACATCCGGTACCGGGTTCACGTTGGCAAAGGCGTAGCCGTCCTGCATCAGACGGTTCGTGATGCGCTCGGCGGACTCCGTCACCTGACTGCGCGAGAAGGGCTCGCCGACATCCACATCGACCAGTTCCTCGAGCTCCTCCTGCGACACCACGAAGTCGCCAGCCAGGTCGAAGCCGGTGACCGTGTAGCGCTCCCCCTCGTCCACGTTAATGGTGATGAACAGGTCCCGGCGGTCGGGCGTAAGCGTGACCTGGGTCGAATCGATGTCGAATTCGAGGAAACCCTCGTCCAGATAGTGCGAACGCAGCTGCTCGAGATCACCCGACAGCTTCTCGCGGGAATAATGATCCCGGCGGCTGAAGAAGGCCCACCAGCGGGGCACGCCCGACTCGAAGCCGCGGGTCAGGTCGCGATCGGTAAAGCTTTCGTTGCCGACCACGTTGACCTGCTGGATGCGGGCCACCGGGCCCTCGGCGATGTCGATCTCGATATCCACGCGATTGCGCGGCAGGTCGATGATCTCGACATCCACCTCGACGTTGTAGCGCCCGCGCGCGAAATACTGCTGACGCAGTTCGCTCTCGATCCGGTCCAGCATTGTCCGGTTGAATACGCGGCCGCTGCGCAGCCCGGCCGACTCCAGCGCCTCGCGCAGGCCGTCGTCCGGGATGTCGCGGTTCCCGGAAAAGTTGATCTGGTTGATCGCCGGGCGCTCGGACACAATCACCACCAGCACATCACCGCGCCGGGCGATCTCCACGTCATCGAAGAACCCCGTCTGGAACATCTCGCGGATGAGCTCCGGGCTCTGGCTTTCATCGAAGGTGTCGCCTACTTCGACTGGCAGATAGCTCAGTGCGGTGCCCGCGGTAATCCGCTCCAGCCCCTCGATCTCGATGTCCTCGATCTGGTAGGTCTGTCCCCAGGCCGTACCCGCCAGACCCATGAGGCCAACCAGGGCCACTGCTCTCAAGCTGTTTCGCGACATGCTTTCCGCCAATCAAAAGGGCTGTTTCGGGCTCACCCGAACAGACGTGTCAAATCGTTGTAGAGGGCCAGCAACATCAATGCGGCGATCGCGAGGATACCGAACTGCTGCCCGATGATCTGGGCGCGCTCGGACACCGGACTCCCTTTTACCGCCTCCACTGCGTAATACAGCAGGTGGCCACCATCCAGCAGCGGGATCGGCAGCAGGTTGATGATCCCCAGCGACACACTTACCAGCGCCAGGAATCCGAGAAAGGCCGAAATCCCGATCACTGCCGTGGTGCCCGCAAACTCGGCTATGGTAACCGGTCCGCTGATGTTTTTGACCGACGCCTCGCCGGTCACCATGCGCCACAGGATACCCACCGTCAGGATCGAGACATCCCAGGTACGGACCACTCCCGAACCCAGTGCCTCCACGGGACCCTGGCGCACCAGCACCGCCATCTCGCGCATCGCCGGCTGATCCGGATCGACCCCGGCGCCAATGCGTCCAATGGTCTCGTCATTGATGGCGACCGCCTCCGGGGTCACCCGCAACTCGACCGCCTGGCCATCGCGCTCCACACGAACGACTTGTTCACGCTCCGGGCTGGCCTGGATACGACGCACCCAGTCATTCCAGTCGTCGATCGCATCGCCGTCCACCGCGACAATCCGGTCACCGGCCTCGAACCCCGCTGCCGCTGCCGGGCTCCCGGACTCCACCTGGCCAATCCGCGGCTCCAATGCCGGGCGATAAGGCGCCAGCCCTACCTGCTCCAGGAACTGGCCCCGTCCCAGGATTGCCTGACGGTCGCTCAGATCCAGCGCACGCTCCACCTCGCGGCCGTCGCGGTCGCGCACGAGAACCGGCACCGTATCACCCCGAACGGCATGGTCAAGCAGGCGCAGATTGGTCTGCTCCCAATCCTGCACGGAGCGCCCATCGATCGCGACAATCTCCTCGCCGCGCTCCAGCCCGGCCACGGCCGCCGGGCTCTCCGGGGTAACCTCGCCAACCACCGCACGTACACCGCCCACGCCAATCATGAACATGGCAGCGTAGGCGACCATGGCAAACAGGAAGTTCGCCAGCGGCCCCGCGGACACAATGAAGGTGCGCGCCTTGAGCCCCTTGTTGTTGAAGGCCCGGTCGCGCTCCTCGGGCGCCACTTCACCCTCGCGCTCGTCGAGCATCTTCACATACCCCCCAAGGGGCAGCGCCGCCACGACAAACTCGGTGCGATCCCGCCCGAACCGGCGGCTGAGCAAGGGGCGTCCGAAGCCGACGGAGAAGCGCAGCACCTTGACCCCCATCGCGCGCGCCGCCAGGTAATGCCCGTACTCGTGTACGGTGACCAGCACGCCGATGGCCACAGCGAACGCCAGCAGGCTGGTCAACAGCGTCATGACACTGCCTGGCGCTGCAGACGCCCGATCTCGTGGCCGGCATGGGCGCGCGCCTCGGCATCAGCGGCCAGCACGCGCTCGAGGGAATCGGCTGCCTGCGTCGGCTGGCCCTCCAGCGTGCGCTCGATCACCACCGCGATGTCACTGAAGGCCAGCCGACCCGAGAGGAAGGCATCGACCGCCACCTCGTTTGCCGCATTCAGTACCGCTGTGGCCGTACCGCCCCGCTCCATGGCACGGTAGGCCAGCCCCAGTGCGGGGAACCGCTCGCTTTCCGGCTCGCGGAACTCCAGCGGGCCTACGCTCAGCAAATCCAGTGCCGAGACCCCGGAGCCCACCCGATCGGGCCAGGCCAGCGCATGCGCGATCGGTGTGCGCATGTCGGGGTTGCCCATCTGCGCAAGGACCGAACCATCGTTGTAGGCCACCATCGAATGCACGATGCTTTGCGGGTGCAGCACCACCTGTATCGCTGATGGCTCCACCGCAAACAGCCAGCACGCCTCGATCACCTCCAGGCCCTTGTTCATCATGGTGGCGGAGTCGACCGAGATCTTGCGTCCCATTTCCCAGTTCGGATGGGCACAGGCCTCATCCGGCGTAATGCCGCCAAAGGTGTCGAGCGGACGGTCCCGGAACGGGCCGCCGGAGGCGGTCAGCCAGATCCGCTCGACGCCATGCGGCGTCACCGCATCGGCACAGACGTAACCGGTGGGCAGGCACTGGAAAATGGCATTGTGTTCGCTGTCGATTGGCAGCAGACAGGCACCGGAACGACGCACAGCCTCGATCAGCAACGCACCGGACATCACCAGCGCCTCCTTGTTGGCGAGGAGTACGCGCTTGCCTGCCTCGGCCGCGGCGAGGGTCGGCAGGAGTCCGGCCGCCCCGACTATGGCCGCCATTACCGCGTCCACCTCCGGCGCCGCCGCCACCTCGGCCAGGGCCTCCGGCCCTGCCCGCACCTCGGTCGTGCAACCGGCCTCTTCCAGCTCGCGCTGGAGCTGGGCCGCGGCCGACGCCTCCGCCACCACGGCGATCCGGGGCTGCACCTCCAGGCACTGTGCCTTCAGGCGCTCGACATTGTGATGCGCGGTCAGCGCATGGACCTGGAAGCGGTCGGGCTGGCGTGACACCACATCCAGCGTACTGACGCCGATGCTGCCGGTGGAACCGAGGATGGTGATCCGCATGGGGGTCATAACGTGCTACACCTGCGAGTTTTCATGCCGCGGGCCCAGGAACGGGCAACAAGGCCAGCCACAGTAGTCCGGCGAGAAAGATCGGGGCCGCCGCAATCAGGCTGTCGACCCGATCCAGAATACCCCCGTGGCCGGGTAGCAAGGAACCGCTGTCCTTGGCGCCCGCCTGGCGCTTGAGGATACTCTCGAACAGGTCTCCCACCACTGACACCAGCGCAATCAGCACCGACAGCAGCACGAATACCAACGCATCCATGGGCACCAGTCCCCAGATCCCGGCCACCACCACGGACAGGGCCAGGACGGCGACCAGCCCCCCGAGCAGGCCCTCGCGGGTCTTTCCCGGGCTGATCTCGGGTGCCAGGGGGCTGCGCCCAAAGGCCTTCCCGGCGAAGTAGGCCCCGGTATCAGCGAAGCCCACCAGTACGATCAGGTAGACCACCAGCCAGGGCGCCAGCGCGTGCAGCCAGACCAGGGACATCCCGGCCGGTACCAGCGCCAGCACCGCGGCGACCGTCAACAGTTTGGGCCGGGCACCGCGCCCGTCGTTCCCCGGGCGGTAAAACGGCAAGGCCAACACAATCAGCAGCCACCACAACACCGCAAACCCAAGGACCAGAAGATGCAGCGGCTGCGCCAGCGTCACCCCCAGTGCTGCCAGCGGCACCACAACCAGCAGCGTCAGTACCGCGCGTTCCCAGGCCGCATGCAGACCAGTCAGCTCGCCCCATTCCCAGGCGGCCAGGCCTGTGACTGCAGCGATCAGGGCCAGCACCGCCCAGTTCGGGCCGAATGCGATCAGCGCCAGTGCGGGCAGGCCGACTGCCGCGGCTGTCGCCACTCGGGTCTTAAGCACCGGGGGCCTCGCTTGGCGCACGGTCCTCAGCGGGCACACGGCCAAAACGTCGCTGCCGTCGGCCATACCAGGCCAGACTGCGGTCGAAGTCGCTCTCGCCCACATCCGGCCAGTAGGTTTCGATAAACAGGACTTCCGCGTAGGCCGCCTGCCACAGCAGGAAGTTGCTGATGCGCTGTTCCCCTCCGGTACGAATCAACAGGTCCACATCGGTCAGCCCGGCGGTGCTCAACTCGGACGCAAAGGCGACCTCGGGATCGCCATCGGCCTCCGGCCCGCCTTTCGCCATCCATCGCTCGGCGGCCTGAAGGATGTCCCAGCGACCCCCATACCCCAGGGCCACCACCAGACACATGCCATCGTTGCCGGCCGTGGCCTCCTCGGCCTCCGTCATCCGACCCTGCAAGGTTGGGGGGAAAGTCGCGCGATCACCGATGAAACGCAGCTGAATGCCACGTTCCACCAGCTCGGGAAGCTCCGCCTCGATCGCCGAAACGAAGAGTTCGAAGAGTGCCTCGACTTCGGTCCGAGGGCGTCCCCAGTTCTCGCTGCTGAATGCGAACAGCGTCAGCGTGCGAATCCCGTGCTCGGCATAGAAGCGCACGGCCCGGCGCGTGGCCTCCAGCCCTTCGCGATGCCCTGCGGAACGATCCAGCCCACGCGCCTGGGCCCAGCGCCCGTTGCCATCCATGATGATCGCAACGTGACCGGGGAGCACGGGGTCGGTGGTGGGGGTAACCGGCATGGGGAGGTGGCCGGTCAGACTTCCATCAACTCGGCTTCCTTGTCCTCAAGCAGTGCATCGATCTTCGCAATGTGATCATCGGTGAGCTTTTGCACCTGTTCCTGTGCCTTGTGCTCGTCGTCTTCCGAGATCTCCTTGTCCTTCACCGCCTGCTTGAACGTGTTGTTGGCGTCGCGCCGAATATTGCGTATCGCGACACGCGCATTCTCGGCCTCGGCCCGGACCACCTTCACCAGGTCACGGCGCCGCTCTTCCGTCAGTGCCGGCAACGGCACCCGAATCACCGTACCCATGCTGGCCGGATTCAGACCCAGGTCCGAGGTCATGATCGCCTTTTCCACCTTGGCCACCATGTCCTTCTCGTAGGGCACTACCGCCAGTGTGCGCGAGTCCTCGGCATTGATATTCGCGACCTGATTGATCGGGACTTCCATCCCGTAGTATTCGACATGCACATGCTCGAGCAGACTGGGGTGCGCACGCCCCGTCCGAATCTTGGCCAACTCGTTGCGCAGCGCCTCGACACTCTTGTCCATCCGCTGGCGTGCATCCTTGATGGTCGCATCAGTCATCTCGGGATCCCTCGACCAGGGTACCCACCGGCTCGCCCATCACCAGCCGCCGGAGGTCCCCTTTTGCAAACATGTTCATCACGCGGATCGGCAGGCCATTATCGCGGCACATGACCAGCGCGGTCGTGTCCATCACGCCCAGCCGGCGCTCCAGCGCATCGTCGAACGTCAGGCGTTCAAAGCGCCGTGCATCCTTGCGCGTCATGGGGTCCGAATCATAGACCCCGTCCACCTTGGTGGCCTTGATCATCAACTCGGCGTTGATCTCGATGGCGCGCAGCGCCGCGGCGGAATCCGTAGTGAAGAACGGGTTACCGGTCCCCGCGGCGAACACCACGATCCGGCCCTTCTCCAGATGGCGCACGGCCCGACGCCGAATATAGTCTTCGCAGACCTGGTTGATGCGGATGGCCGACATCACGCGGGAGAACCGCCCCGCGCGCTCGATCGCATCCTGAATCGCCAGGGCATTGATCACCGTCGCCAGCATGCCCATGTGGTCGCCCGTGACCCGATCCATGCCCCCCTGGGCAAGTCCGGCGCCACGGAAGATATTGCCTCCTCCGATCACGATGCCGACCTCGACACCCATGCTCGAGAGTTCCGACACCTCTTCGGCGACCTGCGCCAGGACATCCGGGTCCACCCCGTAGGATTGCTGCCCCATCAGGGCCTCCCCGCTCAACTTCAGAAGGATGCGCCTGTACGCGGGTTGCCTGTCCTGACTCATTGGGCTCCTTTATCGGGCTCGGGTCCTGCGCCTGCCATGTGTATAGCCGGATGCCGGCCGGGGTCCGGTACGAGCGCGGCCCGCGCCCGCACCGGGAGTCTACGCCAAAGCGATCCGGCGAATCAGGCCCCGCGGGCCTGCGCCATCACTTCTTCGGCAAAGTTCTCTTTTTTCTTCTCGATGCCTTCGCCCACCTCGTAGCGCAGGAAACCGGTCACCGAGGCGCCCTTCGATTCCAGAAGCTGGCCAACGGTCTGGTCGGGATCCTTCACAAACGGCTGGCCGACCAGGGTGATCTCGCCGAGATACTTGCGAATGCGGCCTTCGATCATCTTCTCGATGATGTTTTCCGGCTTGCCGGACTCCTCGGCCTGCGCCTTGAAGATCGCCCGCTCCTTGTCGAGCAGATCCTGCGGCACGCCGGATTCATCCACGCACACCGGCTTGGAGGCGGCGATATGCATGGCCACGTCCTTTGCCAGGGCCTCGTCGCCCCCCTTCAGGCTGACCACCACGCCAATCCGGGCGCCGTGCTGGTAAAAGCCCAGGGCATCCGCGGCCTCCAGACGATCGAAACGGCGCACCTGGACGTTCTCGCCAACCTTCGCGATCAGCTGGGTCCGGTGTTCCTCGAGGGTCTGACCATCGACGGATTCCGCCATCAGGCCTTCCACATCGGCCGCGCCAGAGCTCAGCGCAACCTGCGCGCACTGTGCAGCAAAGGCACGGAAGTTGTCGTCGTTGCCGACGAAGTCGGTCTCGCAGTTGATCTCCACCAGCACGGCCTTGTTGCCCTCGGTGACGATCTCGACGCGACCTTCGGCGGCGACACGGCCGGCCTTCTTGTCCGCCTTCGCCATACCGGACTTGCGCATGGCCTCCACGGCGGCCTCAAGGTCACCGCCGGTCTCGGTCAGTGCCTTCTTGCATTCCATCATGCCGGCGCCGGTGCGCTCGCGCAGTTCTTTCACTTGAGCAGCAGTAATCTGCATCGGGATGTACTCCTGAAAAATTCGTCAATCAGGCCGGCTGCGCAGCCATCCGCAGCCGGCCCCTGGTTCAGACGGCCCGGTCGCGATCACGCACCCCGGGCCCGCAGCGGGCTCAGGCCGGGTTGGCCGGGGCCGCTTCACTCGATTCGGAACCGCCATCGGTCGCGGTGTCTGCACCCGCGAACTCGTCCTCGGACACGCCTCCGGTGGATACCGCGCCCTTGGCCTCGATGATCGTATCGGCGATGGCCGCCACATACAGCTGGATCGCGCGCATCGCGTCATCGTTGCCGGGAATCACGTAGTCCACGCCTTCCGGCGAGTGATTGGAATCGACCACCGCAACGACCGGAATACCGCGCTTCTTGGCCTCGGCCACCGCGATCTTCTCGTAGCCGACGTCGATCACGAACATCGCGTCGGGCATGCGGTTCATGTCCTTGATGCCGCCCAGGCTGCGTTCGAGCTTGTCCTTCTCGCGGCGGCGGGTCAGCGCTTCGCGCTTGTTCAGCACCTCGAAGCTGCCATCCGCGTCCATGGTCTCCAGGTCCTTCAGGCGCTTGATCGACTGCTTGACCGTGCTGAAGTTGGTCAGCATGCCGCCCAGCCAGCGGTGGGAGACGTACGGCATGCCGCAACGGCGCGCCTCTTCACCAACCACTTCACGCGCCGAACGCTTGGTCCCGACGAACATGATCTTGCCACCGTCCGCGGCGATCTTGCCGAGGAAGTTCAACGCATCGTTGAACATCGGCAGGGTCTTCTCGAGGTTGATGATATGAATCTTGTTGCGTTCCCCGAAAATGTACGGGGCCATCTTGGGATGCCAGTAGCGGGTCTGGTGGCCGAAGTGCACACCGGCTTCCAGCATCTGTCGCATGGTCACGAGGGACATAAGGTTTCTCCTGTAACGGGTTGAGCCTCCACGCATCCCGATCTGAAACCCGAGCACGAGACCAAAGCCTCCTGGCGGGCACCCGACAGACCGTGTCGATGCGTGTGTGGATTAAAGGTTCGCGAAGCCGCCGACTGCCGACCGCTTCCCGGCCCCGCCGAATTGCCAGCGAGGCGCGCGCTTTATAGCATAGGACGCTGACTCGAACCAACTATCCGGGCCCTGTATGGCGCCGTGTCGCGGGCTCCGAAAGCCACCGCGCGACACCCCTCACAGGTCTCGACCGGAGCCCCCATGTCCGTAACCATCAAGACCCCCGAAGAGATTGAACACATGCGCGTCGCAGGCCGCCTGGCCGCCGAGGTGCTGGAGATGATCGAGCCGCATGTGCAGGCCGGGGTCACCACCGGCGAGCTGGACCGCATCTGCCACGACTACATCGTCAACACCCAGGGCGCGATCCCGGCGCCGCTCAATTACCGGGGCTTTCCCAAGTCGATCTGCACTTCGGTCAACCATCAGGTGTGTCACGGCATCCCGGGTGACCGCAAGCTGAAAAACGGCGACATCCTCAATATCGACATCACGGTGATCAAGAACGGCTTTCATGGCGACACCAGCCGCATGTTCGTAATCGGCAAGCCCAGCATCCAGGGGCAGCGCGTGATCGACGTCGCCCGCACCAGCATGTATCTGGGCATCCAGCAGGTGCGTCCTGGCGCCACGCTGGGCGATATCGGGCACGCCATCCAGACCTACGCGGAAAGCCAGCGCTGCTCGGTGGTGCGCGAGTTCTGCGGCCACGGTATCGGGCGCGGCTTCCACGAGGATCCGCAGGTACTGCACTACGGCAAGCCGGGTACCGGGCTGAAGCTCGAAGAAGGCATGTGCTTCACCATCGAGCCGATGATCAATGCCGGGCGCCGGCATACCCGGATCCTCGCCGACGGCTGGACCGCCGTCACGAAGGACCACAGCCCGTCCGCGCAGTGGGAGCACACCCTGCTGGTGACCGCAGACGGCTACGAAATCCTGACCCTGCGCAAGGACGAGACACCACCCCAGGAACTCGCGGCCTGAGCCCATGAGCACCCTGCCCGCCGGCGGCACCCCCAACGAGGCCGACACCCCGGCGTTCTCGCCCGACTGGGGCGAGGACTACCAGCGCCTGAGCCGCAACCCCGGGAACATCGGCCTGTTCCGCGATCGTCGGCGGGCGATCCTCGAACAGCAGTACCAGGGTTTTCGCGACGGCATGCCGATCGAGGACCTGATCCTCGGCCACGCCCGGCGCATCGACGAGATGCTCAAGCTGATCTGGGCCCAGCAGGGCCTGGCCGACGACGACCGCCTGTGCCTGGTCGCGGTCGGCGGTTACGGCCGCGGCGAGCTGCACCCCGCCTCCGACATCGACCTGCAGATCGTGATCGACGGCACCACGGACCGCGCGGTATTCGACCGGATCAGCGCCTTCGTCACCTTCCTCTGGGATATCGGCATCGAGGTCGGCCACAGCGTGCGCACCATCGAGGACTGCACCCGCGAGGCCCGCGACGACATCACGGTCGCGACCAACCTGATCGAATCGCGTTACTTGAGCGGCGATCTCGGCCTGTTCAACGATTTTCGTGCCGCTATCGACTCCGATCGCATCTGGGACTCGCGCAGCTTCTACGCCGCCAAGCTCGCGGAACAACAGGCCCGGCACCGCCGCTTCGGCGAGACCGGCTACCGTCTGGAACCCAACGTGAAGGAGGGCCCGGGCGGGCTGCGCGACATCCAGATGATCGGCTGGGTGACCAAGCGCCACTACGGTGCCGAACGTATCGAGGAACTGGTGTCGCTGGGCTTCCTGCGCGAGGGCGAACTCCACGAGATGCTGGAGGGCCAGAGCTTCCTCTGGCGCGTACGCTTCGCGCTGCACATGCTGGCCGGGCGCCGCGAGGACCGGTTGCTGTTCGACCTGCAGCGCCAGCTGGCCAACACCTTCGGCTTCGTGGACCAGAACCACAACCGTGCGGTCGAGCAGTTCATGCAGCGCTATTTCCGCACCATCAGTGATCTGGAGCGGCTCAACGAACTGCTGCTGCAGCACTTCAACGAAGCCATCCTCGACGATCCCAGGGACCTGCAGGACCCGGTCCGCATCCATCAACGCTTCCAGGTCCGCGGCGGCTATCTGGAGGCGGCACACGACCAGGTCTTCATGATCTACCCGCCGGCCCTGCTGGAGGTCTTTCGCCTGCTGCAGGAGCACCCGGAGATCCAGGGCATCCGCGCCTCGACCATCCGCCTGATGCGGGCCCACCGACACCTGATCGACGGTCATTTCCGCCGCAACCCGATCTGCCGCGCCCTGTTCATGGACATCCTGCGCGCCCCCCGCGGCATTACCAGCCAGCTGCGCCGCATGAACCGCTACGGCGTGCTGGGCAACTACCTGCCGGCCTTCGGACGCATCATCGGGCGGATGCAGTACGACCTGTTCCATGCCTACACGGTCGACGAGCACACCCTCAACGTCGTGCGCAACGCGCGCCGACTGGCCCTGCCCGAATTCGCCCACGAACAGCCGCTCGCCTACCGCATCTACACCGAGCTGGAACGCCCGGAACGGCTGGTGCTGGGGGCCCTGTTCCATGACATCGCCAAGGGTCGCGGCGGCGACCACTCGGAGCTGGGGGCCCACGATGCCCTGCACTTCTGCCAGCAGCACGGCCTGTCGGACGAAGACGCGGGGCTGGTGGCCTGGCTGGTGCGTTCCCACCTGCTGATGTCGCTCACCGCCCAGCGCAAGGACATCTCCGATCCCGATGTCGTGCTGGCCTTCGCCCGCGAGGTGCGCACCCGCGACCGCCTCGACTTCCTGTACCTGCTGACCATCGCCGACATCCGCGGCACCAACCCGGAGCTGTGGAACAGCTGGAAGGACTCGCTGCTGCAGACCCTCTACCACGCCACGCGCAACGTGCTCGAACGCGGGCTCGACGCGGCCCCGAACATGGACGCGCAGATCCGCGAGACCCGCGGCGAGGCCCTGCAACTGCTCGAGGATCGCGGCTTCGGCACGGGCGAGGCCGAGGCCCTGTGGGACGAACTGGACGACGAGTACTTCCTGCGCCACTCGGCGGACGAAGTCGCCTGGCACGGACAGGCGCTGCTGCCGCTACAGGCCGACGAACTGCCGCTGATCCTGGTGCGCCCCAAGACCTCGCGCGGCAGCACCGAGATCTTCGTCTACGCCGAGGACCACCCCTACCTGTTCGCCCGCATCACCAGCGCACTGACCCAGCTGGGCCTCGACATCGTCGACGCCCGCATCATCACCACGGCCGGGGGCCGCACGCTGGACACCTTCCTGGTGCTGGAGAGCGGCGGCGGCCAGACGGTGGATGCCGGCTACCGCAGCGACGAGATTCGTCAGTACCTCGCGAACGAACTCGCCCGCACCGATGTTGAAAAGACCCCAGTGAGCCGCCAGCTGCCGCGCCGCCTGAAGCATTTCGACGTCGATACGCGGATCGAATTCGAACCCGCCTCTGGCGGGCAGGCCACGCGCATGCGCCTGCGCGCGCTCGACCGACCCGGACTGCTGTCGACCATCGGCCACGTCCTGGCCGAGCACGCGATCGATGTACGCACGGCCCGCATCGCCACGGCCGGAGAGCAGGTGGAGGACAGCTTCCTGCTGGAATGCAACAACGGCGGGGCCCTCTCCGAGGACCAGCAGGAGTCCCTGCGCGCGGCCCTGCTGGAACGTATCTGACGGACACCCGCGTCACGAGTCCGCAGCACAACGGTCAGGGCGAACGCGCCTCCAGCGGCACCGGCGACGGGCGGGCCTCGGCGTTGCCCAGCAGACGCGCCTCGAAGTCCGTCAGCACGCTGAACTCCACCCGCCGCGAGGCCTCGCGATCTTCCCGTCCGTCCTCGTCCAGCACCCGCCGCGAGGAGGACAGGCCCACCGCCGCGACGCGCGAGCGGAACCAGTCATCCTCCTGCAGGGGTTCGAGCCGGTAGGCATGCTCGAGCACCGCCCGGGTACGGCGCTGGCTCAGATCCATGTTGCCGAAATAGGCATCGAGCGCATCGTCGCTCCCCGCCCATTCGCTGGAGGTATGGCCCTCGATGCGCACCTCGCGGATCACGTCCGCAAACGGGCGCAACTGCGCGGCGTAGCGCGGCATGAAATCGTCGAGGATCGCCTCGAAACGCGGGCGGATACTCGCGGAACTGCGCTCGAACAGCACCTCGGGCTCGCGAAAGCGCAGCGTCAGGGTGTCGCGGTCGAGTTCCGCATTCCAGCGCGGCAGATCATCGCGAAACTCCTCCTCCAGCACCGAGTAGATCGCTGCGCGCAACGCGGCGGCCTCGTTGCGCACCTCGACATGGGCCGCGCTGGAGCGCTCGACCTGCACCATGTGCAACAGCGCCAGGAACAGGAAGATCATCATCAACGCGGCCATCAGGTCCGCCACCGCCAGCCAGTGCGAGCCCTGATCCGCCTCGTGCGTTGCGCCGCCGGCGCGTGCACGGCGCTGCAGCAACCAGCGCAGGATCACGACCGCGCCCCCACGGACTCCGTCGGGTTCGCCACACCCACCGCGAACGCGTCGCCGCGCCAGCGCGACTCGGCCGCGCGCCCGGACTGCACGGCGTTCTCGATGCTCTCCAGCATCGCCTCGAGCCGCGCATCCATCGCCGGGAAGGCCTCGGTGGCCCGGTCACGCAGCGCCGCGATGGCACTCAACAGGGCCTCCAGCTCCACCGTCTCCCGGCGCAGACTGGCCAGCGTCGCATCCTGCTCCTCGACATGCCGGGTGATCTTCAATGCCTGCCCGGTCAGACGCTCCAGCGCACCCCCGCTCTGTTCGACGCCCTCGCGTGCCTGATCGAACGCCCGGTGCAGGGTATCCATCTGCTCGCGGTAGCGATCCTGCCAGTCCACGAGCCGCGCCACCGAGTCATCCAGCCGGCGAAAGTTCTCGCCGAACTGCTCGCCCAGGCGATCATTGAAGTCGCGAATGACCTGCTCCAGCGCGGCCACCAGATGCCCGCTGCTGAGCTCGCTCATACGATCCGCCAGCCCCTCCAGGCTCTGCTTCAGCTCGTGGTGCTGACTCTGCAGACGCTCGTCCAGGCGGCGGTCCATCTGCTGCACCGCCTGCAGCAGGGCGCGCGTCGCATCACGCTGCTCGGCCAGCACGCGCTCGGGGTCACCGCTGGCCTGGGGGTCAGCCCCGTCGTCCGGTGCCTCGACCGGGGCCGGCATCATCACCTGCAGCACGCGCAATACCGATGCCAGCAGGATCCCGACGATGCTGGTCACGAATGCGAGCTTGAGGCCCTCCAGCAGGGCCGGGATACTCGCCTCCACCCGCGCCGCGTCGAAGTCGATCAGCCCGATCGCCACCCCGAGGAACGTCCCCAGCACGCCCAGCGTGGTCAGCAACCCCGGCGCGGCGCCCTGAAACGCGTTCGCCCGCCGCAGCGTCAGCGCCATCAGCGCCGCCAGGAACAGCGCGAACAGCAACAGTGAAAAGGCCCCGATAACGGTGAGCGGGGTCAGCCCCTGCAGGGTAGCGAGCAGCGCCTCGGCTACCCGGTCGAAAATGGTCATCTCGATTCCTCCGGCCGCGCCCGTCGGCGCGGTGATCTGCATGCAGGAACACCCGCATGCAAAATCAACGCCATCGTGCTCGCCGGTGAAGAAATCCGGCTGATCGGACGGCCCATATCGAGATTCCGTCAGCTGCAGCGCCCTTGAGACCCGCCAATGCGCCAATTACTTGACGCACAACGCCTTGCCCGGCGGACAAGCGGGGCCACCCAAGCGCTGACGGGTCCCTGAACGCCTCGCCCCGGATGATCTAGACTCCCGCCCAATGCCACCGCGCACGAGCCGCCACGCTCTGCGAGCCACCAAAAGGGGAGACACCAATGGGCAACCTGCTGGACGACAGTGGAAAGCTGATCCTGCGACTCGCTCTGGGCGGCATGATCCTGCTGTACGGGATCGACAAGATCTCCGGAGGCGTCGGCCACATCGAGGGGATGCTGGCCGACGCCGGGCTGCCCGGGATCCTGGCCTATGGCGCCTACATCGGCGAGGTGCTGGCGCCCGTCCTGTTGATCATTGGCCTGTATGCCCGCATTGGCGCCGGACTGATCGCGGTGCATATGGTGTTCGCCATCGGGCTTGCCCATGCCGACGAAGTCGTCCAGCTGACGCAGCACGGCGGATGGGCCATCGAACTACAGGCCATGTTCCTGTTCGCTGCTATCGCCCTTGTCCTGACCGGTCCGGGCCGTCTCGCCATCAACCGTTACTAGGTGTGGAGTCTCACGAGGTTGTCGTCAGGTAGGCCGAGCACGCTGGGGGGACACCCGCGGACACGCCCCCGAGGTCTGAGGAAAATCAGTCTCCCTTCAGGTAGGATGGCCAACCTTGTAGGCGCTGAAACCCGGTCTATACGGGTACCTCCGGACGGTCCATGGTGCGACTCCTGCCTGTATTCAAGCTGCACGGCGTCATGCCGGTTCGCGCCCGCTCCGGCGGGCTGGCGAGGCCTGCGTGCGCCTGAACGTCGCGTGGCAGATCATTATCGGGACCGTCGCGATTCAGGTCGCGATGGTCGCCGTGCTGCTCTTGAGTGGAATCACTCAGGTCCAGCAGAATCAGCAGGAGGTCCTGGAACGCACGGCCGAGCAACAGAGCCGGCTACTGGAATCGGCCCTGACGCACGGCCTGGCCGATGGCGACTCCGACATGCTGCAGGGCCTCCTGGACCGGCTAGGCGACGACTCCAGCGTCCTCTACTCCATCGTCCTTGATGCCGATGGTCGTCCGGTGGCCTCGGTCGGCGTCGCCCCGGATGAACTCCCCACGCCCGAGGCCCGCGTGCGCAGCGAGGCCGGCCAGGTCGAGATCGCGCGCAGCATCGAGCTGGACGACCACCACCTCGGGACCGTGGTCGTGGGTTATTCGACCGAAGCCATCGACCAGCTGTCGGCAAGCCTGCTGGAGCGCAATGTCCTGCTGGCGCTGGGGGTCCTGGGCCTTTCCATCCTCGCGGCCATCGTGTTCGCCCTGATGACGACCCGGCGGCTGCGCCTGCTCCTGCAGGGCGGCAAGGCGCTGGAAGCCGGGCGCCTGGACCACCGGGTACCGATCGCTTCCCGCGACGAGTTCGGCGATCTCGCCCGGACCTTCAATGATATGGCGGCCCATCTGGGCACAACGCAATCGACCCTGCAGCAGCAAAACCAGCAGTTGAACCGCTCCGTGGCCCGACTGGAATCCATGCTGGGCGGGGCCAACGCGATCCTGTGGGAGGCGAATCCGGACACCCACGAATGGGAGTTTGTCGCCGGCGACACGCGCAAACTGCTGGGGTTTCCCTCGCGCAACCTGGGGCGTGGCGAACTCCGGGCCCGGCACATCCACCCGGACGATCTGCCCCGCGTCCGCGAAGCCACACGCGAACCAGGCGTGGAGCCGAAGGTCGTGGATTATCGCTTCGCCCATCGCGACGGACAGTGGATCTGGCTGCGCGACATCCTCTCCTGGGCCGAAGATTCGGACAATCGGCGGAGCCTGCGCGGCCTGACTCTGGACGTGACCGCCCACCGGCGCGCCACGGCGGCCCTCCGGGAGAGCGAGAACCGCTACCAGGACGTGGTCAACCACATCTCCGAGGTCATCTTCCGTACCGACGCCGAAGGCCGCTGGACGCTGCTGAACCCGGCCTGGGAGGCCCTGACCGGCTTCCCGGTAGAGCAGACGCTGGGACAGCCGATGTGTGCCTATGTCGATCCTCTGGACCGCGACGATGCGGAGTCCTTCTGTTCCACACTGCTTGAAGGCGGCACCCATGCCCAGTCCGAGGAGATCCGCCTGCGCACGCACGACGGTGGATATCGCTGGGTCAGCATCTATGCCAGTGCGCGTTTCGATGACGACGGCCAGGTCATGGCGACGTTCGGCACCATGATGGACATCTCCGATCGCAAGAAGGCCGAAGAAGAGATTCGTCGCCTCGCCTTCTTCGACGAGCTGACCGGGCTGCCCAATCGCACGCTGCTGCATGACCGGCTGGGCCAGGCACTCGCCAATACGGCACGCACCCGCCACCACGGCGCCGTCCTGTTCATTGACCTGGACAACTTCAAGGACATCAACGATACCCTGGGGCACGCGGTCGGGGACGATCTGCTGCGCCAGGTCGCCCAGCGCATGTCCAATTCCGTGCGCGAGGCCGACACGCTGGCGCGCCTGGGCGGCGACGAGTTCGTGATCATTCTCAATGATCTCCACCCGGATCCGTCACAGGCCGCTACCGAAGCGGAGGCCGTTGGACGCAAGCTGATCACCCTGTTGCGCGACCCCTTCGAGCTTGCCGGCCAGAACCGGCACATCACACCCAGCATCGGGGCCACCCTGTTCAGTGGCCACAGCCTCGGCGTCGAGGAGGTCCTGAAGCAGGCCGATCTGGCGATGTATCGAGCGAAGAATGCCGGCCGCAATACCGTGCGTTTCTACGACCCCGAACTGCATCGCGCCGTGGAGGCTCGTTTCGAGCTCGAAAGCGAGTTGCGCGAGGCGCTCGACCAGGATCGGTTCACCATCGCCTACCAGCCTCAGGTCGAGGCCGATGGCCATGTAATCGGTGCCGAGCTGCTGCTGCGGTGGCCCCATCCGCAACGCGGCGAGATCGCCCCTGCCGAGTTCATCCCCGTCGCGGAACAAACCGGGCTGATCGTACCCATCGGGCGCAAGGTCCTGCGCACCGCCTGTCGCCAACTGGCCGCCTGGCGAGATACTGCGCCATTTTGCGAGCTGACCCTCTCGGTCAACGTCAGCGCTCGACAGTTCCGCCACACGCAGTTCGTCCACCACTTGCGCGAGATGCTGCGCGAAACCGGCGCTCCGCCCAACCGGCTGAAGCTCGAGCTGACCGAAAGCATGCTGCTCGAGGACGTGGACACGGTAATCACCCACATCGACGAGCTGCGGACGCTGGGTGTCGAGTTCGCGCTGGATGATTTTGGTACTGGCTATTCCTCCCTCGCCTACCTCAAGCAGCTGCCGCTGTCCCAGCTGAAGATCGACCAGTCCTTCGTGCGCGACGTACTGGATGACCCGAACGACGCCGCAATTGCGCAAATGGTGGTCAATCTCGCCCATACCCTGGACCTCGACGTGATTGCCGAAGGGGTCGAAACCGCCGAGCAGCGGGCCTTCCTGTTCGGCCTGGGCTGTCGCCACTTCCAGGGGTATCTGTACGGCTACCCCGGCGACCTCAAGGGGCTCGAACAGGCTGTGCTCGCCGCGTCTGCCGAACACCAGAAGACCATCCACCAGACCCACAACAATTCGAATTAATCGAACTATAAAGCGACAATAAAGCCATTTTCGTTCGCTTTGATGGGACTTACTCTGGGGGTATCTTCGAACCCGCGAGGTCCTTCCCATGAGCACCAAAGTCCTGATCCTCTACTACTCCACCTGGGGCCACATCGAGCAGATGGCCGAGGCCGTCGCCCGCGGCGCCCGCGAGGTCACCGGCACCGAGGTCACGATCAAGCGCGTCCCGGAACTGATGCCCGAGGACGTGGCAAAACAGGCCGGCGCCAAGCTGGACCAGGCCGCTCCCATCGCCAGGCCAGAGGAACTGGCGGACTATGATGCGATCATCATCGGCACTCCGACCCGCTATGGCCGCATGTGCGCGCAGATGGCCAACTTCCTCGACCAGACCGGCGCGCTGTGGTTTGGGGACAAGCTGGTCGGCAAGATCGGCTCCGTATTCGGATCTACCGCCTCGCAGCACGGCGGCCAGGAGACCACACTGGTCTCGACCATCGTCAACCTGATGCACTACGGCATGACCATCGTGGGACTGCCCTACAGCGAGAAGCGCCTGCTCGACATGAGCGCGATCAGCGGCGGCACACCCTACGGTGCCACCACCCTGGCGGACGGCGACGGCTCGCGCCAGCCGAGCGAGAACGAACTCGCGATGGCGGCCTCCCAGGGGCGGCACGTCGCCGAGGTCACTCGAGCCCAGGTCCTGGGACGCCAGGCCCAATAGCGGATCTGACACCCGGGGAGACACTGAGCAGTATTTCCCTGACGGGGCGGCCTTCGCCGCCCCTTTGCGGTACCATGCGCGGCCGAATTCCCTCGATCTGGCCTCCCATGTCGACAACCCGAATCCTGGTTCTCAGTGCCTCGCAGATTCTGCCGGTGATCCCGCGCGACACGGTGCTCGTTGATCACGCACTGGTGATTCGCGACGGCATCATCCAGACCCTGCTGCCGCGCGAAGAAGCCCTCGCGCAGTACCCCGATGCCGAACATCTGCACCGCGAGGGCCATGCCCTGATCCCGGGCCTGGTCAACGTGCATACCCACTCCGGCATGAGCCTGCTGCGCGGGCTGGGCAGCGACCGCCCACTGATGGACTGGCTCAAGCGCTACATCTGGCCGGCCGAAGGGCGCCTGCTGTCGCCCGAGTTCGTGCGCGCGGGCACGCGCCTCTCGGTCGCCGAGATGCTGCGCGGCGGCACTACCTGCTTCAGTGACATGTACCTGTTCGTCGACGATGCCGCGCGCGTGGTCGACGAAACCGGCATCCGTGCCGCGCTGGGGTTGACCGTGTTCGACTTCCCGACACCCTGGGCCCAGACGGCGGACGAGTACTTCCAGCGCGGCGCCGAGGTCGTGGAGAACTGGCAGCACCACGACCGCATCCACTACACCGTGGCGCCGCACGCCCCCTACACCGTCGGCGACGAGAGCCTGCAGCGCGTGGCGGAGCGTGCCCGCGAGCTGGCCGTCCCCATCCACATGCATGTGCACGAGACCGCCGGCGAGATCGCCGATGCCGAACGCGACCACGGCGAGCGGCCGCTGGCCCGGCTGGCACGCCTGGGCCTGCTGGACCAGCCGTTCATCGCCGTGCATATGACCCAGGTCAGCGCACAAGACCGCGATTTGCTGCAAGGGCGTCCGGTGTCGGTCGCACACTGCCCGGAATCCAATCTCAAGCTCGCCTCGGGCTTCTGTCCGGTCGCCGAACTGCTGGACGCCGGCGTGACCGTGGGACTGGGCACCGATGGCACCGCCTCCAACAACGACCTGGACATGATTGGCGAGATGCGCACCGCTGCCCTGCTGGCCAAGGGCATCAGTGGCAATGCCTCGGCCCTGCCCGCCACCGCCGCGCTGGAAATGGCCACGCTGGGCAGCGCCCGAGCGCTGGGCCTGGCCGACCGCATCGGCAGCCTGGAACCGGGCAAGCAGGCCGACGTGGTCAGCATCGATCTTCGCGCCATCGAGCTGCAACCCATGCACGAGCCCGCCGCCCAGATCGTCTACGCCGCCACCCGCGAGGCGGTAACCGACGTCCATGTCGCCGGACGGCCATTGCTCAGGGACCGGGAACTGCTTACGCTGGACTTGGACGAGCTCCAGGCCGAGGCCCGCGAATGGGGCGCGCGCGTGCTGGAAATCCAGCGCGAACTGGCCGCGTAATCGAGATGACCATGACCCGCGAATCCCAAAGCAGCACTGGCGACAACGTCGATCACGCCGAACTGCACAAGTTCACGCATCGGGCACACGAGTGGTGGGACCCGAACGGCGCCTTTGGCACCCTCCATGCGATCAACCCCCTGCGCCTGGAATGGATCGACCAGCACGCCGATCTGGCCGGCAAGAAGGTGCTGGATGTCGGCTGTGGCGCGGGCATCCTGTCCGAGGCGATGGCGGTGCGCGGCGCACAGGTGACCGCACTGGATGCCGGGGCCGAGCATCTGGAGGTCGCGCGCGAACACGCACACGACTCCGGGCTGGAGATTCACTACCTGCACACCACCGCCGAGGCCCATGCCGAGCATCATGCGGGTGACTACGACGTGGTCACCTGTCTGGAGATGCTGGAGCACGTGCCCGATCCCGAGGCGGTCATCGACGCCCTGGTGCAGCTGGTGCGGCCGGGTGGCTGGCTGTTCCTCTCGACCATCAACCGCACCCCCCGCGCGTTCGCCGAGGCGATCGTCGGTGCCGAATACGTCCTGCGCCTGCTGCCCACCGGCACACACGAGTACAGCCGCTTTATCCGCCCCTCCGAACTGGGCGCGGTCCTGCGCAGGCACCGCCTCGAGGTCATCGACATGACCGGGCTCACCTACTCGCCGCTGTCCGGCCGCTATCGGCTGGTCCCGCGCACGGACGTCAACTACCTGATGGCCGCGCGCCGCCCGGAAAGCGACAGCGAGACCCCATGAGCCGCGAACTCCGCTCGGTCCTGTTCGACCTGGACGGGACCCTGCTCGACACGGCCCCGGACATGCACGCCGCGCTGACCGTGCTGCTGGCCGAAAACGATCGCCCGCCACTGCCCTTCGAGGCCGTGCGCAATCACGTCTCGCACGGCTCCCAGGCCCTCGTGCAACTGGGCTTTCCGGATGTCGAGGGTGCGCGCCGCGAGGCCCTCAAGCAGCGCTACCTCGAGATCTACGCCCGCGACCTGTGCATCGACACCAGCCTCTTCCCCGGGCTGGACCAGGTGCTGGACGCCTGCGAGCAGCGCGGCTGGCCGCTTGGTGTGGTGACCAACAAGCCCGCCTGGCTAACCGAGCCGCTCCTGGATGCCCTGGGCCTGACGCCTCGGCTGGCCGCGATCGTCAGCGGCGACACCCTCCCGCAACGCAAGCCGGCCCCCGAGCCCATGTGGCTGGCCGCACGCCAGACGGGGCTCCCGCCCGAACAGCACTGCTACTGGGGCGATGCCGAACGCGATATCGCGGCCGGTCGCGCCGCCGGCATGGCGACACTGGTCGCACGCTGGGGCTACATCGACGCCAGCCAGAATCCCGACAGCTGGGGCGCCGATGGTGCCCTCGATCGACCGGACGACTTCTGGGGCTGGCACCAGGCCAAGGCAGGCCCGCAATGGCTGGCGAGCTGACCGCACTTCCCCTCACCGCCTGGACTGCGCTCGGGGCGACCCTCCTGGTCGGCCTTGTGCTCGGCTATGCCCTGGCCGGTCTGCGCCTCAATCGCCGCGTGGGCGATCTGCAGACGCGCAATGCCCGCCTGGAGGCCGAACTCGAAGCCGCCGAACAGCGCCGCGAGGACCTGCGCCAGAGCTTCGAGACCGCGCGCCAGGAACTCGACCGCTCCTTCTCGGCGCTCGCCAGCGAGGCGCTGGAGGCCAACTCCAACCAGTTCCTGCGCCTCGCCCAGTCGATCCTGTCGCAGAAGCTTAGCGAGGGCCAGAACGAGATCGAGCGCTCCGAGAACAAGGTCGAGGCGATGCTCAAGCCCATCCGCGAGACGCTGGGCAAGACCGAGGCCGAGATCAACGCGATGGAGCGCTCGCGTGCGCAGGCCTTCGCCGCGCTGAATGAACAGATCCAGCGCCTGAGCTCCGACAACGCCACGCTCCAGCGCGAGGCGCACAACCTGGTGCAGGCCCTGTCGCGCCCCGGCGTGCGCGGGCGCTGGGGCGAGCTCACCCTCAAGCGCGCGGTGGAGCTCGCGGGCCTCTCGGCGCACTGCGACTTCACCGAACAACCGGCGCTGGACGGCGACGGCGCCCGCCAGCGCCCGGACCTGCTCGTGCACATGCCCGGCAACCGGGCCCTGGTCGTGGATGCCAAGACACCCCTGGATGCCTACCTCGACGCGGTCGCCGCAGCCGACCCCGAGCCGCGCGCGGCGGCCTTCAAGCGTCACGCCCAGCACCTGCGCTCGCGCGTCACCGAGCTCTCCAGCAAGCAGTACTGGGCCAGCGTCGAGCAGTCCCCCGAGTTCGCCGTGCTGTTCCTGCCCGGCGACCCGTTCCTGGCCGCCGCGCTGGAACACGAACCCGGCCTCCTGGAATACGCACTGGAGCGCCAGGTGCTGCTGGCCACCCCGAGCACGCTGATCGCCCTGCTGCGCACCGTCGAGTACGGCTGGCAACAGGCGCAGCTCACCGAGCACGCGCTGGAGATTCGCGACCTCGGCGCGGAGCTCTCCCACCGTCTGGGCACCTTGACCGAGCACCTGGCGCGCCTCGGCAAGGCGCTGGACCAGAGTACCGACGCCTTCAACAAGACCGTAGGCAGCCTGGAGCGCCAGGTCATGCCGAGCGCCCGACGGTTCCAGGAGCTGGGTATCCGCGCGCGCAAGAACCCGGAGGCGCCGGATACCCTGAACAATCGCGCCCGTCAGCCCGTCGACGCGAACCTCCCGGACGACGACCCGGACGGCGACACCGCTCCGGACACGGGCTCGCGGGACTGAGCCGCATGGCGGACCGCCCCGACATCCGCGCCGCGTACCGCCACTGCCGGCGCCGCGCGGCCGCGCACTACGAGAACTTCCCGGTCGCCTCCTGGCTGCTGCCCGCGCGCCTGCGCGGGCCGGTCGCCGCGGTCTACTGCTTCGCCCGCGATGCCGACGACCTCGCCGACGAGGACCAGCGCACCATCGACGAGCGGCGTGCCGACCTGATCGCCATGCAGGAACGCGTGCAGATCCTCGAAGACCCGGCCGCGGAATCCGAGCCAGAGTGGATCGCGCTGGCCGATGCGCGGCAGCGCTTCAGCCTGCCTGCCGCCCCGTTTGTCGATCTGGTCGACGCCTTCATCCAGGACCTGGAACAGACCCGCTACGCCACGTTTGGCGAGGTCATGGAGTACTGCCGCCGCTCCGCCAACCCGGTCGGGCGGCTGATGCTGTACCTCGACGGGAATCCGACCGAGGAGATGATCGGCTACTCCGACGCGGTCTGCTCCGCGCTGCAGCTGATCAACTTCTATCAGGACCTGCACCAGGACATCACCGAGAACAACCGGATCTACCTGCCGCAGGACGAGATGGCGCAGTACGGCGTCAGCGAGGAGATGATCGCGGCGGGCCAGACGACCTTCGCGCTACGCAACCTGATGCAGTTCCAGTACGCCCGCGCCGATCGCCTGCTGCGCGCCGGGGCACCGCTCGGCGGCATGCTGCGCGGACGCATGGGCCTGGAGATCCGCGCGATCATCAACGGCGGCGCCCGCGTACTCTGGCGCCTGCGCCAGCAGGACGACGTCTTCGCCCGCCCGCGCCTGCGCGCCCGCGACGCCTGGATCATCCTCGCCCACAGCCTGCGCCCCCGCCGCCGCAAGCGCTGAAAGCGGCCTGAACGCCCCGTTCAGGCCGCTATACCCTCAACGGTCAAGTGCTGCAGGTCGGTACGCTCACTGGCATGTTCGAAGGTGATCGCGCAGACCCCGCCCTGGGCGTCCACATCCAGTGTCGTATTCTCGTCCAGGGAACGGGTCTCGGCCACGTTCTCGCCCCGGAACTCGATATACAGCGTGTCGGTATCCGCGAAGTACTGGAGCTTCATGGCTTGAACCCTAGGGAAACACTGATCAATGTACACGCTCGCGCTCGAGTCGCTTTTGCGTGCGAACAAGGCGCGGTGACCGCCGTGCAGTCATTCTGCACAAGGGAACCGCAACGCCGTGCGCGCGCAAAAGCGGCCGAGCCCCTTCGGGGTTGGCACCCCAGGTTCCCCGATCCTGCGTTGCGGTCCTTGCCGGTAGAACCACTACCGGCTGCGCACCGCGCCTGGTCTCGGAAAACCTGGGGTACCAACGCGAGTGTGTACATTAATCAGTGTTTCCCTAGATCAAAAAAGGCGTTGTGGACCGTCACTCCGTCAGGAAGCAGGACTACCCGAAGATAGCGGCCATCCGCTTCATCGATCCGGGCCCATCGGCGGATACGACCATCGCCTTGCACTTGTTCCCGGATGGGGTGATCGATCGCGGCCTCGATCCATGTGTCCTTGATGATGCGGCGATCGGGCCGCAAACGTACGGTCTCGAAGTAACGTGTTGTCTTCACCGGAACGTCCCTGTTGCCGGTTCATGAACCTCAAGCTTTCGCCAACGTTGTCGAAACGTCAACCACCGGTCAAACCACCTTCGAGTAGCGCCGTCCTTCACGGTGCAAATAGGCGTCGAAGGCCATGGCGATGTTGCGCAGCAGGAGTCGGCCGCGTGGCTGGACCTCCAGGCAGTCGCGGCCGATGGTCACCAGGCCGTCGGCCTCCATCTCGGCCAGGCGGTCCAGGGCATCGCCAAAGGTCTCCCGGAAGTCGATGCCGAATGCGGCCTCGATGCCGCCGAAGTCGACCCTCGAGTGGCACATCAACTCGCTGATCACGGCGCGCCGCAGGCGATCGTCCTCATTCAGCTCGAGGCCGCGGAACACGGGCAGCTGACCCGACGCCAGCCGTTCCTGATAGGCATCGACCTCGCGCAGGTTCTGGCTGTAGCTGTCTCCGATCTTGCCGATGGCGGTCGGCCCCAGCGCGACGAGATCGTATTCCGCGCGCGTCGAGTAGCCCTGGAAGTTTCGCTGCAGCGTGCCCGCGCGCTGGGCGATCGCGAGTTCGTCATCGGGCAGCGCAAAGTGATCCATGCCGATGTACACATACCCCGCGTCGGTCAGACGCTGGATAGTCATCTCGAGGATCGCGAGCCGCTCCGTGGCCGGCGGAAGGTCGCCATCGCGGATCTGGCGCTGCGTCTTGAACAGCTCCGGCAGGTGCGCGTAGTTGTACACGGCCAGCCGCTCCGGACGCAGGTCCAGCACGCGGTCCAGTGTCGCGGAGAACGTGTCCACCGTCTGCAGGGGCAGCCCGTAGATCAGATCCAGGTTGGTCGACGTAAAGCCATGCTCGCGCGCCTGGCGTACCACCTGCGCGGTGACCTCGAACGGCTGGATGCGGTTGACGGCCTTCTGCACGGCGGGATCGACATCCTGCACCCCGACACTGACGCGGTTGAAGCCCAGCGACGCCAGAAGCGGCAGGGTGCCGGGCCGCACGGCACGCGGGTCGATCTCGATGGAGAATTCGCGCTCCGGACCGGTCTCCAGCGTGAAATGCCGGCCCAGGGCCTTCATGACCCGGGTCAGGTCATCGTCGGACAGGTAGGTCGGCGTCCCTCCACCAAAGTGCAGCTGGCGAACCGGTCGCTCCCGATCGAACAGCTCACCCTGCAGGGCGATCTCCTGTTCCAGCGAGTCGAGATAGCTCGTCGCGCGCCGATAATTGCCGGTAATCACCTTGTTGCAGGCACAGTAGAAACACACCGTGTCGCAGAAGGGCACGTGAACATAGAGCGACAGCGGACGCGCCGCCCCTTCGGCATTCGTCGCCCGCGCCACCCGCGCATAGGCCTGCGCGTCGAACCCCTCGTGGAACTGCGGCGCCGTGGGGTAGGACGTGTAGCGAGGGCCGCTCACGTCATAGCGACGCAACACCTCGGGATCGAATACCAGACGCTGTTCCATACGGCTCTCCGCATCGGGAGGGCGGGCCCCTTGCGCCACCCTGACACCCTCACCCTACGCGCCCTCCGGCCGGGTACGGTTGATGTATGTCAAACGTGGCTTCGATCACCGCCGCCATCCGCATCCCGGTCCCGCTGTGCTAGCCTTGCCATCCCAAGACGGCACCCCGATCCCGAGCGCGTATGTCCCCCGACGAATATTGCGAGGAGAAGGCCGCCAAGAGCGGCTCCAGCTTCTACTACGCATTCCGGTTCCTGGAGCCCGACCGGCGCCGAGCGATCACCGCGCTGTACGCGTTCTGCCGCGAGGTGGACGACATCGTCGACGAGGTCAGCGAGGAAAGCGTGGCTCGCACCAAGCTCCAGTGGTGGCGCGAGGAGATCGAGCGCCTGTTCGATCATCAGCCGCGCCACCCGATCACCCAGGCCCTGCAGCCGCATCTGGCGCCGTTCGATCTCAGCCGCGAGTATTTCGACGAGATCATCGACGGCATGCAGATGGACCTCGACTACGACAGCTACCCGGATTTCACCACGCTGTCGCTGTACTGCTACCGCGCGGCCAGCGTGGTCGGGATCCTGTCCGCCCATATCTTCGGCTTCTCGGATCGGCGCACGCTGAAATACGCGCATGACCTGGGGATGGCCCTGCAGCTGACCAACATCCTGCGTGATGTCCACGAGGACGCGATGCGCGGCCGGGTCTACATCCCGATGGACGAGCTGAAAAAGCACGGCGTAAAGCCCGAGGAATTTCAGGTCAATGTCACGGACGACCGCCATCGTGCTCTGTTCGCCGAGCAGGCGGAGCGAGCTCGCCGCTACTACCAGCGCGCGGAGGAGCACCTGCCCGCCGAGGACCGCTACGCCCAGCGCCCGGGCCTGATCATGGCCGCGATCTACCGCACCCTGCTCGACGAGATCGAGGACGACGGCTATCGCGTGCTGGAGCACCGCGTGCGGCTGACCCCGATCCGCAAGCTGTGGATCGCCTGGCGTACCGCGCGCCGCCTGAAGCGCGAATACCGCCGCGCGGGCTGACCCCGCCCGCCCCATGGCCGCCGTTCCTGCCTCGCATCCGGTCGTCGTGCTCGGCGCCGGCTGGGCCGGCCTGACCGCCGCGCTGACCCTGGCCCGGGCCGGCATCGCGGTCCACCTGATCGAGGCCGCCGCCACCGCGGGCGGGCGCGCCCGCAGCCTGAACCGCGATGGCGCCGAACTGGACAACGGCCAGCACGTGCTGGTCGGCGCCTGTCACGCCACCCTGGAACAACTGCGCTCGGTTGGCACCGACCCGGACCGCGCCTTCGCGGCCCTGCCGTTCGGTCTGCGAATGCATGCACCGGGCCGCCCTCACCCCGCCCTGGCCCTGGAACCGCGCTCGCCGCGCCTGCCGGCCCTCGCCGGCGGCCTGTGGAAAAGCCTCGCCGGCACCCCGCTGCACAGACGCCTCCCGGCTCTGCTCGGGGCGGCCTCGATCCTGCATCGGCCACTGGACGAGGATCTCGACGTACTCGAATGGCTGCAGACGCGCCATCAGCCGGACACGCTGATCCGCCAGCTCTGGGAACCGCTGTGCCTCGCGGTCATGAACACGCCGATCCGCAGCGCCTCGGCGCAGATCTTCCAGAACGTGCTGCGTCTGGCCCTGAACCACGGGCCGGACGACGCCCGGCTCCTGATCCCGACCCGGCCACTGGGATCGCTGTATCCGGAACCCGCCCTGCGCGAACTGCGCGAGCGCGGTGCCACGATCGAGACCGGTCGGCGCATTGTGGCCATCGAACCCGGGGGTCCCGAGGCCCGCTACCAGCTGCGCGACCGTAACCATCGCGTCACCTATGCCAACGCGGTGATCCTCGCCACCGCGCCCAGCGCAGCCGCTCGACTCCTGCCCGCAGCCCCCGAGCTGCAGCCCCACCATCGGGCGCTGATGGCCATGGGCGAGCGCAGCATCTGTACGGTCTACCTGCGCTACCCCGACCCCGTCCCGGCACGCCCGCTGCTACAGGGGCTGATCGACCAGCACGGACAATGGCTGATTCCCCGCCGGGTGGCCGGCGAGCCGGACTGGCTGGCCGTCGTGATCTCCACAGCGGACGACCTGCCGGCGATGACGGCGGAGGAGCGCTGGCGTCGCGTCGCGGCAGAACTGGAAAGGACCTTCCCCGAACTGGGAATACCCCAAACCGGTCATGTGGTGTGCGAGAGACGCGCCACCATCGATGCCCGGGTCGATCTGGACGCACTGCGCCCAGTGGCCGGCACCGCCTGGCCCGGACTGTTCCTGGCTGGCGACTATGTGACGCCGGGCCTGCCTTCCACCCTCGAAGCCGCCGTGCGGTCTGGATTAGAATCAGCCCACAAGCTACTGGAGAGCCTGCCTTGACCGATATCGACATCCCCGCCCTGCTGGACTATCGCCCGGAGCCGGGTGCCTTCAACGACCGCGTGATCCTGGTAACCGGCGCGGCTGCGGGCATCGGGCGCGCGATCGCGCAGGCCTGCGCGGCGGCGGGTGCGATCGTCGTGCTGCTGGACAAGGACATCAAGGGGCTGGAGAAGACCTACGACCTGATCGAGCAGGAGGGCCACCCGCAGCCGGCCATCTATCCGCTCAATCTGGAGGGTGCGACGGTCAAGGACTACGGCGACCTGGCCGAGAACATCCGCGATTCCCTCGGGAGGCTGGACGGGCTGGTGCTGCACGCCGGCTGGGCCGGGACGCTGACGCCGATGAAGGGCTACGACCCCGAGCTGTGGTTCAAGGTCATCAACAGCAACCTGCACGGCCCGTTCTTCCTCGCCCAGGCCGTGCTCCCGCTGCTGGAGGCCAGCCCGCACGGCAGCCTGGTCGTCTCCACCCAGGACTGCCGCAAGGCCTTCTGGGGTGCGTTCGGCATGGCCAAGGCCGCGCAGGACGCCATGATCGACATCCTCGCGCGCGAGCACCGCAACGAGAAGCACTTCATCCATGTGAACGGCATCGACACCGGCCCCGTACGCTCGCGCTTCCGCGCCGGCCACTACCCGGCCGAGAACGCCGAGAAGCTGCCACGCCCGGAAGACGTCGTCGGCCCGTACCTCTACCTCCTCGACACCACCGACCCGGAACACACCGGTCTGCACCTGTCGCTGGAGGGCCATGTGCCCGAACCGGCACCCCGCCCGCACCGCCAGCCCCAAGAGGGCTAACCACCGCCCCCTGTAGGAGGCCAGCCCCCTGGCCGATGGGGTTTGTCTGGTATCCAATCGGCCAGAGGGCTGGCCTCCTACAAGACATTACCCCTTCCGACGCAGCAATAATCCCGCAGCGTCTATCCGCGATGCCGGAGAGGCAGAGCGACGCGATGACCGGGGCCGACGGTCATCGCAGCGGGCTGGCGAGGTTACCCCACAACAGCCGGAGTCCCCGAACCAGCCCTCCGCCCCCCGTAGGAGGCCAGCCCCCTGGCCGATCGGGTGTCGGACATGCCCCATCGGCCAGAGGGCTGGCCTCCTACAAAATTCAGGAAGCGGAGGTGGAGTCTACGGACGCTGCGGCCGGTGCTTACCCGGGCGGGATTTGGCCCGGGGCGGGCCCTTCTTCTGGCCGGGCCCGGCCGGGCGGGCGGCGGTCTCCACGCCCTTGTGCTGGGTCTGGAAGGTCTGGCCGCGCTGTTTCAGGGCCTTGCCGCCGCGGGTCACGCGGCCGCCGGTGGCGGCCCTCGCCCCGCCCGTGCCCTGGCCGGTGCCGGCGGGCTGCCAGGTGGGGATCAGGTGATGCTTGCCATTGCCGATCAGATCCGCGCGGCCCATGCGCTTGAGCGCATCGCGCAACAGCGGCCAGTTGTTCGGATCGTGATAGCGCAGGAACGCCTTGTGCAGACGCCGCGCCCGTGCACCGCGCGCGACCGGCACCCGATCCCCCGCCTTGCGCTTGATGCCCCGCAGCGGATCACGCCCGGAGTGCCACATCGCGGTCGCCAGCGCCATCGGGCTCGGCAGAAAGGCCTGCACCTGGTCGGCGCGGAAGTTGTGCCGCTTGAGCCACAGCGCGAGGTTCAGCATGTCCTCGTCCGACGTCCCCGGGTGCGCGGCAATGAAATACGGGATCAGGTACTGCTCCTTGCCCGCCTGTTTCGAGTATTTCTCGAACATCGCCTTGAAGCGGTCGTAGGCACCCATGCCCGGCTTCATCATGCGGGAAAGCGGTCCAGATTCCGTATGTTCCGGCGCAATCTTCAGGTAGCCTCCCACATGGTGGGTGACCAGCTCCTTCACATACTCCGGTGATTCCACAGCCAGGTCGTAGCGCAGGCCCGAGGCGATCAGGATCTTCTTGATCCCGGGCAGCGCCCGTGCCTTGCGGTAGAGGTTCACCAGCGGCGTGTGGTCGGTATCGAGGTTCTTGCAGATGCCGGGATAGACACAGGACAGCCGGCGGCAGTTGCGCTCGATCTCCGGGTCCTTGCAGGCCAGACGGTACATGTTGGCCGTGGGGCCCCCGAGATCGGAGACCACGCCGGTAAAGCCGTCGACCTTGTCGCGGATCTCCTCGATCTCCTTGAGCACGCTCTCCTCGGAACGGCTCTGGATGATGCGGCCCTCGTGCTCGGTGATCGAGCAGAACGTGCAGCCGCCGAAGCAGCCCCGCATGATGTTCACCGAGAAGCGGATCATCTCCCAGGCCGGGATGCGCGCATCGCCATAGGAGGGATGCGGCGCGCGGGCATACGGGAGGTCGAACACCGCATCCATCTCCGCAGTGGTCAGGGGGATCGGCGGCGGGTTCAGCCAGACCTCCTTGTCGCCATGGCGCTGCACGATGGCGCGGGCATTGCCCGGGTTGGTCTCCAGATGCAGCACGCGGGAGGCATGGGCGTACAGCACGGAGTCGCCCTTGACCTGTTCAAAGGCCGGGATGCGGATGACCGTCTGGTCTCGCGGGGTCCCGCGCGGAATGTCGCGGTGGAAGCGAACGACCTGGGCGCCGCCCTCCTCGGTGGCACTTTTCGGTTCCTGCTGCGTTTCGGCGTCGGCACAGGTCGACGGCGACACCATCGCGTAGGGGTCCGGGTTGGCGTCTACCGGCCCCGGGGTATCCACTTCGCTGGAGTCCAGCTCCACATAGCCGCCCGGCACCGCATCGCGCAGGAACGCCGTACCCCGCAGATCGGTGATCTCCCGCGGGTGCTCGCCGGCCGCCACGCGATGGGCCAGCTCGACCAGGGCGCGCTCGGCATTGCCGAACAGCAGGATGTCGGCACGCGCATCCAGCAGCACCGAGCGGCGCACCTTGTCCTGCCAGTAGTCGTAGTGGGCGATGCGGCGCAGGCTCGCCTCGATGCCGCCGGCGACCACCGGCACGTCCTTGTACGCCTCGCGGGCGCGCTGGGCGTAGACGATCACCGCGCGGTCCGGCCGGTGGCCGTGGACATCCCCCGGGGTATAGGCGTCGTTGGAGCGGATCTTCCGGTCAGCCGTGTAGTGGTTGACCATCGAGTCCATGTTGCCGGCGGTGACGCCGAAGAACAGATTGGGGCGCCCCAGCGCGCGGAACGGCTCGGCGGAGGTCCAGTCCGGCTGCGCGATGATGCCGACGCGAAAGCCCTGTGCCTCCAGCAGCCGCCCGATGATCGCCATACCGAAGCTTGGGTGATCGACATAGGCATCCCCCGTGACCAGCACGATGTCGCAGCTGTCCCAGCCGAGGTCGTCCATCTCCTCGCGGGTGGTCGGCAGGAACGGGGCCGTGCCGAAGCGCTTGGCCCAGTAGGGCTTGCGCGCAAACAGCGAAGGCGGGAAATCGGGGACAGCGGACATGGACTCGGGCTCCCGGCGCGGGGCCGGTGGATTCAAACCCGCGCATTACACGCCGGAAACGCCGCCAGATCAAACGGCCCCGGCGCTTGCGGGGCCGAAAGGGATGCCGGACAAACCCCATCGGCCAGAGGCTGGCCTCATACAAGCCATGCCCCCAGGCGGACCGAGGTCAAGGAACACGATAACCAACCCCAAAGCCCTTGAACGCCCCCCTGTAGGAGGCCAGCCCCCTGGCCGATCGTTCGCTCGGCGCGACCGGCCTCAGTAAAGCCTTACGAACAGATCGATCGCCGGCTGCATCGCGCCCCGCCAGCGCTCTTCCAGGCGCGGCTCCCAGCGCGGGTCGATCTCGGCGGCCGTGCGCACCATGCAGTCCAGCCAGATCGGGTACAGATCCGGCTCCACCGGTACACGTCCTTCGCGGGAATGGACCTGCCCCATGCGCTCCATCGTCGATGCCACGAAGCTCTCCCCCTCCGCATAGCTGATCGCCGTCGAGATCGCCTGCCCGAGGGCCCGCTTTTGCTGCGAGAAGTCCGTAGAGGCGAACGCCGCCTTCACCCTCGGGTCGGCCTGCAGGAAGTGTTCGTAAAAGCGCGTCACGAAGTCGCCCGCGCGGCGGCATCGTCCATAACTCTGGTGTACGTCGGAGAAGTCCATGGTCGTCCCTGCCGTAAAGGAGTTGCAAGGATGCAGAATGCGGTGCACGGGCGCATTGAGACAGATCAACCGCCCAGGCTGGCCCAGCCCGTGCCGCACTCGCATCCCTCTCGTCAGGACTTGGGATACACGCCGGCGTACTGAATGCCCGCCAGTTCCGCCAGCCCGCGGTCGAACGTCGTCAGGTCGTTCGGGCCAAAATCCTCCAGACGGTTGTGGCCGCAGGCACGCGCCAGTACACACATCAGCTCCCGCGAGGCCCCCAGGAACCGGCCCAGCCGCTCCCCGCCCTCCCGGGCATCCAGCCGCGCGCGCAGCTTCGGGTCCTGTGTCGCCACGCCCGTCGGGCAGCGGTTCGTGTGGCAGATCCGCGCACCCACGCAGCCGACCGCCTGGATCGCGGCATTGCCCAGCGCAATACCGTCGGCCCCCAGCGCCAAGGCCTTCACGAAGTCCGCGGGTGTGCGCAGCCCGCCCGTAACCAGCAGCGTGACCCGGCCACTGGCGCCATTGGCATCCAGGAAGCGCCGCGCTCGGCCCAGCGCCGGGATCGTGGGCACACTGATGTGGTCGCGCAGCAGCGCGGGCGAAGCCCCGGTACCGCCACCGCGACCATCCAGGATCACGTAGTCCGCCCCCGCCTCCAGGGCAAAGGCCAGATCCGCCTCGATGTGATTGGCCGACAGCTTGAACCCGACGGGAATGCCCCCGGTCTTCTCCCGTACCTCGTCGGCAAAACGGCGGTAGTCCGCGGGCGTCTCGAACCCGTCCAGGCTGGGTGGCGAGAGGGCGTCCTGCCCCACGTCGATCCCGCGCACCCGGGCGATCTCGTCACTCACCTTCGCCCCGGGCAGCACGCCACCCACACCGGTCTTGGCCGCCTGGCCGGCCTTGAAATGCAAGGCCTGCACCTTCGCCAGCACCTCGTCGGAATAGCCAAACCGCGCCGGCCCCAGCTCGAACAAATAGCGCGAGTTCTCCGCCTGTTCGGCATCCAGCATCCCGCCCTCGCCGGAACAGATCCCCGTCCCGGCCTGCGCGGCCCCGCGCGCCAGCGCGATCTTCGCCTCGCGCGACAGCGCCCCAAAGCTCATGTCCGATACCAGCATCGGGATATCCAGCCGCAGCGGCCGCTTCGCCTCGGGCCCGATCACCAGCCCCGTCTCGACCGGGGCCCCATCCGGCAGCGGCCGACTGGCCAGTTGCGCCGCCAGCAGCTGCAGGTCGTCCCAGGTCGGGAGCCGACTGCGCGGCACGCCCATCGCCACGGTTGGCCCGTAATGGCCAACCTCCTCAAGCCCCGAACGGGCCATGCGATGGATCAATTCGACATGCGGCTCCGTCTCGGTATTGCGCGGGTCCGGGGCGTTGTCGCCGTCATCCTCACCGGACCCCTGATCCGCGTCCGGCTCGGTGCCGATATCGTCCTCGTCGAACTGCTGGTGGGTGCCATCACAGTACGGGAGATTGCCCGACTGCTTGCACTGGCACATTAATGCCTCGCCATCTTCCTCCGGGGTCAAGGCGATCGGCTCCAGCCCCGTCCCCGCGTGCGAGCCGTCACAAAACGGCTGGTCCTTGGATCGCCCGCAGCGGCAAAAGTAATACTCCTTCCCCTTCTTCAACTCGACGCCCTTGGGCTCCACCGCCGCGATCTTCGCTCCTGCCATGATTCGCTCCTTGCTCTTGGGGTACTAGGGAAACACTGATCAATGTACACGCTCGCTGCTTCGTCGCTCTTGCGTGCGAACAAGGCGCGGTGACCGCCGTGCAGTCATTCTGCACAAGGGAGCCGCAACGCCGTTCCCGCGCCCGTTTTTGATAACAACGGGCGGCCGAGCCCCCGCTCTCAATAGCTTGTGGGGTTGGCACCCCAGGTTCCCCGATCCTGCGTTGCGCCCCGAATTCATCAAAAACTGGCGGGTAGAACCACCACCCGCTGCACGGCGCGCCTGGTCTCGGAAAACTTGGGGTACCAACGCGAGTGTGTACATTGATCAGTGTTTCCCTGGAGGTCGGTGCAATGCCCCTGTGACAATTGTGCCGCCGGAAATTTCCCGTGCCGTTCGCGACAGCAGCCTTTATCATGGGCACAAACGCCACCGGGAGACCCGATGAGCCCCTCCGACCACCGCCACACCCGCCGCGACTACACGCACAGCGAACTCCATCGCCGTGACCTGCTCGACAACCCCCTGACCCTGCTTGACCAGTGGCTGCAGGATGCGCGCGACGCCGGCAACCCGGACCCCACTGCAATGATCCTCGCCACGGCCGACGCCGACGGCCAGCCCTCCGCACGCACCGTGCTGCTGAAGCACGTCGAGGGCGAAGATCTCTGCTGGTATACCGACTCCCGCAGCCGCAAAGGCCAGGACCTCACCGAGAACCCGCGCGCCGCGCTCCTGTTTTACTGGCCCGAAACCGAGCGCCAGATCCGCGTGGAAGGCAGCGTGACCGCTCTCCCCGGCGAGGCGGCCGACGAATACTTTGCCCAGCGCCCGCGCGCCAGTCAGCTGGCCGCTGCCGCCTCCATCCAGAGCCAGCCCATCGGCACGCGCACCGACCTCGAAGGCCGCGTCCACGCCCTGGAACAGCAATACCCCGAAGGCGCGATTCCCCGCGACCCCGCCTGGATCGGCTACCGCCTGCAGCCCGAGCTGTTCGAATTCTGGCAGGGCCGGGCCGGCCGCCTGCACGACCGCTTCCAGTACCACCGGGGGAGCGATGGCTGGGAAATCACCCGCCTGATGCCCTGACCCGCTACCGCTAAAGCCTCCGAATCTGCTAGGATTCGCTCCGCCGTCGCGGCTCGACCCCGCACGGTGCAGCAATTCGGAGAGGTGCCGGAGTGGTCGAACGGGGCGGTCTCGAAAACCGTTGTACTCTCGCGAGTACCGAGGGTTCGAATCCCTCCCTCTCCGCCAGATTTTCGCAAAGGGGCTTCGTATGGCCCCTTTTGCATGTATAACCCCTGAGGTACGGGGATTCGAACCCGAAGAATTAGACACGATGGTTCGACTGGCAGCGCGCAGCGATGCCAGAACGTCACCGCTGGTGACGGCCCGCAGGGCGAGGCGCGCTGCGCCGAGTAATCCCTCCCTCTCCGCCAAGTTCAGCATGGGGGCCTATATGGCCCCTTTTGCATTTCTAGCCCCCAGCATTCCGGGATTCGAACCCGAGGAATCAGAAAAGATGGGTCGACCGGTGGCGCGTCGCGACACCGGAACGCCGCAGCGCAGCGAAGGCGGCCCGAAGGGCGGCGACAACGTCGCCGTAATCCCTCCCTCTCCGCCAGATTCAAGCAAGGGGGCCCAAGTGGCCCCTTTCGCACGTCTGGCCCCTGAGGCGTCGGGATTCGAACCCGAGGGATAGAAAATGATGGTTCGACTGGCAGCCTGCAGCGATGCCAGAACGTCGCCTCAGGCGACGACCCGCAGGGCGAGGCACATCGTGCCGAGTAATCCCTCCCTCTCCGCCATTTCCCAGGGTTTTCACGCATCGGCCGCCACCGCCACTAGTAGGGTGCGGTTGAGCCCCGCGAAACGCACCTTCGCCCAAGCCGAGCGAAACCCCGATGTGATTCGCTTGGCTCATCACATCCTACGACGCTCTCCGTGCCCAAGGATTTGAACCCACGACATCATCACGATGGTTCGACCGGTGGCGCGTAGCGACACCGGAACGCCGCAGCGAAGCGAAGGCGGCCTGCAGGGCGAGGCACAACCTGCCGGGACCCTTGCACCGCATAGGGCAAGACGGTATCTACGACGCTACTGATTGAAGCGCGCGTTCGTTCGCGGCCCAGTGCCTCCCCGCTAAGCGATACCCATCACCTCCACGATGTTGCACCCCCCAACAAAAAAGGGTTAGGCCCGCATGGACCTAACCCTTTGATAATGCTGGTGGGCGGTACTAGGTTCGAACTAGTGACCCCTGCCGTGTGAAGGCAGTGCTCTACCGCTGAGCTAACCGCCCAGAACGGCGGCAAGATTACGTCTACCGGTGTTCGGCGTCAAGCGAGAATGGTTGCCACGAGAGTAAATCCGACGCAGCGCCGTAGGATGTGATGAGCAAAGCGAATCACATCGGGTTTCGCTCGGCTTGGGCAAAGGTGCGTTTCGCGGGGCTCAGCCGCACCCTACGAGTCGCGGTGGCCGCCAAATCGCGTCCCACACAATCCACCGACGCGCTAGCGCGTTCAAGCGTGAAGAAACAGGGAAATGGCGGAGGGGGTGGGATTTGAACCCACGAGGGACGTGAATCCCTGCCGGTTTTCAAGACCGGTGCATTCAACCACTCTGCCACCCCTCCGGTGGCCGGCATTCTCCGGGATGCGGGGCAGGCTGACAATGGGCCAGCCCATTCCGTCCTTCACAAACGCTGGGTCTCCTCGGCGAGCCGTCGCAGTTCTGCTGCCCGGTCATCGGGCACCTGCCGCCAGGAAAAGCGCCAGAGCCAGTTCCCATCTTCCATGGTGCCGGGGCGATTCATGCGGGCCCGCGTGTCCAGGGCCAGTGCGTCCTGCATGGGCAGGATCGCCAGCTGGGCCACCGAGCGATAGGCGGCACGGATCATCGGCCACGGCATTTCCTCGGCCGCACCCTCGTTCAGCGTATTGACGACATGCTCCTGCATCTCCGGCGTGAGCGAGTGAAACCAGCCAAGGGTGGTGTCGTTGTCATGTGTGCCGGTGTAGACGGCACTGGCATCGTCATGGTTGGCCGGAAGGTACGGGTTGTCCTCGCCGCCCTCGAAGGCGAACTGCAGGATGCGCATGCCCGGCAGGTCGAAATGGTCGCGCAGCGCCGTGACTTCGGGCGTGATCACGCCGAGATCCTCGGCCAGCAGCGGTAGCGTGCCCAGCTCGTCCTGCAGATGCCGGAAGAACGGCTCGCCCGGGCCCGGCACCCAGCGGCCGTTGGTCGCGTCGGGCTCCTCGGCTGGGATCCCCCAGCTCGCCTCGAACCCGCGGAAATGGTCGATGCGTACTGCGTCCGCCGTCTCCAGCGCCCAGCGCATGCGCTCGATCCACCAGCGGTAACCGGTGGCCTCCAGCCGGTCCCAGCGATACTGGGGATTGCCCCAGCGCTGCCCGGTCGCGGAGAAGTAGTCGGGGGGCACGCCCGCGACGGTTAGCGGATGCCCGGTCTCGTCCAGGTCGAACAGGTCGCGATGCGCCCAGACATCGGCCGAGTCGTGCGCCACGAAGATCGGCATGTCACCCAGGATCAGAATATCCAGATCCTTCGCCTGGCGGCGCAGGTCGTGCCACTGGTCGAAAAACACGAACTGGGCAAAGCGCACCCGTTCCAGCTCGTCCTGCGCCTCGGCATCGAGCCGTTCCAGTGCGTCCGCGTCGCGATCACGCAGATCCGGCGACCACTCCCACCAGGGCCGTCCTTCCTCCCGTGCCCGGATCACCACAAAGCGGGCATAGTCATCCAGCCAGACGGAGCCCTGCTCCTGACAGAATCGCTGATAGGCCTCCCGCCAAACCGCGGGCGTGTCATGCAACCGGGCATGCGCCCGCGCCAGCATCGCCGCCCCGGTGCCGCTGTCCGCCGAGAGTCCCACACGCTCGGCCAGCAACCGGGGATCGATCAGGCGCGTATCGCCGGCAAAGGCGGAGATGCTCGCGTAGGGCGAACCGTCCTCATGCGGGGGGTGCAGCGGCAGAATCTGCCAAAGAGCAAATCCTGCGCGACGGGCCCAGTCGAGGAAGGCGTAGGCTTCGCCCCCCAGGGTCCCGACCGGCTCGGAGCCGGGCAACGAGGTAGGATGCAGCAGCACCCCCGCTCGTCGCCTCTGCATCAGGGGGTTGGCGTGTTTCTCGCCAACCATCAGCCCGTCTGGCCCATGCGCATCGTGCCACCGGCAGCCGGATCGCCACTGCCGACGGACAGCACCTCTCCAAGGGACTCGGGAACGTTGAGATTGGCAAGCTGATAAAGCCGCGCCAGGTGCCGGCGATAAAGCTGCTCGAAGTCACTGACCGAACCGGCGGGATTGTACTCCCCGAACCACCAGCACCAGTCCGAGCCTTCGCAGATGGCCAGCTGCTCGCGCAATTCCGGCGTGTCCAGCGAGGGGTCCTCGTCCACCGCCTGGTCAACGGCCTCGCGGGCCTCGATCAGACTGTCCCACCCCCGGTTCTTGTCCGGATCGCCGATCCAGGTCGAGAACGTGCCGTATACCCAACTACCGGCGACCAGCTCTGGCAACTCGCCCCGGTCGCGCCCCTTTCCACTGCGCCGGCAGATATCGTAGAAGGTGCAGAGATTCAGGTCGGTGTGATTCGCGAGACGCTCGTACAGCGCACTCAGGAAATAGTAGCCGTTCTCCGGGTAGTACT
Source organism: Thioalkalivibrio sp. ARh3 (assembly GCF_000377265.1). Lineage (NCBI taxonomy): Bacteria > Pseudomonadati > Pseudomonadota > Gammaproteobacteria > Chromatiales > Ectothiorhodospiraceae > Thioalkalivibrio > Thioalkalivibrio sp. ARh3. The sequence goes on from NZ_KB897949.1 coordinate 333,812, forward strand.
CCCAGGCGTTCTCGCCATCCAGGACCACCGAAACCACCCCACCCTTCGGCGATACGGCGGCGATGTTCTCCAGGTGATGGATGAAATCGCCTACCGCGTCATCCGCATGCCACTCCGCATACTGGAAGCCGATGGCATCGGAGAGACCGTCATCGCGGAAGAACAGCTCGATCTTGCTTCCTTTGAGCTGATAGGGCCGGTGCAGCCAGCCCTCCTCCTCGGCCGACCCCGTATTGGACTCGGCCGTTTCGCCCGCGGCCGCCAGGCTGTTGGCGAGCACGGTCTGGCCACTGGCCGTCCAGCACAGCTTGTACTCATCCAGCAAGCGGATGGTGGCCTCGCTCAGGCTCCCTTCGGACGGCCAGCACCCGCGCGGGCGAAAGCCGAAATGCTTCTCGAACACCTCCAGGCCGCGCTCGATATGCCAACGCACGCGGGCCTCGCCGTCGGGATAGGCAGGGGCTGCGGGCAGCTCCATCTCCGGCATGGCCTCGCGGGCAGAGGCCAGGTCGATCATCAGCGGCATGATCGGGTGCGCATAAGGGCTGAACGCGAGCTCCACCCGGCCGCTGTCCGCCAGCTCACGATAGCGCGGCAGGATGCCCTTGACCTCGTCGCGGATGAGGGTCAGAAGACGCTGGCGCATGCCACGCGCAAAGTTCGTGTCGGTCTTCAGCCAGCCCTGCACCTCGGGGTAGGCGCGCCGGATCGTCTCGCCCAGCCAGGCCAGGTGGTAGCAGGTCGCCAGATCCTGGAAGAAGCGCGCGTCCAGATGCCCCAGAAGCAGCGGTTCCTCCAGCGCCTTGCGGGCGATATCGGCGAGGCGCTGGAACAGCGGAAACGGCTCGATCATGCGCGGGGCATGCGCCCGCAGGCACACCCGCAGAATCTCCTGGCGCTGCGCCGGATCCGTCGGCACCACATCCATGTGCAGCAGATCCAGCACCGGATCGCCCACCGGCCGGTGCTCGCGCACGCAGGCATCGAGACGCTCGCCATAGTCCGCCAGCTGCTCCAGCAGGATCGGTGCAAAGTTGACCACCGCGCGCGCCTTCGGGCAGGCCTCCAGGTGGGCGGCCATGTCCGTGTAGTCCTTCAGCGCATGGAGGTACGTCCAGGGCAGGGCGTATTCACCCGCGCCGCTCTCGAAATACTGCGGCTGGTGCATGTGCCAGCACAGCACCACATCGAGCTTGGGTGGGGTAGGCACCAGAGCGGTTCTAGCGGACATGGTGTGTAGCCTGCCCGAGCATCTCGGGCGTTATCACCCGCACGCCTTCGGGCGAGATGTAATAGTCACGGGCGTCTGCCTCGTCATCCACGCCGATCTGGGTCCCGTCCGGTATCTTGCAGCCCTTGTCGATCACCGCCTTCTGGATCACGCAGTCCTCACCCACCGTCACGCTGGGCAGGATCACCGAGTCCTCCATCGTCGATCCGGCATTCACCTGCACGTTGGAGAACAACAGCGAGTGGCGGATCGTGCTGCCCGAGATGATGCATCCGCCCGAGACCATGGAGTCGATCGCCATGCCGCGCCGGTCGTCGTCGTCAAACACGAACTTGGCCGGCGGCAGCTGCTCCTGGTAGGTCCAGATCGGCCAGTCGGAGTCGTACAGGTTCAGCTCCGGCGTCACGCCGATCAGCTCGAGGTTCGCCTGCCAGTAGGAGTCGATCGTCCCCACATCGCGCCAGTAGCCCTGGCGCACGCCCTGTTCGTCGCGGAACGGATAGGCCATCACCTGATAGCGCTCGATGATGTCGGGGATGATGTCCTTGCCGAAGTCATGCGTGGAGAACGTGTCGTCCGCATCCTTGATCAGCTGCTCGAACAAGAAATCCCTGTTGACCACATAGATCCCCATCGAGGCCAGCGAGTGCGTGCTCTTGCCCGGGATACTCGGAGGGTCCTCCGGCTTCTCCGCAAACGAGGTGATGCGGCCGGCGGCATCCACCCCCATCACCCCGAACGCCTTCGCCCGGTCGCGCTCCACCTCCAGGCAACCGACCGTCATGTCCGCCCCGCTCTCCACGTGGAAGGCGATCATCTGGCCGTAGTCCATCTTGTAGATATGGTCGCCGGCCAGGATCAGCACATACCGCGGCTCGTGCTGCCGGATGATGTCGATGTTCTGATAGACCGCGTCCGCCGTCCCCTGGTACCAGGATGTCTCGATGCGCTGCTGCGCCGGCAGCAGCTCGATAAACTCGCCGAACTCCCCGCGCAGGAAGCTCCAGCCGCGCTGGATATGCTGGATCAGCGAATGCGCCTTGTACTGCGTCAGCACCGCGACCTGACGGATGCCCGAGTTGATACAGTTGGACAAGGGGAAGTCGATGATGCGGAATTTGCCGCCAAACGGCACGGCCGGCTTGGCCCGCCAGAGCGTCAGCTGCTTCAGCCGCGAACCCCGCCCACCGGCAAGGATCAGGGCCAGAGTCTCGCGAGTCAGACGGCTAACAAAACGTTGCGGTTGCGGATTCATGCACCCATCCTTGCGTTAAAGACCAATCGGGGCCGTGGGCCCAACCCAACACAGAGTGTGATTCGAGTATGACAACAGCATCCAGCAAATGCATCACACCCGTCGCCGATACCCTGGCGCGTTTGCCGGAGGCCCGCCTCCATGATCCGCACAGCGTCCTGGGGCTCCATGCGCTGGATCAAGAGACTGCCTGCTACCGTGCTTGGCTGCCGCATGCGAGTGAGGTCTGGATCACACTTTCAGAAGGCCCCAACCTGCCGCTCGTCGCGAGTACCAGAATCCCCGGACTCTTCACCTGGCAGGGCCAGGGCGATGCCCTCCCCGCACACCCGGAGCTCCACTGGACCCCCGAGGGCGGCACGGACACGTTACGCACCATCGACCCCTGGAGCTTCGCCCCGGACATCCCCGGGTTCGACCGCCACCTGTTTTCCGAAGGCCGCCACTGGCACGCCCACCGGATACTCGGCGCCCACCCGCAGACCCGCGATGGCATCGACGGTGTGCGCTTCGCCGTCTGGGCGCCGAACGCCGAGCGCGCCTCCGTCGTCGGCGACTTCAACCGCTGGGACGGCCGCTGCCACCCGATGACCGTGCATCCGGGCAGCGGGATCTGGGAGCTTTTCATTCCCGGGTTGGACCACGACACGCTCTACAAATTCGAGATCCGCAACCGCGACCACGGCACCATCCACGTCCGCACCGACCCCTACGCCCGCGCCTACCAGCTGCGCCCGGACACAGCCGCCCGCATCCAGCCGCAAAGCGACTACACCTGGGGCGACGAGGACTGGCTGCACAACCGTGACCCCGAGGGCTGGAAACACCGCCCGATGAGCATCTACGAGGTGCACCTGGGCTCCTGGCAGCGCAGCCCCGAGGGGCAGTGGCCGAACTACCGCGAGCTGGCCGAACGCCTCGTGCCCTATGCCCGCGACATGGGCTTCACCCATCTCGAGCTGCTGCCGATCACCGAGCACCCGTTCGACGGCTCCTGGGGCTATCAGAGCACCGGCTTTTTCGCCCCCACCTCGCGCTTTGGCGACCCGGACGACTTTCGCTACTTCGTCGACCAGGCCCACCAGGCCGGCCTCGGCGTGCTGCTCGACTGGGTACCCGGCCACTTCCCGCGCGACGAGTTCGCGCTCGCCCGCTTCGACGGCACCGCGCTGTACGAACACGAAGACCCGCGCATCGGCGAACACCGCGGCTGGGGCACGCTGATCTTCAACTACTCCCGCCCCGAGGTGCGCAACTTCCTGCTCTCCAGCGCGCTGTGCTGGGTCGAGGATTTCCACATCGACGGCCTGCGCGTCGACGCCGTCGCCTCCATGCTCTACCGCGACTACGACCGCGAGCCGCACGACTGGCTGCCCAACATCCACGGCGGCAACGAAAACCTGGAGGCGATCGACTTCCTGCGCCACCTGAACGAGACCGTGCAGACCACACACCCGGGCGTGGTGATGATCGCCGAGGAATCCACCGCCTGGCCCGGCGTCAGCCGCCCGCCGTCCATGGGCGGGCTCGGCTTCACCATGAAATGGAACATGGGCTGGATGCACGACACCCTGACCTACTTCGGCATGGACCCGATCTACCGCCACTACCACCACAACCAGCTCACCTTCGGCCAGATCTACGCCTACAGCGAGAACTTCGTCCTGCCCTTCTCCCACGACGAAGTCGTGCACGGCAAACGCAGCCTGCGCGGCCGCATGCCCGGCAACGAATGGGAACAGCACGCCAACCTGCGCCTGCTCTATGCCTGGCAGTGGCTCTACCCCGGCAAGAAGCTCCTGTTCATGGGCCAGGAATTCGGCCAGGGCCCCGAGTGGTCCGAGGACCGCGAACTGGACTGGTACGTCCTGCAATACCCGCTGCACCAGGGCCTGCAGCAGCTCGTGCGCGACCTCAACCGCGTCTACCGCGACCACGCCGCCCTGCACGGCCGCGAATTCGAGCCCGACGGCTTCTCCTGGCTGGACTGCAACGACGCCTCGCACTCCACCCTCAGCTTCCTGCGCCGCGACAACCACGGCCGGGAATGCGTCGTCGTGCTCAACCTCACCCCCATCGAACGCGGCGCCCACCCGGTGCCCGCCCCGCGCCCCGGCCCGTGGCGCGTCGTCCTCAACACCGACGCCCAGGCCTACGGCGGCGACTCCCGCGGCCCCGCCCACGCCCACGCCGAACCCATCGAGCGCAACGGCCACCCCGCCACACTCTACCTCCACCTGCCGCCGCTGACCGCCCTCCTCCTGGAGCCCGCCGATTGATCGCACGCTGCTACCGGAAAGGCCCAAATCGGCCAGGGGGCTGGCCTCCTACAGGAGGTGTCGGCTCGTTGTAGGAGCGCAGCCCCCTGCGCGATGCGGCGCCGGACATAACCCCCATCGGCTAAAACGCTACCCACCTACATGGCGCCGCCCCGCCCCTGTATGTGCTGGTCTAATTTTCGTGGACACCTCGATCGGTGGAATGATTGGGATCTGATCGAGGAGACGATATGGGACGCAGGAATTTTGATCCGGAGTACAAGCTTCGGGTGGCCCGGATGGTGGTGGATGAGGGCCAGAGTGTGCCGCAAGTGGTGCGGGACACCGGGGTCGGCGAGACGGCCGTTCGACGCTGGGTCGAGCAGCTCAAAGCGGATCGCGCTGGAGAAGCCGGCGACGGCCGGCCCCTGACGCCGGAGCAGCGGCGGATCCGGGAGCTGGAGGAAGAGAACCGTCGGCTGCGGGAGGACAAGGCCATCCTAAAAAAGGCCTCGGCCTTCTTCGCCCGGGAACTGAAGTGATGCATCGCTGCATCAGGGTCCTGACGGAGAAGGCTTCGGTGCAGCGGGTCTGCGATCTGCTGGAGGCGAGCCGTTCGGGCTACTACGCGG